>NZ_JAJKFT010000004.1:1207448-1811172 GCF_020966755.1 Blastopirellula sediminis
ATCGATCACCCAAGATCAAGGCGGTACGGGTACCAATTCCCAAGCCGTCGGCGAATCTGTTCGCCCGGATCATTCGCAATCCGACCAATCCCAATCGGCCGATGCGCGAGCGCAGCTGTGCCGAGATGCTCTGCGTCGTTTTGCTCAACTGTCCGCAGCTTCGCACCTTCATCTTCCAGCAGTTCGCCGATCAATGCGGCTGGCAAGATCTGCCTCTGGCGGAACTCGACTATGAGATTGAAACCGAACAGGCCGTCGGCGGCAAGCGCGACGACCTGCGGATCGTTGGGTTTGATCGCCACGATGAAACGCATACGCCGGTTTTGCTTTGGACGATCGAAATCAAAGTGCAGGCCGGCATTCATCACTCCTCCGGCGAGACCTACGGCGAAGAGGAAGAGCCGGTCGAAGATTTCGCGGCGTCGGTGACGCAGCTAGAAAACTACGACCGTTGGCTCGAGGTTCAAAACGTCGCCGCCGACCGCAAGGCGGGCATCGTCCTCTCCATTCCTTCGCACGCCCACCACATCGCCGAACTGGTCGCCGCCGGCAAGCTCCGGCCCCGTTGGCATTGTTTGCGTTGGACCGATCTAGGGAATTGGATCGAACAACAGCTCGAAACCAATTCGCTAGCTCCCAACGAAAAAGTCTTCGCCGAGCATCTGCTGGGCTTTCTCTTGAGATATTTGCAGGACCCAAGCGAAATGAGCGACCACCGCATCGACATCGAAGATCTCGCCCTGATTCGGGCCTATGCGCAGCAAGGGAAAGCGTGCGCCAGTCGCATTCATAGTCTCGTTTCGCCGCTGCGGCAGGTTTTCGAGCAATCCGGGATTTGGTTCGAAAAGGTGGCGCATCAAAAGGCCCTGTTCCGCCCCAGCGTCCGGAGCATGGTTTGGGGTTACTTGGTCCCCAACGGCAAACGCAAGCCGACCATGGAATTATCTCTATGTGCCGGGATACATCGCGACGTCGCTCGAGTTTGGATCGAGGTCAGCCCTAGTTCCCCCATTAGCAGCCAAGTTAGAAACGCAGTCGCCGATCACTTCGAGGCCCTGCAAAAGCGAAACCCGGAGTGGACGATTCCCGATCCCGAAGAATCGACCTGGCGCGTCGTCAATATCGTCAAGCCGTTGGCCTGGTTATTGATGCAAGAGGATCAAGCGGGCGCCGTAGCAGAGTTTGTCGAAGGCTGCCTGGAAGATCTGAAGCAGGCTGGCGTTATCGAGGCGGTGCAACGGGCTGGAGCGAGCGATGCTTGATTTCTATGTCGATAAGTTTTCCTATCGCCTTGATCTGAAGCTGTTCAAGCCGAGGGGCAAGGTCAAGAAGTGCAATGACGTTTTCGGGGCATGACTCGTGATGAGCGCGAGCTATCTTTTCTGATTGCCGATTTCGCCGATATCGGTTTGCCAGTCTCCAGCATGGTTGGTGCGGCGCATCAAGACCCGCAAACCTTTCTACGCCATCGAGACTGGAAGGGAGCGCCCGAACCACTCCGCGAAAAGCTGAAGCGGTTCTACAGTTTGGGCGAATGGCTCGACACCTACTTTAAAAGCCGGGGCGACTGGGAGCGCGCTACGTTGCTCAAGAATGGCGCGACGAAAAAGCATCTACTGGAATTCTTTGGAGCAGACAAACAGTTGTCGGACATCACTCCCGGTGACGCTGACGAGTTCCACCGCTACTTGCCGACGGTCGAAGGGATCAATTCAGCGGCGACGGTTCACAAGCATATCCAGACTGCCCGTACCTACTTCCGAGCGGCGCTACGAAAGCGCCTGCTGGATGAAAACCCGTTCGATGGCGTGAAGACTCGCGACAACGTGGGCGACGTCCATTTCGTCACGCCGGAAGAGACGGCCAAAGTATTTGAAGCGTGCTCGTCGACCCAGTGGCGCCTAGTGTTCGCATTGGCTCGATATGCTGGCGTACGCGTTCCCAGCGAGCTGAACAACTTGCGATGGGACGACATCTTGTGGGACCAGAACAAGATTCTGATTAGAAGCCCCAAGACGGCCCGTTACGGCAAGGCGGAGCGGTTCGTGCCTATCTTCAAGGAATTGAAGCCCTACTTGGATGAGGCCGATGCGAAAGCCCAGGGTGGCGAAATTTACGTCGTCAACGTGACACGCAAGAAGAACACCCTTAACGCCGCCTACCTGCGAAAACGGATGCGGATAATCATCGAGCGGGCAGGGGTGGTTCCGTGGCCCAAGTTGTTCCAGTCGATGCGGTCAACGCGTCAGACCGAACTGGAGGCCCAGTGGCCGACGCATGTGGTGTGCGGCTGGATGGGCAACAGCCCGCGAATTGCCACTCGGCACTATTTGAAGACGACCCAGAGCGATTACGACACCGCAGCAGCGGGAAAGGCCGCTGAGGATGCTGGCGAAAAACTGATGCTGGATTTGATGCGGCAGATTGCGGATATGTCGGGAATATCGGAGCAGGGCAGTTTAGGCGATATGTCGGAAACCGAGATACGACAACAACTTGCCTCTATTTGCTCCGATTCCCCCTCTATCCAGGTAGGCCAGGCAGGACTCGAACCCGCGACCAAGGGATTATGAGTCCCCTGCTCTAACCGACTGAGCTACTGGCCCACGACGTCTTACTGCTCGGAGGAGAGCAGTTCGGCGCGAAGGTTCATGGTACTCGGTTGGGGGCTGGGCGGAAATCCCTGGCTGGAGGCGCGTAACTTGTTGGCTGGTAGGTGGTTCTTGCCGGAATTCGCGGTTGCGCCAGCGTGCCGAGATGGAGGAGAGATCGCCGCCGCTGGTTTAGCGGACCGGGGCGGGGGCGGTTTCTGGGGTGTGGCGGTAGTGTTCGATCGCCTGGCGGGGGCTCAGATTGAAGATCGTGCGGCCGTCGGTCATCCAGTTGCCGTCGACGTACGAGAAAACGGCGGTCGCGGCTCGTAGATTCGAGACCGCTTCGACCTCTTCCATCTCGCCCCCTTCGATCGCTTCAAAGCTGATCGTAACCGCTACGAAGGCACGTAGTTGGTCATTGGCCGGATCGCGGGCAAATTGGACTTCGGACTGGAAATCGCACTCTTTCCAGATCAAACCGCGAGGGCGTCCCGATTGGCTGGCGATCGTTTCGAACTTCGCTTCCAGAAACTCGCGTTGCATCGAGAATCGCTTGCGTGCCGAGACGAAATCGACGCGGGCATTCTTCTTTTGGCTCTTCGCGCGCAGCCAAACTCCTAGGGCGATCGCGGTGAAACCGATCACCGCGAGACCGACGGCGATATAAAGAGAGGTGGCGTCCATTAGGCCACTCGCCGATTGCGGCGAGCCAGAGGGAATGACTGTGCCATTGATTTTACTGACGCGCGGCGATGAAAATCAACCATTTCGCGGTAAACTGACAGACAATGAACCTGTTTGTGCGCGTAAGTCCCGCCGTCTTGACGACTTCGCTAGATTCTCCTCTCCCCTCGGCTTTGCATGACCATCTCGCTCGAATGCCCCGGCTGCCATCGTCTGCTCGAACTGGACAGCTCGCCGACCGGAAACGTCCGCTGTCCGGCGTGCGGACATCAATTCAAGGCGGAGGGGCAAAGCGAGAGACCGCCGGTTCCGGCGATTGCGTCGCTCCGAATTCCAGAGGGGCGAATCTACGGACCCATGCCGGTGGATCAATTGGAAGAGTGGGTCTGCCAAGGACGCGTCGATGACAAGTGCGACGTGAAAATGACGCTGGATGGCCCGTGGCAAGGGGCGGCCGCCGTCTTTCCGGTACTGCGATTGCCGCCGGCCGTAAGCAGCGGCAATCCGTTCAAAGCGGCGCCAAGGGTGAACGTGCCCGGCCCCACCGGACCGCGGCTTTCGGAACGCGGGGTGATGATCGTCCTGTTTGGCATCCTGGGTTGGGTTGGCTGCCCGGTGTTCGCCGTGATGGCCTGGGGAACCGGCGCCGCTGACCTCGAAGCGCATCGCCAGGGACGACTCGACGCCGGCTCGGTTCTACCGACGCAGATCGGTTACTTCATGGGCGTCTTCGCCACGATCACGTGGGCCACGTTGATCTTGGGAATGGTAATGATGATTTTGTTTCATCAGTTGCTGTAAGCGGAATCGTTCTTTATTTGTCGACTAAGTCGAAGACGAAATCGCTTGGGCCTTCCTTCGACACGTCGACGGTCAGGCCCGACTTCATGAAATCGGAATAGCGAGCCGGGACATGATAGACCGCTTGGCTGCGTAAGATTCTCATGCCGGTTGGATCGTTGGGGTCGCTTTCCTCAATCAACTGACTCTTATCGACGGCGACTTTGTATTGTCCCGGAAAGACTCCGTCTCCCGGAGCGCTGGTCCCCATCCGCGCGACGCCATCGGAACCAGTGAGACCGTTGGCGTATTGTCCATCGTCGCTGACGAAGATGACGACCGCCTCGGCGATGGGGCCCCCCTTGTAATTGATTTGCACCTGGACGGGGACTTTGTTGGGATCCAGTCGCGGACCGCAGCCAGCGCTGACCAGCAGCGCCGCCGCTGCACATCCAGAGAGCAGGGCGGCATGAATCGATCGAATGCCAATCATGATGATTTCTCCAACCGCTTGAGATGAACTGTCGTTGAGTGGAGGGAAGCGACCGTTAGTTGGAGTAACTAATCGCTTCTCCGCCGGCCTTGGTGCTCATCGCGCCCCAGACGCCGTAAGGACTGGGAGAACTGGTGTCGGCGTAATCCCGATAGTTCGCGCCTTGATTGCCGGTATCGACAGTGTCGCTGATGAAGCGAACCGAGCCATCCATGAAGCCGGCGTTGACGCCGCCCGGATGGTAGCTAGTCGGGGAGAGCAGATATTGGCTGCCGCCATGGCTGGTGCCGTCGGAAATCAAAACCGAGTTCGGCGGCGTGGCGGCGGTAACTGCCGTGAAGAGAATCGCCCCATCCCAGGCGCGGAAGCCGCGCAAAGGTTGGCTGGAAAAGACCCCGACCGTCGAAATATATTGCTTGGTCGTGCGGTCATACAGCGGAGTCAGCGAAACGGGAAGCCAACTGGTCGCGCTCGGCTTGGTGACGATCGCTCCGAAGCTACGATTGGACGCGGGACGAACCCCTTCGGAGGTTCCCATGGTATTGCTGGTTCCATCGATGATCGACGACATCCGTGACCAGGCGTCGTTCAAAAAGACGCCGGAGTTTTGCGTGCCGGAAGTATAGGTGCCGCCGGGATAAGAACGGTACGGGCGATCGCCGGCAAAGAAGTAGTAGTCGGCGATGCCGGCCGTTTGCGTCGGCGCTTCCGGCGATTCGGTCGGGCCCGCATTGCTGGGGCAAAGGAAAGAATCGACGGTCGACTTCCAAATCGGATCCGAGCTGTCGTACGACCCGACGGCCGAGGCCATCCCTTGATCGTAAAGGGCGTTTTGTTCCATGAACGGCAAGACGGCGAAGCGAGCGTTCAGGCGATTGTTGCCTGCATAGCTCGCGGCGCCTTTGGGATTACCGGCACGCAGCGCCGGGAACGCATTGTAGGCGTCGTGATAGAGCTGAATCGCCAGGCCGAGTTGCTTCAGGTTGTTCGTGCATTGCATTCGGCGAGCCGCTTCCCGTGCCTGCTGAACGGCAGGAAGAAGCAGGGCGATCAAGACGCCGATGATCGCAATCACGACCAGAAGTTCCACCAGGGTAAAAGCATTTCGCCGGATGAGAGTCATACGAAATTCCCTGAAAAAGAAAAGGATATAATTGAATTGCCCTATTCTTAATGCCCTTTCGTTTGCGAATCAACTTCTAAGAACTTAAGGGTTTACGGCGTCAGCCGCTTCATCCAGGGCTATTAATGCGTCGGTAGTGTTCGTTGAATGGCCTGGACATTGTCATAATGGGGGTTGGAATTACACAGGCTTGGCGGAGGGAGTGGCCGTGCGTGTGAAATTTCTCTGGAAAAAAGAGATAATATGCAGGGCAGATGTCGCGTATTTCCCCCGCGGACGTTGGGGGGAAGGCGTTTACTAGGCGGAACGCCTCGGCGGTCGATTCGTATTGGGCGGCGCCGGAAAAGTAATCGATTTGAATTTCAGCTCGCTGTCGGAGCCACGACTCAGCACATTTGCTGGATCCAGGAAAACTCTTCGCCGCTCGGATTCAGAAAGAAGTAGTGAATGGTAGCGTCGCCGCAGTTCCAATTCTCGACGTCCAGCGAGTCAACCTGTAGCACAAACGAATCAAGCCACGCCACGCAGCCATTCTGTAGCCAGCCCGGCCAACCGCCCAGACGAGAAAGTAGTTTCTCATCATGGTGCAAGAGCATATCTCGATCATGGTCGACCAGGTATGCGGTGATTGCTGGAGGAAGGTCGTTTTCGTCGGGATAGACGGCATCGGATGGTGCAAAGGTCAACGCCGCTGGCTCGTCGAGCGGCGAGCAGGGAGGTTGGACTGATACGAGCGTTTCACCGGGACGGTAAGCGCGTAGCACGATGCCTTCTCCCAACTTCTGTGGAACGTCGTCGACAGCGAAAAGCGTTATCAGCGCAAACTGCTTGAGTGGACTATCGGCGAAGGGAATCTCGTTGCAGTCGATCTGTAGGATGGGATGGAGGGGCGTTCCCTGAAATGAAGGCCACTGCTCCGCTTCGCCAAGGAAGCCAACATGGTTCCAATACGACCCGATCTCGGCCCGATCTATGCTGGGGCTGACAGGCTTCTTGTTCAATCGCAGGGTGGGCCGACGCATCTCCGCTAGGACTTCGTCGATTCGGCTCGAAACCTCTTCGGTTTCGATTTCGATGTACGGTTTGATTGCGGCATTGAATTCCGGATTGCGGGTCGTGTCGAAGGCGGATCGAGGATATCCCCAGTAGAAGACGCCGACGATTTTCTCGTTACCAACTTCATCCCACTTCCGCCAAGTCCCGTGAAGTTGGTCCAGGTGGTACCACTGCTCCTCGACGAGTCGGCCGTCTTCAGTCCATTGCCGGAAGTAGCCTTCTTTGCGTCCGTTCTTATGCAGTCGTTCCCAATTCTTGTTTCCATCCGCAAAGTAGACGGTCCAGCGACCGTCTAGCTTGTCCCCAACGTATTCCTGTTCGCACCACTTCCCGTCGTCGTAATGCGTCGTGCGAATTTCTGACATGCTCTACCCTGAACTCGAGTGTGGAAGTCGCGGCCAGCCTGGATTCGCCAACTCGATGGTTGAAAAGGGGGAATGGCCGAATGGCTGTGGCGAAATTCGGCCGGTAGCGACTCCGGCGGAGTTTTGCTAGTTTACCAATCAACAAAACAGTCGGCTTCACCGACCCCCTAATTCGAACACAGATTTTCCAGATTGGTTTCTATCATGCCTATCTTTGGCGCCCACATGTCGATCGCCGGCGGCTACTACAAAGCGGTCAACGCCGCTGCGGAAGAGTCGATGGGGTGCGTTCAGTTGTTTACCAAGAATAACAACCAGTGGCGGGCCAAGGATATCACCGACAAAGAGGTGAAGCTGTTTAAGGACGCGTTGGCCGAGAAGAAGGTTGGGTATCCGCTGTCGCACGCTTCTTATCTGATCAACATGGGTTCGCCCAAGACTGAGCTGTGGGAGAAGTCGCGCGACGCGATGATCGTTGAGCTGCAGCGGGCCGATCAATTGGGGATTCCGTACGTTGTCGTTCATCCGGGCGCATATGTCGACAGCAGTGAAGAAGAGGGAATTGCGGCGGTGATCAAGGCGCTCGACGAGGTGATCGCGGCGACCGCGGATCTCGATTCGATCTGTTTGCTAGAAACGACGGCAGGGCAGGGGAGTTGCCTGGGGCACAAGTTCGAGCACATCGCGGCGATGCTCGACGGTGTGAAGAAAAAAGATCGGGTCGCCGTTTGTCTTGATACGTGTCACATCTTCGCCGCCGGATATCCGCTTGGTACGAAGAAAGAATACGAAGAGACCTGGAAGCAGTTTGAAGATTTGATCGGCGTCGACAAGTTGAAGGCGATCCATCTGAACGACAGCAAGAAGCCGCTCGGCTCGCGCGTCGATCGCCACGAACACATCGGCCAAGGTTGCTTGGGAGAAGAGCCGTTTCGTCTGCTGCTGAACGATGCGCGATTCAAGCAGATGCCGATGTATCTGGAAACTCCAAAGGGGGAAGAAGAGGGAGAGACGTACGACTCCCGCAACATCGCGACCCTCCGGCGGCTGTTGAAATCATAAACGTGCGTCAAAGCGTGACGTCATCTCCCCCCGTAGTAACGGCGTTTGATGAAGCGCTGATGAAGTCTCTTACTTCTTACGTTAAGCGAGGCTGATTTCGCGCTGAGCCGCCAGGTTGCTGCGATATAAACGTGGTAACGGGCTGGTATTCTTTCTACGAACGAAGTTTGGGCGGCGGTTGGGGACTGCTCCAGATGAACTATCGTTGTCCGCTGTGTCAGACCATGGGCGTCGTGCCGGACGAAGCCCGCGGTCATGAGGTGCTTTGTCTGAAGTGCCGCCGCAGCTTTTTTATTCCGGACAAAAGCGTGGAAGAACGGATGCTGCTGGGCGTCTTGTTCGCTGCCCGCCGCAACGACGGCGAAGTGATTCGCGAGTTCGCATTGCAGCAAGCCGATCTCGACGTGCAAGAGTCGAAGTACGGCCACACGCCGCTGCACCTCGCCAGTTTGCATGGCAAATTGCATGCGCTGCAGGAATTGTTGGAGGGAGGCGCTAAGCTGGAAATGCGCGCGACTCGCACGATGCAAACTCCGCTGCTTTACGCCGTGCGCGAAGGGCACGCCGAAGCGACGACGATGTTGATCAACAAAGGGGCGAATCTGGATGCCCGCGATCCCGACGGCTGCGGCGCACTGCACTGGGCGGCTCGCAAAGGGTTTTTGGACGTTGCGCAAGTGCTGGTCAAAGCGGGCGCCGATCTCGAGATGAACAATGTCAACGGACTGCGGCCGCTCCAGTTCGCGGTCGCCTATCATCAGCCGGCGGTGCGTGATTTTCTGGTTGCGGCGGAACGAGCCGCCGGCTTTTTGCAGCGGCAACTGGCCAAGGGAAACAAGAACGAAACGATGAATCGCGTCTTGTTCGGCGTCGGCTCGAAAAAGAAGAACGGTTAGTTCGGGTGCGGCTCGTGCAGCGGGTCGGCCAGACGAACAATCAACAGGTCCGCCGCATCGTGATCGAGTTTCAGCTTCTCGCCGCTCGGCAAGCGGAAGGTCCAGATCGTATCGTCCTGCTCGCGCGGGCCGGCGACGATCAAATCCCCGACGGCGACCTGATCGCTCTTCAAATCGTCCAGAATCGCGGTGACCGCGGCGCGATGGCCGTCCCGCAACAAGCTCGCTTTCACTTCGGCCCCGGGAACCAGGTCGACGAAATCCTCCGGTATCTCTTGCCCGTGCGGATCACGCGTCGGATGTCCCAAGCGATCGTCCAGGTAGTCGACCGTCGCCTCGTCGTTTAAATGTTCCAGCAGATGCGCGCGGTCGTGCAGCGTTTCTTCGGGCATACCGACGCGCTGCAAGTAGGTTTCCCAGATACGGTGTGCCCGCATCAACCGCCGCGCTTCGAGGTGCCCCGCTTCGGTCAGGATGTAGCCTTCCGGCGTTTGCTGTAGCAGCGAGAGGGACATCATCCGCTGCAGGACGCGGCGAAGCATCGCGGGATGAGCATGCACGTAAGCGCGGATCGTCTCGAAGCGAGTCGCGTGCGTTTCGTCGCGTCGCAAGCAGCCGAGGACGTCCTCAATAATATGTTGCGGCGCCTGACGCCAACGTCGGATCGTGCCGGCCAGCAAGCCATTGTGCGGCGCGAAAGCCAAGATCGTCATGAACTGCACCGTTCCGGCCATCACGATCGACGACCCGGCGCCGATGTTGAACCATGCCGAAGCGTAGATTCCCAGCACAACGCTGCTGACTCCCAGCACCGCCGAGAGCATCAGCATTCGGGACAGCCGATTGCAAAGCAAGTAAGCGGCCGCCGCCGGAGTGATCAACAGTCCGACCACTTGGATGATGCCGACGATCGAAACGGCCGAGACGACGACCAACGAAGTGCAAGCCGTCAGCAAATAGCCGACCAGCGTCGCCGACACGCCGACCGACGCCGCCATGATGGGATCGAAGCTGGTCAGTTGCAGTTGGCGGTAGAACAAGATCACGACGAAGAGGACGATCGCGGTGACCGTTCCCATCATCCAAAGTCGCTGCGCGTCGACGACCAGGACGTCTCCCATCACCATGTGCATCAGATCGACATGGATCTCGCTCGAAAAGACGCTCGCCATCGCGCCGCCGAACGCAAAGATCCCGGTGTACATGATGCCGATCGCTGTGTCGTCCTTGATGCGGGATGACCGCGATACGAAGCCGATCAGCAGCACCGTGACGAAACCGGCCAGCAGCGCCCCCAGGATCATGGCGCCAAAGTGCGCTTCTTCGCCGGCGATCAGCTTCATCACCAGGTATCCGCCGACAACGCCGGCGAGCATCGAGTGCGAAATCGCATCGCCCAAAAATGCCATCCGCCGCAATACAATGAAGCAGCCGATCATCGACGAGGCGATCGCCACCAAGGATCCCGCGAACATCGCGCGGAGCAAGTAGCCGCCCGAAGCGAGCGGTTCGACGAACAGATCGTAAAGGAAGTTCATTGTTGGCCTCCATCGGCGATGTCGCGCAGATGCTCGAACGCCTTGAGGGAGCCTTCGTAAACTTCCGACAGCAGTTCCGGTTGCAGCACTTGTTGCGGAGAGCCAAACGCAAAGAGCCGCTGCTTGATCAGCAGTAACGCGTCAAAGTACTCGGCGGCGGTCGCCAGGTCATGATGCACGACGATCAGCGTGCGCCCCGCTTTCTTCGTGCTGTCGAGCACGTCCAGCAACGCCCGCTCGGTCGCGGCGTCGACGCCGGCGAACGGTTCGTCGAGCAGCAGAATATCGGCGCCTTGGGCGAGTGCGCGAGCCATAAAGACCCGCTGTTGTTGCCCGCCGGAGAGTTGTCCAATCTGACGGCGGCGAAACGGCGTCATTCGGACCGTCTCCAGCGCGTCTTCGACCAACTGATGATCGTCGTGCGAAGGTCCCCAGGCCCACCAAGGGATCTGGCCGTAGCGACCCATCATCACCACTTGTTCGACCGTAACCGGAAAGTCCCAGTCGACCGCACCGCGCTGCGGAACGTAGGCGACTCGCTTACGCGCCTTTTCGCACGGCACGCCGAAGAGGCGAACCTCGCCGATGTCCGGTTTGTTGAAGCCGAGAATCGCCTTGATCAAGGTCGACTTGCCGGAGCCGTTCGGGCCGATGACGCCGACCAACTGTCCCGGTTCGATCTGAAACGAAATGTCGAGCAATGCCGGCGCCGGGCCATAGCTGACGGTCAGGTGATCAACTTGCACCGCCGGCGGACCGCTGCGCGTCATCTTGGCGATCATCGCTTTTCTCCCGCGACCGGCGGTTCGGTCGTCGCGAAATTAGCGACTCCAGAGAGGAGCGTCGATCCGGCCGGCGCCCAGACGAAGCGTTCGGCGATCGGCTCTTGAAGCTCGCTGGAGTAGATCGAAATCTTGGCGAAGAGCGGCGGGCCTGGGTTTTGCGGCGTCGCTTCGATCAGAAATTCATTCCGGCCATGCACCACATCGCCGATGTCGGCGACTTCGATTTTTTGTCCGGCGGCAACCGGTTTATCGGTCTGGAACAGCACGTCGCCAGCGAAGCGAATGCTGAGCGAGTTGGAATTGTTGAGATCGGACGCAAAGCGATCAGGCCCGGCGTCAAACGAGAGTTCCACTTCCAGGCGAAACGTTCCCGCGGCGGTCTCCAGCGTCTCGACATGCGGCGCAGCTCCAGCGGTCGGCTGATTTAGGGTGAGATAAGCCTTCACCAGGAACAGGGCGAGTGCCGCCGCAACGAAAGCCGCTAAGACGCGCATGATCGACTACTTTAATCCTGACGCTATCGTCAACACATTCTCGCGCATCATGCCGATGTAGGTCTCGCCGGCCGAACCGGGCGGGCCCATCGAGTCGGAATAAAGCGTGCCGCCGATTTCTACGCCTGCTTCGTCCGCGATCTGGCGGATCAACTGAGGGCTGACCGAGGTTTCGACAAAGATCGAACGGACGCCGAAGTTGCGAATCGAGTTGACGGTCTCTCGACGTCGCTCCGGCGTCACGCCGCCGCCAACTTCCGATCCGGTCGACCAACCGACCGGCGTCGCCGCCTTGAAGTGATACTCACGACAGAAATAGTTGAACGCATCGTGACTGGTGACCAGGATCCGCTTCTCGACCGGAATCACGTTCAGCTGTCGTCGCACCCAACCGTCCAGGGTGCGCATCTGGTCCAGGTAAAGTTGCGTACGCGCGTGGTATTCGTCTTGATGATCAGGATCATATTGGCTGACCGCATCCCGAATGTTCCGCACATAAACCGCCGCGTTGGCAGGCGAAAACCAGGCATGCGGATCATGCGCCGAGCCGCCGGGGATTTCCAACGGCGTCGCTCCGGTCACGCAACTGGTGATCGGCTTGCCGGCGTTCTCGGCCAGCTTTCGCATCCAGTCGGCGCCTTCCAGATGCCAGCCGTTGTCAAAGCAGAGGACAGCGCGAGAAACGAGGGCCGCGTCATTTGGTTTGATCTCGTAAACGTGCGGATCCTGACCGGCGGCGAGGATCGAACGAACCTCCATCCGATCGCCGACAACCTGTCGCGCGAAATCGGCCACCTGCGTGGTGGAACATACGACTAACGGCTTCGGCTCCTCCGCAGTCGCGAGCGAAATCGAGGTTAGCGCCAACAGAATCGCCGCTGGCGCAGATAGTCCGCGCATTGTTTTTGGTCCACAGAAAGTACTTTTTGATTCATCAAAAAGTATAGGTGGCGCTATGTAGCGGCGTCAATTCCTTTTGTAGAGGATTTCTAGAGGGATTGAGCGGCAGGATCCCCCCAATCGTTCGCGATCAAGGTAGTCTCGCCTGCGACTGCTAGCAGGGTCGAAAATTGACCCCAGGGAGCTAGCGGGATAAATTGCAACAATAGCTTCGACGGACGATGACCGTGATGAATCCTCAAATTCGACGCTACGTTTCGAGCGACGTGGTAGACCCGGTGACTCTGACGTACTTCAAACGTTACCGAATGGAAATCGACCTGGCCGAGGTTCCGGCCCAGCCGATTTCGCCTCCGTCCTCCTACCGCTTTACCGCTTGGCGACCCGATCTGGTCGAAGCGCACGCAACCAGCAAGTTCGAGAGTTTCCGCTGGGAAATCGACGCGAACGTCTTTCCCTGCTTGGGAGATCCGGAAGGTTGCCGCCGGCTGATGACCGAGATTTCGCACCGGGATGGGTTCATTCCCGCCGCCACCTGGCTGGCCGAATTCGAGGACGAAGCGAGCGGGATGATGGTTCCGGTCGGTACCGTTCAAGGTGTCGTCGATCGCTCGGGACTTGGTTCGATCCAAAACCTGGGGATTGTCCCCGCCCATCGCGGCGTCGGACTCGGCGGAAGTTTGCTGCTGAAAGCGCTGCAGGGCTTTTACGATTACGGACTGCAGTACGCTTTTCTGGAAGTGACTGCCCAAAACGAAGGGGCGATCCGGCTCTACGAACGGTTGGGCTTCCGCATCTCGCGCACCGTCTACAAAGCGGTCGAAGCCGCGTGTTCGTAACGTAGGATCCGTTGGTTCCCCCACTAGCCCGCAGCGCAAGCAAGGGAATGGGGTGAGCAATGCGGATATGGTTTGAAGTGGCTGACCGCATTCCCTTGCTTGCGCTGCGGGCTAGTATTGCTCCGTCGTCCCGCGAAACCGTCCAATCCACAGGTTGTCGATTTCCCAGGTTCCGTCTCTAATATGGGGCTTGTTTTCCCTGTCCCGCGGAATGCGTATGTCCTCTAGCGATTCGTCCACGATTCATAACGAAACCCTGGCCAACGGCATGACGCTGGTGGTTGAGCAGATGCCGTGGCTCGAATCGGCCGCGTTCGCTTTGCTGACGCCGGCCGGCAGTGCGACTGACAAAAAGTCAGAGCTGGGAGTCAGCAACTTGCTGTGCGATTGGGCGCAGCGTGGTTGCGGCGATCGCGACAGCCGACAGTTTATCGAAGACCTGGACAATTTGGGGGTCAATCGAGGCGCCGGAGTCTCGACTTCGCATACCAGCTTTGGCGGCGCAGTGTTGGCCGAGAATCTGACCAAAACGTTGGCGATCTACGCCGATGTGGTGCAGAAGCCCCATCTGCCCGAAGAGGAGTTCGACGAGTCGCAAGCGGTCTGTCTGCAAGAGCTGCGAGCGCTGGAAGACGATCTCTACCAGCAAGCGATGATTCAGCTGCGGAAGCAGATGTATCCCGATCCTTGGGGTCGCGCTTCGTATGGCGATGTGAGAAGCGTGACGGCGCTGACCGCCGCTACGACCAAAGCCCACTTCCAGTCGCACTATCGCCCTAACGGCACGATCCTGGCGATCGCCGGCAACATCGACTGGAATAAAACCCGCGACGACGTCGCGCGGCTGTTTGGCGATTGGAAAGAAGCGAAAGAGCCGCCGATCATCGAAACGCCGGCCGAAGGGGTCTACTGCCATATCCCGTTTGAGTCGAGCCAGACCCATATCGGCGTCGGCTTCGAGTCCCTTCAGTACAACCACCCTGACTACTTCCTGGCCCGCGCCGCCGTCGGCGTGCTGAGCGACGGGATGAGTTCGCGGCTCTTCACCGAAGTCCGCGAGAATCGGGGCCTTTGCTATACCGTCTTCGCATCCCTGCACACCCTGCTCGATCGGGGAAGCGTGTTGTGCTACTCCGGCACGAGCACCGAGCGGGCCCAGGAGACGCTGGACGTTTTGGTCGGCGAACTGGTTCGGATTCGCGAAGGGATCGAAGAGAGCGAGCTGACTCGTTTGAAGGCTCGGATCAAAAGCTCGCTGGTGATGCAGCAAGAATCAAGTTCGTCGCGTGCGTCGTCGCTGGCCAGCGATTGGCGTCACCTCGGCCGCGTGCGGACCCTTGATGAGTTGACCTCGATTCTGGATGGTCTCACCTGCTACGCGATCAACCGCTATTTAGAAGCTAACCCGCCGCGCGATTTCCGTTACACCACGGTCGGCGCTGAGAAATTGGAGATTCCCGTTGCAGTTTCGCCATGAAGTTCTCGACAACGGTCTGGAGATCGTCGCCGAGGTTAACCCGAACGCTTACTCGCTCGCTTCGGCGTTTTTCGTCAAAACGGGATCGCGGGACGAAACGGCCGAAATCGCCGGCGTAAGCCATTTTCTCGAACACATGGTGTTCAAGGGAACGCCGCGCCGTTCGGCATTCGACGTCAATCGCGAGCTCGACGAGATGGGCTCGCAGGCCAACGCCTACACCAGCGAAGAGCAGACGGTTTACTACGCGGTCGTGCTTCCCGAACTGCAAGAGAGGGTGATCGACCTGTTGGCCGACATCATGCGGCCGTCGCTGCGCGTTTCCGATTTCGAAACGGAAAAGCAGGTGATCTTGGAAGAGATCATGAAATACGACGACCAGCCTCCCTTCGGCGGTCACGAAAAGATCATGGCCTCGTTCTTCGGCAAGCATCCGCTGGGGAACAGCGTCCTCGGCACCGCCGAAACGGTTGGCGCTCTCACCGCCGACCAGATGATGCATTACTTCCAGCGTCGCTACAGCCCGCACAACATTGTGCTCGCGGCGTCGGGACGCGTCGACTTTGATGCGCTGGTCGAGCAGGCGAAACGTCACTGCGGCGAATGGGAACGCTTTGAAACCTCGCGTGATCTCTCCCGTCCGGAAGGTTGCCCCGGCTTTGAAGTCGTCTGCAAAGAGACCGCCGCACAGGAATACCTGATTCAATTGGCGTCCTGTCCAGCGTCGGAAGATGACGACCGCTATGCGGCTCGGTTGCTGACGACGATCTTTGGCGACGACACTGGCAGCCGGCTCTTTTGGGCGCTGGTTGATCCCGGTTTGGCCGAGTTCGCGTCGAGCGATCCGTACGAGTTCCAATCGGCCGGCGTTTACATGAACTACCTCTGCTGCAGCCCGGAAGAAGCGGCCAGCAACCTGGCGATTTTGAACGAAGAGATCGCCAAGCTCGAGAAGGGCGGGGTGACCCAGGCCGAACTCGACCAGGCGAAGAACAAGGTTTGCTCCAGCACGGTGCTCCGCAGCGAACGCCCAAGCAGCCGCTTGTTCTCGGTCGGCAACGGCTGGATCCAGCGCGGCAAGTACCACACCGTCGCCGAGGCGGTCGCCGCCTACAAAAAGGTGACGCTGGACGACATCCACAACGTCTTGGCGAAGTACCCCCTCTCCAAGTCGAACACCCTGGCGATCGGCCCGCTGGCGGAACTGGCCCACTAACAGTCGACCGGCGCAACACGAACCCGAGGCGCGAGCCGAGGGAATGTGCGTGGACCGGCCGAATGCTTCTATGATTGGTTCGAGCTGCAAAGTATCGCTGACCCGCATATAAGGCGCCACGCGAACTCCCTCGGCTCGCGCCTCGGGTTAGTATTTGCGGTTGCTGGCTCGCTCCCCATAAAACCGACAAGATCCGTCTCCCTGGAACGGCGGCCGCTCATTTCGTCGCTCGCCGGCTTCTTTCTCTCGTCTCCACGCGCAGTTCGCGGCGATAAAGATCGCTAGCACGAAGGCTGTTTCTTTTTGCGCGAGTGGTAACGGAGTCTTTCGCGATGGTTCTTTCCCGCCGTATTGCGCTGCTGTTGGCGTTTTCGTTTCTTGCCTTAGCCGTCGGCTCGGCGGAAGCGGGCTGGCCGAAGTTTTGCCGCTGGGTCGGCGAAGGGTGGTCGGACGGCTATCACGCGGTGGGGAGCCATTGGTCGCAAGCGACGATTAAGTCGTCACAGTACGGCGTCAGTACCGGAGAAGTTTACGTACCCGGTCAAATCGACCATCTGCCGCGACTGTGGCATTTGCCGTTTATGCCCCCTCCGACCGAGGCGATTCCGACCAACGATTGTCCCACTTGCCGTCAGCCGGCGATGCGAGAGATGCCGTATGATTCGGTCGAACCCCTCTTGAATCAGCCCCCCATGCTTGAGCCGGTTCCGGCTGTGCCCGCAACTCGTGGGACGTAGCTCCCTCGGCTGGAGAAGTTTTGCTATACTGCGGCCGTTTCTTTCGCGGCCGCTTTGTGCTGCGCGACTGTCGACTTCCTACCTCTTAGCGCCGTATTCCGCATCATGAAGAGCATCAAAAAACTGTTGGTGGCGAATCGTAGCGAAATCGCCATTCGCATCTGCCGTAGCGCCCACGAGTTGGGCATTCGCACGGTCGCGATGTACTCGTACGAAGACCGCTTTGCGCTCCATCGCTTCAAAGCGGATGAAGCGTACCAGATCGGAACGCAGGGAGAGCCGGTCCGCGCTTACCTGGACATCGACAGCGTGATCCGGCTCTGCCGCGAACACAAAATTGATGCGGTCCACCCCGGCTACGGGTTCATGTCGGAAAATCCCGAACTGGCCCGCGCCTGCCAAGAGAACGGCATCATCTTCGTCGGTCCCAGCGTCGACTGCCTGGAACGATTGGGCGACAAGACCGCGGCTCGCGCCATTGCTGAGCAAGCCGGCGTCCCCGTGCTGAGCGGCAGCCCGAAGGCGATCGCCGACGCCGCTGAAGGACGCAAGCTGGCCGAGAAGCTCGGCTTCCCGATCATTCTGAAAGCGGCCAAAGGGGGCGGCGGTCGCGGGATGCGCGTCGTCCGCGAAGCGAAGGACTTTGATACTTCATTCGAGTCGGCCACCCGCGAATCGCAATCGGCCTTCGGCAGCCCCGACATCTTCATCGAGAAGTACATCGAACAGGCACGCCACATCGAAGTGCAGTTGATGGGGGATACCCACGGCAACCTGATTCACTTGTTCGAGCGCGACTGCTCGGTGCAGCGTCGTCACCAGAAGGTGGTCGAAATCGCGCCGGCGCCCAATCTGCTTCCCGAAGTTCGCACCGCGCTGTGCGACGCGGCGATCAAGATTGGTAAGCAGGTCGGTTATCAGAACGCCGGGACGGTCGAGTTCCTGGTCGACAAGGCGACGAACCAGTACTACTTCATCGAAGTCAATCCGCGTATCCAGGTCGAACATACCGTTACCGAAGAAGTGACCGGCGTCGACGTTGTGAAAACGCAGATCCTGGTCGCGCAGGGAGAGCCGCTCAGCCATCCCGATATCGACCTGGCCGATCAAAGCAAGATCCAAACGGTCGGTTTCGCGCTGCAGTGCCGCGTCACTACCGAAGACCCGGCCAACAACTTTTTGCCTGACTATGGTCGCGTGAGCCATTATCGCTCGGCGAGTGGGATGGGGATTCGTTTGGACGCCGGTAGTGCGTTCTCCGGCGCTGTCGTGCATCCCTACTACGACTCGATGCTGGTGAAGGTGAGCGCTCGCGGTCGCAAGTTCACCGCCGCCGTTAAACGGATGGAGCGGGCCCTGCAAGAGTTCCGCGTTCGCGGCGTGAAGACGAACATTCCGTTCCTGATTCGCGTGATGTCGAACAAGACGTTCCTCGCCGGCGACTGCACCACGCGGTTCATCGACGAGACGCCCGATCTGTTCAACTTGCCGGTGCGCCGCGATCGCGCGACCAAGTTGCTCACCTACCTGGGCGAAGTCGCCGTCAACGGGAACGAACTGGTCAAAGGTCGTCCGGTCGCGACTCGCCGCGAGCCGGCGCCGCTGCCGCAGTACAGCACCAAGGGAGACGCGCCGGCCGGGCTGCGTCAGAAATACCAAGAGCTGGGCGCCGCGAAGTTCGGTCAATGGATTCGCGAGCAACAGCCGCTCCTCTACACCGACACCACCTTCCGCGACGCGCATCAATCGTTGCTCGCGACCCGCGTTCGCACCCGCGACCTGGTGAACATCGCCGAGGCGTATTCGCGTCTTTGCCCGCAACTCTTCTCGCTCGAAATGTGGGGCGGGGCGACGTTCGACACCAGCATGCGGTTCCTCAAAGAGGACCCGTGGCGTCGTCTGACCGAAATGCGCGAGAAGGTGCCAAACATCTTGTTCCAGATGTTGCTCCGCGCCTCGAATGCGGTCGGCTATACCAACTACCCGGACAACGTCGTGACGGCGTTCGTCGAAGAAGCGGCGCAGGCCGGCATCGACGTTTTCCGCGTGTTCGACGCGCTCAACTGGGCGCCCAACATGCAGATCGCGATGGAAGCGGTCGAAAAGACCCGCGCCATCTGCGAAGCGTCGATTTGCTACACCGGCGACATCTCCGATCCGAAACGGGACAAGTACTCGCTGAAGTACTACGTCGACCTGGCCAAGCAGCTTGAAAAGATGGGTGCCCATATCCTGGCGATCAAGGATATGGCCGGTCTCTGCAAGCCGTACGCGACCGAGAAGCTGGTCAAAACGCTCAAAGAAGAAATCGGTCTGCCGATTCACTTCCATACGCATGATACCGCCGGTACGCAGGCCGGTTCGATCTTGAAGGGCGCCGAAGTTGGGCTCGATATCGCCGACGCCGCGATGGCGCCTTGGTCGGGCGGCACGTCGCAGCCGAACCTCAACACGATGGTCGAAGCGCTCCGCAACACCGATCGGGACGGCGACCTCGATACCGACGCGCTCGACGGCATCGCCGAATACTGGCGCGCGGTCCGCGAGTTCTATACGCCGTTTGAAGCGGTCGTGCTGCCAGCCAACGCCGACCTCTACCGTCATGAAATGCCGGGCGGTCAGTACACCAACTTATTCCAACAGGCCCGCGCCTTGGGGCTGGCCGACCAGTGGGCCGACGTCTGCAAGGTTTACGCTGACGTCAACCAACTGTTTGGCGACATCGTCAAAGTAACGCCCACCTCGAAAGCGGTCGGCGACATGGCCCTCTTCCTGGTCGCCAACAACATCACGACCGCCGACGTCCTCGATCCGAAGCGGGAACTCGCTTTCCCGGCCTCGGTCAAAGACTTGATCGGCGGCCGGATGGGACAACCGCCGGGAGGTTTCCCGCCGGAAGTTCAGAAGCGGATCATGCGCGACGAGCCGATCATGACCGATCGTCCCGGCGCCGAGTTCTCGCCGGCTGACTTTGACGCCGCTACGGCGACCGTCAAGAAGATGCTCGGCCGCGAACCGCTGCGGCGCGAAGTCGTTTCGTACCTCCTTTACCCGAAGGTCTACGAAGATTTCGCCAAGCATGTGAAGAAGTATGGCGACGTCAGCACGTTGCCGACGCCGGTCTTCTTCTACGGCCAAGAGCCGGGCGAAGAAATCGCCGTTGATATCGAAGTCGGCAAGACGCTGATCGTGAAGTTCCTGACGATCGGCGAACCGCACGTCGACGGCGTCCGCGTCGCCTTCTTCGAGCTGAACGGTCAGCCGCGCGAAGTCGAAATCGTCGACCGCAGTTTGGAATCGGACGCGCCGAAGCGGATTCAGGCCGATCCGGACGATCCGAAGCAAGTGGGCGCCGCGATGCCTGGCATGGTGGTGATGGTCGCCGTCGAAGCCGGTGAGAAAGTCGCCAAGGGGCAGAAGCTCCTCTCGCTCGAAGCGATGAAGATGGAATCAACCATCTACAGCGAAGTCGAAGGGACCGTCGAACAGGTCCTGGTCAAACCGGGCAGCCAAGTGCAAACCGGCGACTTGCTGGTGAGACTGGCCTAAACGATGGATGCGTTTCCGCAGGCGGCGCTCGACGAGATCCGACGTAGCGTCGGCGCCGTTCGAGTGGAAGCGCTGGACGAATTGCCTTCGACCAGTCGCTTCACCAAAGAGAACGCCGAAGCGATCTCCGCGAGCATTCCGTACGTCGTCGTCGCGGAGCGGCAAACGGCCGGTCGTGGTCGCGGTGAGAACCAGTGGCATGCGACTGATGGCGCGCTCACCTTTACCGCCGTCTTTGATCAAGCGACCTTGCCGATTCCGCTTGAGCGTTGGCCGCAAGCGTCGCTGATGACGGCGGTCGCGGTGGCCGAAGCGCTGGAGTCGCTCGTCCCCGACGAGTCGATCTACGTGAAGTGGCCGAACGACATCTACAGTCGCGGTCGGAAGCTGTGCGGCATTCTGCTCGAACGGACCGAGTCGCCCCGTCCGCTGCTTCATCTGGGGATCGGCGTCAACGTGAATAACTCGCTCGAAGGGGCGCCCAGCGAAGTCCGCGATCGAGCGATTTCGTTGACCGAGATCAGCGGCAGCGAGTTTTTTCTCCCCGATGTGCTGCTCGCGATCTTGCAGCGGATGCAAGCGAACTTCGAATTGTGCGCAAGCGATCTGACGCCGCTAGCGGACGCCTGGCGGCGACGTTGTCTCCTGAGCGGTCGTAAGGTGGAAATTCAGTCCGGCGAACAGGCGATCGCCGGGATTTGCGGTGGAATCGATAATTC
Source organism: Blastopirellula sediminis (assembly GCF_020966755.1). NCBI lineage: Bacteria > Pseudomonadati > Planctomycetota > Planctomycetia > Pirellulales > Pirellulaceae > Blastopirellula > Blastopirellula sediminis. Next base: position 1,228,756 of record NZ_JAJKFT010000004.1, read on the forward strand.
CGGCGCTCTGCTCGTCGATTCTCCGGGGGGAGTTCGGCGAATCTTGGCCGGTGTGGTGACGCGGTTCTAGAATTTCGAAATAATCTCGCGCAAAATAGATGCGCCTCAATTCACTTCTCACGCCTCCACCCCCGTCCTTGACTGAAAGGTCCACACGATGCTGCGTCGTTGTCTCACCGCAGGTTCCCTTCTGTTGCTCGCGCTGCCGCTGCTGGCTCACGGCGAAGAGCAACTGAAGTTCAAGAAGACTCAGGTTGAAACCAAATTCCGTAGCGAAGGTTGCGCCGTCGGCGACTTCAATCGCGACGGCTTGATGGACATTTCGGCCGGCAGCGTCTGGTACGAAGCGCCCGATTGGAAGATGCACCTGATTCGCGAAAAGGCGGATGAATACGATCCGAAGAACTACAGCGATTCGTTCTGCAACTTCGCCGAAGACGTGAATCACGACGGCTGGACCGACGTGCTGGTGGTCGACTTCCCCGGCAAGCAGACCTGGTGGTTCGAGAACCCGGGCAAAGAAGAAAAGACATGGGTTCGTCATGAGATGGTGCCGATCACCAACAACGAAAGCCCCGACATGCGGGACGTCACCGGCGACGGCAAGCGGGAACTGGTCTTTGCGTTTGATCCGGGCAAGAAGGTCGGCTACGCCGCGCCGGCCGAAGATCCGAACGCTCCGTGGATCATCACCGCGGTTTCGGAAGAGAACGCCCCCGGCACCGATCGATACTCGCACGGCATCGGCGCCGGCGACGTCAATAACGACGGCCGCAACGACATCCTGGTCACCGCCGGTTGGTGGGAAGCGCCGGAAGATCGAAGCCAAACGCCTTGGAAGTTCCACCCGGCTGACTTTGGCGAAAAGTGCGGCCATATGTACGTCTACGACTTCGATGGCGACGGCGACAACGACGTGATCAGCAGCAGCGCCCACGACTACGGCGTCTGGTGGTACGAACAAACGCCGGATGGTTTCAAGCGGCACATCATCGACAAGTCGTTCTCGCAGACCCACTCGTCCCACCTGGTCGACATGAACGGCGACGGTTTGCCCGACTACGTCACCGGCAAGCGTCACTGGGCGCACGGCGGTCGCGATCCCGGCGGCAACGATCCGGCCCTCATGTGCTGGTACGAACTGTCGCGCAAAGATGGCAAAGCGGTCTGGACTGCGCACATCTTCGACGACAACAGCGGCATCGGCACCCAGTTTGAAGTGGCCGACATGAACGGCGACGGTTTGCTCGACGTCATCACGTCGAACAAGCAAGGGGTCTTCGTTTTCGAGCAGGTTCGCGAGAAATAGTCTTCAACTTGGTGCCATGCTCTCGCGGCGATAGCCGAGTGAGCATGTCTTCAATGCGTTGTAAGCAGGGCAAAGACATGCTCATCCGGCGAAGACGCCGCAAGAGCATGGCACCAAGGGGAGAAATAATCGCTACAGCATGTAGCAGTAGTGGTAGAGGAAAACGCCGGCAGCCATCGACACGTTGAGCGAATCGCTGCCGCGCTCCATCGGGATCGTCACGCGCCGATCGGCCAGGGCGATCACGTCAGCCTCTAGCCCGAATCCTTCATTGCCAAACAGCAAGGCGGTGCGTGAACAGCGCACCGCCTCTTTCTTTAGGTGCGTGGCCGATTCGTCCAGCACGGTGGCGATCAGCTCAAAGCCGAGCGACTTGGCGGTCTGCAATTGCTCGAGCAGATGGGGCGTTTCGACGATCGGAATCTTGAACGCGTGTCCTGTCGAGACGCGTAACGCGCGGCGGGAGAAGGGATCGCCGCAGCGATCGTCGATCAGCAGAGCGTCGGCGCCAAAGGCGCTGCTCGCGCGAATCAAACTGCCGAGATTCTCTGGATCGACGACTTGAGCGGCGACCGCCAGGGTGAGTCGCTCTTGATCGGGCCAGTCGACTTGTCGCAGGTCGGTCAGATCAGGTCGACGCCCGCACGCCATCACGCCGCGGTGAAAGTTAAAGCCGACCAGTTCTTGAATCTGCTGCCGCGGCAGACAGTAGATCGGCGTTGCTTCCCGCCCCGGCGGCAAGTCAGGAACCTTGGCTGGATCGTCGACCAGGATCGACTCGACCTCAAGCGTACTGGCGAGCAGACGCTCGACCAGAAAGCGGCTCTCGGCGATCAACAGGCCGGTATCGCGATGATCGCGTTTGCCAGCCAGGCCGCAATACGGGACCAGCCGCGGATCGTTTAACGTTTCTAGATGCTCGACGTTCATTCGCCCATTACAGCCGAAACTGGGGTAACTGGGCAACGACCCAAACAGAGGTCGGCGACGCAGCGAAACCAGCTTCGAAATAAAAGAGGGAGAACAAGTATAGCCCTGTTCTCCCTCTTCCGCCTATTGAATCCGTCCTCGGCAAATCTTGGTCGCCAAGCGTTCATGCTGTGCGACGTGCGCTGGGCGCGAGCTTAGTTGCAACCGCCAACGGTGCATCCGCCGGTCGAGCAACCACCGGTGGTGCAACCGCCAGTCGTGCATCCGCCGGTGTAGCAACCGCCGGTTTCGCAGCTGCTATAGCAGCGACGGCCGCAGTGGCGATGGCCGCGATGACGACCGAACAGGGCGACGTCCGAATCGCTCGACGCGCTGACCATCATCGTGGGCAGGGTGAGAGCAACGACCAGCGCGACGGTCGCAGCGACAACGCAGAAAACTCGAACAGCCTTTTGAAGCGAACTTGCCGACTTCATACCACAATCCTCCCTGTGAATGGGGCAAATAGAAAATACTTACCGGTTACAGAGTCTGAGTCGTACCGGCGAAGTTTATTGTTGCATGCGCGCCAACCGCTGTGGATGCCCCACGATCAGTCTGCGGGTTGCTAGGACTTTGTAGATTGCCCGAACTGCCAAGAAATTTGGACAAAGTTGCGGTGCGAAGCGCTCTGGCACGTCGCTTGCAATCACAACGTCATCGCTTGAATATGCGGAGTTCGTTTCCTTTCAAGCGATACTCCTATCCCTCAATGATGGAGCAAAATCATGAAGAACGCCTTATGTGACGATTTGCCGCATTTGTCCGCCAAAGAAATTGCAACGCGCTGTCAGGCGATCCGGATGAAGTGGAGCGGACTCGAAACGGAGCTCCGCAAGATGGATGGCGAGCGGCGCATGCGGGTGTTGGATCGTACGTTGCAATATGGCTCCGTCGAAGCTCCTGTGCGACGTCGTACAAAGCCGTCGCTCCAGTTCGTCCAATTGATTGCTGGTTAAAAAAAAGGCAATCGAAGATTTGGGGGAAAGAAAATCCCCCGGTCGCAGCATAAGATGCAAAGAGGACTTCCTCGTTCGTCTTATCGAAGGATATGCCGCCGTGAAATGCATCGCGATTCAATCGTACGGACCTGCGACGCGACTCCAGATGATGGAGATGCCGCGGCCTGAGGTCGGCCCGCATCAGATATTGATCCGGGTCAAAGCGGCCAGCGTCAATCCGGTCGACTGGAAACTGCGGAGCGGCATGGTGCGGTGGATCGTTCCGCTAAAGTTTCCCGCGATTCTCGGCTTTGACGTCGCCGGCGAGATCGAGTCGGTTGGCGCCGAGTTGAGCGGCAAATGGAACGTCGGCGAGCAGGTCTGCGGTTACGCTCCTTCTCCGCCGGGTGGATGTTACGCCGAGTTCGTAGCGATCGACGCCGAACATGTCTTGCGAAAGCCGGAAAACCTCTCGCCGATTGAAGGGGCGTCGATTCCGCTGGCGGCGTCGACCGCCTGGCAGGCGCTGTTTGACCTTTGTTCGCTGCGTCCCGGCGACGACGTTTTGATCAACGGCGCTTCGGGAGGGGTCGGTATCTTTGCGACGCAGATCGCCAAGATTCATCATGCGAAGGTGACCGCCGTCTGCAGCGGAAGGAACGAAGGACTCGTCCGCGAGTTGGGAGCGGACGAAGTGATTAACTATCACGAGGTCGATTTCACCCAGCAAAAGCAAAAGTACGACGTGATCTTTGACGCGGTCGGCAAAGCGTCGTTTCGCGATTGCTGCCGAGTGCTCGATCGGTATGGACGGTTCGCAACCACCTTACCGTCGGTCGAGACGGTCGCTTACTCCGTCTTCTCAAAGCTCCAGCGTCGCAGCTGCGGGATGGTCTTGGCGTCGTCTCGAAAGAAGGATCTGCAAGCGATCTACGGACTCGCCGAGCAAGGAAAGCTACGCACGATTATCGACGAGGTCTTCCCGCTCGACCGCGCGGCCGACGCGCATCGCAAGAGCGAAGATGGTCACGCGGTCGGAAAGATAGTATTGCAAGTGGCCGATTAGTCAGGGCGGTTAATCTTTGTCGCCGCGATCTCGTTCCAGCGCCTCGATGTACCAGGTCGCCACCGCGTGCTCTTGTTTACGAATGGCGATGATAAACTGAATCGCCCGATCGGCGATTTCGCCTGCCAATTGTTCGACCAGCCCTTCGTTCGGTTCGGCAATCTCGGCGGTGGCGGCGGCTCGTGTGAACTCGCTGAGAAAATGCTCCGACTCGGTACGGAGTCGTTCGTCTTCCGCACGCATCGTCAGTACATGCGATTCCAACGACGGATCTTCCAGTTCGATCTGTTTGTAGATGCTGACGTGATCTTTCAGTTTTTTCAGCAACGACTCTTGGACGGTGACGCAATTTGACTGGGCGGACTGGCACCATTCCGGCAGCTCACCGGGGATGATCGGCGTCTCAAGAAGATTTTCAAAATCTTCTAGCGCCTGATGAAGATCAGGCTTTGTTTCTACTTTTCCCATGGTTCTACATCCTCGCTCTCGGAACCGGTTTGACGCGCGTCCTTTGAGCGACCGGCTCCCCGGTCCGCCTAAACGCCCAAGTTCCGCGCTCGCTTTCCCACGAAAGAAAGCCACATACTTTTATTGTTCGTTTGCTGCGACGGAAGGGAAAGAAAATGACGCCCGACGTCGAACTGGAATCGGCGCCGCTGCAATCATTTGCAGCCACTTGCGAGGGGGCACGGCATAAGTCGGAGGCGACATGCGATTTCTCCCCAATTCGCTGGCGACGGAATCGGGCTGCGCGAAATTGGCGACCGTTCCTGCGGGAGATTAAGAGTTGTTCAGATTGCGGTCAATGGTTGGTCACCGTCGCGGCGCAGGAGGTTTTGGCCGATTGGCACGCTTCAAGGCGAAACTGGCAGTAGTAGGACGGCTGATCGCTGGGAAGAAATCCCGCCCTCGTTAGTTGCGATGCCGCCGCTTAGGTTTGCCAGAATGACTCGCGGTCCAACTGGCGACAAAGCGACCCGTTCGACGCTCCGGATCGGGCAGGAATTTGCGCGCTTCGGCAGCAGGACCCTCTGGCAATCTTTTGGTCAGTAGCGTTGTCTGTGGGATGCCGCATTCGAGAGCCGCCGCCGGCGTGATCCGAGGGCCTTACGGGACGACTAGCTTGTTCGCGGCCCAGACGTCATCTGCCGCATGGCGGACTCCAGCGGCCAAGCGATAGAGAGCCGACGCACCCGCCGCGGTGCTGTTGGGTTCGCTCGACCGACGCCCAGGCGTCAAACGATATCGGCCGGGAATTGGCGATTTGTGCGCCGGATTCACGCCGTTATTTCTCTGGGGATCGTCGTAATGGCGGAGGACTCGGTTCGCTCTGCACTGGCAGATCTCGCCCCGGTTTAGAAAAAGACAAAAAGTCGCAAAATCATAGGCGTGCGTAACGGGTCCCATCAGCGTCGCGGCGAAACGGCCTGCGATTGCCTTGATGCCGAAGAATTCGGAGTGCAGGGAGGTCCAATGGCAGGGAAAACGAACCGGAGGCGATCATGCGGGCCCGTGTTCTTGAATTTATGTTGTCTTGTTGGCTGACGGCCAGTCCGTTTATATTTCATCTTTCAGACTGCGCACGCGCACTATGGTGGACCGCTTTGGTCGCCGCCATCGGCGTTGGCGGCGCCTCCCAATTAACCGGTTGACTCCCGACAGCCCTGTGAACGCTTGTTCATGTGCGTCGCGGCGTCCTGGCTAGTCGGCTTCAGGCGTTTCGGCTTGAAAGGGTCGCCTCGACCAGAAATGCAAAGAGAGATTGTCGTAGGGCTACAGTAGCTCATGTTTGCGCCATTTCCGAGTCACGCCGCATCATCGCCCCGGTTCCGGTACTCCGACTCCGTCAACTGCTTTTCCCCGAGAGACTGAGTAACCGAAAATAACCGACATACCTAAGAACCAAAGGTTCTCACGACCTGAGTTTCCTACGAATTCGTCGCGCACCTTCCTTTAAGGCTCCACCACTACACGGGAACGACCCGACCAATGCGCACACCACTTTCGAAACGTCTTGACATTGATGTTCAAAACATGGCCTATGCAGCCGAGCTGCTAGACGCCTACCGGGAGGATCCCAACAGCGTTCCGGATGACTGGCGCGAATTCTTCGGGCAACTGCCGAAGGCCAACGGCGAACCGGACGGTTACGCCAGCCTCGCTCCGCCGATCACGACCTCCAGCATGTTCAATCCGACCGGCGCAGCGGTCGAAGTCAACGGCGGACATGTCGCTAACGGCGGCTACGTCGCAATCAAGGGGGAGAAGGCGGGGAGCGCCGACGCTCTGTTGCAACATAGCGTCGACCGAATGATCACCGCTTTTCGCGCGTACGGTCACTTGCACTCGCGGCTCGATCCGCTCGGCCTGACCACCACGCCGGCGGCTCCGCTGTCGCCCGATCAGTTCGACATCAAGGATAGCGACCTCGATCGCTCGGTCTACGTCGACCGCGACGGCGAGATCGTTTTGACGACCGTCCGCGAACTGTTTGAACGTATGCAGCGGGTCTACTGCGGCGACGTCGGCATTCAGCTGCAGCACATCGACGACCACGTCGTTCGTCGCTGGCTGATCGAACAGGTCGAAGGGGACGATCGCAACACCTCGCTCGATCGCGACACGCAGCGGCGCATCTTGCAGCGTCTGACCGAAGCGATGGTCTTCGAAGAGTTCGTCCGCAAAAAGTACCTCGGCGCCAAGACCTTCTCGCTGGAAGGTTCGGAAACGCTGATTCCGCTGCTCGACCTGGCGATCCATGGTTTCGCCGAGCAAGGGGTGCGCGAGTTGGTTCTGGCGATGCCTCACCGCGGTCGCTTGAGCGTGCTGGCCAACGTGATCCGTCAGCCTCCCCGCGAAATCTTCTCGCAGTTTGAAGACGCCGATCCGCAACGTCACATCGGCGGCGGCGACGTGAAGTACCACATGGGCGCCAGCGGCGATTACGTCGCCTCGTCGGGCCAGAAGGTTCACGTCTCCCTCTGCTTCAACCCGAGCCACCTCGAATACGTCGATCCGGTCGCGATGGGCCGTATGCGGGCCAAGCAGGATCGCCGCGGCGATACCGAACGCCAACTTGGCGCCGTCGTGCTGATTCACGGCGATGCGGCGTTCGCCGGCGAAGGGGTCGTGCAGGAAACGTTGAACCTCAGCCAGCTGACCGGTTATCGCACCGGCGGTACGCTGCACGTGATCGTCAACAACCAGCTTGGCTTCACTACGCAGCCGCACGACTCGCGTTCGACCATTTACGCGACCGACGTCGCTCGCATGCTGCAGTCGCCGATTTTCCACGTCAACGGCGAAAACCCGGCCGCCGTGTCGCAGGTCGTTTCGCTGGCGCTCGAATTCCGCCGCGCGCATCAGCGCGACGTCGTGATCGACATGTACTGCTTCCGCCGCTTCGGTCACAACGAAACGGACGAACCGAGCTTCACCCAGCCGCTGCTCTATCAGGCGATCGAACATCACCGCTCGATTCGCGATCGGTTCCTCGACAACCTGGTCGAACTGGGGCAGTTTGAAGTGCAGGAAGCGGATGAGATGCTCACCCGCCACCACGACTTCCTCCAGACCGAATACGAAATCGGTAAGGACCTGGTAGTCGAAGACCGCAAGCCGCAGAACGCTTGGGAAGGGTACTTCGGCGGTCCGCAGCCGGCGATTGGCCTGGACGATCCCGACACCGGCGTGCCGATCACGAAGCTCTCGAAGATTCTGCACAAGCTGACCGAGATCCCGAAGGGCTTCCACTTGCATCGCAAGTTGACCCGTCAGATGGAAGCGCGTCGCGATATGGCCGACGGAAAACGTCCGCTCGACTGGGCTTCGGCCGAAGCGTTGGCCTTCGCCAGCTTGTCGATGGCCGGTCGTCGCGTTCGTCTGTCCGGTCAGGACGCTCAGCGCGGTACGTTCAGTCAGCGCCACGGCGTGCTGCATGACGTCGTCACCGGCAAGACGCACAGCATCTTCTCGAAGCTGTCGCCCGATCAAGCGCCGGTCGAAATGGTAAACAGCCCGTTGAGCGAAGTCGGCGTGCTCGGCTTTGACTACGGCTATAGCTTGGACTTCCCCGAAGCGCTCGTCGCGTGGGAAGCGCAGTTCGGCGACTTCGGCAACTGCGCCCAGGTGATCGTCGACGAGTTCATCTCCGGCGCCGAAGACAAGTGGAACCGCCTCAGCGGCATCATCATGCTGCTGCCGCACGGCTACGAAGGGCAGGGCCCAGAACACTCCAGCGGCCGCTTGGAACGCTTCCTGGCGATCGGCGCCGAGGACAATATCCAGGTCGCCTTCCCGTCTACGCCGGCTCAGTACTTCCACTTGCTCCGTCGTCAGACGTTGCGAAAGTGGCGTAAGCCGCTGGTGATTTTCACTCCAAAGAGCCTGCTGCGTCATCCATCGGCGGTGTCGACGCTCGAGGAATTGGCCGACGGCGAATTCCAAAACATTCTACCCGACGTTACGGTCGATCCGAAGAACGTCCGCCGCATCATGCTCTGCTCCGGCAAGCTCTACTACGAACTCGACGCCTATCGCCACGAGCATGGGATCGACGACATCGCGATCGTCCGGATCGAAAAGCTCCATCCGCTCCGCAGCGGCGAAGTGGTCGAAGCTCTGGAAGAGTACCCGAGCGATTGCCGCGTTACCTGGGTTCAGGAAGAGCCGATCAACATGGGCGCCTGGCCGCACTGGGCGACGCGTTTCTCTGGTCACCGCATCGGCGACCACGAACTGCACGTCGTGGGACGTCCTCGTTCGGCGAGCCCGGCGACCGGCTCGAAGAGCGCTCACCTTTGGGAACAAGCGGACCTGCTCGAGCGAGCTTTCGCCGACTAACCGCGCTGTCGATTCAACTTGTACACTCACCAATTAGCCAACCAGAATTTTTAAAGAAACCAATGAGCATTGAACTCAAAGTGCCCGACCCGGGCGAGTCGATCCAAGAGGTTCAAATCGGCCGCTGGCTGAAGAAAGAAGGGGACGCGGTCAAGGAGGACGAGTTCCTGGTCGAGCTCGAGACCGACAAAGCTTCGATGGAAATGCCCGCTCCGACCCAGGGCGTGTTGCGTGAAATCTTCAAGCGCGAAGGGGACCTGGTTACCGTCGGCGAAGTGATCGGCATTCTGGACGATGGCGCCGCGGCCGAAGCCCCCGCCGCCGCTCCGGCCGCGAAACCGGCCGCCGCCGAAGTCGAAAAGCCCGCTCCGACTCCGGAACCGACCCCGGCGCCTGCTCCGTCGCCGCGCGGCGCTCGTCCGACGATCATCTCTTCGTCGTCGACCGCCGCCAAATCGGCGCCGAGCACCAACGGCGAATCGGAAAACGCCAAGTACGAACATACCCGTCCCGAACCGAAGAAGCCGGCCCCCGCGCCGGTCCCGGCTCCGGTCAAGACGCAGGAAGTTGCGCCGCGCGTCGAATCGAACGTCGCTCCGCAAGCGGGCGAAAAGATCGTGCCGATGCCGCTGATCCGCCGCCGCATCGCCGAAACGCTCAAGGGCGCCCAACAGAACGCCGCGCTGCTGACGACCGTCAACCAGGTCGACATGTCGAACGTCATGGCGCTGCGAAAGAAGTACGGCGAATGGTTCCTGAATCAATGGGGCGTCAAGCTCGGCTTCATGTCGTTTTTCGTCAAAGCGACGATCGACGCGCTGAAGCAGCAGCCGGCCCTGAACGCCGAAATCCGCGACGGCGACAAGATCGTCTACCGCGACTTCTATCACATCGGCGTCGCGATCGGCAGCAAGAAGGGCCTGGTCGTGCCGGTTCTGCGTAACGCCGAACGGATGCGTTTCGCCGAGATCGAACTGGCGATCGCCGACTTCGCCGCTCGCGCCAACGAAAACCGTTTGAGCGCGGCCGAACTGTCGGGCGGCACCTTCACGATCTCCAACGGCGGCGTCTACGGCTCGCTGCTGTCGACCCCGATCGTCAACCCGCCCCAAAGCGGCGTGCTCGGCATGCACTCGATCGAAGAACGCCCGGTCGCTCGCAACGGCGAAGTCGTCATCCGCCCGATGATGTACTTGGCGCTGACCTACGATCACTGCATGGTCGACGGTCGCGAAGCGGTTCTCTTCCTGAAGCGGATCTGCGACGCGATCGAAGAACCGGCCCGCATGCTGCTGGAAGCGTAGGCCTCCGGCTGCAAACCGCGAAACTCCAAACGGCAGCGAGGCCAAGCTTTCGCTGCCGTTTTTTTATGCGCACACCTCCGACACTAGCCCGCAGCGCAAGCAAGGGAATGCGTCCGGATAACAATCGACGGCCGCTACAGCTTCCTCATCCGCCGCCGCGCCGCCTCTTCCGCCGCGGCCGACATTTCCTGCGCCGGTGCAGAACCGCCAACAGCAGCGGGGTCATGTAGGTCGATTTCGGACTGGCGTTGCGAGCGATGCAGCGGCGATTTTAACAGGAAGAGGCTCAATCCGATCCAGACGATCAACGTAGCGATCGCAATTCCGATCTTTGTCGGCGTTGGCGCTTGCTCCAGGAAGCCTGATAAGGTGGCGATCAAGAAACAGAAGCCCAGGAAGGGGACTGCGATCGCGCACGCTGCAAGGCCTGACAGCGCTAGATAACCAAGCACGATTTGGGGATTAACGCCAGGGGAATACGGAAGGCAGATCGCCGGCGATTCCGTCGACTTGTGCGCCAGCAGTTTGTCTCGCAGGGCGATGGCGTCGTGGATCAACGTCGCTCGGTCCTCGAAAAAAAAGACCACCGCAGGGATCCAGACCAACAGGTGGCTATCTGCGAATTCAAATTCCACGCGGTGATGCTCTTTCAGCCATTGCAGCGTCGGCGAATCAAGCATCCGTTCAAACTGCCGGTGGTTGGCAGGGTGGAGCGGGGTTACTGCAAAGTTCTGGTTGAACCAATTCAGCAACTCCTGCTCCTCGGGCGTCGCCGATGTTGCGCTGCCAATGGGTTGCGAATGTCCAAACCGCGAACCAGGCCAGGCGTCAGCATGCATGACGAAAAAGCGGAGGTCATCGTGGGGGCCGATCGGAATGGAGACGACCGTTTGCGAAATCTTTCGATTGTCAGGGGGGCGACTGGGGCCGTCCGGATCTCTGTTGGAGAATTCAAACTTGGGGACGCCGTGCGTCTCGTAGGTGAGCTCATAAACGTCAACGTCCACCCCTCCGTGCTGTTCGCGGGAAAGTTGCCCGATGCTGACTTCGCGATAGTTAAACAGACGAGCGTCGTGAAAGACGTCCTCCAGGGACGCTTCGACTTTCGTGGGAGTTCCACGTTCGGAGAAATGCACGATGGAATCCGTTAACCGCTTGCGATCGGCCCACTGCGTCACGATGAAGCTGATGACGGCGAACAGCACGGTCGCGATGACGGCCGCTGCAATTTGGGCCCAATGACCTCCTCCCCATAGATCGAAAACGTCCGAGAAAATCAACAACGTGCTCATGGGAGAGACCTGCAGTGGTGTTGCATTCGTTGCTGGGCGAGATTTCTGACGCCGCTAACTACATCTTCCTCATCCGCCGCCGCGCCGCCTCTTCCGCCGCAGCCGACAACTCGGCGGCGTCCGTTGCTCGGCCGACCGCCGCCGGGTCATGCAAGTTCATGCCCGCGACCGAGTGCGATCGCCGCATCAGCCATTTAAAGATGAAGACGGCTGACCCGCCCCAGACGAGCATTGTCGCGGCCATCAGCCCGAACATTATCGGCCCGGGCGCTTGCTCGATCAGTCCTGATAGACCAATGATCAAAAAGCCGCATACCGAGAAAACGACAGCGACGCCCCACGATCCGAAGCCGGAGATCGCCAGATAGATAACCAGGTTGTGCGCGTTTGACATCGTCGGCGCTTGGACGACGATGGCCGGCGAATCGCTCGATTTGTGCGCTGCTAGTTTTCGCATTAACGCGACGGCGTCATTGGCGAGCGACTCGCGCGCCGCTGGATTGGCGACCGTCTCCGGTATCCAAACGAGCAGGCGGCTTTCAGCCAATTCGAAAGCGAGATGCTTGCGAGTTTTTAGCCAATTCAGCAACGAAACGTCTAATAGCTGTTCGATTCGCGTCTGGTTGGCGGAATCGATCTGCGAGACGGCGTAGGCCTGGTTGAACCAGTCGACCGACTCGCGATCGTAGGCGGTTGCGTGTCTCCGGCTGTCGATCTTTCCCGTCAAGCCAAGCAGCCTGGCGAGCTTGCCCGACCAACCATGTAGCGGAGCGACGGTGAAGCGAAGTCCGTCATGCGGTCCGATCGGAAGAGAAGCGACCGTTTGCAAGATGGTCCTCGTCTCGGTTCCTCCGTCGCCATTGCTGGTCGTCGACTCGTAGGAAAGTTCGTAAACCTCCGCTTCGACGCCGTCGTACGTGGCGCGAGAAAGTTGCGTTATTTGCACGCGGTGATTTTGAAAGAGACTTGCGTCGTGAAAGACGTCGCCGATTGCGGCTTCCGCTTGAAAAGGAACTCCCCGTTCCGCGTAGTGTTTTCGGTTTTCTTCCAGTCGTCGCCGGTTCGATCGCGCTGTCCAAATCGCCGATACGATCGCGATAACGATCGACGTCAGGACTACCGCGCCGATGACCATCCAAAAGTAACGGTCCAACCCGCCGAATCCGGCTGCGAAAATCAAGGTGGCGTACATGGTGGTAATCCGAAATGGCCTTTACTTGTAGCGGCTCCAGCCTAGCGACGCGTAATCGCTATCGCCGCTGCTTACGGTTTCCTCATCCGCCGGCGAGTCGCTGCTTCTTCCGCAGCGGCGGATCGACTTGTCGCGAGCGAACTGCCGACGGCGGCTGGGTCATGGAGATTCATCTCCGCGCGTGTTCGCGACGACCGCGTGATTAGTTTCAGTAGGAAATATCCCGATCCCAACCAGATCACGCTGGCAGCGACGAGGATGACGATTGTCGTCTCCAGCGGGACTTGCTCGAGCGCGCCAAATGCGAAGGCGCTTAAAAAGCTCGCGATCAACACGATACTCACAATTGGCGTCGCGCCGAATGCCGATACGAAAATGTTCACCATCAGGCTTGGAGGAGTCTGGACGATCGGCTTATCGACGAAGATGAGCGGAGGGACTCGCTCTCTTTTCTGTCGCAAGGTGCGCATCAGCTCGATAGCTTCCTGGGCCAACGCTTCGCGCGCCGCGGTAGCTACGACCGTCCCAGGAATCCAGACCAGCAGATGGTTATCGGCGAATTCGAATTCCAGATGCTTGTGCGCCATTAACCAAGAGAGCACGGTTAAATCAAGCGTCTGTTCGACCTGCGTTCGGGTCGTGGCTTTGAACAGCCTTACGCCGAAATGCTGATTGAACCAAGTAGACGCAGCCTCCTCTTCAGGCGTTGCGTTTTGGGCGATTCGGAGGGAACGGAACAGGCCAAATGGTTTTGCGCATTTGCCATTCCAACCGCCCACACGTGTGACGCCAAAGCGGAGACCGTCGTGCGGTCCAATCGGCAGCGCGACGACCGTTTGCGAAATCTGCCGCGAAACGGACTCGTTTCCGTCGGTTTGGCCGAACTGAGTCACGGTCGACTCATTGTCGCCGGAATCGTAGGTTTGATACGTCAGTTCATAAACGTCAGCTGTGACGTTTCCGTACTTTTCCCGCGATAGTTGCCCGATGCGGACGTTGCGGTTCGTAAACAGATCGGCGTCGTGAAAGACCTCTTCGATCTCCGCCGAGACTTCAAAGCGAATGCCGCGCTCGGCGTAATGCTCGCTATTGGCCGTCGCCCGCTTTCGGTCCTCTCGACTCTTCGCGATGGTCGTGACGATGGCGAGGATCACAAATCCGAGGACGATGGCGCCGCTCACGATCCAAAAGTTGGGGTCCCATGGCATGAGATCTTTCGCAAGGATCGAGAGTGCGCTCATCGTAGAGACTCGTAGTGGAGCGCCAACGTGTTGCATCCGCGGGCGGTCGAAAGTTTCGAGCGAACGCTTGCCGCTGGCTTCGACGTTATTTTATCTCGACGACGGATTACGCAATCGGCAAACTGATCGAGATTTGCCGTAATGAAATCGGGAAGGGTTTTTAGCGAATTGGCAAAGTGCCCATTAACCAAGGGGGGGTGGTGAGGGACGATTCCCCTGGGCGACGAAGCGACGCTTCGCTTGCTAGAGGGGATTTCTCGGAATATAACGGACCCCGGTACTCAGTTCCGCATGCCGAACTTCGTCTTCGCTTCTTGGTAGTCCCGTCGGCCAGGCTTGGAAAGCCCCTAGTAATGCCAGCTCAACTCTTTGCATTTGCCGCGATCCTTTCCCTTCTCATCGCCGTGAGTCCGGCCTGGGCTCAAGAGCCGAAGATCAAGGATCCCGCGATTCAGGCCGCATGGGAAAAGTGTCTCTCGGATACCGCGAATGCAAAGAAGTCTCTCCAAGATCAACTGCAATCGAAAAAGGAAACGGCGGTGCTCCGCGGCGATCTAGAGCTCGTCGACGTCGTGACGAAAGAAACGGCTGCGTTCAAGGAGACTGGCGCCCTTCCTACGACGGTCTCGACCGATCGCTACGTGAGTGCGCTGCAGCGTGCGATTGCCGGGCTGGAAAACGCCTACGAACGCGTCATCAAAGAAATGGTGCGCGACGGCAAGGTGGAAGAGGCCCGCGCCGCTCTGGAAGAAATTGAACAGTTGAAATCGTCCAAAGCGTTTCAGCCTGAATTCGCTGCTGCGGAAGTTGAAATCATCTCCGGAGCTGAAAAATTTCAGACGCTCGCCAACGGCGGCAAAGCGTTGTCCGATCGAAAGTACGTTTGGATCGACGTGCCCCAAGACTTTTCGCTCAAGCGCTTTGCACGCGTCGCTGGCGATGGGAAGGGGGCGATCGTAGTCAAAGTCACAAAACCCGGTTATGCGTATTTTGCCTTGGCGGAAAAGGCGGCCCTGCAGACCCCGTTCATTCGCGAAGGGGAATGGGAGCCGACCGGGGAGAAGTTTGCATATAGCGATCGAACGAGAACGGTCCTGTATGTATTTCGACGCGTGGTCCCTGTCGGACAATATGAAATCCCACGTCTTGGTTTTACTGGACCGACCTGGCTTGCCCCTTGATTACCTTAGGCAAGTTTTTTTTCGGCGATGGTTTCGACAACGTAGGAGTTCGTCAAATCGACGGTCCGGTTGGACGACCGAATTGAACGACCGACAAGCAAGGCCGTAATGCCGACTTCCTGCACTCTGGCGAGAAGGATCATTGCCTTGGCTGTGGCAGAGGAGTACCTTGAAATTTGCTGGGGCAGGGTAGAGCGAATCGGCGCGGTTCGCTCCCCATCAGGTACGGTGTTACCGAACAGAGGAGTCTGCCCGATGGTAAAGCAGCTTTCTTCGGCGTTGGTCGCCATCTTGGTTTTCGGAACGCTCGCTCACGCCCAAAGTCCCTTCGCCTCCAGCCGCTCCTTTGGCGGACCAAGCTTCGGAGCCGGTGGATTCCGCGCGCCGAGCGTCATTAGCCGGCCTGGCTACCCGACGTATGGCGGCAGAATGAACTATTCCGCTCCGAACACCTACGGCGGTTTTCGCTACTACCAACCGGGCGGCGGCATGACCTACAGTTCGACCAGCGGCTACAGCGGACCCGACTACTACAACTTCTACCTGTACAACGGGCCGCGGAACTACATGACGAACAGCACGTTCTACCGTGGGCCGAATCCCGCCTACGGCTACCAGCCGGGCGCCTTTAGCCCGCCGAGCGCCTTTGGGGGTGGTGGAACCGCGTTTGGGCATTGATTCTAGGCAGCTCGATCTCAGCGCCCCCAGCGACGATCCGCCGTAAGAACGAACCGCCGCCGCCGGAACCATCCGGGGCGGCGTTATGCGTTCAAGTCTCTCTTTTTCGCCAAAGTCCATGAATCGGCAGGAATTTTGACCACTTGTCGGCCTCAATTCCGCTTCTGTTTGTGGTAGGCGAATGACGGATCGCCCTTTTCACGCGGCTCAGGGTACGGATCTCATTCGTACGTATAGGGTTAAGTGTCAATGTGGCGGCAAGTTGTGCGTTGGCCGGAACGACGAAACAGCTTCTCAAATGCACGACAACGCGGGCAGGTGGAGAAGTTCTCGCCTTACGGGGCGAACAGGGGCAGAGAGGAATAGGGAGAGAAAGATGGAGTCAGGGGTGATGGGGCCTGCGGTGATTCCGCTGACGCTGATCGTTAGCGGAATCGTTTGGAATACGGCCTGTTATATGATCGCTGGGAGGCCAGAGCCTTCGACACCGCGCGCGGATCGGTTGCGTTTGGTTGGTTGGATCGGCTACGGACTAGCGTTAGCGGTCGCAGCCGCGCTATTCGTCATACGATGGTGGTGACGTAGGAAACGCCGTAGGTCAGCTTTTCGCTCGAATTCGCCAGAGCCAAACCGCCGCGGCACAGGCGCCCAAAGCCGTCGACAAATACAACGCTTGGCGTCCAACGCCAGCCGCTTCCGGCGTCACCGCAAAGAAGAATGCGGCGATCAAGACGTAGAGGCCCGCACAAAACAGGAGGACGTTCTTGCGGTCTTGAGATGTCATGCGCTCTGCCACAACCCGCAATTTTTTTGATGCACGAATCGATGTGCGAACGATTTACAAACGAACTGGCGCCAAAGCGATCAGACTGGCTCGTGCGCGATCAACGAGCAGCGTTCGCGTGGCGATTCGCCGCTAACTCTAGTGGTGGATACGCAACGTGTTGATCGCCGCAGCGACCTGCTGATCGAGATCCGCCGCGGCGTCGATCTTGTGACTCTCCACGCCTTCCGGATCAGGTTCCTCCCGTTGTTGCTGTGCCGCCAAGATATCCAAGTGCGATTCCGAGAGGGAGTTCCCTTCCTGGGCTCGTCGCACGATTCGCACTTTGGCGATCTCTTCCGGACACTCGCAAACCAGCAGCGCCGGCGTCGCGTTGTGTTGTTCGGCTAACTCGACGGCGCGACTTCGCTGGGCCGCAGTGAGAAACGTCCCGTCGATGATGGTTGAATGCCCTTGTTGCAAGCGCTCGGCTGCGGCGGAAAAGAGTTGGTCATAGACGAACTCCCGATTTTCCGGACGATAGATCGCCTGGCCGTAACCGGCGCGCTCGTCGCTAGCGCCGAATAACTCGCGGCGAATCGCGTCGGTTTGCAGATGGTCGACGGCGTAGGTTGCGGCCAGACGCTCGGCCAGCGTCGTTTTGCCGCTGCCGGTGAGCCCGCGGATGATGATCAATTGCGGACGGCTCAACTGCCGGGCCGCTTTGTCGGCGATCTCCAGCCGCGCTTGTGCGCCTGCGAGCAGACTTCGCTGTACGTCTTCCGGCGCCGCGCCGGCTTGGATCGCGTTTACCTTGGCCCGCACGCAGGCCCGGTAACTGCGATAGAAGTGAGAGAGGGAGTCAGGCGGGTTGTCGTCGCTCGCTCCTTGGTAAGCCTCCAACAAAAACTCGCCAATCCAACCGGCGCCAAGCGTTTCGCATTCGACTGCAAAGAAACAGAGTTCGTCCCACAGATCGATCCGGCGGTAGTCGGCGTTAAACTCGATGCAGTCGATCACGACCGGTTCGGCGAGCAGAAACGCATGTTCAGGACGTAAGTCGCCGTGACCTTCCACAATTCGCCCTGACTCGACCCGCTCGTCAAAGAGATGGGGATGATGAAGGAGCAGCCGAAGCTGCGCTTGATGAATCCGGCGAATTGCGCCCTGATCGAGCGAAACGTCGCTATTGGCGAGATCATGCAAATTGCTGCGAACATGCTCCTCGAAATGGCGGCGATACTCGGCAGGTGCAATTTCTAGCGGAGGCTGAGCCGCGTAGAACCGCGAAAGGGTTTTCGCGAGCGGTTCGATGTCGTGCGGCTTCAGACGCTCTTCCGCAATCAGGCGGTCAAGCGAGCGATCGGCCGGCAGCCGCTTCATCTTCACCAGCCAATCGATGGGCGTCCCCTCGCCATCGATCGCCAAGCCGGCGTCCGACTGGGTGATCGGGACGACCCCGAGGTACGTATCACCTCCCAGACGGCGATTCAGGCGCACTTCCGCTTCGCACGCCGCACGGCGCATTTGCGGCGTGTGAAAGTCGAGAAAGTCGAACCGGACCGGCTTCTTCAGCTTGTAAGCGAACCGATTGGTCAGAAAGATCCACGAAATGTGCGTCTCCAGACGCTCGACGCGGGTTGTGCCGTCCGCATAGGCGGACGGCGTCATAAGCCACTCGACGAGGGCGTCGGAATCAATCGACATATCGTTGTTGTTTCTGGTCGCGTTAGCGGGCGAAATGGCCGACCAACGGCGATTCAATCATGCGGAAATCGCTCGCGGTCATCTGGATCGCCTCGTGGTGCGTGTTGCCTTCAAACACGATATTCTCGTATTCCAGCAGGCTCGCGTCCATAATCGTATGCATATGGTACTGCGAACCAAACGGGGGCAACGCGCCCACTTCGCAATCGGGACAATGTTGAGAGATTTGCTCCTCGGTGGCGAGCGTCAACTTGCAATCGCCGAGCATCTGCGCCGCGGCCCTCAAATCGACCGACTTATCGGCCGGCAAGACCGCCACGACCGAGGTGTAGTCTCCATCTGCATTCAGCAAAACCGTCTTGGCGACTTGATGTCCAGACACCCCAAGCGTCTGTGCCAGACGATTGGCGCCGTAGGCGTTCGGGTGCAGGATCTTCTCAAAGTTGACCTGTTTTTCATGCAGGTATTCGGTGACGTTCATGGTAATTTCTCCTTCAATCGAGCGATGGGATAGGTCTTCAATATTTTGCTGCAAATCGAGCGCCCAAAGCATGCGTCGATGGCCGGCCAAGAACGTGTCAGGCATTCCCCGACTCGTCAATTCTTGACTTTGTGAAAAAATGGTACAAGGGACGCAAAACGCTCCAACCATTTCAGCAGGGTAATGTCATGAACGCCGCCACTGTCTTCCGTCCCGTCGCGCTGCTGGCGATGCTCGCTTGTTTCCCAACCTCGGTCCTTTGGAGCGCTGAGCCGATGCGAGGCCCACTCCCCCCAGAGCAGCAAGCGCTGATTCACTACCTTGCTGACCATCACAAGGAACTGACGCGCGAAGTGAAGTTGCGCGATGATGGGTACGAAGCGACGACCACCACCAAAAACAAAGAAGTCGCCGCCAAGCTGAAACAGCACCTCGCCTATATGCAAAAGCGACTCGGTAGCGGCGCGATGGTCCGCCGTTGGGATCCGGCCTTCGTCGAATTGGTCAAATACCATGACCAGATCACGACGAAAGTGGAGCAACTGGATAACGGGATCAAAGTCGTCGTCACCGGCAAGACGCCTGACGCGGTAAAGGTCGCCCAGAACCACGCGAAGGTCGTCTCGGAATTCGCCGCGCTAGGCTACGACGCCGTTCGTGAAGCGCACGATCCGGCGCTACAGGGCAAGTAGGCCGGAGTCGCCTGGCGATCCCGCAGGTCCCGCCAGGCCTACCCACCTAGATCTTGAATTGTCCCACCAGCGCCCGCAGGTTGGCGGCCAGGTCCGATAGTTCGCGCCCCGCGGTTCGGGTCTGCTGGGCACCTTGCGACGTTTGCAGATTCGATCGACTCACGCCGTTGATGTTTCGCGAGATTTCTCCGCTGGCCTGAGCCGACTGGGCGATGCCGGTGGCGATCGACTCGGTGGCGTTGGAGGTTTGCGAGATGTTGGTGGCGATCTCGCGCGTCGTCACGTTTTGCTCTTCGACCGCCGAGGCGATCGTGCGAGAGATTTCATGGACGCGTCGAACGACGCCGGTGATCTGCTGGATCGACTCGACCGCGTTGTCGCTGGAACCTTGAATGCCCAGGATTTTGGCGCGAATCTCTTCCGTAGCGATCGCAGTCTGCTTCGCCAAGTCTTTCACTTCCGACGCGACGACGGCGAAGCCTTTTCCCGCTTCTCCAGCCCGGGCCGCTTCGATCGTCGCGTTTAACGCCAACAGGTTGGTTTGCTCGGCGATCTCCTGGATCACTTGGATCACTTTGCCGATGTCGGTGGCCGCTTCCCCCAGTTCCGTGATGGTCACGTCGCTCGCATGCGCCAGATTGGCCGCTTCGCCGGCGACGGTCGACGCATCGGCGGCGTTTTTGGCGATTTCGGCGATGCAAGTCGTCATCTCTTCAGTCGCAGAAGCGACGTAGCGGATCTTCATCGTCATCTCGTCCGACGCGGCGGCCATGCTCGACATGGTCATCGACATCTGCTCCGACGCAGCAGCGACGTCGGAAGATTGATGCGTCGTCTCTTCCGCTCCGCTGGCCAGTTGAGTCGCCGTGTCCGAAAGGACGGCGGACGAACTCGCTAAGGTGTGCGTGTTGAGCGACAGTTCGGCGACGATTCCCTGCAGTTTGGCGATGAACGTGTTGAACCAGCGGGACAACTCGCCGATTTCATCTTGCGAAGAGTCGTCCAACCGTTTGGTCAAATCCCCTTCGCCTTGGGCGATGTCTTTCAACAACTCGACCGTTTGGCCAAGCGGGTAGGAAATCGAGTGGGAAACGTAGCAGGCGATGATCGTCAAAATGACCAGCAACAGTCCGATTCC
This sequence comes from Blastopirellula sediminis, assembly GCF_020966755.1. Taxonomy (NCBI): domain Bacteria; kingdom Pseudomonadati; phylum Planctomycetota; class Planctomycetia; order Pirellulales; family Pirellulaceae; genus Blastopirellula; species Blastopirellula sediminis. The sequence continues at coordinate 1,249,552 of NZ_JAJKFT010000004.1, forward strand.
GCCGGCCAACAGCCAACGAAATTGGGCGTAGCGGTTCAGCATGCTCGTCAGGTCGGTCGCAACGACGACGGCGCCGATGTTCTCTCCTCGATAGTCGAGCACCGGCGAGATGGCGATCTGATAAGAGCCGACGCGCTGAATCACTTGTTCAGTGGCGCTAAGGTCGAGAATTTCTGCGTCGATCAAAGCGTCGGTCAGTTCCGCATTCGACGTCATAACGCGGATATGACGCTCATCTAGCAGCGGATACTTTTCGCGATCGTTCAGTTTTGTCGCGACTGGCGCGAGTTTCGCATTCATGTAGACGGCGATATCGTCTTCTTCCCGATCCTGCGCCGTCATGATCACCGGCAAATAGTCCGAGAGAACTTCCACCGAGCCGAGATGCTCGCCAGCAGGACCGGTCACCGGAGCAATGCCCCGGATGGCGAATCCGCCGCGGCCGACTTCGATGCCGACGATCGGATCATGATCGCCGTCGTTGATGTCGACGATCGTCTGGCGGAAGTCGGAGATGTCGTCGCTGGTCGTTTGATCGCTCTTCCAAAGTCGCAACAGGCTGCGCCCGGTCGGCAGATGGAAGTGGAGATTAAAAGGGCGCCCGTCGGTCGCGGCGGCGTAGCCATCGGCGAACGGTGTGAACTCAGTACGTAACAGCTCGCGCGCTTCGGCCGAGCGGGGATCGTCAGCGTCCTCCATCGAGCCTTGATGGGCGATGGCGTACGCCGCTTGCACTTTCGGCGCCTGGCTGAAAAGCGACGCGAGGACCAGACAGCGTTCGGCGACTTGGCGCTCCTTCTGCTGAATGTCCGTCAGCTTGGCGACGGTCGTATCGATCCGGTTGCGGTCGGTCTCGGCGTAGAACATGTAGTCCAGCGAGACGAATGCGACCAGCGAAACGACCGCGACGGACGTGATGATCGGCACGAGAATACGATTACGAATCTTCACGTTTTGGATTCCTTCGGATGGCTGCGGAAATCAGTTCACCAAACCAGATGCGCGGGCCAAGCGGGCCGGCGTCTGGCAAAGATAGCACCCCATTTTGGGCGAGGACTCCTGCCGAGATGGCTGGGGAGCGGCCGACAGGGCGCAGTCGACAAAGCCGGAAAACGTGGTGCAGCCGTATTACGCAGCGCTGACTTTAGGACGGGATAATCGCAGATATTCCGCTGTTGGCGGGGTCTGGACGCACGCGTGCGACTTGCCGCATCTTTTGCGCGGATTCGGTGGAAACGGCGTATCGAGAAGCGCATTCCGCGTGATGACGTAGGTCAGGTCTCGGCCTGACGCTCTCCGCTCATTCCTCATCCGACTCGCGGCGATGCGCATGGGCGAAGAATTCCTTGTGCACTTCCAACAGCCGCGCAAGCTCCTTCTCCGGCTCCTGGTGATCGTCCACTCGCAGATCAATGTAACGATCATTGCCGCCGTAGCCCGCGCCAGCCCGGTAGACCATCAGCGCCGCCGATTGTTTGCCTCGTTTGTCCCCGCCGGCGGCGACTCCGGCACCGAGGGCCGCCGCCAACCAGTCGCCCAGTTCCCCTTCGCCGCTTTCGCGGGCGGCGCGGTAACTGTCCGCCATCGCTTTCAGCACCTCTTCGCCGGTTAGCAGATTTCCCTGCACGGCGAAGTTCTCACCAACGATCTGTCCGGCCCATGCGTCGCAGCCGGCGCCGGTATAGCTGGCGACTCTTCCTTGGGAGTCGACGATCCCAAGTTGGCGAAAGTCTCTCCCCGGATCGGCGGTCGTCAGCAGTTCGACCACTTCGCTCGCCGACTTTTCCTTCAGCAGTTCCAGTCCCAGCGGACCATAGGCGGTGTTGGCGTGCGACTGCGTCGCGATCGCGCCGACGCCTGCTTTTCCCCAGGGAACGATGCAGCCGACGCCGAGCACCTTGCTCGCCACTGCGACCCCCAGATCGCCGTTCTTCGGGTCATAGGCGACGATCGAAAGCGTGTTGGCGGGAGGATCATCGGATGGGAGCGACTCGCCGGCGTACGGTTCACGCGGACTCCGTAACAACGGCCAGGCGGCGAAAAAAAAGAGCGAGAGCGTCATAACGGCGAAGAGGATGCGAAGCATGGCGGTCAACTGTTGTAATAAGGAAGGTGATGTCTCAGCGAATTACGCGCGAACCGTAACGCGGCCGCCATTCTTTGCTAGTATAATCTGCCGACGTCCCGCAAGTTTCTAGGAGAATCGATAGTGAACTGGCCATTCCCGGATGAACCTAACGTTGTCTGCTTCACGAGCAAAAGTGTTGTCGAGGAAGGAGCTTGGATTCATTACGTCAGCCATGATGAAGAGGACGGGGCATGGCAGTTCCACTCTCTCGACGGCATTCCCGAAAGCGAATCGGACGCTCGCATCGTCTCGCTGCGTACTATGTTGCGAATTGACCCGCGATTGGCCGAAATCGCCGATCTGCCGCTCGGCTGGATCGCTTGGCGAGACTCCGTCGACGAACCTTGGAAACGCTGCCGAAGTCCGGAAGATTAGCCGTTCGGGTTACTGGTGAATGTCGTCCGTACGTACTTTCTTGTGCTTCTCAAAAAACTCCTGAATCGCCGCCGCCGTGGGACGCGCGTCGCCAATAAAAAAATCGTGCCCGCCGAGCATCGCTTGTTCGTCGAGCAAGTCGCCGTACAGCTTACGCGTCTTGTCGAACTCCCACGGCTGAAAGATATAATCGCTCTCGCTGTAGAGAAGCAGTTGCGGCATGTCCTGCCGTGAGATCTTCGGCCGCAGCAACCAGCGAAAGGTAAGCTGCAAATACGACCAGAAGGGAGAGTGGGTCAGCTGACTGGTAGTCCGCCGGACCACTTCCATGTTGGCCGTCTCGTGAAAGAAGAGGCGCTTCACTTGCTCTGGCGTTTTCGCCAGCGAAAGCACGCTGAACGTCAGCGCCGCTTTGAGAAACGCGAAGGGATAATCACGCAGCAGTCGGAGCGAAGTTCGCAGCGCTCCGTTCTGAGGGATCGGCGCCATCATTACCGTCGGGCGCCGCAGTTCGGGATATTTCTCCCGCGTCTCTTCCCATATCTCGCCCCCCATCGAATGAACGGCGACGATCCCGATTTGCAGCGGCTCTTCGCTCGCGGCCAGCGCCGTTCGAATCGCGACGAGCGCGTCTTTCATCCCTTCGGCGTAGGCCCCCATCCCGATGCAGTTTCGCCAAAAGCCTGCGTCTTGCGATTGCTGCTCGATCATCACCGCATGGATTCCCAACTGGTTCAGCGCGGCGATCAAGTCGAGAAAAGTCGCCCGGGTGTGCAGGATTCCATGATGCAAAACCACCACCTGCGAACGGCTCGCGCTTTCTGCGAGATGCAGACTATACGTCACGCGTAGCTTCGAGCTCGTTTTGACCGGGACCGGCTCCATCGGCAGACTCTTTCGGCAAGCGGACCAGGATCGTTGGCGGCGTCCCACCAAGGTAGCGGGCTGAAAAGTTGGCGTCCAGGAAAATCGGCGCCGGCCTGTGTGGCGCCGGGCGTTGCCAGAGAGTAGGGTAAACGAATCGCGGCATCCCCCGTCATGTCAAATCGTTCAGGAAGACTACCATGCGAAAGTCGACTCTCGTTGCGTTTGGGTTTTGCTCCCTTCTGATGACCTCAGTCACCATGGCGAAAGAGCCGGCCGCGTCGTCCAGCCAGGCGGAGACGCTGATGTGCGAGCGAGGCAAGCAGCTGCTCAATGACTCGTTTGCCACCGGCGTGAGCAAACCTTGGCGAGCCGCCAAAGGAAAATGGGAAGCGGTCGACGGCGCGACGCAAGGTTCAGAACTGACGGAAGACATGCATGGCGCGGTCATTCGAGCCAATCTGAAGCAACGCAACGTGGTGGTTCAATACTCCTTCAAGCTGGAAGGCGCCAAGACGACGACGCTCAGCATCAACGACGCGAAAGGGCACAACTCGCGCGTCATCGTGAACGCACAAGGATTCACCCTCCGCAAAGATGACCACGACCATGCCGGCCCCGACAAAGCGGCGACGCTGCAAACGGTCAAAACGGCGATCGCGCCCAACGAGTGGCACACGCTGGTCGTCGAACTGAACGGTCCCGAGTTCCTGGCCCGACTCGATGGCAAACAAGTCGGCTACGGTTCGCACGAAGCGATCGACGTCGACAAAACCAACTTCGGCCTGACCGTCAGCGGCGAATCGGTCTCGTTCAAAGACTTCGGTGTTTGGGAAGCGACGCCGAAATCAGACTGGGCGTCGACGAAGAAGAAGGTGGTCGCCGAGTCGGGCAAGTAGAACGCTTCACTTGTCCGGGCGCCATGGCCACAGCCTTACGTGGCCATGAATGTGCGGGAAAGATTCTTGTAGGCTGGGGCTCGGCCCAGCCTACGCGATCAAAAGCCTGCTTACTTCTTCGCCGTCGCTTTCACCTTCGGCTTTTGCGTGTGCGGGATCTTCGGCCGGGCCACTTTTTCTTTCGGCTCGCGGAAGACGTACGGTTCCCACGCCGCTTTCACCTTTTTCCATTCCTCCAGCGTCCGCGTCGGGTACCAGCCGGGGAGCCCGGTCTTGCGGAAGTCGTACTCGTCGCCGTGGTCGAACGCCCATTGGCCGACGGTCGGAGTGGGGCATGATTCGGGGAAAACGCCGACGGCGCGGAACTCGTCCGAAACCCCCTGGTCGTGGATCACTTCTTTCCGCCACGTTTCGAGCTCGGCTAGCATCTCCGCTTTGACGGCGGCATAGGCCGGATCGTCGGCGACGTTGTTGATTTCGTGCGGATCTTTGGTCAGGTCGAACAGCTCAATCGGCGGTTTGCTCTTCGCCATGAACGCCGCTTGCACCGGCGTCAGCTTTCCTTCCAGGTTCAGAATATTCATCTCGGCGAGCGGCGGATAAGAACCTTCCTTGTAGAAGCTCAGTTGGCAGTAGGCCCGCTCCGGCATCAGGTTCAGAATCAACTTGTGCGTCTTCGAGCGAATCGAACGCATCGCGTCGTGCGTGTCGTCCATCTTGTCGCGGGCGGCGAACAGGTACTTCCGCTCTTTGACGTCGTTGCTAAACAAGCTCTTCCCATGCAGCGGAACCGGCGGCGTCACGCCGGCCACTTCAAGCAGCGTCGCGCAGATGTCGATCGAGTAGACGAGGTCGTCATTGACCTGGCCCGGCTTCACGCGTTCGGGCCAACGAAAGATCATCGGGATCCGCGTCCCTTCGTCATACAGGAACTGCTTGCCCCGGATATGACAGCGGCCGTGATCGCCGATGAAGAAGACGAGCGTGTTCTCCTTTAGCCCTTCGTCTTCGAGACGCTTCAGCAGGGCGCCGACTTCCCGGTCGACCAACTGCATCTGCTCGAGCCCGTTCGCCCAGTCGCGGCGAATGAACGGGGTATCGGCGTAGTACGGCGGTAGTTCGACATCCTTGCCATCGATCGGGCGAACCGGATCGCGGTTCCACGGCCGGTGCGTCCCTTGAAAGGTAATCCGGGCGAAGAAGGGCTGTCCCGGTTTCCGCTCGCTCCAATCTTTCCCCTGGAACAGTTCTTTGGGCGAGTCGGGCAAAAAGTTGCAGTCGGTCTTCTTGCTCATCAGGCAAGTGAAGTAGCCAGCGTCGGCCATCAGATGCGGGATAGGCCGAATGCCATAGGGGAGCGGCTGCTTGTCGTCGGTGCGATGTTGATGGGCCCCAATATAGTTCTGGTGAAACCCGGTCATCATCGCCGAACGGGACGGGGAGCAGACCGGCGCCGTCGTAAAGGCCCGCTGATATCGAATCCCTTCGGACGCCAGCTTGTCGACATGCGGCGTCTCAATCCCCTTCGTTCCATAGCAAGAGAGATCAGGACTCCAATCTTCGATCGTGATCCAGAGAATATTCGGGCGATCGTCGGCGGCGGCGATATTCGTCCAGGCCAACGCCAAGAGCAGGAGGAAGAAGACTCGCGTCATGTCGTCACTTTTCCGTGGTGTTCGGGGCGTAAGCGGGAGCAATTCGTGCGTCGAACTGTTTGGGAATCTACCTACAGTAACGGAAATGGATCGCCGTTTCAAAAAGAACGTGGACGAAGTCTGGGTGGCGCTGTCGTCTGCGACAGTGTTCTTCGGTGAGCCGTGCCGTCCTCTATTTCTCCGCCTGCGGGGCCGGCACTTCCGCAACGAAGACCGACGTATCCGGCGCCGCACCGGAGTAGTACGAGATGAAATGCTTGTCGCCGATCCACGTAGCGTTGGCGTTCCCGGCGTCGACCGTGAGCTGACTCCCGGCGGCGATCGCTTCCGACGCGGGCCAACTCTGCGGATGGTCGAAGATGAAGTTCGGATCAACCACGCGTCGCCGCAGCAGGCCGCGCGGGCCGCGCTGATAGTAGTAGTTGCTTAGTAGGCCCGTGTCAGCGTCAAGGATCAGGCTCGGCGTCGATATGACGACGTCGCTGATATTGGTCGGCGACCGTTTCCAGGTGGCGCCGTAGTCGGTCGAGACCATCTGGAATTGCGAACGCGTTGTGGAGTTGCCTCCCACTTCCGTTCGCCCGATCGCCAAAAGCTTGCCGTCTCCCAGGTAAACGGCCGACGGCTCGGTCGGCCAGTTCTCTTTGGTCAGTTCCGCTTCGATGACGTTCTGTTTCCAGGTCTTCCCATCGTCGCTGCTGGTCAGCGTTCCCCACGAGTGATTGGGGCCGGGGTCGCCGTAGCTTCCAGCGAACCAGAGCGCCATCAGCCCGACTGTCGGGACATCGATGACGTCGGTGATCTGGATCGGCGTCACTTCCATCTCTGGCGTCGCGATCAACTCAAACTTTACTCCGTCGGTGGTCCGGTAGAGATCATGATGCCACTGCTTGCCGACTCGCCGCACCCACAACAGCATCGCCCCGGTCGAGTCCAGACCCTTGCCGACGGTGACGTCGCCGTAGCCTGGCGAATTGGCGACCACCGTTTCCGGCGTCCAGCTCTTTCCCTGGTCGGTCGAAGTCCGCGCGTAGACGGCGCGGGCGTCTTCGCCGATCGTATGGCCCGAGCCGCGGCTGTAGGTGCAAACCAGCTTGTCGCCCATCGCTTGCATCATCGGCCACGAGTCATAACCTGGTCCTTCTTGCACGACCAACGGCTTGGCGAGCGCCGGCAGCGGCGTGACTCTCACCAGCGCCAAGCCGGTCGGCCGAGTGAAGGTGTCGGCCGGATCGCCTGGCTCGCGCTGCACGCGGACCGTGATCGGCGCGTGCGGCTTCACTTCGTAATACGACTCAAGGAGAATGGTCCGCGCGTAAAGAGGCGCCGGCGGCAGCGTCGTTCGCACGACGTCGCCCAAAAAATTCCGAGCGGTGAACGGGGCGCCCTCGACCATTTGCGAAAGGTGAACTCGGTAGACGTCGGAAAAATCGGAGCTCGTCTCTTTGTCGTTCGTGGTGACGACGATCTCGACTTTCACCGCGGCGACATCGCTGGGGAAGCCATCCACCACGCCGGAGACCGACTGCCCCACCGTACCTCCGGACAACGACCAGACCGGCACATGCGTCGAGCCGCTCGACATCAGCACCAGCGAAGGCTGGCCGGTCGCAATCGACATCTCGTTCGCCGTCAGCGAGACCGGCGTCCCGTTCCAGACGCTAGAAGTCGGCGTTTCCGCCTTCACGCTGTCGAACTCGCCGACTGCCAACATGGCAAGCAAACAGGAAAGGATAGAAATGGGGCGCGTCATTGGTTGTTCTTTCGTATCGATCATTTCTGGCGGCTCAAGCATTGGGACCTGTTTCCGCCGCTATTTCTTCTCGGACGCCGCAACCGCCTTCGCGGCGGCTCGCTGGATATCGGCGTCTGGATCACGTAGCAATTCCAGCAGCACTTCGCTTGATTCAGGGGTGGACCTTTTGATTTGCGACAACAGCTCCAGCGCGAAGAGGCGTTCCTCTTTGGGACGTTCCGTCGCGGCGAACTGAGCCAAGGAGACGACCGCCCACGCGTCCTCGCTACCTCGGCTGTAGACGAAAGATTGAACCGTCTGACGTGTGGGCGCCGCTGCCGACTTCCGGGCGGCGACCAGGACCGGCAGCACCGTTTCCACCTGGTGAGCGCACTCCCACAGAGCTGTCGCAGCGGCCAGACGCACGTTCTCGTCCTTATCGGCCAACAGCGCGGTCAACTCGGGCTCGGCTTCCGCCGCTTCGGCTCCATGTTTCGCGAGCGCTGTCGCGGCGCCGGCTCGAATGAGCCGCTCCGGACGCTGCAGCGCTTCCGTGAGTGGAGTCACGACTAGATCCGCGTCCGCCGCGGCCAGGTGAGTGATCGCCGCTTCGCGCGTTCCATCTCCCAGGTGATTGATGATTAGCGGGATCGTTTGTTCATTGATGGGGATCATGCCAACCCCGGCAGTCGAGCGGCCACCGAGCATCGCCGCTACATAATACTCCACCGCCTCTTGATCCTCCGGCCACAACCGGTAGAGCAGCTGGGCTGCCCATGGACCAGTTTCATTTCCCCAATTGCAGAACTGCGGCAACACGTCGCGCGCCTTGTCTGCGGCCGGCGAGCCTGGTTCAATTTGCATTGCGGTCAGAACCGTGATGGACTGCTTCACGACTTCCCCCTGCCGACAACCGTCGATCGCGTCCAGCAGTCGCTCGGCGCCAGGCCGCGCCTCAGCGCCGAACTCGCCAAGCAGGCGTGCCGCCATGCTGGACGTATACCAATCGGAGTCTCCCTTGGTGGCGATGACCGAGATCAACGCGTCCACCGCTTCTGGGCCGCCGATTTGCCCGATCGCTTTGGAGGCGGCGTTCCGGACGTAGTGCTCTTGGGGAAAGATCAGCATGGCGGTCGTCATGTAGACGCCGTCGTCGTCGAGCGCTGCGACTAGCGGCGGCACGGCAGGCCGCGCCGCCGCTCCCATTTCTCCCAATTCTTCCGCGGCCGCGTAGCGATCCTCCGCCTCCTTCGCTGTTTGCAACTGCCGGATAAGCCGCTGAAGACGCGGCTGGAACAAGCCCGCTTGCCAAGCCGCCAAGAAGGCAATCCCGATGAAACCGCTTGCGAAAACGGTCAACACGATTCCGGGCTTGGTCAGCAAACGTCGATTCATTGGCGGGGCGAGAGCAGGGAAGGTAGAAGGGAAGTGAACAATTCGACTTGGCGTTATGGTTAGGTTGCAGCGCCAAGACCGCGAAGGGATGAACTTGATAGTATAGTCCAAGAGAATGACATTGGATTCTTCCCATCGTCCGTTTTGGCCCGTGCTTCCGTCAAACGTTTGCGGCTACCTGAGCCGCGTGGAACGAAAATTCCCTCACACTAACCGCCGACGGAGAACTCCAGTGGATGCACGTGAAGTCCGCCAGCTAGTCCTGCAGGAAATCGACGACCGGTGGGACGAATCCAATTCGCACGCCTTCAATCTCCGCACGGCGCTGATCAAGCCGACGCCCACGCCGATGATCCACCGCCTGGTCCGCAACGGCAAAATCAAAGACGCGATCGTCGACGTCTGGATCGTGCTCAAAGAATTGCCGGAAGGGGACGGCTACCTCATCTTCTACGACGAAGATCGCAATCAATTTGGACTCGCGTCGAAAGGCTTTCCGGAGGATCGGTACCCGGTAATTTCCGGATACTACGGTAGCTTTTGGAATGCGTTCAAAGGGATGTGACCGGAGAAAATCGCGTAGGCTGGGTCGAGACCCAGCGTTCTTAAGTCCAAGCGTCAATATGCTGGGTCTCGACCCAGCCTACGGAACTTTTGTCTTTCCAGTGACGAGGAAATATCGTGCGCGCCTGCTTCACTTTTGCGGAAAGAGCTCCATCAATGCATCGGCGAAGATGCTTAGTCCCTCTGGTCCGGGATGATTGATGCAATTGACCATCAGGCTGTTGTAGGGAATCCCTTGGCGCCACAAGCGGCCATACCGTAGCGACGCATCGGCCAGCGCCACTGGATGCTTGGCGGCGAATTCGCGTAGCCCTTTCACATAGGGACGCGGGTCCTCATCGACGTCATTCTGCCGATCCAGTCCCATCCAGTCGGGGCGCACATAGTGCGGCGTCAAAATAATCCACTCGGCGTTGATCGCTTGAAAGTCGGCCAACAGTTTTCCGTAGCGCTCTTCGACCATCGCCGGGCTGAGACCTGCGTCGTTCACAAACTCACTGATGACCAGGTCCGGCTTGGCCCCCAAGACCGTTTCCTGGTAGTTGTGCTCCGCACCTGGCGGAACGCCCAGGTAGGAGGCCGTCGTGCGTCCACCCCAAGCTTCGGTCACCAATTCAATCTTCGCCATCGGGAAACGCTGCCGCAGCCGTGCGACGAACTGCTGCTGCCAGTGATCACGTTCTCGGTTCGACAAATACGCCCCCTCGGTCACGCTGTCCCCCCAAGCCAAAATTCGTAGCGGCTCGCCCGCACGCAACTTGGCCATGGCGTGCGGAATCTTCTGCTCGGCCAGCGAAGGCGAAGCTGCCGGCGGCTCTGGATACGCCGTTTCCAACAGCGGAAACAGATTCTGTTTGGTCAGCCGCTCGATTCGGCCCGGGATCCAGACGTTCGCCAAACGACGCTCGGATGCGACGATCTGGGGCGGGGCTGGCGCCGTGGCGGCCGGCTCGCCGGTTCGATATTCAATTTCTCCGGCGGCGTTCAGCACCACCGAATCGATTCGCGACAGCGAATGTTGGTAGCTGATGTAGACCGGGCTCCCCTCCGCAATTCGCCCGCCGACGATACGGCCCATCCCACCCCAGCGATTTTCAAATTCATAATCGCGACCACGTACGTAGGTTTCATCCGTATCGGCTGGTCCGCCGCGCACGACGACGCTGGACGGATCCAACAAGTCGGGCGCGGTCAGCGATTCCGCAATCAACGCCGTCAATCGTTCGCCTCGCAGATACTGCGGTCTGGCCGGGTCATAGACCGGCAAACTCGCGTGCCGCTCGGCCGTCACGGTATACAAGCCCGGCAATTCAACCGCGACCAGCGCCGAAAGTCCCGGCTCCGCCCCGTTGCCGACGAGATCGACCTGGACTTCCCAATCCCCCTTCAAAGCGACCTTCGCCGGCGACTCCGCCGCCGCAGCGTGCGACGCGGCCAGACCGCACAGGAGAATTGTCATTGCCGACAAACAAACGACTATCCAGCTTTTCATAGCATCACTCTGAGGTTGCGGACCGGCGGCGGGGCGGCGCCATTTACGCTTCTTTTCTATGGGCGCCACTGTCGTCTGCGACAGTTTCTGTAAGTCAGCACATTATTGCATCGGGGGTAGGAAGTCAAAACAGTCGCCGGATGGCAGTTGAGCGAACTTGTTAAGGCGCTGAGTTGATGGCGTGATTCGGCAGAAGGGCACTATCGCAGTCGCGTAACTTGGGTCGTGACCCAACACGCTGACGCTTGGCTTGAAGATTGCTTGACGATCAAGACAGTCGCTACGAAACTGTTGCTGTACAAAAGCGTCTCGACTTCGCGGTCACAAAGGGAAAGGACGATACCGGATTGCTGGCCGCATTCACAGCCACGCAAGGCCGTGACCATGGTGCCTGCGCTTGGACTTGATCCAGACGCTACAGATGCCCGATTTGATCGAAATCTGCAGCTGTATTACGGCAGTTCCAAGATGTGAGCCGTTGGGAAATGAGCGAGAACTGCTTTGCGTCATGTTGGCAGTAAATTGAAAAAATGGAGAGTCTAGATAAGATGCCGCCGACGCTTCCCCCTCACTTCGTTGAACTCTTATACGATGCGTTGCTGAAATCGTATTGGCGAAAGAAAGCGCTTCGCAACTTCCTGCGGCGATCGCATATTTCGGAGAATTTCTTGGCGGGATGTTCTGATGATGAAACAAAGCGAGATTGGCTGGATCGCCTCTTTCCAATACTAGAGCGATCAGATCGAGGTCAACGCTTGCTTCAGCAGATAGCTTGGTCACTTGCAGAGCAGGATTCATTTCCAGACCTTAGTAATTGGGAAGACTCTGCGGAGAAAATTAGGGATGCCAAGAAGGCCGTTGCTGCTCTCAAGGAATACCTTGAGAGGAAAGAAGAGGAAAGGCGTAATGACGCGGAGATTATACGGCGACGCCATGATGCGGAACAGCGTAAACAAAAGGCCTTGAGCTCTGCGAGCACTTTTGAGTCCTTGAAACAGCGACTTGATTCGCTTTGCAGTGGATTGGGAACCCAGCAAGCGGGTTACGACTTTCAAGACTGGTTCTACGACTTGATGAACTTTTTCGATATTGATAACCGACGCCCCTACGTGGTTGATGGACGTCAAATCGATGGTTCGATTACGCTAGACGGGACGACGTATCTCGTTGAATTAAAGTTCACCAGCAGTCAGGCCGACGCGACTGCGATCGACTCGTTGCTAAAAAAGGTGAACGATAAGGCGGACAATACGATGGGAGTTATCGTGTCCATGTCCGGATATTCTTCGGTTGCCATGCGGGAAGCTTCGTTTTCTAGAAGCCCGTTGCTGCTGTTCGATGCAAGTCACCTGTACTTTGTATTGAACGGAGTAGAGTCGTTTCCTGATGTGCTTCGTCGTGTACGTCGTCACTCCTCACAAGAGGGCGCATCCTATTTGCGTGTTTCCGACTTTGGAAAGTGACTACTGCGTCACGCTGCGCTACTGCAACTTGTTTTTCTCGCAGGCGGAATCTCTACCGAGTTTGCGATAAGTCCTCGAAATATACGAGAACTGCAACGGCGATGTTTGGCGTCTTGCAATTTCGGGTCAGGCGTTTGGCGATTTTATGAGCAACGGCTTTCCGCGCCGTGGTTTAAGCGTTTCGACTTGCGAAATGATATCTCAATGAACCGCTGGATACGGGAACCGCGGTAATCCTTGCATAGTTAGGGGCAGAATTGACGTTTTACATAGAAGAACGACGATAAGTAGTGGCTCGATATAGCATTCGCTTCAGTTACGAAGCGAGCCGGGATCTGTCTTGCTTATTCCGTGTTACTGAAACAGAGTCTTCTCGTACCGTCCGATCATATATTGACGTCCAAAATTGCGGTCCCTATTCTTTATTAAAAATGACGATGTACGATTAACTGATTTTGCTCAATTCTCGATAGAAAACTCGGGGAAAGATATCGCAAGGAACTCATGATGGATTATCAGATTGGCAAAGATATTCAGGCGTTAATAGAGCGGGTCGATCGACTCGAACAGATGATCTTGAATGCCTCAAACGCTCCCAGTCCTGACGTGCAATGTCCCGACAAATACTGGGAGGACGGTTCTACTGGAACGAAAGTTCATCTCGACAGAGCGAGAAATGATTTAACCAATTCTTGCTATCGAAAGAATGCTGAAGTTCACTTGGGGCAGAGTGTCGCTGTACAGATAACTCAAGGAGTTTCCGAGGCAACGCGAGCGATTGGTGGAGCGCTAACCGCATCTGGGTGCGGCGTTGCCGGCGTGTGGGTGATTGTTGCTGGTGAGTTGGTTAGGATTGGATACAATGCATTGAAGAATCAAGATGGTAGTATTGACTTGAAAATAGATTACACATCCATCAAGGCGAGCGGTTTTCCACTCGCGATCGATGCCGCAACGGCCGGTCAGGTATTAGATTCGTTTTAGTGTGTTATCTATAGTGTTAGATTGGTAACCAGGGCTGTGGCGAAATCCCTGTTGGACTTGCGCCACAGCACCCTTTCGTTAGGGGAGCTTTTATAGTTTTGTCGGGACTGGCTAGGCCCATTTCAGCACCGCCGCTCCACTAATACTGCTCCCTTCGCGAAATGCGGGATTTTTCCCGTCCGTTTGTCTCGTCGGAATCCGCTTATTTATTTACGGCGTCTGCGCTTTGCGTTCACTCGTGAAGGTGCGTCGGTGTTGTTGGGTGCAAAGATGTTGCGCTTCGCCGGCGCAGCGACGTTTGGGGACGGCGGGCAGGTCCGGACCGGATGGATGCAGGCTTCGAGAGTGCGATTTTGATCGCGATCTACATGATCGCCGGGGTTGACTTTTCTGGAATATCGCGTGCGTTGGCGTCGCACAGGTGACCGAAGACTGCAGCAAGGGGACGCGAACGACCTATTGGCTTCGCCCGGCTTGCTGGATCGGTTACACGGCGGCGATCGCCACGTCAGGCGTCATCTTTGTTCTGGCGATGCGGTGAACGGGAGGGTGCGCGGCGCCAAGGCCCGCGCCGAACAAAGCTTTGTCCATTGAAGTAAGAAAAGGGGACGGGGGGCATTTCCGAGCACGACTTAAAAAGACCCCCGTCCCCTTTTCTTCACGCCATGGATTCACCGCCTTTGAAAGCTTCTTCAGCCGCTCGCCGCTGAGGATTAATTGGTCGCCTCGCGGAGCTTCACAAACTGGCGGACCTTGAAGTTGCGCTGATTGGCGATCACGGCACAGCTGGCTCATTATAACTTTTTTTCATTTGTCTTGTCGCCGAGTAGGAACTCGGACGTCTCCTTCAATGCAATCAGGTGATGCGCAAAAATTACTCTGCCAATTTGGCCCACCTCATTCGCCGGTTCGATCCGCTTATCCAGTGGCGCCCATCGCCAATAGGCGACTCGGCCCGACAAATAGCTACGAGTCCGACATTGACAGGCGCCTTTGTTGAAATAGTCGAGATCAACTCCGAGTGCACACCCGATCTTTCCGCCAGCAATCTCTTTTTCAAAATAGCGATCCGGGAGCACAAAGACTTCCTTCTCTCCGCCGCCACGCGAGGGAGGTTCCGCAGCGATCGGCGAAAGCGTTGGATCCCAGCCAGCAACTTCGTCGAAGCCTTCATCTTTGAGAATCGCGATCAACCGATTTTCAACCTCTTCCTCGGAAAGACCGAGGTATTCCACGTAAACGTCCTTGTCGCTTCGCGCTTCGGAAGTGACTAGCCGAAGCGAATACAGCGGCCATCGCTAGAATGCCGACAAACATCCACTTGAGCGAGAATCGCATCTGCTTACTGTCCTGGAGGCTGACGTTCAAGGTTTCTTTTTCGGTCTCTGTTCATGCTCTCATCGTGATAGTATCGGTCCTTTTCCGACATGTTGGCGTAGCCGTCATACGGGACGACGTCGTCGGTGGGAACTTTCTTGCCCTGTTCACGCGCAGCTTTGCGGGCTTCGAGATGAAGCCGATGCAGTTCGAGCCCCTCGCTCGAAAGTAGTCCTGGGTCATAAACCTTCTTTAGGGACGTGAAATCGACGAGATGTCGCAAGCCTCTTGCCGTCACTTGCGTCTGATTTAAGTTGATTGACTCTAACCGGGGCAACCTTGGTAGGTTTTTCAGACCTTCGTCCGTAATTGGGCAAAAAGTAAGTACGATTTCCTCTAATGCATCTAGGCCATTGAGATAACGCAAGCCATCACCGTGGATCTGATTTCCGTGCAAACGAAGATATCGCAGGTTCCTAAAATGCGACAGAATTCGTAAATCCTCGTCGTCAAACCCAGAAGGGGACGAATAGATTTTCTCTACCGTCGTGTTGAGAGGAATGCCCTCAAAGTTCTCCGCAGTAGTCGTGCAATTGGTAAAGGTCACCTCTTTGACGGAGAGTTGCGACAGCAATTCCAATTCCTTGGGGGACAGCGCAAGATTTCCGAAAGTGAAGTGGTTTAACTCTATCTCGCGCAGTAGCGGCATCGCTTCGGGCAGAGCCGCTTTATCGGTAATGCCTACGGTGATGTTACGGAATCCGTTCTTCTCCAGCACTCTAACGTGAAGATGCTCATTCTTTTCCGCAAGAGCTTGCAGTCTCTCCAGGGGAGAGCTACAGCCGAGACATAGACATAGAAGCAAAGGAACTTGCCCACAGAGAAAGGAGTCCGAAATGCGGACGCGAATCATTGGTACGTACTCCCAAAGCCAGTCTTCTGTTTAATGCCAACCCAAAACTGGAATGTCGAGGCGGCATCGTGATGGAACTGGAAGGAGTGACTAGAGAACTTTCCACGAAGCGTTTTGTTGAGAGGATCAGGATCCGCTGGATCAATGTACATCGGCGGGGTGGCACTGTTAGCCAATCACTTTCTTCGGGCGCCACTGTCGTCTGCGACAGTGCTCTTCAACCAGTTCACGCGATGGGGTTGGTATCGCAAAACGTCCAGGCAATTACGATCCAGCCATTCTTTTGACTTCCCCTCCACAATGCAATACTGTGCTGAACTGAAGCTCTACCGGCAGGCAAAAGACACTGTCGCAGACGACAGTGGCGCCCGAAGCAAGAAACGTTAACAGTGCCACCCTGCCGCGATTAACATCGTCGTCATGAACCCTCGAAGCCCGCGCATTGGGTCATCAAGGGGAGTTTGGTTTGCGGTTAGATTGGCCACGAACATCTAAACGCTCGGATGGAAGTGGTTCTAGCGAAGTAGTAGTGTACGCTGGGGCGACGCCCACCACACTAAGTTTTTTCCGGGAAAGGAGAGTAAGCGTCGCTTTACCCGTGAAGTTCTTATGCATGTACGAACCGTCCCGTCCTAACGCCCTACGATGTAAAGCGACAAAGGAATAGCCATGGATCGAGAACAGTTCTGGACAATGGTCGATCAGAGCAGACGCGGAACCGATCGTATTGATGAGCAACTCGGTAAGCTGATCGCTCTCGTCACAACGCTCGACACAGAAGAGATTCTCGCCTTTGACCGCTGCTTTCACGAATGCGTGCGGGACGCGTTTCGGTCCGACTTGTGGGCGGCGGCCTACATCATCAATGGCGGCTGTTCTGACGATGGTTTCGACTACTTTCTCGGGTGGCTCATCACCCAGGGGCACGCCTATTATCTGGCGGCATTGGAAAACCCCGAGCGAGCCGGGGATCGCGTCGAACCAGGCGATTTTGTTGAGTGCGGAACGATGTGGTCCGTCGCCGCTCTGGCGTACGAAAAGAAGACGGGAAATTCCGATTTTTACGACATCGCCCCGGTTGTCCCCCGTACGTTGATCGGCGAGTTATTCGACGAAGAGAATGTCGCTGCTCTCTACCCTGAACTCGCAAAACGATTTCGATTCTGATTGGAACCGAAGAGGAGTTGCGTAGGGCCGGGGCGAAGTTGCTATACGTGACGCCCGAAAAGGGATGGGCGTCTGTGCCACTCTGCCGCTCAATCGGTGCTACTCATCCACCGCAACCGCGGCCCCAACATTCTTGCTTGACAAAGCGCACGGATTCGTGATCGATTGCGGGGTGCTGTTCGTCGCGCTGCGAGAGATCGGGCGGCGGGCAGCGCCGCGGGTTCCTAAAGCGTCGGGTGGCAACCGACGGGGCTCCGAAAAAAAATGCGCGGTCCAGTCCACTGTTCGTTTCGGCGCAAAAGAATCGTGTGGGTCCGGTTGGCAATTTCCGTGATGAAAAAAAAGTGCGGTCCAGTCCACTCGGTCATAAAAAAATGAAACGCTGCAGTCCACATGCTGGGAGGTGTAGGAGAGATGCGAAAGCATCGAAAGGCTGCCGTTTATCAGGCGAGCGTTTTTAACGTCTTCAGATTGCTGCCGGAAAAAAAGTGCGCCGTCGAGTCCACTGTTCGTTTGGGGGCGAACGGTCGTTTGGTTGATGGGGATGAAAAAAATTGCGTGCGGTCCAGTCCACTCCGTGGATCAAAAAAATGGAGCGCAGCGGTCCACATCATGGGTGGACTGGGCAGGATGCGAGGCGGCTAGATTTGCCTTGTTAGTCACGCGAGCTTTGGAGACGGAAAAAAAGATGCGCCGCGGTCCAGTCCGGTGGTTGAAGACATGCTCTTCTCGGGAAGACACGATAAGAGCATGGCGCCAGTCACCAGGAGGCAGAAAAAAAATGCGCTGCGGTCCAGTCCACTCACAGGCGGTGGTTGATCGATTGGACACGCGGATGGCGCTGCATCTTGTCGCTGCGCGACCCGCCCGGTTTTGGGAAGCCGGACGGGCCACCCGGTGAAAAAAAATTGGCGATCTGGTCCAGTCCTGGTTAGCGAGCCGACGGGGCGTCCCCGGCGATTCCGGCTTCCTTAGACATTAGTTATTAGGCATTCGTCATTTCCCCGATCTTGCGGCCGCATTCCCTCGGCTCGCGCCTCGGGTTAGTGTTCGTTGGCGTTTCGGTCAGTGGCCTGGATCTTGCCGCTAATGGGTTGAATTCTTCTTTCCTGGGGGCGGCGGAGGGAGAATTGGGTCGATTGGGGCGTTTTGACCAGATTAAGGGGGCTTTTCAATTACGCAAAAACTAGACAAGGGGAAGCATTTCTACGTAACTGCTGATTGATTGGTGGGAGAAACTAGTTTAGGCTGTGGGTTTGGGAATTTTCCCTCTCCTGCCCAAAGATTCTCACCTCTTGCATTTCTATCTCTAAGATTCCGGAGGATACCCGCCTCATGTCACAAGAGTCCAGCGCGAAACCCGCCGAACAAACCAGCGACGCCTCGACGTCGTCACGGCGCAATTTCATTAAGACCAGCTCTTCCCTGTTGATCGCCGGCGGCGCGATGGCAGGCTCGTTGCCGCTGGCCCGTGCGGCGCATGTCTTCGGCAGCGACGTGATCAAACTTGGTCTGGTTGGTTGCGGCGGTCGCGGTACCGGCGCTGCGACGCAGGCGATGAACACCGAAGGCCCGACCAAGCTGATCGCGATGGGCGATGCGTTTGGCGATCGTCTCCAATCGTGCTTGCGCGGCGTCACCTCGCGTCATGCCGACAAAGTCGACGTTCCGCAAGAGCGTCAGTTCGTCGGTTTCGACGCTTATAAGAAGGTGCTCGAACAAGACATCGACCTGGTCATCCTGGCGACCCCGCCTGGCTTCCGCCCGCTCCACTTCGAAGCGGCCGTCAACGCCGGCAAGCACGTCTTCATGGAAAAGCCGGTCGCGACCGACGCCCCGGGGATCCGCCGCGTGTTGGCCGCCAACGAAATCGCCAAGCAGAAGAACCTGGCGGTCGCCGTCGGTCTGCAACGTCACCATGAGCCGCGTTATGTCGAAACGATCAAGCGTCTGCACGACGGCGCGATCGGCGACATCATTTTCGCCCGCGCTTACTGGAACAATGACGGCGTCTGGATGAACACCCGCGACGCCAAGCAGACCGAACTCGAATACCAAATGCGCAACTGGTACTACTTCAACTGGCTCTGCGGCGACCATATCGTCGAGCAGCACATCCACAACCTGGACGTGATCAACTGGTTGATGCAAGGCTATCCGACCATGGCCGAAGGCATGGGCGGTCGCGAAGTTCGCGTCGGCAAAGACAGCGGTCAGATCTTCGACCACCACATGATCGAGTTCACCTACGGCGATCATGGCAGCGGCACGAAGATGATGAGCTGCTGCCGCCACCAGCCGAAGACCTGGAGCAGCGTCTCGGAACATGCTCACGGTACCAAAGGCTACTGCGACATCAGCGGCGCCAAGATCTTCAAGCCGAACGGCGAAGTCGCTTGGGCCTATGGCAACGGCGGCGGCAACGGTCACCAGGAAGAGCACCACGACCTGTTTGCGGCGCTGCGTCGCGGCGAAATCCCGAACGAAGGGGAATACGGCGCGATGAGCACCATGACCGCGATCTTCGGTCGTATGGCGACCTACTCGGGCAAGAACCTGAGCTGGGACGAAGCGTTCAACTCGCAAGAGGCGCTCGCCGACTTCGACAAGCTGACCGCGATGGCGGACGAAGCTCCGGTTCAACAGAACCCGGAAGGGAAGCCGACCCGCGTCGACGGTTCGCCCTACCCGACGCCGATTCCGGGCAAGACCGTCAAGGTTTAATGCGGCGATTGCCGTCCAGTAAAAATGAAAGAGGGGCCGTTCTTCGGAACGGGCCCTTTTTTACGTTGTGGGTTACAAGAAGTTCCTGTGAAGAGGCTTCTCAATATCGGCAGATCCGACTAGGTTACGAGATTACGCCGGTTTCGCGGGTTCGCATCCGCATGACGGCGTACCCCTGTTCCCCTGACGTACGAAGGCCTCTTCAGGAATGCTTCAATCTCGAATCGGCTGGGCCCTTTTTTTCTGGCTTGGGCTGATCATCTTCCTGTTTACGACCGGGGCGATCGCTCTCTTTTTGCTCGACGGGATGGAGCATTCGCGTTTGCGGCAGCTCGATGCGTTGCAAACGTCGGCCCGCTTGTTTCGCCGCGAACTGGAGACGATTGGTCTCCCGCTCACTTCGCCCAAGCTGGACGAACTGGTTCAGCTGCAAGCGAAAGAGTCAGGGCTGTACATCACCGTCGCCAATGAAGACGGCAACGTGTTGATCGATTCGCGGCAAGACGCCGCGCGGATGGAGAACGTCTTGCGGCTCTCCGAGTTCAAGGAGGCGCAGGAGAACGGATTCGGCGAAGCGACCAGCGACCCGCAATTGCCGGGACGCCCGTTTCACTTCATCGTGCTCCCGCTCGAAGCGGACGGCAAACCGATCGGCTTCGTCCGGGTCGGCCAGGACATCGAAGCCGGCGGACTGCATGCGTCTTACCATTTGGTGGTCGGCTCGATGGCGCTTGGGCTGGTGATTTTGACCGGCGCTTACTTTATCGCGCGGCGGTTTGAAGAGCGGGTCGTCGCTCCGGTTCAGCAACTGACAAGAGCCTGCGCCGGCGTTGAGCGGGGCGACTACACCGGCCATGTTTGGGCCGCCGCGGAAGACGAATTGGGAGATACTGCGCGGCAGTTTACCCGCATGCAGGCGGCGATCGACATGCGTGTCGATCAGCTGACGGCCGAGTCAAACCGCTTGAAGACGGTGCTCGGCAGTATGGTGGAAGGGGTGATCGCGGTCGACGCCCAGCAGCGCGTGCTGTTGGCCAACCGCGCCGTGCGGAAGCTGCTCGCGATTCGCGCCGATGACGTGGTGGGACGACCGCTGTTGGAGCTGACGCGTAACCGCTCGCTCGATGATTCGTTCCGCGCGGCGATCGCCAGCGACGAGCCGTATCGTCACGAGTTTGAAGTATCGACGACGCCACGCCGCATTTTGAGCTTGCAGGCGAATCGCTTGCCGGGCGATCCGTGCCCCGGCGTGGTGATGGTGCTGCATGACGTGACCGAGCTGCGGCGGCTGGAAAACATGCGCCGCGAGTTCGTCAGCAGCGTCTCGCACGAATTGAAGACGCCGCTGGCCGCGGTGCGGGCTTATACCGAGACGCTACAACTGGGCGCCGTGGAAGATGTCGAGAACCGCGGCTACTTCCTATCGCAGATCATGGACTCGGCCGATCGGCTGAACGACCTGATTCAAGATATGCTCCACTTGGCGCGGATTGAGTCGCGCGAGGAAGCGTTCGACATCACCGAAGTGCCGGTCGCCGGCGTGATCGAGAAGTGCCTCCATACGCAACGCGATACCGCCGCCGCACGTCAGATCGCGCTGCGGATCCATCCGCCGGACGAGGAGATCTCGGTGCTGGGGGACGAGGAAGGGGTTCGCACGATCCTGAGCAACCTGATCGACAACGCGGTGAAGTACACGTCCGAAGGGGGAACGGTCGACGTTGCGTGGGGTGAGGAAGGCTCGCACGTCGCGATCACGGTGAAAGACACCGGGATCGGCATCCCGCAGGCGGCGCTCGAGCGGATCTTTGAGCGGTTCTACCGCGTCGATAAGGCCCGTTCGCGGGAAATGGGAGGAACGGGGCTGGGGCTCTCGATCGTTAAACATACCGCCCAGGCGATGGAGGGCGAGGTGACCGTGCAAAGTCAGGTAGGGGAGGGAAGTACCTTTACCGTGCGGCTTCCCCGGGGATGATTTTTACAAATTAACGAAGTTGCTCACCTAGTGTTAACATGTTCTTAACGGGCCGTCGTTAATTTTTAACCCATCAGGAGATACGCCCCCCGGCTAAACAGCCGGCCCCCCCGATTGGAATCGCCCCGAATGAGCCGCCACTTGCAACGCGACCTGGACTCTCTCCATCGAGAGATTCTGTCGCTGTCCGGGCTTGTGGAAGAGATGATCGAGAAATCGATCCAGTCGCTGTTCAACCGCAGTTTTCCGCTGGCCGAAGAAGTAATCGCAGCCGATGAGCTGACCGACCAGAAGGAAGTGCTGATCGAAGAAGAGTGCCTGAAGATGCTGGCCCTTCACCAGCCGGTCGCGGTCGACCTGCGTCGCATCGCCACCGTGATGAAAGTGAACAACGACTTGGAGCGGATCGGCGACCTGACGGTCAACATCGCCGAGCGAGCCAAGTGCCTGGTCCAATACCCGAACTTTGAGATCCCGCGCCGCATGGAGCGGATGGTCGACATCACGCGCAAGATGGTCGCCGGAGCGCTTGACGCGTTCGTCGGGCTCGACAGTCAAGCGGCGATGAACGTACGTCATCTGGACGACGACGTCGATACGCTCAATCGCGAAATCATTTATGAGTTGCAAGAGCGGATGAAGGCCTCCCAAGCGGAGATCGAACCGGGCTTGCATTGTTTCTCGGCCAGCCGCCACATCGAGCGGATCGCCGATCACGCGAGCAACATCGCGGAAGACGTGATTTACCTGGTCGAAGGCGAAATCGTCCGGCATCAGCCGGGACTTTCGAGTTAGCAGGCATAGCCGACTAACGGCATCCAATACGCAACAGCCCTTTATTGCAACATAACGTTGAGGATTGACAACTGATGGCCCGTTTGAAGGTTCTTATCGTCGAAGACGACCGCTCTCTCGCCGACGTCCTGGCGTACAACGTGCGTCAAGCCGGATACGAAGTGATCTCGGCGTACGACGGCCAAGACGGACTGACCCAGGCTCAGATCAAAACCCCTGACCTGGTCATTCTCGACCTGATGCTGCCGGTGATCGACGGCCACGAAGTTTGCCGCCGACTGCGAGCCGATGCGTCGACCAAAGATATGATGATCCTGATGCTGACCGCCAAGTCGGAAGAGTCGGATCAGTTGATCGGCTTCTCGCTCGGCGCCGACGACTACGTCACCAAGCCGTTCAGCGTGAAGGTTCTGCTGGAACGAATCAAAGCCCTCGTTCGCCGCAAGCGTGGCGCCGACAACTCGCACGACGACGTGATCGCCAGCCAAGGGATCACGATCGATCGTCGCCGTCACCGTGCGACCGCCAGCGGTCGTCCGCTGCAACTGACCCGCAGCGAATTCCGCTTGCTCGAAACGCTGACCCGTCAGCCGGGCCGCGTCTTTGAACGCTCGGAGCTGATCGATGCCGCCCTCGGCGAAGATACCGTCGTGATGGAACGAACGATCGACGTCCACATTCGCGCCCTGCGTCGCAAGATGGCGGACGAAGCGGAACTGATCGAAACGGTTCGCGGCGTCGGCTACCGCTTCCGCGATCCGGGGGCCGTCACTGACACCACCGACGATGCCGACATCGACCACGCCGTCCAGCACTAAGGCGAAAATGAGCCCAAAAGAGCGATAGGCCAGCCCGCAAAGCTGGCCTATTTTCTTTCTATCGCCCCTTACCGCGGTTGAGCCGAATGCGAGGATTTTCTAAAATCGCTCGGTTCAGCTAACCCTTTTGAGATTAAATAGATATGGAACGCTCGCTCATTCTCCTGAAACCCGACTGCGTCCAGCGCCGTCTGATCGGCCGGATCATCAGCCGCTTTGAAGACAAAGGGCTGAACAT
Organism: Blastopirellula sediminis; assembly: GCF_020966755.1. NCBI lineage: Bacteria > Pseudomonadati > Planctomycetota > Planctomycetia > Pirellulales > Pirellulaceae > Blastopirellula > Blastopirellula sediminis. Next base: position 1,273,053 of record NZ_JAJKFT010000004.1, read on the forward strand.
CGTCGGCATGAAACTGATGCAGATCACCCCGGATCTGGCCAAACAGCACTACGCCGAACATGTCGCCAAGCCGTTCTACCCCGGCCTGGAAGCGTTCATCACCGCGTCGCCGGTCGTGGCGATGGTGCTGGAAGGTCTGGAAGCGATCCGCGTGATCCGCGACATCCTGGGCGCGACCAGCGGTCTGAAAGCGGCCGCCGGCACGATCCGCGGCGACTTCAGCAGCAGCCGCCAGATGAACCTGGTTCACGCCTCCGACGGCCCCGAAGCGGCCGCCCGCGAGATCAAACTCTACTTCACGGACGCCGAACTGTGCGACTGCACGCTCAGCCTGACCCCGTGGCTGCGAGCCGACGACGAGTAATCTCGTCGCGATAAACTCGCCCCAAAACAGCGATGCGGCGTCCTGACAGGTCGGGACGCCGTTTTCGTTTCTTGGCCTGTTGGGGACTCCAGGCTCGTAAAAATCCTTAGGCGGGCCGCCCCTCTTTGCTCCTAGTTCCGGCCGCCGCCGCGAAATGGGAGAATCTCTAGGAAATTCGCTTCGCTACGCAACCTTTGCCCCAGGGGGCTGGGTACGTCTATAGTGAACGATAGATTACGTGCCGACTGGGTGGAGCAAGCTGCTGGGTGCAGGTTTCGCCGGTCGCCTAACGGAGTGAAGATCTTGAACACGGATCGAATTGCCATCGCCGCTTTGTTGTCGCTTTCTCTCTCTTGGGTGAGCTTACACGCGGCCGAGCCGAATCCCAGCAAGCCGCTGGCCGAAAACATCTCGCTGCTTGACGCGACCGGCCAGATCCATCCGCTGGCGACCGTCTCCAAAAAGAAGCAGGCCCGCGTCTTCGTCTTCGTCACCGGCGAGTGCCCAATCTCCCGCAGCTACTTTCCGCTCCTTGGTCGGCTCGACAAAAAGTGGAACACGCCCGATAGCCCGGTCTCGCTGACCGCCGTCTGGGCCGACGTCACCGATACTCCGGCCGAGGTCCGCAAGTTCGCCCAAGAGTTCTCGGTCGATCTGCCGATCCTGATCGATCGCGATGGCGAGCTCGGCAAGCGTTTCCAAACCAAGTTTGTTCCGGAAGCGTTTGTGCTCGATAGCGAAGGCCAACTGGTCTATCGCGGCCGGATCGACGATATGTATCGCGAGATCGGTCGCAAACGTCCCGAAGCGACCGAGCATACGCTGGAAGACGCCGTCGCCGCGGTCGTCGCCGGTCAGCCGGTCAAGGAAGCGAAGACCGAAGCGGTCGGCTGCTTCTACGAATCATACGCTCCGCTGCCAGGCGAAGCGGCCGACGTCACCTATACCCGCGACGTAGCGCCGATTCTTTTCGCCAACTGCGTGCAATGTCATCGCGAAGGGGAGGTTGGTCCCTTCTCGCTGGTCACCTACGAAGACGCCGCCAAGCGGGCTCGCCAAATTTCACGGGTCTGCGAGTCGCGGCTGATGCCTCCCTGGAAAGTGGCTGAGCGTCACGGCGAGTTTGAAGGGCAGCGGACCCTGACCGACAAGCAGATCGAAACGCTCAAAGCGTGGGTCGCCGCCGATCGAGCGAAAGGGGACCCGGCCGACATGCCGGAACTGCCGAAGTTTCCGGAAGGTTGGTACTTGGGCGAGCCTGACTTGATCGTCGAGATGCCGATCGAGTTTGAAGTGCCGGCCGACGGCCCTGACCTCTATCAGAACTTTGTGATTCCGCTCGATGTGCCGGAAGACAAGTATGTCGCGACCGTCGAGTTCAAGCCGGGCGCCGCGAGCGTCGTCCATCACTCGCTCCTTTACCTCGACAAAAACGGCGCCGCGCGGAAGCTCGACGCTAAGACTCCAGAGCCAGGCTACGGCACCTTCGGGGGCCCCGGCTTTTTGCCGACCGGCAGCATCGGCGGTTGGTCGCCGGGCAAAACGCCGCGCAAGTTGCCGGAAGGTTTGGGACGCTTGCTCGGCAAGGGCTCGGACCTGGTGATGCAGATTCATTACCATCCGAGCGGCAAAGTCGAGAAAGATCGCTCGAAGGTCGGCATCTACTTCGTCGACAAGCCGAAGCAAGAGGCGTTCGCCCTGTGGACATCTTCCTTTCTGCATGACATTCCGCCTGGCGAAAGCGACTACAAGTTGAAAGCGGTCTACACGCTGACCGAAGACGTGACGATGCTCAGCATCATTCCCCACATGCACTTGTTGGGACAGACGATGAACGTGGTCGCCGAGTTGCCTGACGGTACGACTCGCGATCTGCTCCACATGCCGCAGTGGGACTTCAACTGGCAAGACGAATACGTCTACGCTGAGCCATTCTTCCTGCCGAAGGGAACCCGGATCGTCTCGGAAGCGACTTACGACAACTCCGAGAACAATCCGTCGAACCCCAGTTCGCCGCCGCAGCGCGTTACCTGGGGAGAAGAAACGAACGACGAGATGCTCTACTGCTTCTTCCTGGTGACGACGGAGAAGAAAGAAGTGATCGAGCCGATGGTCGTCGACCGACTGACCCGCGAAGGAATCGACCGCGCGGCGGCTCGTCTGCGGCTGAAAATGGCCTACCCCAGCGGACAGCTGAAATTATCGAAATAGACAAGGTAGGGTGCGTCTGGACGCACCACGCCCTGCTAGAATCTTAAGGTATCGATTCGCGTGGTAACGCAATTGCCTCTTTAATTGCACTACCATGCTTTGCACCTCATGCCCATCCCCGGCGCGTCCAGACGCACCCTCCCCAAGCTTCTCACAAAGGCCCCGTCATGCTGCGCAAGATTTCGGTTCCAGCGTTGTTCGCCTTGTTGGTCTTCCTTGTGGCGCCGCTGTCGGCCGAGTTGCCAAAAATCGAACGGGACGTCGTCTACGGCACGGTCGGCGACTTGAAGTTGCTCGCTGACGTTTACTCGCCGGCCGAAGAGTCGGACGAGCCGCGGCCGGTCGTCTTGTTGATTCATGGAGGGGGGTGGCGCGGCGGCAACAAGACGGCAGGGGCTGAAGTCGCCCTCGGAAATGCGCTGGCCAACCGCGGCTTCGTCGCCGTCAGCATCAGCTATCGTTTGGTCAAAGATGCCGGCAACGGCAAGTTCGTCAACCAATGGCCCGCCGCGATTGACGATTGCCGTCAGGCCGTTTGCTGGATTCGTGAGAACGCCGAGAAGCTGAACGTCGATGCGACCAAGATGGGCGCCGCCGGCGATTCGGCCGGAGGTCACCTCGTCTCGCTCCTCGGCACCACCGACGCCGCAAAAGAAGGCGAAACGTCGACCCGCGTCCAAGCGGTCGTCAACATCTACGGCCCCGGAGACCTGACGAAGGATTGGACGAAGTACGAGATCAAAGCGAACGTCGCCGTGCAGGGGATGATCGACAACTTCCTCGGCAAAGGAAACGAGGAAAACCAGAAGGCTGCTTCCCCAACGCTGCATGTCGACGACGAGAGCGCCAGCTTCCTGATCCTGCAAGGAGGAGAAGACCAACTCGTCCCGCCAGAACAGACGAAAGCGCTGCACGACGCCCTCACCAAAGCCGGCAGTTTTTCGGAGTTCGTCCTCTACGAAAAAGATGGTCACGGCTTCGGCCCAAACACGGCGCTGCGAGCGCTGGCGAAATCGATCGAGTTCTTCGAGCGTGAGTTGAAGGCGGTTCCTGCGACCAATTAGCGGCGGAATCGACGATTCTTTGGTAAGGTGCGTCCGTACGCACCATACCGAAAGATACGACCGTGGACGAGTGTTTGCCGGCAAAACGCCTGCTCGACAAACTGGCCTGTTCTTCCACAGAGGATTCGCCAGAGCGTCATGTCTTCGACCTGCCATGTCGTCCCGACGTCGGCGGGACGTTTCTCATCGTTTGGATCTATGTTCCAGTGAATAGGTTGATCCCGGCGCTGGTGGAGCGTTTGGCGAAGGATTGCGTGAAGGCGACATCGCCGCTACTAAAAGATTCGTGGCTGGCTCCCCGCTCCCATCGCGATATTCGCGGCGTTCAGATTGCGTTTGGCAATTGGGAAACGCGATACGGGAAACGGGTATGCGTTGATGTGCGGAGAGATGCCAGCGAGGAGTTGCTGAGTCAACCCTCGGCGTGGTTCGCGTCGGAGCATGTAGGTGAGGGCGTTTCCGTTTATTGGTACAAACGCACCTACTATCTGACTTCCTGTTCATCGATCTGATATAGCCAGCATATCCCATTGGATCGAAGGGCGAAGTTGAGCCCGTATAGCTGCATGGCGAACAAGCCCAGGATCAAGGCCTGCATCCCGTAAGAATCGGCAAGTCCACTGTCGAGTTGTCGCCCGATCAGATAGTTTGCGACCACTCGCAACAGCGGAGCCCAGACCGCCGCGCCGAGACAAACCGCCGTAACGTACGATCGCCGCTGCCGGTCTTTAACGCATAGCGGCAAACCAACCGCGGCAAAGCCAAAGGCGCTTGTTGCGGGAAACGCCCAGCAATCGATGAGCAACGCGACGTAACGTTGGCGGTAGTCGTCGCTCCACTCGGGGCTAGGTCGGTTCAATTCAAGAAAGAGCTTGTCCATTCCGGCAAGAAACGACTCCTTGTAGCAGGCCAGGGTGATTGCGACGCCGGCGACCATGGCGACCAGTTGCCAGATCGAAAACTTCCACCACGACCACTTCGCTTGGCGAACTACGCAAATAATGGCGACGGCGGTGTAATTGGCGATGATCGACATCAGCAGCAACTTGGCGAGCCAATGGTTATGTGGATCCCCAGGCGTCGCGCAGGAATAAGTGTTGGGAGAAAGTAAGTTCCAGGTCGAAATCGCCGCAAAGAGCATGCCCCACTTCAGCCAGAAGTTGATCCGAGCGAAACAGAAGAGGAAAGCGACGAAGCCGACTTGCGCAAAAGCCGAGACCTGAAACAGCGGCGTTTGCGGTAGAAGAAGCCAGATGGATAGGATCACAATCGCGACGATCATTGCGCCGATACGCGGCGGGAGCTTGGGAGGCGTTTCGATTGGCGATGGAGATATCATTCAGCTGTAGCGGAGAGTCGAACAGGGCTCTGATTTGACGGATTGCTGGCGTGCTCTAGTTTTGGCGCGACCGCAGCAAACTCAACTCTGCTCTCTTGTAAAAGCGATGCACCGGACCAATTCCGGATACCGGCTAGGAAATTCTAGTACTTCTGTCGGAACTTTCGCATCTCCCTGAATCGATTCAAAACCATCGCCCGCGAACAGGGCGATATTGCTGGCGAGCGCCGCGAGTAACACTTCGGCGTGAAAGCCGGTTTGATCGTTTCGGCGATAGGAAACCACCCGCTCGAAAACTTCGCGCGGCTCGGCGACATCCTCCGTCCAGTTGCGGTCGCTTCCTAAGATCGTCCAATCGCCAATCTGTTGGCAAATGACGAGGGCCCCCGGCATCGTTTGCAGATCGAGCAGCAACCGATTGGCGAGCGCCGTGGCGCTGGTGTCTCCGCCGGCGAGATACATCTCGGGACGCTCGCGGATATGTTCCAGCGGATCGACTATTTCGAGATCGGACTCGTCGTACATCGAGAAAAGATCCCCCAGATTAGTGCGGCGGCAGACTTGATTATACTTGGCTATTCTCCGTCGCCGATTTCACGCAGGGTGTCGCGTGACGAATCAGACCCAAATCCGGGGGATTCCCGCAACTCTTCCCAAACCCTCAAATTTCGCTTTAATTTCTTTCCCTGCTCGCCCCTTCATGGCTGCTTCGCATCGTGATAAATTGTCGCGATGAACGTCACCCCGATGATGCAGCAGTACCTCGAAGCGAAGGGAGTTTGCGGCGACGCGATCCTCTTCTTCCGGATGGGGGACTTCTACGAACTGTTTAATGACGATGCGAAAACTGCTGCGCGGGTGTTGGGGATGACCCTCACTAGCCGCGACAAAGGGGAAAACGCCACCCCGATGGCCGGCTTTCCGCATCATCAGCTCGACAACTATCTCGGCAAGCTGATCAATCTGGGCTATCGGGTAGCGATCTGCGATCAGGTCGAGAATCCCAAAGAGGCGAAGGGGATCGTCCGTCGCGAGATCACGCGGATCGTCACGCCGGGGACCCTAACCGACGACGCGCTGCTCGAGCCGCGGGAAAGCAACTATCTGGCCGCGGTTGCGCTGCCGGGCAAAAAGGAAACCGCCGCCGAGGTGGGCGTTGCCTGGGTCGAGATGTCGACCGGCCGCTTTTTTGCTGGGGTTTTTCCGACCGGCCGTCTCGGCGATCAGTTGGCCCGCATCGCTCCGTCGGAATGTCTTGTTCCGGAAGAGTCGAATGTCGTTCCGTCACACCTGCACGAGGCGATCCTGCTGACCTATCGCCCAGCTTGGGCGTTTGGGAAGGATGGCGCCCGGGAAGTGCTGAAGCGGCAGTTCGAGACCACAACCTTGGAAGGGTTCGGCTTCGGGGATGAGGATCAATTGGCCGTTTGTGCGGCCGGGGCGGTCCTTGAATACCTCGAAGAAACGCAGCGGACTTCGCTTCACCATATCGAGCGTCTGACGCCGTATCGCGCCAACTCGACCCTCGAAATCGACGAGGCGACCCGCCGTTCGCTGGAACTGACCCGCACGATGCGTGATGGTCGCCGCGACGGATCGCTGCTCGGCGCGATTGATCGCTGCGTGACGGTGATGGGAGGCCGACTCCTCGGCGATTGGCTCTCGAACCCGCTGACCGATCTGGAAGAGATTCAGCGCCGTTTGGACGGGGTTGAAGAGTTGGTGCAAGAGCCGGCGCTGGCCCGTGATCTGCGTGAGAGCTTAAAGGACGTTTACGACCTGGAGCGTTTGCTGGCCCGCGTGATGACCGGTCGCGCTTCGCCCCGCGATTTGGGTTACATCTGCCGGACGCTCGAGCGTTTGCCCCATATCAAAGCGAAGATCACCTCGCGCCGCAGCAGCATGTTGCGGGTGCTGGAGGAACGGCTCGATCTTTGCCCCGAGATCCGTGCGCAACTGAGCGCGGCCCTCGATGAGAGCTTGCCGATCTCGCCGCGTGATGGGGGCGTCATCCGCAACGGTTTTCATTCTGACCTCGATCACCTCCGCGGTTTGGCGGCCGGCGGCAAGCAGTGGATCGCCGAGTACCAGAAGAAAGAGATCGAGCGGAGCGGCATCGCCAACTTGAAGGTCGGCTTCAACAAGGTGTTCGGGTACTACCTGGAAGTGACCAACGTCAACCGCGAGCGGATCCCGGTCGACTACATCCGCAAACAGACGCTGAAGAACGCCGAGCGTTACGTCACGCCGGAGCTGAAAGAGTACGAAGAGAAGGTCCTCTCGGCCGACGAAAAGGCGAAGGACCTGGAGTACGACCTCTTCGTCCAACTGCGCGACGCCGTTCAGGCCGACGCCAAACGAATTCAACAAACCGCCGACGTGCTGGCGAACTTGGACTGTTTGTTGTCGCTCGCCGAACTGGCCCGCGAACGCAACTATTGCCGTCCGCAGGTCGGCGAGTCGTCGGTGCTGCGGATCCTCGACGGTCGTCACCCGGTCCTCGATCTGAAAGAGATCGAAGGGGGCTTCGTTCCGAACGACGCGCAGCTCGACAACGAGTCCGGCTTCATCGGCCTGATCACCGGCCCGAACATGGCCGGTAAGAGCACCTACATTCGCCAGGTGGCCCTCATCTCGCTGATGGCGCAGATGGGAAGTTTCGTTCCGGCTCGTGAAGCGCAGCTGGGGATCGTCGATCGGATCTTCGCCCGGGTTGGCGCCAGCGATGAGTTGTCGCGCGGGCAAAGTACCTTCATGGTCGAAATGACCGAGACGGCTCGCATCTTGAACACGGCGACCGATCGCAGCCTGGTGATCCTCGACGAAATCGGCCGCGGGACGAGCACCTACGACGGCGTTTCGCTCGCCTGGTCGATCGTCGAGTACCTGCACGATAAGATCGGCTGCCGCACGCTGTTTGCGACCCACTATCACGAGCTGACCGACCTAAAGAGTTCGCTCTCCGGCGTCATCAACTTGAACGTGGCGGTCAAAGAGTGGGACGACAAGGTGATCTTCCTGCATAAGATCGTCTCCGGCGCCGCCGACAAGAGCTACGGCATCTATGTCGCTCGTTTGGCCGGCGTTCCGCGCGAAGTGAACGAGCGGGCCAAGCAGATTTTGAATCAGCTAGAATCAGAGCATCTCGACGGCAGCGGCAACGCGAAGATCGCCGTCAAGAAGGATCGGCGCCCGAAAAGCGACCTGCAGCTGAGCCTGTTCGGTCCGCACGAGCATCCGCTGCTAGAGAAGCTGCGTGAGGTCGACGTCGACGACACGACCCCGCTGCAGGCGCTGCAGATGTTGCAGGCCTGGAAAAAAGAATTGAAAGAAGAGGGAGTTCACGGTGGCTAGTTTTGCAGAACGATTGGCGACGGCGGTCCGGCAAAAAGGGACTCCGACCTTGGTCGGAATCGATCCCCGCTTTGAGCAACTTCCTCCCTCGCTGCAAACTGACAGCTCGCTGGCCGGTCAGGCCGCGGCGTTCGAGAAGTTCTCGTGCGAGTTGATCGACGCGATCGCCGACCTGGTCGCCGTGATCAAGCCGCAAGCGGCGTTCTACGAACAGCTCGGCCCGCTCGGCATGGCGGCGCTGGCGAAGACGGTCAGCTATGCCCGCGAAAAAGGGCTGCTGGTGATCCTCGACTGCAAGCGGGGCGATATCGGCAGCACCGCCGAAGCGTACGCCAAGGCCTACCTCGGCGACGTCAGCGCCTGGGGCGCCGATTGCTTGACGGTCAGTCCTTACCTGGGTGACGACAGCCTGACGCCGTTCGTCGATCAATGCACCGCGACCGACTCCGGCATCTTCGTGCTCGTGAAGACTTCCAATCCGGGAAGCGGCACGCTGCAGGACCTGTCGATCGACGGCAAGACGATCTATCGACGGATGGCCGAGCACGTTGAGTCGCTCGCCGCGGCGACGAAAGCGCCGGGTCAGCAATATGGCGCCGTTGGGGCGGTTGTGGGAGCGACCTATCCGGAGCAGCTTTCGGAACTGCGGGAAGTGATGCCGTCGGCGTGGCTGTTGGTGCCGGGCTTCGGCAGCCAAGGGGGCGGGCCGAAGGATGTCGCCGCGGCGTTTGACGCCGATGGCCTCGGGGGGCTGATCAACAACTCGCGCGGGCTCAACTTCGCCTTCGCGAAAGAGCCGTACAAGTCGACCTACGGCGCCGCACGTTGGCAAGACGCCAGCGCGGCCGCGACGCGCGACATGATCGCAGCGTTGGCCGCCGAAACGACTGCCGGGCGATTGGCCTAAGGCTAGTCTTTGAATCGTATCGGATGGTGCGGTCCCGATTCTGTGGGGCCGCCCGTTGTGCTGAATTCGCCGCTTCTCGGCGAAACTCACTAGCGCGTTCTCAGCTGGCACGCTTTGTAATCAAGGTCACACCTGCGCCAGAAAATTGCGCAGAGTTTTACGAACGATTGCGATGCGCCTAGATAAAAGCCGGTGCTTCTCTGGTTTCTCATTAACGGACGATTGACCGCATCAGGCGTCAAAAAGCGGGAGACAAGGGGGGCGAAACCATCGTCTTCAACCACATCTTTCGCTCGAAGTCAAAAAAAATGTCGAAATAATTGCGAGTGATGATCAGGGGGGACAGAGAAGAAACGGGCAAAACTGCGCGTTTATTTCCAACTGCTGCAAAGCCCATGCTTCTATCACGATCGCGATGAGAAGGCGTAAATCCCTATCAGCCTCGCGTATTTGATCATAAGCGACTTTTGATAGGCTACGCCTCGCCGGGATGCAGATTTAGAGATGAAGAAAGATATTTTCCTGACGTCATGTTACGCAAAAGCGGCCCCCCAATCGGCAGTATAGATGCGTTTAAATCCCGTTCGTATTTTATCGTCTGCCCTCACAGTTGCAGCGTTTCCCCATCATGCCCACGCTTGCGAAACAACCGCCTAGCGCACGTGCGACAGGCGTCAACGTAATTATTTCCAAGTCTTAGGGGACGCTCACAATGCAGATTTCTTGGTTCGGCGGTCGTCGCCGTAGCGCTTTCACTCTGGTCGAGTTGTTGGTGGTCATCGCGATCATCGGCGTCTTGATCGCCTTGCTGCTGCCGGCCGTTCAACAGGCCCGCGAAGCGGCTCGTCGCATCAGCTGCACCAACAACTTGAAGCAGTTGGGCCTGGCGATGCATAACTATCACGACACCTATCAATCGCTGCCGGCCGGGCAGACGAACATGGGGCTGATGTCTTCGGACCCGATGAGCGGCGGCATGCAGGACAATCCGGCGGAATTCCCGCAGGGTGGGACCTGGTTCCAGGCGGTTCTGCCGTTCGTGGAACAAACGGCGATGGTCGATTTGATTCGAACCGAAATGATGACCATGCCGATGCGTCAGGTGAACGCGACGGTCCGCAACACGGTGGTTCCGGGATTCGTTTGTCCTTCCGATCCAAATGGCGGCAAGGTCGGCGCTTTCGGTTTCCAGGGAAATTATCTCGGTAGCTGCGACGTTCAAGTGCCGAACGCCGGTACCGTTCATGCGGCGAACCGGGTGGCCGGTCTGTTCTTCGTTCGCTCGCATATCAATTTCCGCGACATCGTTGACGGTACGACGAACACCGTAATGATGGGCGAATGCGTCCAAGGGGCTCCGGATGCGGCGGGGGCTTCGCAGTACGACGATATCGCCAGCTATTGGGACGGCGCCAATCTTCAGGCGGTCTTTACCGCCGCTCCGTGGTACGGCTTCAATAACTCCGTTCCGGACCTCGCTGGGCCGAATGGGTGTATCCCGCCGGGAAATCAAGTCGCCAAGAAACCTTGCAATCCCGGTCCGGGTTCGGCTTCGTGGTACCTGCTCCGCAGCTATCATCCGGGCGGCGTGATGGTAAACCGAGCTGACGCTTCGGTTTCGTTCCTCCCCAACACGATGGATGCGACGCTGTTTTCGAACTATATCAATCGAAACGACGGCAACGTGGTCGCCGCATTCTAGTTCCTGTTGGACGAGAAGCTCTTGTCCGCTGGATAAAACGAAATCGTCGCAGCGATCAGCCTGCGACGATTTAGGCGTTTCTCCCCACGGGGAAATTGCCAATGGCCTGGCGTGAATTGCTCGCTATTGGGGCGACATTCGCGCAATAACAATTGCAGGTTGCTTTAGGGGTACATCTAAAATGAAATTATATAAGACATACGTTGCGTTAGTACTGGTCGTCGCCTCTGTCGGCGCGATCGGCTGTTCTCGAGGTCCTGAGATGATTACCGTCGTCGGGACCGTGACGCTCGATGGCGATCCTTTGCAATCGGGTTCGGTAATCTTTTCGCCGAAGGCTGGCGCGGTTAATGATGCGACGTCCGGTCAAATTATTGACGGCAAGTACGAGTTGGACTGCGTGCCGGGCGAAAAGAACGTCATGGTGACGGGTACGACAGCGAGCAAAAAGATGGCGCCGTTTCGCTACCTTTCTCCTTCGGCGGAACTGACCGCCAGCGTTGAGAGCGGCTCCGAGCAGATGGAGTTGAATCTCGCCCTCTCCTCCAAGTCGACTCGCCGCGGTCGTTCGCGTTAAGCGTAGCGACGCTTTCAGTTGGTAGAATAAAAAAGGGAAGCGGCGAGTTTCGCCGCTTCCCTTTTTTCGTAGCGGCAATGATTACTCGCGGGTCGAGATGCAGGCGAGTCCCGTAAGTCCTGCCCATCCGGCCGCCAAGCAGAGAGCTCCGAGTCCGGAGAAGATCGCAAGCAGCGGTTGGTCGAAAACCGCGGAGGAGGCTAAGCCGAAGCAGTAGAAAATTACGCCCGCGGTGAAAGCGCCGCCGCTGATCCGCGAAACGAGTCGATTGCGCCCCGATGCGGCCGGAATCAAGCCGAGTGCAAGCATTGCGAACGACGCGTAGGTCAGGTTCCGCACTCCCAATTCGTAGTGCTGCCAACGCTGCTCGCTGTAATCGCGGTCGAGGTCGCTGATGACCAGTTTCTTCGGAGCGAGTACGTTTCCGTCTTCGTCCCTCTGTTCTGGAATTTCGACCGCTTTCGCAACCAACTCATCATCGAGTTTCGCTTTAACGCTCGGCTCAAAAACAAGTCCGACGAGTACCGCCGTCAGTCCGAAGAGGCTTCCGGCGATGAGATTGTACCGCAACATGCTTAGCCCTTAGTGAAGCTGGCCCTTGGTAAAGATGGATAGCGTAGAAGGGGCGTCTCTATTGTAAGTTGTTTGATGGATTTTGGTAGTACTGAATTGAACGTTTGCGATTAGATGTTGGGTGAGAGGGTTATACTGGATGTTATAAAATGTCGCGACAATTTAAGATTTGTCGCCTAACGTGTTTCGCCCGCTAAACGCTGCTGTGGGGCCAGTTTCTCGCGCTGGACGCCCTTTTTGCGGCCGTAGGCCGCGACGCAATTCCGCCCCAATTTCGCAGTTTTCTGAAGTACACTAGCGGGTAGCGGACGTTTCTGTCTCAGAGTCGACTATGCGGACTGCCTCCCGGTCGGTGTTCGTTCCTTTGTTGAACTGCGCGGCGAGGGACGTTCTAATGTTCGCTCCCCCAATTGCATTGCCCCCCGCTGGAGTTTCTCGTATGCACTTCCGGTACCTTCCGGCAGCCGCGCGACTGTTGGTTTTGGTCGTCGTCGCCGCGTTGTCGTTCGTCTCTTCGTCGCTGGCGCAAGGACGTGGTCGCCCACCGGCGCAGACTCCGCCGGAGCCGACGACCCTGGATCCGCGCTTGCTAAAGTTCCAGAAGGAGTTCGTCGAGAAGGCGGAAGACCTGGGAGACGAGTACGCTCGTAAACAGGAATGGGGTAAAGCGAAAGCGGTCTTCACCGAGATCCTGAAGCTGGCGCCGCAGTACAAAACGGCCCAGGACAAGATGGACGCGATCAATCGCAACTTGATTGGCTCGAATCGGAAGACCGTGACGATCGCGGCCAGCGGCGATTGGCGCGACACCGGCATTAACGTCAGCAAGGGGGCGCTCCTCAAGATTGCGGCCGAGGGAAAGTGGACCTTCGTTTTTGAGGGTGACGCTGACGGCATTGAGCCTCCGCGCGAACTGCGCGACATCAAGCTGGGAAGCCTGGTCGGGTATATCGCGATACCCGGCGATAAGAAGCCGCAACCGTTTATGATCGGCAAGTCGAAAGAGTTTAGCGCTCCGGCGACTGGACGTCTGTTCCTGAAGATGTTCGACATCGACAACTCGGATAATCAGGGAACGATGACGGTCGAAATCGGCGGCGAGTTCGAATAAGATTCCGACATGAGTGAGCAACCTGTAGAAGGCGCCGGCGGAATCGCTACGTTCGGACGCTGGGCGGGACTAGCGACTGCAATCGCGTTCATCGTCTCGCCGAGCTTCGGCTGGCAATTGCATCCGGTCGATCCAAAACTGAATTACATGGCGGGGATCGCTGCGCTGATGGCGATCTGGTGGTTGACCGAGGCGCTGCCGATGGCGGCGACGGCGCTCGTGCCGCTCGCGCTGATGCCGCTGTTTGGAATCGCGTCGATGGCCGACGTTTCGGCCAGCTACGGCAGTCGCTTCATCTACTTGTTCCTGGGCGGCTTCCTGATCGCCTTGGCGGTGGAAGAAAGCGGACTCCATCGCCGTTTAGCTCTTTCGATCGTCTACGCGATGGGAGACAAGCCGCGGCGAATCGTGCTCGGCTTCATGATTGCGACGGCGGCGCTGTCGATGTGGATTTCCAATACGGCGACCGCGCTGCTGATGCTGCCGATTGCGGCGAGCATTTTGACGCGCGTCGACGCGGGGAAGATGTCGCTGGAACGTCGCGTCAATTTGGGAGCGGCGCTGATGCTGGGAATCGCCTACGCGGCGAGTATCGGCGGGGTGGCGACGATCGTCGGCACGCCCCCCAACGTCGCCTTCGCGAGTTTTTACGCAACCGAATACCCAAACGGAGAACCGGTCAGCTTTTTGAGCTGGATGTTGGTCGCGACTCCATTCTCGATCGCCTTTCTCGCGATCGGCTGGTGGATGATGACCTATTGGATTTTTCCGTGCGGGTCGGAAGCGTCGATCGGCGGTCGTTCGGTCATTCGCGAGGAACTCGACAAGCTCGGCGCGATGGTGGCGGCCGAGTGGCGCGTCGGAGCGATTTTCCTGATCACCGCGCTCCTCTGGATCATGCGCGAGCCGGTGAAAGGTTGGGGCTGGGGACCGCTACTACAGAACAAGTTTGTCGACGATGGAACGGCGGCGATCTTCATGGCCCTCTTCTGTTTTCTACTCCCCAGCGGCAAAGAGGATGGCAGTCGGCTGCTGAATTGGAAATCGACCGCCAGGATTCCGTGGGGCGTGTTGTTGCTGTTCGGCGGCGGTGTGGCGCTGGCCGGCGGCCTGGAGGATACCGGGCTCGATCGTTACCTCGGCGATTTTCTCGCCACGACGATGCGCGGACTGCCGCCGGTGGTGATGGCGGCTCTGACCGCCAACGGTATGATCTGGCTGACCGAGTTGACCTCGAATCTGGCCAGCGTGCAGATGCTGAATCCGATTTTGGCCAGCACGGCCGACGAGTTGCAGGTGAGTCCGCTCCTATTGCTGATTCCCTCGACCTTGGCGGCCAGCTGTGCGTTTATGATGCCGGTCGCGACGCCCCCGAACGCAATCGTCTACAGTTCGGGCCGGGTGACGATGCGGCAGATGGTGAAGGCCGGGTTCCTGCTGAACCTGGTTTCGCTGGCCCTGATCATCCTGGTCATCTCGACGATCGGACCCCTGATTTTCGAGTCGCTGACGATGTAATCTCCGCCCAGTTGGGGGCGAATTTGTCGCCCGGGCGATGCGTTGGTATCCTAGAAAGTTCAATGTCCCCCGCTTCTTCCTACCCTTGCTGTGAGAGTTGGTCATGAAACGCGCCATCTGTCTTTCCTTTTTCGCTCTATTGGCCCTTGCGGTGGTCGCTATGAATTCTCGTTCGAACGCCGAAGAAGCGGCGAAACCGGAAAAGCTGCTGCGTCACGTCGTCTGTTTCAAGTTCAAGGAAGAAGCGAAGCCGTCGGACAAGAAGGCGGTCGAAGATGCGTTCGCCGCGCTGCCGAGCAAGATCAAGCAGATCTCCGACTTTGAATGGGGAACCAATAACAGCCCCGAAATGCTTGATCAGGGTTACACCCATTGCTTCCTGGTCACTTTCAAGAGCGAAGCCGATCGCGAAGCGTATCTGCCGCACCCCGCACATAAAGAGTTCGTCGAGTTGCTGCTGCCGCACTTGGAAGAAGCGTTCGTCATCGACTACTGGGCTACGAAGTAACTCGCCATGCGACCAACAGGTTCCGTTCAATTTGACAACTCCGGTCGCGTCGTACTCGTCACCGGAGGCGCCGGAGGTATTGGTCTGGCGATCTGTCAGGCCTTCGCCGCTTCCGGCGCGACCGTTTACGCCGTCGACGTCTCGCAGCCCGAAGGGGAATTGCCGGCCAAGCTGATCTCGGGAGACGTCTCTAATCGGGACGATTGTCGGCGCGTCATTGCGCAGATCGTCGTAGAAGCGGGCGCCGTCGACGTGCTCGTCAACAACGCCGCGATCCAGCCGCCGGCCTCGTACAAGCCGATCGACGAATTGCCGACCGAAGTTTGGGACAAGATGGTCGCGATCAATCTTTCCGGCTACGCCTATATGGCGATGGAAGCGGCCGCCGTTATGCGCAAGCAGCACAGCGGAGTGATCGTCAATATGGCGAGCGCGCAAGGTCACCGTACCGCGCGCGAGGTCCCTGCCTACGGCCCGATCAAGGCGGCCAATCTGATGCAGGCCAAACAGTGGGGAGTTGAACTAGCGCGAGAAGGCGTGCGGGTCGTATCGGTTTCTCCCGGGGCAGTGGGAACACCGCTGTTGCGGGCTTCGCTCGCCCAACAAGGGGGCGAGGAATCGCTGGCGAACCGACATCCCTTGGGACGAATCGCCGAACCGTCTGAGATTGCGGCGGCCGTCCTCTGGTTAGCGAGCGACGGAGCCTCCTTCGTTACCGCTACAGATCTCGAAGTCGATGGCGGATTGGGCGCATTTGCCGCATTTGCTGACCCTTTTTCTGTTACCACCATGCCTGGTAAGAACGACTGCTGAAATCGGCACAGCCGGCGCCACCAGCATTCGGGCGATCTTAATATTCGGTTATGCCGTCTCTGCCCGATGATCGCGACATGACGAGATTGATTGTTCTTCTCCCTATGTCGCGGATGGCTGAAATGTCGATGTTCCCAAATAAGATTGCTAGCACGGTTGCAGCGGGCCTTTTGCTCTATGGTGTGACGACGTTCGTTACGCCAGTGGAGGCCCAAGAAACCTACTTCAGCAGCTATGCGGCCGAGCAATACTCAGCCCCGCCGCAGGATGACTTTAGTCGCCGGCTGATGGACCTTGAGCGTCGGATCGATCAACTGGATGCGGCCCCGCCGCAAGCCGGACCGATGTCGCCGCCGATTCCCGGCAGCGCGATGCCGAACATGCAAAACATCCAAAACGTGCCGACGACCAACGTCTCGCACCTGATGGAACGGATCGAGCGGTTGGAAGCGGCTCAAACGGCGCAGTCGGCCAACTTGGCGAAGGCCATGGCCGAATACGAACCGCCGAAGAAGCCGACCTTCAAAATCGGCGGCCGCGTCCACTTCGATACGTGGGATTTCCCAACCAACACGCCGGGGATCGGCTACTTCGAGAATCCGACGACTGGCGACGATCCGCAGAACCGTTGGGCGTTCCGCCGCGTTCGTCTCGAAACGAGCGGCGATATCTTCGAGACGATGTTGTGGCGCATTCAAGTCGACTTCGCCGATCCGAGCGAACCGTCGATCAAAGACGTTTACATCGGCTGGGACGAACTGCCGGGCAACACCACGGTGCTGCTGGGTAACCAAAAGCGTCCGCTCGGTTTGGATCACTTGAACAGCTCGCGTTACAACATCTTCATGGAACGTCCGCTGGTGATCGAAGCGTTTAACGAAGACGCTCGTCGTCTCGGCCTGTGTGCGTACAGCTATTCGGACGACCTGGTCTACAACTGGCGGTACGGCATTTTTAACTTAGAAAACGTATCGCAGAGCGGCGCCTACATTGGCGATGCGTTCCAGGGAAGCGGCAACGCTCGTCTGGCGAGCAGCCCCTGGTACGACGATTCGTCGGACGGCCGCGGTTGGTATCACTGGGCGATTGCCGGTATGGTCGCCAATCCGGACGGCGACGCGTTGTCGAACGCCCCGCACAGCAATCAGGCCCGTTTCCGTACTCGTCCTGAAGCTCGCACCAGCAGCCGTTGGATCGACACCCGTACGATCGCCGATTGCCACTGGTACGAAGTATTGGGCGTGGAATCGATGTTGAACGTCGGCGCCTGGAATTTCTGCGGCGAATACCAGGCCAACTTCCTGCAACGCGACAATGGACGTTCGGACGCCACCTTCCATGGCGGTTATCTGCAAGTCGGCTACTTCCTGACCGGCGAACACATGGTCTTGGATCGCAAGAGCGGTACGCTCGATCGCGTTCATCCGTATGAAAACTTCTTCCTGGTGCCCGATTGCTACGGCGGTTGCGGCGGCGGCTGGGGCGCCTGGCAGGTTGCGGCTCGCATCTCGTATCTCGATCTCACCGATCAGGATATCCAGGGCGGTCTCGAGACCAATGCGACGCTCGGCCTGAACTGGTTCTGGACCTCGCACTCGAAGATGCAGTTCAACGCCATCTACGGCGACATCAGCGAACACGCTCCGGTGAATGGATACACGGGAGGCAACTTCTGGATCCTGGGTTGCCGCTTCATGGTCGACTTCTAATCGGTACCAGTAACCTTACTTCCTAGATAACCATCGCTGCGGCGAAATGATAAAAGGACGAGAAATGATGCGACGGATTGCGATCTTCATGTTGTCGGCCGTGTTGGCGGCCGCCGCCGGTACGACCTACGGGGGCGAAATGATGGGAGGCGGCTGCGGCCGTCCGACCGCTCACGGTCCCTGCTGCTGCGAACATCCCTGCGTCGAGTGCGCTCCCTTCTTGCTGAAGAAGTCGTGCGAAGACGAAACGAAGCATTGCTGGACGACTCGCTGCAAGCAAGTCGAAATCCCGCCGATTCGATTCCCCTGGGAAAAGTCGGATTGCTGCGGTTGCGAGCCGCCGCTGGTGAAGTGCGGCAAGGTTCGCACGGTCAACCAACTGTGGCAGAACGAATACAAAGAAAAGGCGCCGAAGTACGAATGGATTCGGACTTGCTTGAAGTCGTGCGTCCCTGCCTGCCTCTCGCCGTCGGAACCATGTGCTCCGACTGCTGAGCCGGCCGTCGATCCGGGCCTTCCGCCGGTTCCGCCGGTTGTGGAGCCTCCGGTCAGCGCCGGGGTGATTCCGCCGTACGACATCCTGCCGAGCGGCTATATCGTTCCGATCCTTTTGCCGGCCCCGACCAACTAACGCCTACCTAATGCGGCGATGAGATAGGCTTGCCTTCCCGACCAGTGGTCGTCGAAGGGAAGCCTATTCGTCGTTAAAAAAATTAACATCGGAAGAATTCATCTCTGGGGGAATCTTGCCGATATCTCTTTATGAACATTGAGTTGCGCCGCTTCGTATCCACTCTATGGGCGGAAATCAGACTTGACTTTCCAGCGCCTAGAGACGTAAATTTCTATACGTGATGTTGGCGGGATACCTTGGGTAGTCCCCCATTTTTCGGTCCAATTAACGCGAAAAGAAGGGGAGCCCAATGAGACGCGACGTTCGTCACTCTCGTTTGTCGATCGCTCCCCTCTTTTTCATGTTGCTGGCGATGGTCGTTGGTACGGTCGCCCCTCCTCGTTCCTTGGTCGAACAGGAAACGGAAACCTCGCGAGAGGTCGAAGTCGTCCTGGTTGGTCAACTCGTTTCGAGCGAGTTCCGACCGAAAATCGCCTCGGGCGATCGATCCGCCGACGTTCTTTCGGCGCCCCTGCCGGGCCGCATTTCGCGGACGGCCTCCAAGGCAATTCGCGGTGAGCGAAGCGCTTGGAATGGGATAGGCGCTGCGCTTCGGCTCTAAGCCTGCGCTCATTCTTGCCCCTCTCTGGGCTCTCGTTTGATTGTTGATTCAAACGTCCTTGTTTTCGTATTCGTCCGCCGCTGCGCGCTTGTCGAATGAACCGTAGGTTCCGCCCGGTTCCGGCGTGCGTCGGCGCGAATTCCAAGTCTTAGCAACTACTGACTGGCGCGCACTGGTGCGCCGAGAGAATAATCAAAATATGCAAAAGCTAATTCACGGCATTCGTCAATTTCAGCAATCCGAATATCGCCGCAAGCAATCGCTGTTTGAAGAGCTCGCAGGGGGACAAGCTCCTCCCACGATGTTCATCACCTGCGCTGACTCACGGATTGATCCCAATCTGATTACCGGCAGCGACCCGGGCGAGCTCTTCGTCCTGCGAAACGCAGGGAACATGATTCCTCGCCAAGACATGGCGAGCGGAGAAGCGGCGACCATCGAGTTCGCCGTCAAAGCGCTCAAAGTCGAGCATATCGTCGTCTGCGGTCATTCGCAGTGCGGCGCCATGAAGGCGACGCTCGAGCCGGAGTCGTGCGAGTCGCTCCCGTCCGTCGCCGGCTGGCTGCGAAACGTGAAGGGGGTGGTCGAACGGACGCTTCGCCGGCACGGAGAACAATCGCCGGAGCGGATGCTTGACTTGGTCATTCAAGAAAACGTCCGGATGCAGTTAGAGAACTTGCAGTCGCTGCGCTGCGTCGCCGAAGCGCTGGCCAGCGAGCAACTGCAACTGCATGGCTGGACGTACGACATTGGTCGCGGCGAAATCGAGTCGCTCGATCACGAGCGAAACGAGTTTGCGACGCTATTCAACGACGAGTGCTATCAGCCGGACGAGTCGGCCACTGGCTTCGCCTAGTCGAGACTGTCGCCGTTTCCCGTTGATCAAGTTCGGCAAAAAAGGGCGTAGTGCGATGTCAGATCAAACCAAGAGTTCCGAGTTTTTCCGTTGGCCAGCGATCCGCAACGACATTTTTCCGTCGATTGTGGTGTTTCTGGTTGCGCTCCCTCTTTGTTTGGGCATCGCGATTGCGTCTGGCGCTCCCCCGGCGGCCGGCTTGATCAGCGGGATTGTCGGCGGTCTGGTGGTCGGATTTTTGGCTGGGTCGCCGCTGCAAGTGAGCGGACCCGCCGCCGGCTTGACCGTGATCGTTTACGGCTTGTTTGAGAAGTACGACATCCAACTGGTGATGTTGACGGTTGTTTTGGCGGGGCTGATGCAGATCGCCGCGGGATCATTGAAATTGGGGCAGTGGTTCCGGGCGGTCTCGCCAGCCGTCGTCAAAGGCATGTTGGCCGGGATCGGCATGCTGATTTTTTGCAGTCAGTTTCACATCATGATCGACGACCAGCCGCGGAAAGGGCTGGAAGTCGGCGGCGTTCATCTCGAAGCGGGTCTGGCGAACTTGCTGACGATTCCGCAGGCAATCGGCCGCGTCTTCGCGTTCGACGAATCGAAGTCGCATCACCTGGCGGCGGGACTGGGCCTGCTGACCATCGTCGTGATCGTTTGTTGGAAGATGACTCCCAAGAAGTTTCAGTTGGTTCCGGGACCGCTACTAGGCGTGTTAGCGGCGACGTTGATTTCAGAGTTCTTCGACGTGCCGATCCGGCGACTCGGGGAAAGCATTCCGGACAGTTTCCTGAGCAGCTTCGTCTTTCCAGACCTTGCGATCTGGGGGACGGCGCCGTTCGGAGCAATTCTGGCGTCGGCCGCCGGTCTGGCGCTGGTCGCTAGCGCCGAAACGCTGCTGTGCGCAACTGCCGTCGACCAGATGCACGACGGACAGCGGACGAACTACGATCGCGAACTGCTCGCGCAAGGGGTCGGGAACTCGGTCTGCGGACTGATCGGCGGCTTGCCGATCACTGGGGTTATCGTCCGCAGCGCCGCGAATGTCGGAGCAGGGGGGAAGTCGCGCTGGTCGGCGATTATGCACGGAGCGTGGTTGCTCCTCTTTGTGGCGTTTCTCCCATTCTTATTGAAACAGATTCCTGTAGCGTGCCTGGCGGCGGTGTTGGTTTACACCGGCTACAAGCTCGTGAATCCGGCCTCGATTCGCGAGCTGGCCCGCTACGGGAAAAGCGAAGTGGCCATCTACTTTGCGACCATGATCATGATCGTCACGACCGATTTGCTGATCGGCGTGATGACCGGAATCGTACTGGCCGCGTGTAAGTTGCTCTACGTTTTTTCGCACCTGGAGATCAAACGGGTCGAAGATCCGTCTGGCGAGAACTTGACGCTCTATCTGATCGGCACGGCGACGTTCATGCGACTGCCGATGTTGGCGTCGGAACTGGAGAAAGTTCCGGCCAACTCGCAACTGCATATCAACCTTGAGCGGTTGAGCTACATCGATCACGCGTGTCTCGACCTGCTGATGACGTGGGAGAAGCAGCACGAAGCGACCGGCGGAAGCCTGGCGATCGATTGGGACGGCCTGGCGGCTCGTTTTTATGAGCGATATGGCGACAAGCGGCGGACGGAATCCAGCGGCGAGGCGGAAGATAGTCGCACTGCGATCAAAAATACGGTTGGCTCGAAATAATTTTCGCAACTTGGTTTGGGGATATGTAGGCGCACGGCGGCAATGAAGAATTTACTTGTACATCTTTGCAATTCCGGTCGGACGCAGTCCGTGATTCAGTCGGCGGTCGAACTGGCGTCGAACGCCAACGCAAGGCTCCGAGGCGTGACGATCGTCGATACGCGTCGCTTTTTGGAGAAAGCGTCGATGGAGTCATCCGGATATGCCGGGGTCGAAGCGACTCGTTTGACTTTGGCCAAACGCCGGCAGATGGAATCTCGGGACGAATTGCTCCGGCTTTGTCGAAGCCGCGCAGTGCGATGCGACGTGCGGGATGAGCGGGGCGATCCGCTCGACCTGCTGGCCGACGAGGCGAAGTACCACGATTTGACGATCGCATCTTACGCGGGAAAAGAAGGACGTCATGACGCGGGGCTCTCGGCGCAAGACTTGATTGAACTGGCGCAGCGACTCGTGCAGCCGCTGTTGATTCTGCGGCGCCGGCCGGCCCGACTCGATCGCGTGTTGCTGGTCTACGACGGTTCAGGCGCATCAAGTCGCGCCATTCGGTCCTTCGCGGCGCACTCGTCTTTTCTTGGCAGACAGTATCGACTAATTTGCGTCGGCGAAGCGGCCGATTCGCAGAGCGGCGCCTATCGCGAGATGACGGAATATTGCCATTCGCGAATCGCATCGCTGGAGACCGGACGCTTGCCAGGTTCGCCGCTGAAGACGGTCACAAAATACGCCCAGAAATGGGAGGCCGATTTGCTGGTGCTGGGGATTGCTCGCTCGGCCAACTGGTGGGGATCGCCTTACGGCCAACTCGCCAGCGACGTTTTGCAACAAACCGAATTTCCGATTTACGCGTTCGCATAGATTGCGACGGCTCGGCGGTTCGGTTCCTGGAAGAGGCTTTTTTTAAAACGGGTTTGGTGGATGTCTCGATACGAATTTTGGTTAGAAGTTTTCCGGCTGCGTGGCTCGGCCACGCCGTTGATTGCTGGTCGCGTGTTAGGGTTTACGCTGTTTTCGCTGTTGGTCACCTTGGTGATGACTTACCTAGGGAAGACGCACCTATTGGCCAACTCGCACTACGAATATATCGGCGCCGTGTTGGCGATATTGCTCGTGCTGCGGACCAACGCCGGCTACGATCGCTGGTACGAAGCGCGCAAAATTTGGGGAGGAATCGTCAACCAGTCGCGCAATCTTGGCCAAATGGGCGTGATCTACGGTCCCAGGGACCAGGAATGGCGAGAATCGTACGTTCGCTGGGTCGCCGCTTTTTCGGCCATTTGTCGCCATAGCTTGCGGAATCAACGGACCTACGACGAAATCGTCGATTTGGTTCCAATCGTCGGCAAGGTCGAAACCGAGCGTTTGGCCAAATCGAATCATATGCCGATGTATGTCGTTCGTCGCGTGGGAGAGTTGCTCCGTCAGGCGGTCGAAACCGGCGAGATGGACCGCTTCTTCTTCTTGAAAGCGGAAGAGGAACGCGCGAAATTGATCGACCATATCGGCGGTTGCGAACGCATCCTGAAGACGCCGTTGGCGGTCGCCTTTTCGATTAAGATCCGGCGATTTCTCTTTTTGTATCTGTTGTTCCTGCCGATGGCAATGATCGATTACGTCGGCGCATTCACGCCGCTGTTGACGATGCTAGTCACCTATCCGCTTCTGTCGCTTGATCAGATCGGCGTCGAACTGCAAAATCCGTTCTGCCATCGCCGGCTAAATCACTTGCCGCTGGGAGACATCTCGAAGACGATTCGCGAGAATCTGTTGGCGTCGATCGAAGAGTTGCCGGAGATGGTTCCGTTTGACGACGGCGACAACGACGCCGTTACGAACGGGGCGCCGAGAAACCCACGCAGCTTACGCGGGTTCGCCGTCCATGCGACTACCGGCAGCTAATCGAGGATAGCGCAAAAGAAAACGGGGCGCTGGAATTGTTCCAGCGCCCCGTTTTGCGTTCGAATGGATCGGCCGCCTAGTTTGCGCCGAGCAGCTTTTTGATCTCGGCGGTCAGGGCCTTGGAGTTGGCTTCGCCGAAGCCGACCTTCACCATCGCGATCTTTCCTTCCTGGTCGATCAGGACCATGTGCGGAATTCCGCTCACCGCGTAGTACTTCGACATGGTTCCTTCCGGATCGACGGCGAACACATGTTTCAGTTCATACTTTTCGGCGAACTTGTGCAGCATCGCTTGTTCTTCTTCCGCCGACACCATATCGCCGCGGACCGGTTCCGGAGCCATCTTCTCTTCGTTCCAGCCGTAGTTGTAGTAGCCGGTAACGCCGATGATCACCAACCCTTTGTCGCCGAATTCTTCGTTCAGTTCACGCAGGTGAGGGAACGACATGATGCAGGGGCCGCACCAGATGGCGAAGAAGTCAAGCAGCACGACTTTCCCCTTCAGCTCATCGTCGGTCAGCGGAGCGCCGTTGACCCACGCTTGGGCCGACAGCGGCATCGCCGGCTTGCCGATCAACTCGGCGAGCTTCTTT
Source organism: Blastopirellula sediminis (assembly GCF_020966755.1). Classification (NCBI taxonomy): domain Bacteria; kingdom Pseudomonadati; phylum Planctomycetota; class Planctomycetia; order Pirellulales; family Pirellulaceae; genus Blastopirellula; species Blastopirellula sediminis. Next base: position 1,297,079 of record NZ_JAJKFT010000004.1, read on the forward strand.
TGGCGTTCCAGGTTCGGAACGAGACGCGAGATCATGTTCTGGGCGCCTTGGATCGCCGCTTTCGCTTCATCGGTTTCCGCCGATTCCGCCAGCGACTTCAGATAGGCGGTCTCCGCATCTAAGGTCTTCTCGGCCTTCTGCCAATCTTCGTTGATCTCCGTCGACAACTCCATCATCACTTTGGTGCTGTACTTACCGATCAGGCTGACGTCTTGTTTGGCGGCGTCCAGCTGCGCACGCAGATCATTGAGCGAAATCTGCTGCAGTTCGACGCGTTGGATCAGCGCGTCGAGCGTGCGGTCCATTTGCCGGAAGTTGGCGACCGCCAGCGGTGCGGTCGGTTCCAGTTCGGAAAGAGCCTTCTTGACCTCTTCCAATTGCTTCAGCGCCCCTTTGGGGTCGTCGACGCTTTGTTTCATCGCGGGGCTGATCGTCGCTTGCAGGTAAGCGTTCAGCGCGGATTGGTCGTTCGGATCAGCCTTGAGCGCATCATACAGGCCGCTGGCCGATTCTTGGTCTTCCGCAGCGGCCGCTTCGGCGGCGTTTAGGAGCGAAACGGTGGGAAGCATGGCCAGTAGGAGGGCGGCCAAGGCAAGATGAGTGATCTTCATACGATGTCCTTTTGCGGTAGGGAATAACGGCGCCGAACTGAACCGTGATCGGCGCGTCGTCAAAGGCGCTCGCCGTATCGTAGCGATCCGCCGGGAAGGAGTCAGTGAACTCGGCAACACCCGACTGTCAGTTGTCATTGTTATCCCCTACGTGCCGGGATAACAACGTGAAGTTCAACGCTTTGCGCAAATTACGGGAAGCGTGCTGGATTTGTACAAATGGGGCGGACGCCCTCTGGCGGGGCTCCGCGGTCACTTTGCATTTACGGTCGCCACTGGGTCACCGCCGGCAGCATTCCCTGGCTGTCGAGTGGGATTTCGAGCGGCTCAAACAAAACTTCCAGGTCGTCCCGCGACTTCGCTTCGGCCAGAAACGCTTCGCTGCAGACGACTTCGTCGATCGAGAGGGTATGGGGAATCCACATGACGCGCGCGTCTTGCGGGGGACGGAGCCCGATCGTTTGCAGTGCGTTTTCGAGGATTTCGCGGTCGGTGTCGTAATAGATCGGAATCATCGCCGCAGTGACGTGTCCCGAGGTGACGCTGTTGATGTTGGTGATGTTGCGGTCCATTTGCTCGACCATCCGGGTCAAGCAGAACTCGCACATCCCTATACCTGACGCGTTACCATGCGTCTCTTCGGTCAGACCACGCAGCGCGATTCGTTTGATTCGGGGTTTTTCGTCGCCGGTGGCGGCATGATCGTTGAATTTGCGACCGACGATGTTGGTATCCATCCCGGCGCCGCTGATGTTCTTGCCAATCTCATCGATGATCAGCAGGTCCGCTTCTTCAAACGGCAATTTCGGCAGTAGGGTATTGGCCAGTCGCAACAGTTCCGGTTCCCGCTTTTCGATCTGATCGGCCGGGACGCCGATGATGTGCCCCGTCTCGTCATAGCCATTTTCGATGATGGCCAGACCGCAGAGGATGTTGCACTGGCTCAGCACTTCCCGCGCGACGCTTTGGACGATCTGCGTGAAGGTGTTGTCCATGATCGCTTTGTGATAGACCTTGGCGCCGTTGTGCTTGCCAAGACCGATCAGCATCATCTTCATCAGTCCGCTTTGGATTTCGCCGGTGAAGTCGGTATGCGCTTTGACGCGACCGCAGACGACGACATGGTCCGCTTCCGACGCATGCTTGTCAAAGTGAACCGGGAACCCTTCCTTCGCCTGGCAAACGATGATCGTCTCCATGCTGGCGCGAATTTCGCAGCCGCAGTATTCGGGCGTGATGCCGTACGACGCGAGAACGCCCAGTTGCCCTTCGGCGGTGCCGCCGCCATGGCTCCCCATCGCCGGCACGATAAACGGCTTGGCGCCGATTCCCTTCAGGTGGTCGACGATCGCTTTGATGATCTCTTTGATATGAGCGATGCCGCGGCTGCCGGCGGTGATCGCGACCGTTTCGCCCGGCTTGACCTGCTTGCTCAGCTCTAGCGACGCCAGTTGGCTATCGACTTCGGCGGGAATGTCGTCGACCAGGGGGCGGGGAAAGGTTTGACGCAGACGAAAGAGTTTCGGGAGTTGCATAAAACTGTGCGCAAGGGAATACAGGGAGGCCAAAACTGTATTCTACCGCCGAAGCCAAAGGCCGTCGATTGACGTTCGACGGCCAAATCGGAAGTGGGGGCTACTTTTGCGGCTGCAAAAAGAGGTGCGGTTCCAGCTCGGTGTAGTACATCGCGCTGGGGTCGATTCCGGCCGCTTTCATCGTTTGAATGTGGCGTTTGACCGGCGGCGCATCGGCCAGTCTGGGGAGGACGACCAGCCAGGTAAACGCCACCAGGCCGACGGCCAACCCCAAGCGGATCCAGCGCCGCCGCAGGTCGACCGGGCCTTGGTTCGTTTCGTATTGGACGTTAGTTGCCGCCATTGAACATCTTCTCGAGATAATCGCGGAACAACCAGCCGAACATCACGTACGCCATCAGGAAGGTGAGCAGCAAGTTGAGCGTCTGGCCGCAGACGTACAGGATCAGCGGCTTTCCCCCTTTCAGGTAGACCGCCAGTTCGCGGAAGTTGGTCTCCAGCCCAATGCTGACGAACGCCAGGCAGAAGAGCCAACCGCGGAGCGACTTGGTCATATCGGTCATCGCTTTCACCTCCGCTTCGCCGGTCGGCAGGAAGTAGGCGATCGCCGAGAAGACGACCGACGCCGCGACGAAGCCGAGCACAAACTTCGGAAAGCGATACCAGATTTCCATCGCATTGGGACGAGCGCCATCCTTCGTCTTTTCGACGAAGGCGACCCAGTACAGAGCGACGCCGAACGCCACCACGCCGATCAAGACGTTTTGAATCATCTTGACGGTGACCGCCACTTTCTCGGCTCGTTCGCCGAGGGCATTACCGGCGGCGACTACCGCGCCGGTCGCGTCGATCGTCCCACCGATCCAGGCGCCGCCGACCAGGTCGTCGATCCCGGCGATGCGAATCAAAGCAGGCTGGACCACCATCATGATTACGGTAAACGCAAGCGACATGCCGATCGCCAGCGACAGTTCTTCCTTTTTCGCGCGACATGCTGCGCCGGTCGCGATGGCGGCCGAAACGCCGCAGACCGACATGTCGGCCGAGATCACCATGTTGAGCGACGGCGAGGCCATCCGCAGAATCTTCTGTCCGAAGATGAAAGTCGTGATCAACACGATCGGCGTGACGATCCACGCGACCGCGATCCCCGGAACCGACAGGGCGAAGAGCTTGGCGAGCAAAACCTCGGCGCCAAGCAGCACCAGGCCGGTCTTGATATAGAACTCGGTGAGGACCGCCGGCTTCCATGACCCCGGAGTGCCGATCGTATTGCTGATGATCAAGCCGACCAACAGCGCCCAGAGAGCGTACTCCAGGTTGTAATACTTGATCACTTCCTGCGTTGATAGGAGATAGGCGAGCAGCGCCAGGGGAAAGACGGCAAGAAATCCCAGGGCGAATTTCGGGACTGACTTTCCCATCACCAGTTGGGCGACGGCGAACATCGCTAGAATCGCCGCGCCGACGGCAAGCATGCCGGGGATCAGCGACTTGCCTCCTTTGCTCAGCGAGTCGAGCGGGTTTTCATTCCAGGAGCTCGGTTTGACGATCCACGGCTTGAGCGCGCTGGTCGCTTCGACCGTCGCCTCGGCGCCATCCTTGCCAGGGACCTCCGTCATCTGTATCGAGAAAAAAACGACGGCCAGGATCAACGCGCCCAGCCAGATCGCCCACCAATCATCTTTGGTGCGCATTTCTAACAGGAGCGGGCGATGTTCATCGGCGGGCGCAGGGGGAGGAGAGGTTTCGCTCATCAGGTGTGATCTGTTCAGGGCGGGATGGGTAACGGGAGGGATTGATTATCGCGACTAAAAAAGAGACTGGTCAACCCTTCTTGTAGTATTGTTCCGACATATCGTAGCAAATCGGCCCAGCCGAGACCAAGTGCAATGGGAGAGCGAATGTGCCGATTGGCGCGATTTGACGATCTGAACGCTTGGTCGGCGCTACGAAATCGCCGGCTCCGGTCGCATGGCGACGGCTTGGTTTAGGGAAGCGGCCTAACTTTGAAATAGGGCCGTTTGGGCCGCAATTGTAATGGAACTCACCGAAAGGGAATCCCGTGTCTTCAGCCGATTCGACGCTGGCCTGCAATCAGAAGAAGAATGACGACGTAGAGTCGCGCGTACGTGCGATTACCGATCTTCTCGAAAGAGCGCTGGCCCAAGACCCGGAATCGTTCTCGGTGTCGACCGCCATGGCGGTCGGTTCGTACGATCCGCAGCAACTCGACCAGGCGAAGCAGGCCGTCTATCGCAAAGTGATTGTGCGAGCCTGGGAAGATGGCCAGTTGACTCCGGACGAACAGGAGACGGCTCGCTGGATCGCCGAAAAGCTGGAACTTCCGGAAGGGGAGTACACGGCGATTGAGCTGGAATTGGCGAAGAAGCAATTTGCGTCGGCGCTGAGCCGCGCGATGGCGGACGGCGTGCTCGACGCCGACGATCAGCGACGTTTGCAAAAGATCAGCGACACGATCGGCATGCCGATGTCGACCTTCGCCGGCGTCTTCTTCCAGGCCGAGGGAGAGAAGTTTCTCCGCGGCATGTTTTTGGAAGCGATCGCTGACAATCATTTGATGAGCGAAGAGTGGGCCTCGCTCCTCAGTTCGGCCGACAAGTTGGGAATCTCGCATCAGGAGTTCCTGCAAGCGATTCGCTTTCAAGCCCGCGAGTTCGTCGAGCATGTGATCGTCGACGCCAAAGCGGACGGAGTGATCTCGCCGCACGAAGAGGAGACGATGGTTTGGCTGCTCCAGCAACTGGAAATGCCGAGCGACTTCTGCCAGTACGCGGTGGGAGAGATGGCCCGCTTGAAATCGCGCGTCGAAGGTTCGCCTGCGCTCGAAGTGATGACGATCTCACGCGATTTGCGCGATCGCATTTGGCGAAAATACAACGGCCGCTGCGGCGCCTGCGGCGCGGGCAACTATCTGGAGATGGTCCGGATCATCCCGAAGGCGATGGGGGGCGGAGATGACGAAGCCAACATTCAACTGCTCTGTCGTCGCTGCGTGGGGCAGACGCACGCGTAACGCGGCGCGATCCAACTGAACAAGAACGAAAAAAGCCGACGGCTCGAAAGCCGCCGGCTCTTTTTCATTTCGGTCGGGGCAAATTACGTCGTCTTAGCATCCGCACTTCGGTACGGTGATCGTCTTGGGCACCATCTTGCAGACGGGAACCTGGACTTCTTTGGTCACTTGAACCGGAACCATGCAGGTGTACGAGACGACCTTTTCTTCCGGAACTTGCTTGTAGGTGGTGACGTTGCAGGTCTTTTCACGGGTTTCCGGACGGCAGACCGTGTACGGCACTTCCTTCGTCAGCACTTCGTTAACGTATTCGCACGTCTGAACCGTGCAGGTCTTTTGAACCGGCTTCATCACGCAGACCTTGTAGGTATACGGGACTTGCTCGGTGACCGGCTTGCAAACGGTGTAGGTCACGTCTTTCGACATCACTTCGTTCACGTATTCGCAAGTTTTCACCGTGCAGGTCTTTTCGACCGGCTTCATCACGCAGACCTGGTAGGTGTACGGGACTTGTTCGGTGACCTGCTTGCAAACGGTGTAGGTCACGTCTTTCGACATGACTTCGTTCACGTATTCGCAAGTTTTGACCGTGTAGGTCTTTTCGACCGGCGTCATCACGCAGACGTTATACGTGTACGGGACTTCTTCGGTAACCTGCTTGCAGACGGTGTAGGGGACTTCCTTCGTGACGACTTCCTTTTCATAGGTGCAAGTCGCAACTTCGTAGGTCTTTTCAACCGGCTTCATCACGCAGACCTTGTAGGTGTACGGGACTTCTTCCCGAACCGGTTTCATCACCGTGCAGGGGACTTCGACCTGGACGACGTTCGGAACCCACTTACGGCAAGTCTTTTCGCAACCGCAGCAGTCGGTCACGACGACGTCTTGCCAGCAGCCTTGGTCCTTGCAAACGGTCTTGGTGATCGTTTCCGGAACCATCTTGCAGACGGTGTGGGTCCCTTCACGTTCTTCGTACGACGGAACCATCACGGTTTCGGTGACGGTCTTGGTGCCGTGGACCGGTTTGCAAACGGTGTATTCGACCGTCTTGGTCGCCGTTTCAGAGACCGTCTTGCAAACGTTGCGAACTCCTTCGCGGGTTTCTTGCGTCGGAACCATGACCGTCTTGGTCACTTCTTTGGTGCCGTAGACCGGCTTGCAAACGGTGTAGTTTACCGTCTTGGTCAACGTTTCCGGAACGGTCTTGCAAACGTTGCGGACCCCTTCGCGGGTTTCATAGGTCGGAACCATCACCGTCGTGGTGACGTCTTTGGTGCCGTAGACCGGTTTGCATACGGTGTAGTTGACCGTCTTGGTCATCGTTTCCGGAACCATGCGGCAGACGTTGCGAACCCCTTCGCGAGTCTCGTAGGTCGGAACCATGACCGTCGTGGTGACGTCTTTGGTTCCATAGACCGGCTTGCGAACGGTGTACTCAACGGTCTTGGTCAAAGTTTCCGGGACCATCACCGTGTAAGTCCGCGTCACGGAAGTCGTTTCCGGCACGCAGCGATAGACGGTGATCGTCTTCTGGCGGACCTCAGGACGCATCTCCGTGCAAGTGATGGTGCGCGTTTCGTACGATTGCACCGGGACCATGATCGTCTTTTCGACGTAGGTAACTTCCGGTTCGCAAGGCGAACCGCAAGGCGCCGCACACGCGGGCGCACAGCCCGGGCGACAGTGACGACAGGCTTCGGCTACGTTCGCTGCGCCCAACGAGGCGGCGATCGTAGCGAGAAATAGCAAGCTGCGAATCATTTTTGTCTTCTCCCCGAAATTTAGTGAATTTCGCCCCGACCTTGCTGATTGTAGCGGTCCTAATTCGCGTTTTAAATCAAGCTTGGGTTAAATTGGAGAAATTATATGGGTGCGTTCGCAAGGGATTGGGTAGGAAGAGGGATCCCTTTCCGGTTCGTTTTCGGCTTCGATAAAGAGGGATAAAACGAAACCGATTTCGTCTTTTGCGCTACGTCGTTTGGTCGACTTATTGGAAGAACGGCGACCGAATCTATTTTTACGGGCCGGGAATCAGGCGAAACAATCGATGGCGGATAAATCGATGGAAGAACGAACTCGCGAATTGCAGAACCTGAACGCGAAGCTGGAAGCGGAGATTCGCGAACGCTCGCTGGTCGAACAGCAACTGCTGCAAGACAAAGTTTATTTGCAGTATCTTCTCTCGGGACATGAGCGGGACAGACAACTGATCGCTTATGAGATCCACGACGGCATTGTTCAGGGATTGACCGCGGCGATTATGCATTTGGAGATGGCGCCGGGACAAATTGACCAAGAGCGGATCGATACGGCGCTCCGGATCTTGCGCGGCAGCGTCTCGGAAGCCCGGCGGGTGATGAAAGGGCTCAGCCCGCCGCTATTGGAAGATATCGGCGTGATTGCGGCGATCGAAGGCATGCTGGACGAGCAGATGCCCGACAGCTGCGAGATCGACTTTCAACATGACGTGCAGTTTGATCGTTTGCTGCCGCTGTTGGAATGTACGATCTACCGCGTCGTCCAAGAGTCGGTCGCCAATATCATGCGCCACAGCCAGGCGAAACATGCGCGGATCCGGCTCGACGAAATGGGGGATCGGTTGATCCTGACGGTGGAGGATGACGGCATTGGATTTGACCCGGGCCGCGTCGCCGGGTCTGGATTTGGCCTGAAGGGAATCGCCGAGCGGGCCAAATTGTTCGACGTCGAGGCGAAAATCGAATCGAGCCCTGGTGCGGGAACGCGGCTGAAGATCGATTTTCCGCTGATTCGCGCCAACCAGGATTTCGACAAATGGAGCGTTATCTCGGGTAACCCCCCGGGGACGAAGGGAGTATAATACAGGGCTAGCTTTCGACCGGCAGGAGGCTCGGTCGGCATCCACCCATTCGTCTCCCCCCTCAAGCATCGATGCAAGTCGCGCTCTTCATTCCCTGCTACATCGACCAGCTTTATCCCCGCGTCGGCATGGCGACCTTGGAAATTCTCGAGCGTCGCGGCTGCGACGTCGTTTTTCCGTCGGCTCAAACGTGCTGCGGCCAGCCGATGTCGAACACCGGTTGTGCCTCCGACGCCAAACCGCTGGCCGAGCGGTTCCTGGAAATATTCGCTCCTTACCAGTACGTCGTTTGTCCGAGCGGCAGTTGCGTCTCGATGGTTCGCCGCCATTACGACGAGTTCCTGGAAGGACGTCCTGGATTTGAAGAGCTGAAGGGAAAGACCTTTGAGCTGTGCGAGTTTCTGGTCGACGTCCTGAAGGTCGACTCATGGAACGGCGCCTATCCGCACAAGGTTGGTCTCCATTCCAGCTGCCACGGTTTGCGTGAACTGGGGATGGGGAAGCCGAGCGAACGAGTCGGCCCGGCATTCAACAAGCCGCAGCGTCTGCTCGAAATGCTTGACCAGATTGAACTGGTAAAACCGCAGCGCCCGGACGAATGCTGCGGCTTCGGCGGAACCTTCGCCGTCGCCGAAGAAGCGGTCTCTTGCATGATGGGGGGCGATCGCTTGCGGGATCATCTTTCGGCCGGCGCCGAGGTTCTGACTGCGGCCGACATGTCTTGCTTGATGCATCTGCAGGGGCTCGCCAAACGGAAAGAGATGCCGCTGCAAATCAAGCACATCGCCGAGATCCTCAACGAGAGCGAAGCGAAATCATGAAAGCGGCTCAGCATCCGGAAGAGGCGGCAAAGTTCGTCGCCAACGACGCTCGCGCGCACTGGCACGACCAGGCGCTTTGGTTCGTCCGCGAAAAACGCGATCGCATGGCGGTCAGCTTGCCCGAATGGGAAGAGCTGCGCAACACCGCGTCGCAAATCAAATTGCACACCGTCAGCCGCATGGCCGACTACTTGGAAGAGTTTGAACGGAACGCGACCAAGCTGGGCGCCGTCGTCCATTGGGCGAAAGACGCCGACGAGCACAATCAGATCGTCTTGTCGCTGCTGCAAAAGATCGGCGCCAAGCATATCGTCAAAAGCAAGTCGATGTTGACCGAAGAGTGCCACTTGAACCCATTCCTGCAGGAGCATGGGATAGAAGTGGTCGACACCGATCTTGGCGAACGGATTGTGCAGCTTCGCGACGAAGCCCCCTCCCACATCGTCTTGCCGGCGATCCACATCAAAAAGGAAGAAGTCAGCGAGACCTTCCACGAACATCTCCATACCGAAGCCGGCAACAACGATCCGAACTACCTTACCGAAGCGGCCCGCAATCACTTGCGAGAGAAGTTCGTCGCCGCCGACGCCGGCATTACCGGCGTGAATTTTGCGATCGCCGAAACCGGCGGCCTGGTCGTTTGCACCAACGAAGGGAACGCTGACCTTGGCGTCTCGCTGCCGAAGCTGCACATCGCCTGCTTGGGGATCGAGAAGCTCGTCCCGAAGGCGGCCGACCTGAGCGTTTTTCTGCGGCTGTTGGCTCGCAGTGCGACGGGGCAGCCGATCACGACTTACTCCTCCCATTTCCATGGGCCCCGTCCCGGCGGAGAACTGCACATCATTCTGGTCGACAACGGCCGGAGCAACTTGATGGGGAGCTCGCAGTTCCGCAACTCGCTGAAGTGCATCCGCTGCGGCGCCTGCATGAACACTTGCCCTGTTTACAGACGCAGCGGCGGGCACAGCTACGGAACGACGGTCCCGGGTCCGATCGGATCAATTCTCGCTCCTTCGCGCGACTCGAAGCAACACAAGAGCCTGCCGTTCGCCTGCACGCTCTGCGGATCGTGCACCGACGTTTGCCCGGTGAAGATCGACCTGCATCACGAACTGCTCGAGTGGCGCGGCGAGATTCGCAAACGGGGCCAGTTGCCGATGTCGAAAACGGTTCCGATGAAGCTGACCAGCTGGATGATGCAGTCGCCTTGGCTGTTTCGATTCGTCGGCGCGGTCGGTCGTTGGTTCCTACGGCATTTGCCTCGCTGGGCGATCTACCACGGTTTGAATCCGTGGGGCAAACAACGCGAAATGCCGGAGGCTCCGAAGCAAAGCTTCCGCGAGCTCTATCAAATTCACGAGTCGAAAAAAGCCAGCGATGAGTAGCCGCGATCAAATCTTAAAAAGCATCCGCAACCAGATTGTCGCCGCCGTCGATCATCCCGGCTTGGCTGGGGATTGGATTCGCTACGACGATCGGGTCGCCCATTTCAGTTCGGTGCTGGCTGCTGTCGGCGGCGTCGCGCATGTCGTCGACTCGTCGGAACAGATCTTGGCTCAATTGAAACAGGTTCCAGCGTTCGCCGCAGGAAAGAAGATCGTCAGTCTCTGCGCGGAGGTCGCCGGCAACGTCGATTTCGCCGCGGTCGAAGATCCGCACCAACTGGAAGACGTCGATTTTGCGGTCTTGCCGGCGCAGTTCGCCGTCGCTGAAAACGGTGCCGTTTGGGTCGACGATGCCGACGTTAAGCACCGAGTTATCTACTTTATTCCGCAGCATTTGTCCTTTATTGTTCCCGCGCCGGCCAATGCAGCCGACGCGATTGTGGACAACATGCACCAGGCGTACGAACGGCTCTCGTTTGGCGAGCCCCGCTTTGGCGCGTTCATTTCGGGCCCCTCCAAGACGGCCGACATCGAGCAGTCGCTGGTGATCGGCGCCCATGGGGCCCGGTCGCTGAACGTCTTCTTTTTGCGACAATAATTTCGGCCCAAGCCGCCGCTTGATAGCTGCACAACCGGGCGGCGATCTCTAGAATGAAATTGGCCGAGCGGCGGTTGCGAACCTGTTGGAATAGTTCGCTTCCCGCGCGCCGTCTTCTCAGGACTCGATGGATGAGCGAAGTAGAACAGCAAACTTCTGATGCGCCCCGATTGAATTTGCTCCGACTAGCGTTGGACGGATCGCCGACCAAGCTAGAGATCGAATCGTTCCAGGATGACGAACTTTCTATCGCCGCCCGCAAGTGGCGGATGATCGCGACGCCGCTCGATCCAGACGGCGCGAAGAATTTGACCCGCGTCATGCAGCAGATGGTGCAAAACCGCACCGCGGTCAATCCTGGCATTCTGGCCGGCGACACTCCCGGCGTGCAGATTCATCGCTACCTGCGCGGCTACGGTTCGCACGGCCGCGCCGCCCACGGCGACTATTTGATCGAGTGCGGCGACGACTGGGTCTTCGTGATGGTGGTCGCGCGGGCGCCGCATGATGAATTTGAAGCGGCCGAAGTCGAACGAGTTTTGGCGACGGCCAGTCTGGCCGAAGAGCCCGCCTTGGATCGCCAGGTACTGCCGGCGTGGGAAGAGTTCCTGCAAAATCGCCAGGAGTCCGATCCGGACGGCAAGTTTCTGATTTCGCTCGAACCGGCGCCGATCATGATCGGCAACTTCGACCTGTTTGAAGAGCTGGAAGACCAGGCCGACTTGTCGCCCGATGATGACGACGTCCAGCGCGGCGGACGGGCGCTCGATCGCCAACTGATCGAGTTCTACGTCTTGGACGAGCCGCTCTCGATTCGCTGCGATCTGTGGGTCAATCGAGAGCCCGAAGTTTCGCAGCCGCGCGAACTGGTCTTTCGCTCGAAACTGGAAGTCGCCATTGGCCGCATCGAAATCTGGTCGGCCGATGAGATCTACCAGTACGAAGTCCCCAACGGCAAGTACGACGCGAGCATCTATGTCGTCGAACGCGGCAAGATCTGCGACGACGATCTGACCGACCGCGAGTTCTTCCGCCGCGACGACTTGGAACGATACGAGATCGTCCTTAAGCCGATCGGCTAATAGTCTTGACTAGCCCGCAGCGCAAGCAAGGGAATGCGGTCTCCATGTAATAACGAATGTCGAACGGGTATTCGTTCGACATTCTGGTTTCGACACGGTTCATTTCGCCCAGCGCATTCCGTCGCTTGCGCTGCGGGCTAGTGTTGGGGCGAGCTAGTTTCCGATCGTGACGATGCGGTTCGGAACGCCGTCGACCTTGATCTTCTCCAGCACTTCCAGTCGCGTCAGCGACATCACCCAGATCGTGCCGTCGCCGGGGTTGCTGATGCAGGCATATCGCCCGCCGGGCATGATGCAGATGTCGTGATGACCGCTATGGCCGACGATCTTGCTCTTGCCGATCGGAATATGCTTCACGATTTTGGCGTCGGAGAAGTCGCCGTTGCGATCGGGATCAAGGTTGATTGCGGTCAGTTGCTCCGTCGCGTCGCCGTCATGGCGATCTTGAAAGAGAAACGCCATCTTCAAACCGCTCGGCGTTTCCAAGATCTGCGGCGTCGTGAGGCGAAGCCCCTCGGCCGCTTCGATCGGCAGCTTTTGCACCTTCGGCTCGCTCGCCGTCGCATCGATCAGGCCGAGAAACGACTCTTCCGACGATTGCGAAGTGAAGAGTACCCAATGGCCGGCGTTGGCGAAGGCCCCAGTCCGGAGCGGCTTTTCCGTTTCCGGATCTTTGCCGAGCGAGACGTGATGCACCTGCGTGGACTTCTCGGTTTGGATCAGTTCGCGATCGGCGTCGACCCAGCAGATGCCGTCGGCCGGTGCGAAGAAGACGCGACCTGAATTGGCGGTGGCGCCATGCAGTCCGCCGGTCGGAGTGTGGATCTTGTAGTTCCCCTTGCCGTTCTCTGATTCACGCAGATTGACGACGTCGATACGCCCGCTGTTCTCCTCTTTCCCGTCAATCCAGGTCGAGTAGGCGACCTGATCGTTTACGGCCGCAAGCGTGATATGTTGGCCGCCGCCAGCGAAGAACTTAGCCGCTGCGGCCGTATCTCCCTTGGCGAGCATTTCGGGACGGAGCCGCGTAAACCCGTTCTTCTGATCGTTCGCCAGGTAAAAGGCGCCGTCGTATTGATAGAGATGGGCTGGGTTCCCTTGTTGGTCGTCGAGTTGGGTGGCGAGCACCTGCGGAGCTTGGGTAAACCGCCAATGCGTATGATCCCCATGTTCTTCTTCGTGACCGCCCCCGTCGATTGCGATCCAGCCGCTCTCGAGCTCTCCTTCTTCCATATCCCGCACGCCGGCGACCAGCACATTGCCGATCGCTTGCATCTGTACCAGCGTTTGCGAGTCGCGATCGAGCTGCGGGAAGCCGGGGATCGCTTTCGGCTCCAGCGCCCATTTTTCTCCGCGGGTCAGGTCCCCATAGGCGAGCGTCGCGTCCGCTTCGTTCTGCCAGAAGATGCGACCGATCAGGCGGGGTTCGCTGTGGTGGGAATGTTGTCCGGACGCTTCTTCGGCGTAGGAGCATCGATCGGAAAAGGAAATGAGTAATGCCAGCGTCGTGGCAATGGCTACGTAAGTTCTCATGGGAAAATCGCCAAGGAGTTGTGGTGGATAGATTGGCTAGGTACGAATGCGAACGATCAGTCGGCGCTGGAACCAAGCGGTCCGGCCCCATTGGTGATGCGAAAGCGTTTGTTCTCGAAATGGAGGCAAGTCCAAATCGGTTGGTCTTGGGCAGGGCGAATCCAGTAGTAACGCCGCTGTTTTTCGGTGGCGTAAACGACCGGCGTTCCCTCCAACTCGGTACTGTCGCGCCAATTGGGATGGCTATGGAAAAATCGGGCGAGATTCGCCTGGTCTTCCTCGGAAAACGTGTCCTGCTTAAGCCACATTTTGCCGGCGTCGACAAACTGCTCGACGGCTGCCGATGGAGCGTCGACCATCGGTTCTGCTGAACCGCGACATCCCAGCAGCAGGGCGCCAAGGATCGTTAGAACGAGCGCGGTCTGAATGGGCGAAGAGTCGATGCGGATCATTGCGGAAGCGGCTCTGCGGTTGGAGTTGCGAGGGGCGTATCGGACAAGCAGTAGAGACGCGTTCCGGTGCGAATCACGATTCGCCCGGCCGCCGCGGCGGCGCCATAGACGATCGGATCACGGGCGTTTTCCTGCGAGCTCGCGCGACGTTCGGCCATCGCTTTGCCGGCCGCTTCAATTTCAGCGGCGTCGAGTCGACCATCCTGGTCCTTGTCATTGCCGGCGAGGAGCGATTGAAAACGTCCCGGCAGTTCGTCCTTCGTCAGATAGCCGTCTTTGTCGGCGTCGTTTTTCTCCAGTAAGTCGTCCAGGCTGAAGGAACGTCGTTCGGAAGACACGTTTTCGACATAGCTCTCCGGCGCCGGCGGTGCGTCGCGATCCCAGAGCGTATTGACGACCAACTCTTGAAACTCGGCCCCTTCCTGCAGCACGACCGTCCGCCCATCCTTGCCGAAAAAGTAGACGCGATTCTCAGAAACGATCGGCGTCCCCCAACATTCGGCGCCAATGCGTTTGGCGTAGTGCAAGTCGCCGCTAAGCTTGTCGAGGCAATAGACGACGCCGACGTTGTTCAGGTAATAGACGCACTGGCCACAGACCACCGGGCTGGCGAAATCGCTGACCGCCTTCTCGGCTCGCCACAAGATCTGCGGCGTTTCGGCCCCGCTGCGCGTGATGCAGAGATTGGAGCGACTTACGTCGCCGCCGCCGGAACGTTCCGCGATGCGAGCGCCGACGTACAGCCGATCGCCATCCGGCGTTGGCGAGGGGACGCTGTTGCCGTCCAAGTCGCCGATATTCCAGAGTTGTTTGCCTGTTTGTGCGTCGTAAGCGGTCACCGCGCCGCTGGAACTGACGATGATCTGGCCGTCGAGGGCGATCGGCGACGACCAGGAGCTGGAAGAGGGACGCTCCGTCTTCCAGCGCGTATCGCCGGTCTTCTTATCGAGCGCGATCAGGTACGAGGGGCCTCGATGCTCGATATTGACGAAGACGAGCTCGTCGGTCTGCGTCGGCGACGCGCCGAGACCATGGTTGTTGTCGAACGCTCCGAAGTCCGCGACCAAATCGCGACGCCAAAGGGGATGCCCTTCATGATCGATCGCCGCGACGTCGCCGCTTTCAAAGAAGAGGTAAACCGCTCGGGCGTCGACCAACGGAGTTGGCGCCGCGCGGGCCATCATGAAGCTCGAAGGAGCCTGGTTGGCTGCGGGAAAACGATGTCGCCAGATTTGGCCGCCGGAATGGAGATCAAAGCAAGCGACATTGCAGGTCTCCTTGTTCAACCCTTCAACCGACGTGACGAAGATTCGCTCGCCGTAGATGATCGGCGTCGATTGTCCATAACCGTCGAGCTCGCGTTGCCACGCGATGCCGTCGTCTGGAGACCAGCGAAGCGGCAGCGGCGCTGCGGCGTGCGAACTTCCCCCCGCCCGAAATTCGGACCAGTTCGCTTGTTGGCCGTACAGGGAGGAGCCGGCCGCTGCAATCGTCAGTAGTGCAAGTAATGACGAAACCGATTTCATCGTGTGTTCCTAGTGCCTAAGAAAGGTAGTAGAAGAAGATGCGTTTAGAATTCGCCGACAACGTTGCCGTCATTGCGTGCGAACAGGTTCCGCCAAGTCGCCAGGTCGACCGTTTCGCTGACCAGGCGCACGCTGCCGTCGGCGAAGCTGACCATCGCGCCGCCGGGATGTTGGCTGCGGGCGCCCATCACGGCGTCGCCGTGATACAGGATGTCCGGTGAAGAGGAGTTGGGCGGAAAGTAGCCGTTGATGAACGACTGGTAAGTCAAATTGCGCATCCATTGTCCGGCGCGGCGACCGTCGTAACTGGCGACCGATCGAACGTCGAGATCGGCGGCGGACGTCGAACAAGGACTTCCCCCGCCGCTGGTCGAGCGGAGCTGCGTCTGGGCGTCGAGGAGATCGGTCGAGTTGGTCCGATTGCCGAACAGCGTCTCCGCCATCAGGATCGTATTGCTGGTTCCGTCAGTGATGTCACGAAAGCCGATGACGCTGCCGCGCCAGAAGAGCCCGCCGGTATCGCTGGTGCTGCAGTATTGCGTTCCAACTCCCGGCCCGGCGTTCATCATGTAGTTGCCGCCGGCCCAGGTAACGCCGCCATCCTCATAAAGCGGATCGCCGGGATCACTGGGGCAGATCAAGACGTCGATCTTGGTTCCGACCAGGTTGTTGTAGATCGGATTGAGCGTTTTCAGATAGCTGGCGCCGATCATCAGCGGCTGCGAAAAGTCGATCTGGTCCTGGAAATTCCCTTGTTCGATGAAGGGAAGGATCTTCGACTGGGCCGAATAGCCGTAATTGGAATCTTTGGCCGGGTAGGGGAAGACCTTGTAGGTCGATTCGTAGTTGTGGGCGGCGAGCGCTAGCTGTTTCAGGTTGTTGCTGCACTGCATCCGGCGAGCCGCTTCGCGGGCTTGCTGCACCGCAGGAAGCAAGAGTCCGATCAGTACGCCGATGATCGCGATGACGACTAGCAGTTCGACCAGGGTGAATCCGCGGCGTCGTCGCATCGAGGAATTAGGGTAGGGGATCATGCAGTTGCTCCAGTGGTTTTCGGTCAGGTCCTCCTCACTTTAAAGTGAATGTACCTGCAGTCAATATGCAAGTGCAAGAAAGATTGAAAACGGCGAATGGGCCTGTTTCAAGCGTGAGCTGAGTCACTAAAGGCGCCGAAAAGAGGAAGTCATCAGCTGGTGTTGCTGTAAAACGGCGATGAATTTTTCTGCGCGAATTTGTTTTCGTTCGTGACTTCCAGCCGCTACGATGAGCAAAAAGACGCAATCGGCGTCCTGCCGATCGCGCCGCTGAATCTCCAGGTGGAGCCTCTTTTTGCGGGGAGAGTGGCGATGGGTCTCGGAAAGCGCTGTACGGCGGAATTCATTGGGACGTTCTGGTTGGTCTTTGGGGGCTGCGGCAGCGCCGTCTTGGCGTCGGTCGTCGGGGCCAAGCTGGAAGGGACCGACGTCAACATCGGCATTACGCTCTTGGGCGTTGCGCTCGCGTTTGGGCTGACGGTGCTGACGATGGCCTTTGCGATCGGGCATATCTCCGGATGCCATCTCAACCCGGCCGTTTCGCTGGGGCTTGCCGCGGGAGGACGATTCGCGGCGAAGGATCTTGTTCCTTACATCGTCGCGCAGTTGTTGGGCGCGTTGGCCGGTTCCGCGGTGCTCTACGTGATCGCTTCCGGCAAAGAGGGCTTTTCGCTGGCCGATGGTTTCGCCGCGAACGGCTATGCGGAACATTCGCCGGCTGGCTATTCGCTGATCGCTTGCCTGGTCGCCGAGATCGTTCTCACCTTCATGTTTTTGATGATCATTATGGGATCGACCGACTCGCGAGCCCCGGCCGGTCTGGCGCCGATCGCGATCGGACTAGGGCTGACGTTGATTCACTTGATTGGGATTCCGGTCACCAATCTCTCGGTCAATCCGGCCCGCTCGACCGGCCCGGCAGTCTTTGTCGGCGGCTGGGCGCTGATGCAGCTCTGGCTCTTCTGGGTTGCGCCGATCATCGGCGCCATCGCCGCTGGGGCGCTCTATCGCGGTTGTTTTGAGGAAGTGAAAGCGGAAGAGTAGCTTTCTTGAAGGAGAAAATGGCGAACCTTTGAGACGGTTTTCCTATCTAGAGGATTGAGGAAGCGTCGCCTCGCATTCTGCCGCATTGGTTTCACAAGAGAGAAGTTCTATTCGCGAATTATTTTGATTCAACCGAGTTGCGTCGCGCCGTAGATATGCAGCGACGAAGCTACCGATTGCTTCGTTGGATGGCGGACTCCGTCACCCGGGGATTGATTCCGTTGGGAACAGTCCATCCCTATTCGGAATTGCCGAAAGCGACCGAAGCTTGGATTCGGGAACACTTCTTCAGTATTCCGCAAAACGCGCGTCCTGATTGGGATGATCTGCCCCAATTTGCACAATTCTTTACGACCTATCTGATCAATTCGTTTGATCTGATCGCTAGTCCAGGGATGCAGCGCTTTTCTCCTGGCGCCCATTGTTTTTGTCCGATATGCAGTTGGATGATCGCGGCGCCAAATCTGCAAGCCAGGAAGGTGACGGGAAAGCACAAAAGCTACGCCGATCGGCTGATGGTCGATGCGATTGCACAGTTAGCGATCGAACAGCAGGTGACGCTCGAGGAAACGGACATCGCCGCGTGGATCGAACAGCCGCCGCAGCGTGAGCCGGCGGCGCTGGTCGCGTACGGGCGCGATCTGTTTCTGCGAATGCAAGGCGTCGCAGAAGGTCCGGCCATTTTAGCGCTTTGGCGACGTTTTGCCTGGACGCCCCAAGGTTCGCCGAAACCCAATTTTCGACTGACCGTCAAAGTGATTCTTCAGGCGGAACAGCAACTTGCGACGGCGATCCTGGCGATGAAGGGGTAGGGCTATCGGGTGCCGAAACGGCAGCGTTGTCCACTCGCTTCCCGGCATGGCCCTGGGCTTGCGACCGCTTTCCCTCGGCTTGCGCCTCGGGCTACGATCGCTACTTCTTGGCGTCGCTTTGCTGCCAGGGTTTGCAGCGTCTGGAAATCGCCTAACATGAAATGCAGGGCGACTAACGGATTTCTGCACCTACCTACTTCCAAGAGCGAGCGACTGTGGCGATGAATCCGAAACCGGCAGTGAGAAACTATTCCTTTGGGGCGATTGTTCGGCAGTCAGGCGTTGATTTCTCGGTCTGGGCGCCGCAGCGCAACCAGGTTGAGTTGGCGATCGTCAACGACAAGGGAGAAGCTCAGCGATTCTTTTCGCTCGAACGCCGCGAGGATGGTTTCTTTTTCGCGCACCTAGGCGACATCCAGCCCGGTGCGTTGTACATGTACCGGCTCGACGGGGCAGGGCAGCTCTATCCCGATCCCGCTTCGCGGTTTCAACCGTTCGGCGTGCATGGTCCTTCGCAAGTGATCGACTCGTCGGCGTACGACTGGAAAGATCACGCGTGGGGAGGATTGCCGCTGGAAGGTCAGGTCCTGTACGAACTCCATCTCGGCACGTTTACCGACGAAGGAACCTGGGCCGCGGCGAAAGAAAAGCTGCCGTACTTGAAGAGCGTCGGCGTGACCGCGGTGGAGATCATGCCGGTCGCCGACTTTCAGGGAGAATTCGGCTGGGGCTATGACGGCGTCTATTGGTACGCGCCTTGTCGGTTGTATGGCTCGCCTGACGACTTTCGCGACTTCGTCGATGCGGCCCATCAGATCGGCATCGGGGTAATGCTCGACGTCGTCTACAACCACTTCGGTCCGACCGGCAACTATTGGGGCGCCTATTCTCCTTACTTTCCGTCGGTCAAACATGCGACCGACTGGGGCGACGCGCTGAACTACGATGGGGAGCATCGCGGGCCGGTTCGGCGTTTTGTGATTGAAAACGCCGCCTATTGGATACGCGAGTTTCACCTCGACGGGCTCCGTTTCGATGCGACGCAGACGATTTTCGATGATACGAGCCCGCACGTTTTGGCCGAGACGACGACCGCCGCGCGAGAAGCGGCCGGCGATCGCCCGATTGTCGTCGTCGCCGAGAACGACGCCCAGGAGATTTGCCACGTCCATTCGCCGGACGAGGGCGGTTACGGCATGGATGGTCTCTGGAACGACGACTTCCATCACGCGTGTCGCGTCGCGGCGACCGGCCACCGCGAGTTTTACTTCGCCGACTATGTCGGGACGCCGCAAGAGTTGGTCTCGGCGATGCGGTGGGGCTATCTCTATCAGGGGCAATGGAACCAGCGCAACAAGCGTAAACGAGGCTCGGCCGCCCTCGGGACGCCGCGGAAACGCTTTATCCAC
Source organism: Blastopirellula sediminis (assembly GCF_020966755.1). Taxonomy (NCBI): domain Bacteria; kingdom Pseudomonadati; phylum Planctomycetota; class Planctomycetia; order Pirellulales; family Pirellulaceae; genus Blastopirellula; species Blastopirellula sediminis. The sequence continues at coordinate 1,316,797 of NZ_JAJKFT010000004.1, forward strand.
TTCTTGCAAAACCACGATCAGGTTTCCAACTCGGCCAGTGCGATGCGAACGCACGCGCTCACCTCGCCGGGACGGTTTCGCGCACTCACGGCGTTGATGCTGCTTGGTCCGCAGACGCCGATGCTCTTCATGGGACAAGAGTTCGCCGCGTCGAGCCCGTTTTACTTTTTCGCCGACCATGAAGTCGGGATCGATCAGCTGGCGCGCGACGGGCGACTCGAGTTCATGCGCTGCTTTCCCCGCGCGGCTGGTTACTTCAAATCGCACCTGCCGAACGATCCGATCGGCCGCGAGGCGTTCCAGCGCTCGAAGTTGAAGTGGGAAGAAGTGGAGACCAACGCGCAGGTCGTCGCACTGCATCGCGATTTGCTCCACCTGCGGAAGAATGACGTGACGATCTCGCAGCAGGATGACGTGATGCTGGAAGGCGCCGTGATCGGCGACGAAGCGTTCTTGCTCCGCTGGATCACGCCGAGTGGTGAAGACCGGCTGATGCTGGTCAACCTGGGACGCGACTTGCCGTGGGATCCGGTCGCCGAACCGCTGATCGCTGCGCCGCATGGAACGCAGTGGTCGCTGCTATGGTCGAGCGAAGAGCCCCGCTACGGCGGATCAGGAACGGCGCTGTTGGATACGCAGCGGTGGTTGATACCGGGGCATACGGCGGTGGCGATGCGCCCGGTGGAGCGGTAGTCGCTTCCTGGTGCCATGCTCTTGCCGCGTCTTCGCGGGATGAGCATGTCTTCCGCCCTGGCACAACGCATTGAAGACATGCTTACCCGTCGAAGACGCCGTAAGAGCATGGCACCAGTTCAATACTACGGTTTGTCCGCCACGTACGCGTTCAGCCAGGCAATCACCCGAGCGCCGGAATCCAACGAAAGCTTGTGCCCTTCGTGATGATTCCACAGCCCTATTCGCACTGGCTCTCCGTAGAGTGCGGCGACGCGTTGGCCGACCAGTAGTTCTGGCCAACTTCGCTCACCGTCGGCGCAGCCGGGACCTTGTTCGCCTCCCAAAACCAGAAACGGCCGCGGTGCGATTAGCGCTATCAAGTCGTCATGCCGCCGGATAAAACCGTCCGATTTGACGACCGGGCCGAGATACCAGGGAGCTTCCCAGTTGGTCGAGAACATCCCGATCCCACCTTCGCTGGCGACTCCGGCACAAACGCGATCGTCGAGCGCCATGAGGTACAGCGTTTCCTTAGCGCCAAGCGAATGCCCATAGGCGCCAATCCGCTGCGGATCGACATTCTTCTGCGCCAGCAAAACGTCAACCGCTCGAACGCCGTCGGCCAGCATCACCGCCATCCCTTTGCTTTCGGGATGCGGCTTCAGCGCCGCCGCGGTCGAAGCGAGGTACGACTCTTTCTCCCACAGATAGTTTTCGGGGCAGAGAACGACGAACCCTTGTTCGACGAGTCGCAGCCCAATGTGCCGCTCCGGTTCGGCGTCGAGTCCAACCAGCTTTTGAAACGTCTTCGCATTGGTCCCATGAAACGCCACGATCGCCGGCATTTTTTTGCTGGTCGATTGGTGCGGAACAAGTAGGTAGGCGCGGACTCGACGTCCCGGTTCGGCTTGGTAGCGAATGAGAGTGCGGGTGCAATGTTCGAGACGCTCCGTTTCCAGCGTTTCGATTTCGAGCGGCAAGTCGGGGTAGGCGTAGGCGCCAAGGAACTTCCGCCAGTCGGCTGCGATCGCGGCCCGCTTCTCTTTCCAGGCATCGAGCGAATCGATCTCGGCGCCGGCGGCGGTCTGCAGCGTTTGGCTGTCGTCGATCTTCGCGGCGGGGGGCGGCGTAACCGCCTGGGCGACCCAGGAAGGCTCCTCAGCGGCGGTAACGCGCAGCAGGGCGGAAATCATCGTCACCGCCAGGAAGCTGCGGCGCCAGGCACGAAGCGTCGGTTGCGTTAAAGCATTCATGGATATCAGCTTACGAGGAGGATTATGCGAAATCCAGCGGCAAAATTCGGCCGGGGAAGAAAAACCTTTACGCTTAAGATATCTCGTGGTATCTTAAATGCAATTCCTTTCCTGAAGTCGCCGGCGCATGCGTACGGCGAAGTTGCTCCTTCCCCAGCCACCCACCACCTGGAACGATACGTATGAAGATCCTCCTTTCCGCCGCCATCGGTCTGGCGGTCGCTGCTGTGATGAGCGGCGGCGCCAATGCTGCTGAGACGATTCGCATTGGTCTGATCGGTCTCGATAGCTCGCACGCGATTGCGTTCTCGAAGTCGATCAACGCCGAGCCTTCGAAGCCGGAACTGGCCGGCGCCAAAATCGTCGCCGCGTTCCCCGGCGGAAGCCCCGACATTGCGGCCAGCACCGACCGGATCGAAGGATTTACGAAGCAGATCAGCGACATGGGAATCGAAATCGTTCCCTCGATCGAAGTGCTGCTGAAGAAAGTGGACGCCGTCGTGATCAACAGCGTCGACGGCCGCGTTCACCTGAAGCAGGTCAAACCGGTGTTTGAAGCGGGGATTCCGGTCTTCGTCGACAAGCCGATGACCGGCTCGCTGGCCGAAGCGAAGGAGTTGGTGGCGTTATCGAAGAAGACCGGCACGCCGTTCTTCTCCTGCTCTTGCTTGCGATATTGCGATGACGTCGTCGCGCTGCAAAAAGAGAACGCCGCCGGCAATCTGGTCGGTTGCGTCGCGTTCAGTCCTTGCACCACCGATCCGACCCACCCTGACCTTTACTGGTACGGGATTCACGGCGTCGAAACCTTGTTCACGGTGATGGGGCCCGGCTGCGTCAGCCTTCAACGTACGAAAGTGGATGGAGTCGACGTCGTGACCGGCGTCTGGAAAGATGGACGCGTCGGCACGTTCCGCGGCATTCGCGACGGCTCCAAAGGATACGGCGTGCTCGCCTTCGGCGAAAAAAAGAACGAGTACGTCCCGATCCGCGTTTCTTACGAACCGATGCTGGTCGAAGTGGTAAAATTCTTCCACACGAAGAAGCCGCCGATTTCGCCCGAAGAAACGCTCGAAATCATGGCCTTCATGACGGCGGCCGACGTCAGCCGCGACCTGGACGGGAAGAGCGTGACGCTGGAAAGCGTGCTGAACGCGAAGTAACGTCCGCTTAAGATCTAACTACCAGTCAAACTATTTCCGCTTGTAAGGAAAACTGCATGGTTTCGGTCAATCGCCGCCATTTTCTCGCCGCCGCTTCGGCCGCCGCTTTCACTTCGATGACGTCGCTCGGTCGTTCGGCGGAAGCCAATGACGAGTTGCGCGTCGTCGTGATCGGCGTCAACAGCATCGGCAACACCCACTTGAACGGCTTTCCCAAGATTCCCGGCGTCAAAGTCGTGGGGGCTTGCGATTGCGACAGCGCGGTGCTTGGGACGCGAGTTGAAGAGTTTGACAAGAAGTTCGGCTATCAGCTGAAGAAGTACGAAGACCTCCGCCGCGTTTTCGACGATCAAGACGTCGACGCGGTGGTGGTCGGCATGCCGAATCACTGGCACGGGCTGGCGACCGTCTGGGGCTGCCAGGCGGGCAAAGACGTTTACACCGAAAAGCCCTGCTCCCACAACATCTGGGAAGCGGGCCAGATGGCCAAGGCGGCTGAGAAGTACGATCGCATCGTCCAGATCGGCATCCAGCGCCGCAGCTTCAAGCACCTGCAAGACTTCTTCCAGGAAGTGCACGAAGGCGCCCTCGGCAAAATCAAAAACGTGAAGGGGCTTTACCTGTCGCGTCGCGAATCGATCGGCCGTCCGACCTCGCAGCCGACGCCGCCGGCCACGGTCAATCATGACCTCTGGTGCGGACCGGGCTCGACGAAGCTCGAACGGGCCAAGTATCACTACGACTGGCACTGGTTCTGGGATTACGGCAACGCCGAACTCGGCAACAACGGCCCGCACATTCTCGATCTCTGCCGCTGGGCCGTAGGCGCCGAAGAATTTCCGACCGCCGTCTCCAGCATCGGCGGACGTTACGCGTGGGATGACAACGGCCAGACGCCGAATACGCACCTCCTGCGTTATGAATACGCCAAGGCGCCGATCACGTTCGAGATCCGCGACCTGCCGACCGCGACCGGTAAGAAAGATACCTGCGATTACATGGGTCTCAGCTACGGGATCGTGATCGAAGGGGAAGAGGGGACCTACCTCGGATTTGATACCGGGAAGGTGGTTGATCCCGACGGCAAGACGATTCGTGAGATCAAGGGAGACACCGGCAGCGATGGCGGACGTCAGCTTCATCGCGAAAACTTCGTGAAAGCGGTCCGTTCGCGAAAGACCAGCGATCTCAATTGCCCCGTGAAAACGGGTCATCTCTCGACGGCGCTGTGCCATTTGGGGAACATTTCGCATCGAACCGGCGAGGCCGTTTCCCTCTCGTCCCTCTCCGAACGGATCCAGGATCAGCCGCTGATGTCGGACGCCGCCGCTCGAATGACCGAGCATTTGGCCGCCAACGGCGTGGATGTGGCGACCGCCGCCGTCGAAATGGGGCGGACTTTAACGATTGATCCGACGACCGAAACCTTCCCGGGGGACGAAGCGGCCAATCGTCTGCTGCGGCGCGAATATCGGGCGCCGTTCGTCGTTCCAGAACAAGTCTAAGTCGCCCAGTTGGGCCATCGGGCCCGCCGAACTTCCTCGGCGGGCTTGCCTGAAGCGCGGTTTGTTACGTATTCTGGAGGGCTTGCGAATTCAATTGCGGCCCGAAAACGCCGGACGAAGTGGTCCGGCGCTGGCTGGCCGGCCTTGGCAAGTCGAAGTGCATGGCCGAAGAAGAACGAAAAGTTCGTCTAGTAGATATCGCCAATAAAGCTGGCGTCTCGCGCGCAGCGGTTGGACATATTCTGAACAACTCCGGGGTCGACAGCGTCCGCGTGTCGGAAGCGACGCGCCAAAAGGTGCTGAAGATCGCCGAGGAGCTCGATTATCGACCGAACCGAGCGGCCCAGCGGTTGCGCGGCATGCCGACCAAGATCATCGGCGTCGTGCTCGACACGGTGAACCGCGCGGTCTTCTCGGCTCGTCTCTCCGCGATCGAAGCCGAAGCGCACTCGCGCGGGTACCGCTTGATGATCGGTCAGGCCCATCACGACCCGGACGAAATCAAATCGTATCTCGACGACTTTGCGGATCACGGCATGGACGCGATCCTTTGCATGTTCGACTTGATGCAGGACTTCCGGCCGAAGTTGAAGAAGATCTTCCGCGATCGGAACAACATCATTCTCCACTCGCAGCCGATTTTGAAAACGCAGCCCTGCGTGCGCGTCGAAACTTCCTCGGCGATTGAGCAACTGGTCGATCACCTGGCCGACCGGGGACGCAAACGGGTCGCGATTCAACTTTGGTCTCCGACCGACCAATTGATGGCGATTCGCTGCGAGGCCTGGAAGGCGAACGTCAAACGTCGCAAGCTGGCGACCAGCGAGTCGCTGATCTGGACCAATCCCGAAGCGACCCAAAAGCCGTCGCGCGATGCGATCGACGACTGCATTCAGAAGCTGGTCGTGAAGAACAAAGCGGACGCCATCATCGCGTCGAACGACGAATGGGCGGTGCGCATCATGCAAGGCTTGCACCGCCATGGCTACAAGGTGCCGGAAGATTTGGCGGTGACCGGCTACGATAATCTCGACATCGCCGACGTGATCGAGCCGGGGCTGACGACGATCGATCAGTGTCACGCCGCCTACGCCAAAGCGACCCTCGACCTGGTCGAAGAGTCGCTGCAAGGAGAGATTCCCGCGGCGAAACGAGTCCGCGTGATTCGCCCCGAACTGGTCGTCCGCGAATCGACGTAGTTGGCTTCTGGTGGCATGCTCTTGCGGCGTCTTCGCCGGATGAGCATGTCTTGAATGCGTTTCGGAACTTCTCGAAGACATGCTCACTCGGCTATCCTCGTGAGAGCATGCAGCCCGCGAGTCTTACGGCGCGGTCGCCGGGTGAACGCCGTTCTTGGCGACATAGCGGGTTGGCGCCGGAATCGCGGCGCCCATGATTCGCCGCGGATTCATGCGGGTCAGACGATCGATTTCGACCGGCGTCAGGCCCAGCTCGCGCTCCAGGTTCTCGGCCATCCGCCGCATCGTCGTCCCCGACCCAATCAGGTGGCTGTCATCTTCGGCACGCGGCACGCCATCTTCGCCGACCTGCACGACTCGATCTCCCAGCGGATACAAGCCGGGACCGCAACCAGCGGCCGAGATTGCATCCGACACGATGAACGCGCGATCGAGGCCGGTGATTTGCAGGTAGTTCTTCAAAGCGAAGAAGGGAACGTGGGCGCCGTCGGCGATGAAGCCGAAGTAAAGCTGGTCGGCTCGACTAAGAGCACGCTGAATGATGTTGTCATGGCGATCCATCAGACGCGGGCAACCGTTCCCCAGGTGCGTGAACATCGAGAGCCCGGCGTCAATCGAAGCGTCGAGTTGGTCGAGCGACGCGTTGGTGTGCCCGGCCGAGACGACGATTCCTTGTTTGGCCAAACGACGCGTCACGTCATGTTCAGGATCTTGTTCAGGAGCCAGCGTGACGATGCGGGCCAGTCCGTCCGCGGCGTCGAGCAGCAGCGTCATCTCGTCCCAGGTCGCCTCTTTGGCGTGAGCCACCGGGTGAGCGCCGACGTAGCCGACCTTGGTGCTGATGAACGGACCTTCGATATGAAAGCCGGCGATCATGCGGCTAATCAGTGGATCGGCGATACGCAGTTGCACGAAGCGCGACAAGCGAGCCGCCATCCGCGCGATGTCGTCGGTAATGATCGTCGCCAGCACGCCGCCGACGTTGTCGCGCTCTAGCGCCGCGCAAGCGTTGTGCAGGTCGTCCGCCGAAATGTCGTCTTGATTGAAGTCGACGCCGAAGTAGCCGTTAATTTGCAGGTCGAAGAACTTGGAGTCAGGCATGCGGTATTCCAGGCGTTCTAGAGGGTCGAGGAGGCGGTCAATTCCGATGCGGAGGCTTTGTCGAGAAACAACGACGTCTCCGCATGGTTTTGCAAAATCGAGGCGGGAACATCCGGGGTTACGGGACCTTCCACCGAGTTGCGGACCGCAATCGCTTTGCGCTCGTCAGGGACGCTGCAAATGATGGTCTTGGTACGCAGGATTTGTTGACAAGACATGCTGATGGCCCGAGTCGGGACATCCTCTAGTGTAGCGAACCAACCTTCGCCCGCCTGCTGTTTTCTGCAGGCTTCGTCCAATTCGACCACCAGGTAGGGCGAATCGGTCTCGAAATCGGCCGGCGGGTCGTTGAAGGCCAAGTGCCCGTTCTCGCCGATGCCGACAAAGGCGACGTCGATCGGATGCTGGGCGATCAGCTCTGCTAAACGTGCACAAACCTGCTCCGGATTCGGATCGGAGCCGTCGACGTAGTGAAACGCTTTGAGCGGCACTTTGTCGACGAATCGTTCGCGCAGATAGAGACGAAACGAGGCGGGATGCTGATCGCTGATCCCAAGGTACTCGTCCAAATGGAAGCCGGTCACGCAGCTCCAGTCGATATCGGACTCGGCGATCAAGGCGGCCAAAGTCTCGAACTGGGAAGCGCCGGTGGCGACGATAATATTGGCGAAACCTTTCTCAGCGATGGCGGTTCGAATAGCGGCGGCGCCCTGACGTGCGGCGGCGACGCCCAGTTGAGAAGCGTCGTCGAAGATCTGGATATTCATGCAGGTTGGCAGGTCTGGGAGTGGGGATTAGCGGCAAAACGGAGAGAAGAATCCGCGATGCTAGTGATGTCACGCGATATCATTTTTGTCGCAACGGGCGACGATGTCAACTGATTTATTGGTAGGTCGCCCAGAGATTCTCAGGTCCGATTGTTAACAAGATCGGATTGCGCCGCCTGGGGATAGGGAAGAACGGCTTGTGCGCGAAACAGAGAAAAGCAGAGAATATTGCGCAATCTGGCGGAAAAACGGGAGGAAGCGTGATAATTTCTTTGCCAATCTGATATCAGCTGATATCATTGCCCTCAGTGAAATGACGAGTTGCACGCCGTCCGCACTTGCGGCGAACGGCGCCTTATCCAAACTCGGTCGTCGCAGCCAGAAACGTGATGAAGATGGGATTGCCCATTTTTCGCGCGATCTCCGAAATGCGACGACGAAGACGTAAGCAATCGCGTAGCGGTCGACCGCCGCAGAACGCGTAGTCGAGTAGAGAGAAGCCAGCGAATCGAGATTCGTGCGGACGAATACCGATTTGTTTGTGAGAGTCGACTCGAATGGCGCATCGTTTGCTTTTTAACTTTTAGCGTATTTGATCATGCGGATCGATGCGTCGCGAACGAAGCCGACGCGGTTGACCGTATCGAGTAGAGCTGAAAAAGAAATTGCCGCTTCCTGGTGGGGCGGTTTCGCTCGCGGGAGCGATTTTTTTTACACCCTAGATATCAGCTGACATCAACCTTGCCGCTTGGGGCGGCCGGCGAACACGAAATCAGTTTTGCGATCGAGAAACAGGCCAGTTACACGAACTTCGTATTCTTTATCTAGTCTTTGCGAGGATTGCTTATGAAACGGAACCACGGATTTACGTTGGTAGAACTTTTGGTAGTGATCGCCATTATCGGCGTTTTGATTGCGCTCTTGTTGCCGGCGGTGCAGCAAGCCCGTGAAGCGGCTCGTCGCATGCAGTGCAGCAACAACCTGAAGCAACTTGGCCTGGCGTTCCACAACTATCACGATACGTACGGCAAGTTCATGCCAGGCGGTCTAACGCCCAACGTCACGTATCCGCTTGGTTGGGTTCCCCGCTTGTTTCCCTTCTTCGAGCAAGGGACGCGTTACGACGCGATGGAAGCGCTTTACCCGGCGTACATGATGAATCGCAGCCCTTACCGCAGCCATGATCAGACCAATCCGATTTTCGGTCCGGTTCCTTCGCTGTCGTGCCCGTCGTCGCCGCTTGGGGATACCGCGTCGGACCATGCGGTCACGTCCTTTTTTCCCAACACGCAGATTCAAGGCGCACTGCACTATCGCGGCAACGGCGGTTCGGTCGATGTGGACATCGTTCCGGCGACGACGTCGGGACGCGATCCCTACGTGAAGTCGGGTATTTTCTATCCGGAAAGCAAAGTTCGCTTTGGCGATATTGTGGACGGCACGACCAACACGATCTTGCTCGGCGAATCGTCCAGCACCAAGGGCTGGACCACTTCCCAGGCGCAAGGCTTCGGCGGCATCAAGCCGTGGGTCTGGGGCTACTATCGTTACAGCGCGACCGAATGGCTGATGATCGACCACAAGATGGTGCAGTTCCCGATCAACTACTCCGGTTCGTTCACCAACAGCAACACGCCGTTTACCAGCTATCATCCGGGCGGCGCAATGTTCGCCAACTGCGACGGCAGCGTCGTCTTCTTGGCGGAAACCATGAATCTTGACATTCTGAAAGCGATGGCGACGCGCAAGAACGGAGAGGTCGTTCCCGGGAGCTAAGCTCGGACTGTTCGTTGGGGCGAGCGTCGGCCCGAACCGGCCGACGCTCGCAGAATGTTGGAGATTGCGCTTCGTTTTACTTTTCTGGGGATGCTGATTATGAAATACTCAACGCTGGCGACTTCGCTGTCCGCCGCCTTGATGATCGCACTCGTCGGCTGCGGCGCTCGCGGTCCGGAAATGGGCGATGTTATGGGAACGGTCACCTACAAAGGGAAGCCGCTTGGTACCGGAACGATAACTTTTGTGCCTGAGACGGACGGCTTGCCGATGGGGTATGCCAAAATCGGAGCCGACGGCACGTATGAAGGGTATACCGACGAATTCGGCAAAGGCGTGCCGATCGGCAAACACCGCGTCATGATCATGGCCGTGAAGGACAACGGTCCCGAAGCGGCCGCGATGGCCTTGATTCCCTTTAAATACAGCAGCGATCGTCAATCTGGTTTGACGGCCGAAGTCGCCGCCGGCGAGAATACGGTCGATTTCAAGTTGGAATAGTTGACGCACGCGTTACGAAAATTCTCCCACTCAGAATTCACACCAACTCTATCGACTGGGGCCTCGGCGGGCCTCAGTCGATCACTTCATTTCAAGGCAAGGTTTGAATGTCGGAAGCGACGATCGAAAAACAGAGCGGAATTTCTCTCCTGCGGGTCGTGAAGGCGATCGGACCGGCGATTGTCGTCGCGTCGGTTGTGCTCGGTCCCGGGAGCATTTTGTCGAACTCGAAAGTCGGCGCGGCTTACGGGTACGACATGATCTGGGTCTTGGGGCTCGCTTCGGTCTTCATGGCGCTGACCGTCTTTTTGGCGGCGGTCCTGGGCATCAGCTACGCCGAAACTCCGTTTACCGAAATCGCCAATCGACTGGGACGCCCTGTCTCGATCGTGATCGGCGTCGTCTTCTTTTTGATTACCAGTTGCTTTCAGTTCACCAATAACCTCGCGATTATCGACGTGGTGAACATCGCCACCGAGTCAGCCGGCGGTGGGATGCTGGCGAAATATGGATCGCTGGTCGCCATCGTGCTGGTCAATCTTGGGCTGATATGGGCCTTATACGGCAGCAGCGCCCCGTATCGGTTCATCGAAAAGCTGATGATGGTGATGGTCGGATTGATGCTGCTCGGGTTTATGGTGAACCTGATCTTCGTGCAGCCGTCGCTGCCTGGCGTGTTGGGGGGCATGGTGCCGAAGTTGCCGGAAGGGGGAACATCGCCTGAGAACATCGTGATGCTGCTCGGGATGTTCGGGACCACCTTCTCGATCGCCGGCGCCTTCTACCAGATTTACGCCGTTCGCGAAAAGAACTGGACTCGCGACGACTTGGCCAACGGCATCGTCGACTCGATCGCCGGGATCGCCGTACTGGGCGGGATCAGCTTCGTCATCATGATCACTTCCGCGACCGTTTTGCACGGCGCCAATCTGACCAACATTACCGATGTGGCGAAACAACTGGAGCCGCTGATCGGCCCGCAAGCGAAAGTGATGTTCTGCATCGGCTTGTCGGCCGGGGCGTTCAGTTCGCTGCTGGTCAATGCTTTGATCGGCGGTACGGCGCTCAGCGACAGCCTTGGGCTGCCGGCCAGCGTCAAAGATGGCCCGGTCAAAGCGATGACTGTCGCCGGGTTGATGATCGGCATGCTGGTCGCCATCGCAATCAACTGGCTCGAGATGTCGAACGTGCAGTTGATCGTCTTCGCCCAGGCGCTGACCGTGATCGGCGTGCCGCTGTTGGCGTTTGCGATGCTCTTTTTGTCGCTGAAACTGGAGCCCTCGAAGCTGAAAGCCGCCGCGATTGCGATCGCTTCCGCCTCGTTGTTGTTGGCGCTGCTGTTATCGGGCCGAATGCTGATGTCGCTGATTCAGAAGCTGATGGCTTCCTAGGCGATTTCGATTTTCGTTCGCTTCCGCAGGAGACGCGCGTTACGATTTCGCAACGCGCGTGCGTCTTTTCTTGCCCCATCTGCGGAGGTGTCGCCATGCAACTGCGAATGTTGGCCGTTCCTTTTGTTCTGCTCCTCTCGGCGGGCCTCGCGGTTGGTGAGGAGGGACCGGCCATCTTGTCGTCAGAACCGCTCGAGATTGCGGAGGACGCCGATCCGCTGCAAGTGCTGCTGGTAGAGCGTCTCAACGCCGCCGTGTTGGAGTTGAAATACGTCAAGCGAATGTACGAAAGCGGCATCGTCTCTTTTGGAGACCTGATCGAACCGGCGAAACGGGTGCGCGATTCGGGCTTGGAATTGAGCGACGATACGCAGAATCAAGTCGCGTGGCTCGAGCGGTTTTTGGAACTGGCCCGGTTTAACGAAGCGATCGTAGAGCGGCGAATCCAAAGCGGCTCGGAAACGCAGAACGCATTACAGACGGCCAAGTATCTGCGGCTTGATACTGAAATCATGCTTCTCCGCCTCAAACGGAAGGCGGAGAAGGAGAAATAGCTGCAGACGTTTACGTCATCGAAGCGTCGAAAATGCTCTGAATCGACTTGCCGAGGGTCGCATCGAACTCGGCGTCCGATTGCTGAGCCGAAAGCCCTTCGGCCAAAGCCCGGGAAAAGCTCGCCACGACGCCGTGATTGCGCCGCAGCAGATCATCCGCTTCGGCCCGCGTGTAGCCGCCCGATAGTGCGACCACTTTCAACACGCGAGGATGTTTGACGAAGTCGGCGTAAAAATCGTCGACGCTCGGCAGCGTCAGCTTCAGCATGACGTATTGCCCTTCGGGAAGCTTGTCGAGTTCGGCGGCCAGGCTCGCTTTCAAAATCGTTTCCGCCTCCGCTTTATCGGGGCAATGGATGTCGACTTCCGGCTCGACGATCGGCACCAGGCCGGCAGCGATGATCTGCCGGGCGACTTCAAACTGCTGATCGACGACCGCTTGAATGCCCGCCTTGTTGGCGTGCAGGATGACCGAACGCATCTTGGTGCCGAAGACATGCTTGGCGACTGCCCGCTTGAGCAACTCGTCGAGCCCCGGCATCGGCTTCATCACGCGGACGCCATCTTGCTCTGCGGCCAGACCTTTGTCGACCTTCAGGAAGGGGACGACGTTCTTCTTTTCCCAGAGGAAATCGGCGGTCGGAATGCCGTCGATGTCGCGATCCATCGTGTTTTCAAATAGGATCGCTCCCAGAATATGCTCGCCGGTGAAAGCGGGGCTGGTGATGATCCGGGCTCGCATCTGATGAACGAGCGCGAACATCTCGTCGTCACTGGACCAAGCGTCGTCGGTCAACCCGTACGCATGCAGCGCTGTTGGAGTGCTGCCGCCGCTCTGATCGAGCGCCGCGATGAAGCCGGGCTTCGTCTTGACCTTGTCGAACTGCAACTTGTTACCGGCAAATGTGGTGCTCATGGCGGTCTCCAATCAGTCATTCCATGTAGAAGAAACGTCCAGGGCTGCTACTTGTAGTTTAGGACTTTTCGACCCCGCTGTCGTGGGTCGGAGATTCGCTTAAGAGATTTTTCATCGAACCTGCACGCTGTCGGCGAAAACCAACACTAGCCCGCAGCGCAAGCAAGGGAATGCGGTCGCGCCGTCAGAGAAGGGCAGGGCGTGTTCAAGCGATATGGCCTTGCACATTCCCTCGCTTGCGCTACGGGCTAGTGTTGAGCCCTACGCCGCCATCCACCGGCGATACGGTTGGTACCCGTAATACTTCGGCGAGTCGTCCAGCCGCACATGTAGCCAAGAGACTCCGGCGCCAGCGGTGCTGAGCCAGACGGGGCGCGTTCCGAGTCGCCGTTTCACTTGTTCGCCGACCTCCTTCCAAAGCGCCAGTCGCTGCTCTTCGGGCCCTTGCCGAACGAACGCAGCTAGATGACCGTAGGCGTTCTCTTCCGCGATTGGCGTCGGGGCGATGAGTAGTGCGTCGCGACGGAGATTGGCGAAAGTTGCAACTGTACTGACCGAAGATGCGAAATGCTGGGCGAATTGATGCCGCTCTGGCGGTCTCGCCAGATTGGGACTATTCAGCACAACGAATTCCCATGGTTTGTCGGTCGTCGCGGCGTCGACCGGCGGCGTTTCCCAGCGAAACGCCGCGTACGGAGCGTCGGCCAGTTCGGCATTCAGCCAGGCGGCGAACTCGGCGTCTTTACGCAACCGGGAGATCGCCTCGGCGTTGGAAAGCGTTTGCTGCGAGTACCGGACGACGTAACGTCGGCCGGAGTGACCTGGCAATTCAGAAGTCGCGGCGTTCCATGACATAGGCGATCGAACCCTCGCGTTGAAGTAAGCCTTCGCGGTTAGTCAGCAGGATGAATTCCCGGCGGCTGCCACGATCCTTCGCCCGGCGGCAGGATCGACGGCGGCATTTCTTTCGGCCAATAAAGTCGCATCACCATGTAGATCGGGCCATCCGGCGCCGGCAGCCAGTTCGGCTCTTTCTCTTTGCCCGGCGAATCCTTTTGAATGTAAATCGTCAGCGAACCATCCTCGTTCTTCTGCAAGTTGGGGAGCATCGGCGAATTGATCAGGTAACGATCGATCGGGTTTTCGATCAGCAGTTGCGTCTTGCCGTCGTACATGGTGATCGACCAAAACGCTTGGACCGGTGGAAACTCGTCCTTGGCGAAGGTCAGCGTGTAATTGTGCTGACTGCCGTCGAGCGGATTGCCGGCCGCGTCGCTATGCGCCAGCGGATAAGTCGCTTCGATCGCATCATTGCCATAGATCCCCGCTTTGGCGGCCGCCGCACGCAGCGCCCAGTCCCCATGGAAGAAATCACGATCGCCGAACGCTGCGCCAATGCTCCAGCCGTTGATCAGCTTGCCGAACGAGCCGGCCCGCGCCGCGATCTTTTCCATGCCCGACTTCATCGCCGCGGCCAGAGATTCCTTTTGCGCGTCGGTCAGCTTGTCGACGTCAAACGGTTTGCCCGCTTCGACGCCGATCTTGGCGAACTTCGCCCGCAGGTCCTTTTCCGCTGCGGCCGGACCGGTCGCCGGACAAAGCTGCAGCACGAAATTCAAATAGGCGAACGGATTCGCTTTGATCGCTTTTTCGTCAACTGCCGGCCAGTCGATTTTCGCCGCTGATTCTGGGGCTGGTTGTTTCAGGAACGCAGAGAGGGGCTGGGCGTGGTAGCCAGCTTGAACCTCTTTCACGTTTTCCAAATCCGCCGCGTCGAACAACTGCGTACGAATGACGGCCAGCGAAAAGTCGGTTTCGCACGGAAAGACCTTGTCGATCCCTTCGGGCTTCTCTCCCTGCCAACTTGGTCCGGCGATCATGTAGGTCCCGCCGTCATTGCCGGTGGTGCGACTGCCGATGTAGCCGTAGTTGAAGGTGTACATGTCGATCAACTGAAACGAGAAGTAGCGTTTCGGATCGATCTTGGGAACGGTGAGCACGAGCGGTTCGGCTCGCAGGTCGGCGCAAATGAAGGAGTAGGGGGTATCGCTATTCGGCGTCACGACCGCGGTATCTTTGGGCGTATAGACCCGCGCGGTGTTGAACAACTGATTGATCGGGCACTTGTATTGGCTCGAGTCGGGATTGAGGAAGTATTCGTTCATCACACCATAGTTCATCACCATCGGAAAGCCGTAGATGAACGCTTCTTCGGCGATCTCACGATATTCGGCGTCGCTGATCACGGACTCCGTCGCAGCAGGCGGCGCGTCCTTGTCGGCAACCGTCATCTGCGCTTCGTTGTCGCTTTCGGCCGGCAGAGAGATGACTTTTTCTTCTTCCAGTCCATGGCAGCCGGGCGCAAGACAACTAACCGCGAGCAGGAGGGAAAAAGCAAGCATACGCGTGGGCATGATGGGCGATACTTTCGGCATGGGGGAAAGCGAGAACAACCCGATTGCCCGAGTCGTTTCCCGTATGATACAGGGACTCGCCAAACGCCGGCAGCAAGTTTCCGGTAAATTCAGCAAATTAAGAATCGAGGAAGGGAGTAAGGAGAAAGGGAGAACCACTCCTTCATGGCCCGCAGCGCCAGCGAGGGAAATGCGGCCGCAAATCGATTCGCTTCGGACTCGAACCAACTTCCCGCTCGAAGCCAAAGCCAAAAGGCGTTCACCATGAACAAAACCAATCCCGACTTCCTCCCCCGCACGATCCTGGCGTCCCTTTGGGTCTTCAGCATCTTGCTAAGCGGATGCATGCGCGTTCCTCCAACTCCGCTGACCAAAGACGACATCGCCAGGCTCGAAGCGGCCGAGCTATTTAACCTCGCAATCGAGAAACCAGGAGGCGGTACTGCGCCTCTGACGGATGCGGAAGCGAAAGCGTTTCTGCGCAGCTTGGCCAGCATCGTGGATACGACGCGTGGAAAGCTGATCGGCAGTCGCCTGCGCTGTATCGTCGTCATGCAGTCAAGCAAAGATCCCCTCTCCTTTTTCGTCTACGACGACGGCACGCGGATGATGGTGAGCGTGGAAGGGAGCGTCTTCTTGGTAGAAAGCGATGCGGATCTCCGGAGTTGGTTGGAGCAGCAACTCCCCGCGGATTCGCCGTAATCTGGGTAGGGTGCGTCTGGACGCACCGCGAACCTGCCGTTGGATACATTTTCTCCATCGCGTGGCAACGCAATCGGAACCGACATCGGCGTTCTCGCGAGACCCCGTTTTCCATGGTTCCCGCAGCGTCCCAACGCACTCTACCGCACCAACGTTTTTGCTTGCTCAATTCCCCCGGTTTTTGGTAAAATCCTCGCATGATGCGGGCGTCTGATCCATCGCCCAGGGCATCCTTTTTTCTTCCCACTTCGGATTGAGCCGAGGTGGTTTGGCGACTGGAAAATGACTTCCCAATCGCTACCTTTTTTTTTCGCCGCACGCGTTGCGGCTGCGCTAGACGTATGCGCCGAACTGGCCGGTCGAAAGTCGACGTATCCGATGGTGGCGGAGAAGCGAAGAATTGGAACGGTCCGGTCCAGTCCGGCCGGCAGCAATCGTAGCCCGAGGCGCGAGCCGAGGGAATGTCGAGAAAACAATCGACGAGAGTCCACGGCACTGTGGGCGGAGATTGGGATGGAGGCATTCTGGGGTCGCGAAACGCTTTCCCTCGGCTCGCGCCTCGGGCTAGTTTTGCCCTGCGGAGAAAAATGTCACGGTCCAGTCCACTGGGTGAGGAAAAAAAATGCGCTGCGGTCCAGTCCACTCACAGGCGATCGCTGATCGGTTGGCGACTGGGCCGGTAACAAAAAAATGCGCTTCGCGGTCCAGTCCAATCGGTGACGAAAAAAAACGAAGCGTTGCGGTCCACATGATAGGAGGACAGGCGGGGCTGGGTAAGATTGCGAGCCGGTTTGGGGTGAGATTGGTCAGCGCAAAAAAAAACGCGCGGTCCAGTCCACTCCGCCCGTAGGGTCCGCTGTGCGGACCATGGGAAGCGGTTGCGAGTTGGCCAATTCGTTCGGCGGGGCGCGGTCCGCACAGCGGACCCTACGGAAGATGTGCGAAAGAATAACTGCGCGGGGTCCGGTCCTATTTTTGACTCGGCCTGTTTTTGAACTGGCGAAGGCGCTTTGGGACATCCGGCCGCATTCCCTTGCTTGCGCTGCGGGCTACGAAGGTTCGGGCGACTGGCGAAGGACGGCTACTTGAACGGCTCGGTGCTGACTTCGATTTCGCCGATGACGAAGGGGACCGATTGTTCAGGGCGGATGGTGATGTCGTTGCCCCACATTTTGGCGAAGCAGGCCTCTTTGACGTGCCAGACGCCGGTTTGCCAGCCGGGATCGGCCGAGACGCCGAACCAGGTACCGACGTTCCGGTAGGGCGTTCCTCCCTGGGTGTCGGCGACTTCATACAACAGATTCATGCCGACGTTGCCAGCGCTAACGCGGCGCACTTTTACGCGAACGTAATAGTCGCGCGTCAGGATGCTGGCGAACGTCGGATGAACGAAGAGGCTAACGGGATGTCCGATGTCTCCCTGGACGAGCAAGCCGGAGCTGCCGTCGGCGAAGGTGACGGTCGGATAGGCGTCGCGATTAAGCGGAAAGAGGCCGGCCGTTTCGTCGGCGGCGCCAGCGGAAAAGCGAACCGTTTTCGCTTGGCGGTGGTCGCCTCCCCAGGGGAAGTTTTGTGCGGCGTTCGCCTTCGCTTGGCTGACCAAGGTGGGCGACAGCGAAGTGATGAGGAGCGGAGCGTTGGTCAAGGTGAGTTTTTCGCCTGCCTCGAAGCGGCGGAGGCGCCCGGTGATCGGATCAGCGACGACGACCATGGTGGGAAAGGTGAGCGTTTGCTCTTCACCGACCGGCGACCAGGCGATCATCAAGTTCGCCTGCGTTCCGGCGAAGACAAAGCCGTAACCGGCGCCTTGTTCGCCGAGAGCGAGCCAGCCGAGATATTTCGGTTTGGTCCCCAACTGCGTCGCCAAGGTTTTCAGCGCTGCGTAAGCGGGACGCGGTTCGCCCGAGCGATTGATCAGGCCGAAGCCTGACTCTTCGCCGTACGGATCTTGCGCTTCGAACCATTGCGTGCGGGCGATCCCCTGGGCGATCGCCATGGCGTACATCTTGACGAGCGACTGCGCGGCGTCGAGGTCGGTGGTCGGCGTGCGACCGTCCGCGTGAAGCTTGTCGCCGACTTCGCTGATCCAGATCGGCGCGTCGACTTTGTCAGGGGCCGATTCGGCCAGGATGGTGCGGAGAGTCTGGTTCATCCAGAGAAACGGAATCTCACCATTCTTGCTCCGCAGTCCGCCGGCGATTTCGTACGGATGAATGCAGAGGTAGTCGAAATGATCGGCGGCGCCGGCGTCGCGCAGCGCCAGAATCGTTTGATGCAGATAGGCCGGGTCGTAGCTGGCGACGGTCAAACCAACTTGGGCGTCGGGGTTTCCCTTTTTGGCTGCGACGTAGGTGGCCGCCGCGAGCTTGGCGTAGTCGACGGTCGTGTGGTGGGCGTCATTGAAGCCGCCGTTTCCTTCGTTCCAGACTTCCCAGTAGCGGACGTCACCTTTGTAGTGCGAGACGGCGCCTTCGACAAACTGCGACCATGCCGGCAAGTCGTCCATCGGAAACGCGTGGACATATTTCGAGTCAGGAGGAGAACCCATCAAAATTGCGTTGAGCTGCAAATTGTTTTTCTTCGCCGACTCGACCAGTTGATCCCCTTCTTTCCAGTTCCACTGATCGAGTTGCGGTTGGAAGGTGCGCCAGCCAGGGAAGAGTCGCACCGACGTAACGCCGGCTGTGGAAACTTTGGGGAACCACTCGGTGTGATTGCGAAATGCACTGGCCGAAGAACTGACGCCCCATGGTCCGACATCTCCGTCCGGCGACTCGGCCAGGGCAGGGGAGCAGAAGAGCGAAGCGAACGTGATCGCAAACGCATAAGCGGCGGCGAAGTAGCGGGGCGACAGGAACAAGCGGGACTCCAGCGTCGATTCTGGGGGCAATGGCAAAGCGCGTTCTCTATTAAATGTGTTGGCGGCGACGCGAAGGTTTCGGATTTTTCTCGTAACCAATGCGAAAAGAAACGCAATTTGAAGGAGGAATTTGCATGCGATAAGATTCGAACCTCCGCTCTGCCCGCGGTGGCGCCGGAAATGGGGAACGAATGCCAGTGTTTTGTGCACAATGTTTGGCCAGTAGGATGGAAAATACTTCCTGGGCCAGTAAAATCTCATAGATCAACGAGTACAATTGGACGTCATAACGAGGGGCGCCCCCGCTACTTGTCGATCCCACCCCACGTTCACCCAACAACGCTCCGTCATTTCACGCCAAAGGAAACTCATTCTCATGGTTAAGTCTGGTCACGCGACACGTCGCCAATTTTTGCAAGGCATGGCCGCGGCTGGCGCCGCCGGCGCTTTGGTTTCGCCTGCTTCTCTTGTGATGGGCGCCGAGTCGCCGAACGAACGTCCGGTTTTCGCGACCATCGGTCTGCGTAACCAAGGTTGGGGCATCACCAGCAAATCGTTGGGCTTGGCCGACTTCGCCGCTTTGGCCGATGTCGACGCCAACGTGTTGGGGACGAACGTCGAGCGCGTGAAAGAGCGTCAGAAGAAAGCTCCGGACGCTTACAAGGACTACCGCAAGATTCTGGAACGGAACGACATCGACGCGGTCATGATCGCGACCCCGGATCACTGGCACACCAAGATCTCGGTCGAAGCGATGCTGGCCGGCAAAGACGTCTACTGCGAAAAGCCGCTGACGCTGACGATCGACGAAGGAAAGCTGATCGAAAAGATCGTGAAGCAGACCGGTCGCGTCTTCCAGGTCGGCACGATGCAGCGGTCCGAAAGCGATAAACGCTTCTTGCAGGCGATCGCGCTGATTCGCGCCGGCCGTATCGGCAAGGTGCAGAAGATCACCTGCGGCATCAACGGCACGAGCGGTTCGCCGGAGATTCCGGTCGCTTCGGTTCCGGCCGAATTGGATTGGGACTTCTGGCTCGGCCCGGCCCCGAAGGTCGACTATCGCGCGTTGCCGGAAATTCGCCAAGGTTACGGCGGCGGCGTGCCGCTGTACAGCAACTGCCATTACTCGTTCCGCGAATGGCACGAATACGCCGGCGGCAAGCTGACCGACTGGGGCGCTCACCACGTCGACATCGCCTGCTGGGCGCTGGGCGAAGACGCCAACAGCCCGAAGAAGATTTCGCCGGTCAGCTATTCGTTGCCGGTCGAATACAAAGACGGCTACCCGTTGGTTCACGATCGTTACAACGTCGCGACGAAATTCAACATCAAAGTGGAGATGCCGAACGACGTCGAACTGACGATCACCAGCGAAGGGGACAACGGCATCCTGTTCGAGGGAACCGACGGCCGCTTCTTCGTCAACCGCGGCAAGATCGTCGGCGCTCCGGTCGAAGCGTTGGCCACGAACCCGCTGCCGGAAGGCGCCATCGAAGCGGTCTACGGCGGTCCGGTTCCGTCGAACCACACCGCGAACTGGATCGAAGCGATGAACGCGCGCAAGCAGCCGATTTCGGACGTCTGGTCGCACAACCGCATGCTCGAGATCTGCCATCTCTCGAACATCGCGATGCGTCTGGGCCGCGACCTGAACTGGGACGCGTCGAAGCGCGAAATCGTCGGCGACGACCAGGCCAACGCGTTCCTCGCTCGCGAAAGCCGCAAGGGTTACGAGATCAACATGTAGTCTTGGACTACCAAAGCTGAACCTTCAAAAGAGTCGCTGGCGCGGTTGCGTCAGCGGCTCTTTTCACGTATTGCCCGCACGATCGGCAGAATCGTCGCGACCGCAACAGCACTACGATTTGCGACGTTTGCGGCAGAAAACCGCAAGCAGGAACCCCGTTGTTCTCGAAATGTCGCGTCATTAGTGACCTAAGTTTTTGGGCAACAGTTTTGGCCGCTGCGGCGGCGTTCAACTATCCCAAACAGGGCGAGCAATCGCCGTTAGAAGGCACACCATGAAGACGCAATTTCGTACTTTCGCCCGCGTTGGTATCGTCGCAACCTTGTTGATGACGCTGATCGCACAGCCGTTGTCGGCTTGCACTGGATTGCGATTGATCTCGGCCGATGGCGGCACGGTGATCGGACGAACGATGGAGTTCGGTTTTGATCTGCAGTCGAAGGCGCTGGTCGTGCCGGCCGGAGTTCGCCTCCGTAACACGCTGACCGATCCGAGCCAGGGAATGAGCTACGACGCGAAGTACGGCTTCGTCGGGGCCAATGTGCTGGGGTTTGAGATGATCGTCGACGGCGTGAACGATCAAGGATTGTACGTCGGCTCGTTTTACTTCCCCGGATACGCTGGCTACGCGACCCTTGGCCCGGACAACCAAGACCGGGCCCTGGCGCCGGAAGATTACGGCATGTGGCTGTTGGCCAACTGTGCGACGGTGGCGGAAGTCAAACAGCGCTACAACGAAGTGGTGCTGGTTGATCGCCCGATCGAACAGCTCGGCGGCAAGAACTTCGACGGGCACTTTGTGGTGCACGACCATACCGGCGCCAGCGTGGTGATCGAACCGATCGACGGCGGTCTGCGGATCTACGACAACCCGCTCGGCGTGATCACCAACTCGCCGACCTTCGATTGGCACATGACCAACCTGCGTAACTACATCAACCTGAGCGTCTCGAACGTCCCGGCGGTGAAGATGGAAGATATCCAGCTGAGCGGCTTTGGTCAGGGGAGCGGCCTGCATGGTCTTCCCGGCGACTCGACCCCGCCGTCGCGATTCGTCCGCGCGGTCGCTTATTCGCAAGCGGCCAACCAACTGAAGACGACCGAAGAGACGGTCAACCAGGTCTTTCACCTGATGAATGCGTTCGACATCCCGGTCGGCTCGATCCGCGAGAAGGATGGAAGCACGGTGACCGAGGACTACACGTTGTGGACGACCGTTTCGGACCTGAAGAACGTCCGTTGGCTCTTCCGCACCTACGGCGACCAGACGATCCGCTGTATCGACGTCCGTAAAGCGACGAAGGAGGCCGGCGACAAGATCCAGGTGATCGAGATGAAATCGACCCAGCCGATCGCCGACATCTCGACTGACTTCAGCTAACGCAGTTAAGAGCGGCAAAACCATCGAGAGTGAAGAGCGGCGACCGAATTGCGGTCGACCGCTTTTCGCATGAAGGAGCCGTCGCGTTTTGAAGAATTGCTAGACTCGAATGGATCGCTACAGTTTACCGGCAGTGCAAAATAATTCTTATTTCGCGCAATGATCCGCACAGTTGGCGGAGCGACAGCATTGCCTTCGAAATGGAACCGAGGTTCTAACGGAATAGCGCCTCTGGAGAATTCCATTCACCCAAAGGTGTGGATCGCAATGCTGAATTGCGCATCACTTGCTTCCAATTAGGAGGCAGTTTCTCGGTCGTCCGCAAAATCGAGTGATTACGGGTAGATATCTCGTAACATCGTAAATCCAAGAGTGGAGAGGGGATTTCGAATGTTTCCCCATTTTTAGCTGGCAGCCTTGGCACGGAAAGTGCTAATCGCAATAGCGACACTTCTCAATAGATGCGCCCATTTTTCGGCTGATCAGCAGGACATAAATCTGGTCAGCGATTTATTGATATTCATTCAGGGCTGGGTCGAATCATGTCGCAAATTTCTCCCGATCGGCGTGGCTTCACGCTGGTGGAATTGTTGGTGGTGATCGCCATTATCGGCGTACTCATCGCACTCTTATTGCCGGCGGTACAACAGGCGCGCGAAGCGGCGCGGCGGATGCACTGCAGCAACAACATGAAACAGCTGGGGCTCGCCCTGCATAACTACGTCGACACGCATGGCAAGCTGCCGGCGTCGAGCCGCGGTTACGGCGGCTGCCTGGGCACGCCGGTAAACAGCGAAATCAAAAATGCCCATGGCTTGGTGTCGCTGCTTCCGTTCATGGAACAGAGCAATCTCTACGATCAGTTCAATCACAAAGAAGCCTATTCGGTCAGCACTAGCACCAGTTATCAGCGAGCGACTGGAACGATCATCGGCGATCCGGTGACCAATGGAAACGCAGCTCTGGCCGGCACGGTGGTCGAAGCGTTTATTTGCCCGTCGGACAACAACGACGCCACGGGACGTCTCGCCGGCGCGGCGTATGGCCCTGGGGGTTCGTACCAGGGCGCTGCGACCAACTACGACTTCATCGTCAATTGCAGCCTGGAGTTTGGAACGTGCAATGGGTACGCCACGACCTCCAGCGCCACCAAGCGGATGTTCGGCGCTGATGTAAACACCAGTTTCGCCGACGTCGTCGACGGTCTCTCGAACACGTTCATGATGGGGGAAACGACCAAGAACCACGTCAATGGAGCCGCGTTCGCCTGGTCGTATCGCGCCTGGGTGATGACCGGGATCGACACCTATTACAACAACGGGATTTACGGCGGCATCAACATCTGGCATCAGCCGGCCGTTCACCCGACCTGGCAAAGTCCTCCGTTCGTTCCCATTCGCGGTCGAGCCCGTAGCTGGTGGGTGCCGGCCGCTAGTTTGCATCCCGGCGGAACGCACTTTTTGATGGGAGATGGCTCGGTTCAATTCATTCAAGAGACGATCGACAAGACGAGCCTCTATCGGTTGACCTTCATGGCTGACGGCGAAGTCGTCTCGCTCCCGAACTAAATCTAAGAATCCATTTTCACGTCAGATCCTGACCATCGTTATCCTTTATCCTGGTAGGTGGGAGATGTATCAACTTTGGAAATTCGGGCTGCCGCTGCTGG
The DNA here is from genome assembly GCF_020966755.1 of Blastopirellula sediminis. Classification (NCBI taxonomy): domain Bacteria; kingdom Pseudomonadati; phylum Planctomycetota; class Planctomycetia; order Pirellulales; family Pirellulaceae; genus Blastopirellula; species Blastopirellula sediminis. The sequence continues at coordinate 1,340,371 of NZ_JAJKFT010000004.1, forward strand.
TGGTCGCCCTTGTCGGCTGTAGTGATCCTGGGCCGCATCGTTTTGCCGTCGAAGGCACGCTGCTGCTGGATGGTAAGCCGCTTCCTTACAAGAGCCTGGCCCTGTTGCCGGTCGAAGGGACCACCGGACAAGGCGCCGCTGGGTTTAGCAAAGGGGACGGAACGTTCAACCTGCAAGCGATCGTGCCGGGTGCGGTCCGCGACTATCGGGGCTGTCCGCCTGGTCGATATCGCGTCGTCATCGGCGAACCGCTGATTCCGATTACCGATGACTTGGCGGTCGAAGAGCCAGTTAGCGAAGACGAAGGGCCGGCGCCTGCCATCGCTTTGGATATTACGCCGCGTCGTCGTCCGGCCAAGGGAGGCATCCCGGCGATCTACCGCACCGAAACGACGACTCCCTTGATCGTGGAAGTGAGCGAAGGGGTTGAAGCGTACGAATTCACGCTCGAATCGAAGCCGAAACCGGGCGCCGTCGCCTCGGTTCAATACAAACGCTGAGGAAACTCGGTCTAAAAACGAGAATTTCGCGAACGCCTCCGGGGCGGCTGCAACATTGCGGCCGCCCCTTTTTCGTGGGAAGGCCCGTTGGTTAGCGTCCGATTTTCGGCTATGAATGTGTACAAAATGCTGATGCGGCTTGCGCGGTTGGAACCGCGGCAGCCAGGCGGAAATAGGGCGTCAGCTTCGGCTACACTTTCTGGGAAATCTTGGGATGCGCCATCAACCGATCGATTCGAGTCTGTTTGTCGAAAATCGTGCCCGTCTGAAGCGACTTTTACCTCCCAATTCGCTGGTAATCGTCCATGCCAATGACGTGCTGCCGACGAACGCGGACGGCTCGTTCAAGAATTTTCCCAGTACCGACCTTTTCTACCTGACGGGGGTGGAGCAGGAAGAGTCGATTCTCCTTCTCTTTCCTGATTCGCCGGAACCGACGCAGCGCGAGATCCTGTTCGTACGTGAGCCGATCGAGATTCTCGAGATCTGGGAAGGTCACAAGCTGACGAAAGCGGAAGCGACCGAAGCTTCCGGCGTCACCACCATCAAATGGATCGGCGATTTTCCGAACATCCTGCGTAACTGCATGTTGACCGCCGAGCAGATCTTCCTGAATCAAAACGAACATCGCCGCGCCGCCGCAGTCGTGCAAACCCGCGACGATCGCTTTGTGGCGGAGTGTCAGAAACAATTCCCACTTCATACGTATCGCCGCTTGGCGCCGCTGTTGCATCAATTGCGAGCGGTGAAGTCAGATGCCGAGGTTGAACTGATTCGTCGCGCCTGTGGGATTACCAAGGGGGGCTTCGAGCGTCTGTTGGGCTTCGTCAAACCGGGCGTCTACGAACACGAAGTTGAAGCGGAATTGTCGCACGAATTCATCCGCAATCGCGGGGCGTTCGCTTACACGCCGATTATCGCATCGGGCAAGAATGCCTGCGGATTGCACTACGTTCAGAACGATCAGATCTGTAACGATGGCGATCTGCTGCTGTTGGACGTTGCGTCGAACTACGCCAACTACAACTCGGACCTGACCCGTACCATCCCGGTCAACGGTCGTTTTACGCCGCGGCAGCGCGACGTTTATGATGCGGTGTTGCGGGTGATGCGGGCCTCGATCGCGGGCGCGGTGGTTGGCAAGATGCATCGCGATTGGCATCACGAATCGCAGTTGATGATGAACGAAGAGCTCCTGAAGCTCGGCCTGCTGACCAAAGAGGACGTCGCCAAGCATACGCGGGAAGAACCGGCCTGCAAGAAGTACTTCATGCATGGGCTGGGACATTCGATCGGCCTCGACGTGCATGACGTCGCGCCGGGCAACGTTCCGTTCGCCGCCGGTTGGGTGATGACGGTCGAGCCGGGGATTTATCTGCCGGACGAAGGTTTCGCTGTTCGCCTGGAAAACGACATCCTGATCACCGAGGATGGTTCGGTCGACCTGATGGCCGACATCCCCGTAGAAGCGGACGAAATTGAAGCGATGATGGCCGCCTCGCGAAAATAGGAAGGCTAGACGAAAGAGCGACTTCGCTTCTGATTGCACGAACCGAAGCCTGGAATGCCGATCGCATTCCAGGCTTTGTGCTTTTGGGGGGAGGGGGGATGGTCCATTGCTGAGCGTGCGAGATTTTTTTGGGGTGACTCTTTCAGCCCGCACCACTATACTAAGGGTCACTCCAAACTCCCGCCTGCGTTACTCTCGCATTTTCCTCCACCCGCTTCCCGCCCAGGCAATCTCAGGTGAACATGATGTCTCGTGGAATCGCCGCTGCATTATTGATTGCGTTCGTCGGAAACTGCTACGCCCAGGACGAGTTTCATTTTGAAACGGACGTTCGCGGCATCTTCAAGAAGCATTGTTTCCATTGCCATGGTGAAGAAGAAACGGTCGAAGGAGGACTCGACCTGCGGCTGGTGCGGCGGATGGTCGAAGGGGGCGACTCCGGTTCGGCGATTATCGCCGGGAAGCCGGACGAAAGTTTGATCGTTGAACGCCTCGAATCGCGCGAGATGCCGCCGGACGAAAGCAAGCAACTATCGCCCGACGAGCTCGCCAAGGTAAAACGCTGGATCGCCGGCGGGGCAACGACCGCTCGGCCTGAGCCGGAGACGATCGGCAGCGAGTATCTGATCACCGATGAAGAGCGGTCGCACTGGGCGTATCAGCCGATCAAGCGGCCAGAAGTCCCTGCCGTTCAGCATGCCGAGAGCGTCGCGAATCCGATCGACGCGTTTCTGTTGGCCAAGCTGGAAAAACATGGGCATCAATTCAGTCCAAAGGGGACGCCGGATCGTTTGACGCGACGGCTTTCGCTCGATTTACTGGGGCTTCCTCCAGAAGAGGAATGGACGGCTGAATTGCAAACGAGCGAAGATCCGGCCCAGTGGAGCAAGTTGGTCGACCAATTGCTCGCGTCGCCCCATTATGGAGAACGTTGGGGACGGCATTGGTTGGACGTCGCCGGCTATGCGGACAGCGAAGGGTATAGCGACGTCGACGCCGACCGCCCCTACGCGTGGCGCTATCGCGACTATGTGATTCGAGCGTTCAATGAAGGGATGCCGTTCAATCAGTTCATTCGCGAACAACTAGCGGGAGACGAGTTGATCTCAAGTCCGCTGAACGATCTGTCGCTGCAAGATGTCGAACTGCTGGCCGCGACCGGCTTCTTGCGGATGGCGCCCGATGGAACCGGGGGCGCCGTCGATGACGCGCAGCAAGCGCGAAACGATACGATCGCCGATACGATTCACATCGTCTCTTCTTCGCTCATGTCAATTACGTTGTCGTGCGCCCAATGTCACGATCATCGCTACGATCCAATTTCGCAGGCCGACTATTTCCGCTTTCGCGCGATCTTTGACCCGGCATTCGATTGGCAAAAGTGGAAGAACCCGAAACAGCGTCTGATTTCGCTCTACACCGATGACGATCGGAAAGCGGCTGCGGAGATCGAAGAAAAGGCGAAAGTGCTCGACGCCGCCGTCGCGGAAAAGCGAAAGGAATTCATTCAGAAGACTTTTGACGAGCAGCTTGCCAAAATTCCTGCGGAAATGCATGAACTGGCGCGAGCCGCCTTCGCCGCTGACGCAAAAACGCGAACGCCGGAACAGAAGGATATCTTCAAGAAGCACCCCAATCTCAACGTTTCGGCCGGGTCGCTTTACCTTTACAACCAAAAGGCGGCGGACGAACTGAAGAAGATGCAGCAGGAAGCGACCGACGTTCGCAACACCAAGCCGAAGCAAGAGTACGTGCGAGCGCTGACCGAAACGCCGGGGCAGATTCCGACGACGCGACTGTTCTATCGCGGCGACTACGCCCAACCGAAGCAAGAGCTGACCCCGGCCGGATTGTCGATCGTCCGTCAAGCGTCTGGGCTGCCGGAGATACCGGTTCGCTCTTCCAATTTGCCCACCTCCGGCAGACGTCTGGCGCTGGCCGACTATCTGACCGATCCCAAACATCCGCTGACGGCCCGAGCGATCATGAATCGGGTTTGGATGCATCATTTCGGGGCTGGTCTGGTGACGACGCCGACCGACTTCGGCGTGCTCGGCGATGCGCCGACCCATCCGGAACTGCTCGATTGGTTGGCGGCCGAGTTCATCGAGAGCGGCTGGGATATGAAACACATGCACCGGTTGATCTTGAACTCCAACGCCTGGCGGCAAGAGGTTCGCAACAACACGGCGCTGCAAGAGCAGGATCCGGACAATCATTGGTACGGCGGCGCCCGACTGCGAAGGCTCGACGCCGAGGCGATTCGCGACAGCTTGCTGACGATTTCGGGCGAACTCAATCCGAAGCAGTTTGGCCCGGCGGTTCCGGTGATGCCGGATGTTGTCGGCCGCATTGTCGTTGGTCAGGAGAATACCGACGCGGGGCGACCAGGCCAGGTGATTGATATGAAGGGAGAGGATCTACGCCGGAGCGTTTACATTCAGGTCCGTCGGAGCCAGCCCTTGAGCATGATGGAGACGTTCGACCAGCCGGCGATGAGTCCGAACTGCGATCAGCGTCGCCCGTCGACCAACGCGACGCAATCGCTGATGATGCTGAACAGCGTGGAGCTGATCGATCGTTCGCGGAAGGCGGCGGCCAAGCTAATCAAGGAATTCCCTGAGGACTCGAAACGACGGATCGAGTCGGCCTGGCGACAAGTTTATGGTCGCGCGATCGAAGAGGAGGAGGTCGCCGGCGCGCAAGCGTTCGTGCAACAGGTTACGGAAAACCTCAAGACCCAAGCGGACTATCAGGCGAAAGGCGATAAGCCGCCGGCCCGGTCGCCGGATGAGGAATCGCTCGCCGTGTTGTGTCAGGTGCTCCTCAGCTCCAACGAGTTTTTGTACGTCCAGTAGCAGGAAAGAAGAGCATGACTTCACCCCACGATCTTGCTGTCGGAAGTCGCCGTCACTTTATGGCGACCAGCGCGATGAGTCTTGGCTCGTTGGCTTTCTCCTGGATGCAGCAGCAGGAAGCCTGGGCCGCTGAACAAATCAAACCGCCGATCGGGCCGCAGGTCTTCGACACGACGCCGAAGATTCCGACGGCGCCGCCGCGCGCGAAAGCGATGATCTCGCTTTGGATGCAAGGTGGTCCCAGCCATCACGACTTGTTCGATCCGAAGCCGGAGATGAAGAAGTACGACGGCAAGGTCTTTCCGGGCGAACTGAAGCAAGACAACGCCGCCCAGGCGAGCTCCAAGGTGTTCGCGTCGCCGTGGAAGTTTTCTCCCAGCGGTCAGTGCGGCATGGAGCTTTCGGAACTGCTGCCCCACCTGCAGTCGGTGGCGGACGACATCTGTTTGATTCGCTCGATGAAAACCGGCGTCAACAATCATGGGCAATCGATCCGGGCGCTGCAGGGAGGTCGCATCACCGGCGGTCGACCGACGCTGGGAAGTTGGATGACCTACGGATTGGGCTCGGAGGCGGACAATCTGCCGGCGTTCGTGGCGCTGATCGATCCGGGCCAACTGCCGGTGCTGGGAGTCGAGAATTGGTCGAATGGTTGGTTGCCGTCGATCTACCAGGGAACCGTGATCCGACCGACGGAGCCGCGGATTCTCGATCTTACGCCGCCAGCCCATCTAAAGGGCTTGGCCCAGACGAAGTCGCTGGAATACTTGGAGCAGTTGAACTCGCGCCATGTCGGGCAGTTTTCGGACGTTTCCGATCTGCAGGCCCGGATGGCGAGCTATGAGCTGGCCGCCAAGATGCAGATGGCGGCGACTGATGCGCTCGACTTGTCGCAGGAAACCGAAGCGACCAAGAAAATGTACGGCATCGATCAGAAAGAGACGACCGACTACGGCAGTCGCTGTTTGATCGCGCGGCGCTTGATCGAGCGCGGAGTACGGTTCGTCCAGGTCTATACGGCGAATCAGTTGTGGGACAGCCACGGCCGGATCACGACGCTGCTTCCCAATGCGTGTAAGAAAGTCGATCAACCTTCCGCCGCTCTGGTGGCTGACCTGAAGCAACGCGGCCTGTTGGACGAGACGGTCGTTCACTGGGGGGGCGAAATGGGACGCTTGCCGGTCGTTCAGAACGACGCCGGTCCCGATAAGATTGGCCGCGATCACAACACGTACGGCTTCAGCATGTGGGTCGCCGGGGGCGGTTTCCGCGAAGGATACGTTCACGGCAAGACCGACGAGTGGGGGCATCACGCGATCGAAGGGGTGGTCAATCATTTCGACTACCACGCGACGCTGCTCCATTTGTTCGGCCTGGAGCATGACAAACTCACCTTCCGCCGCAGCGATCGCGATCAGACCCTGACCGACGGGCAGCCGGCGCAGATCGTCCGCGAACTGCTCAAGGCGTAGTCAACAAAAAAGGCCGCGGAGATGATCCGCGGCCTCTTGCTTTGAATGGATCGCAAGCTCGGCGGCCGCTAGTCCGGAAGCTTCGCGTTGTGGTAGACGTTCTGCACGTCGTCGCAGTCATGGAGCAGGTCCATGAACTTCTCGAACGTCTTGGCTTCATCCTCGCTCAGCTCGCTGGTCGACTGCGGAACAAAGGTGATTTCCTGCACCTCGAATTCCACGTCGGGTAGCGTTTCCTGGAGCGCTTGCTTCGTTTTGAAGTAGTCGCTGGCCGCCGCGAAGACCGTCAAGTAGCCGTCTTCTTCTTCCACGTCTTCGACGTTAACGTCCGCTTCCAGACAGGCTTCCAGAACCTGATCCTGGTTTCCCCCTTTGAAGCGGAAGACCGCCAGGTGGTCGAACAGGTGGGCGACTGAACCGGTGTTCCCCAGCTTTGAGCCGGTCTTGGTAAAGCAGTTGCGGACGTCGGTGATGGTCCGATTCGCGTTGTCGGTCAGGCAGTCGACGATTACCGAGCAGCCGCCGGGGCCGTAACCTTCGTACCGCGATTCCGAGTAATCTTCGCCGCCGGCGCCTTTCGCCTTTTCGATCGCTTTGTCGATCACGTGGGCCGGGACTTGCTCACGCTTGGCCTTTTCCATCATGGCCTTCAGAGTCGGGTTCGACTCCGGATCAGGGACGCCGTTCTTGGCGGCGACATAGATCATTTTGCCGAATTTGGAGTAGAGCTTGGTCTTCTGAGCGGCCGTCTTGGCGATCGCGTGCTTCCGGTTCTCGAAACTTCGTCCCATGGGAGTGGTCTATCGACTCTGGCAAAAGTGGTGAAGGAAATGTCTCCCTAGAAAGATAGACAAGTTCCTGCTTTCGGGCAATCATGACTCGCCTTCCCCAAGCGGGGCGAGGCGTCACTGCCCCTAAAATGGCGAAAATCGTTCAATATTAACGGGTTTTCGGCGAGAGATCGCCGAGCGGTGCGGGCGAAAGTCGCTCCGCCACCTAGCTCCAACCTTCCAGCGGACCGGTGCTGTCGCCAAAGCTCTCCGCTTCGACCCCCATGTGATGCAGCAGCGAGACGTACATGTTGCAAAGCGGGGTCTTCTTCGCGGCGGTAATGCGGCGGTTGGTCTTGAACGATCCGCCCCCTTTGCCGGCCAGGAGCAGCGGGAGGTCTTCTTCCTTGTGCGTGTTGCCGTCTTTGATGCTGGAGCCGTACATCACCAGGCTGTTGTCCAGCAGCGAGCGTCCCCCTTCGTCGAGTCCGCGCATCTTGTCGATCAGGTAGGCGTACTGCGTCATGTGCCACAGGACGATCTTTTCATACTGCCGGCGTTCGTTCTCTTCGTTCCGGTGGTGCGACAGCCCGTGGAACGAGCCGCGGACCCCGTCGATAAAGCTGAAGTTTCGCCCGGTCTGGGCGTTCCCCAGCATGAAGGTCGAGATCCGCGTCGTATCGGTCCAGAAGGCCAGGACCATGATGTCGAGCATTAAACGGACATGCTCTTCGTGGCTTTCGGGAATCCCCGGACCGGGGCGCGGCACGTCGAAGCGGCCTTCATTGATCCAGCGCTTTTGCGGTTTGAGGGCGGTTTCGATGCGCTTCTCGACGCTCCGAACCGATTCGAGGTATTCGTCCAGCTTCGCCTGATCGGCTTCGCCCACTTTGCGGCGAAGGTCTTTCGCGTCGGTCAGGACCAGGTCGAGCACGCTGGCGTCGTCGCGGGCCAGCGAGTCGGCGACCGCTTTTTGATGCGGGTTGAATCCGGAGACGACCGGGCCGGCCGAGGTGGTGCGGAACAAGCGATCGAACGCCAAACGCGGGACGATTTCCTTCGGCACCGGAGTGTGCGGATCTCGCCACGCGATATGCGAACCGTAGATACGGGTAAAACCGCCGCCAACGTTGTCGACGCCGGTGTAGGCGGCGTCGACCCCCAGTTCCAACGACGGCAGCGGAGTCCGGTCGCCAATCTTGCTGGCGAGGACCTGGTCGACCGACACGCCGCCGGTGTTGATATCGCGGCCCGAGGTCCGCTGGACGAAACCGCCTGAGAGCCAGGCCGGCACTTTCGGCCAGTGGCCGTTCCGGCCGACCGTTTCCTTGTGCCAGAGGTTTTCGAGAACGGTGATTTCCTCTTTCACGCCCTTCAGCGGCTCGAGCATTGGAGTCAGCTCAAAGCTGCCGTCTTCCGTCTTCGCCGGATTCCATTGATCGGAACGAACGCCGTTCGGGACGAATAGAAAGGCCACCCGCTTCGGCGGTTCGCTGAGCGTTTCCGAGCCCCAACTGCTGCGGCTCATCGCTTCCAGCCAAGGCAAAGCGAGTGCGGCGCCGGTACCTTTTAGCAGCGTCCTGCGCGAAATCGGTTGAGGCATGAGGAACTCCTGGATGTGGCTTGCGAGGGAGGCTTAGTGGGAGGAAGGCTGGGACACGGCGGCGGCGGTCAGCTGACGATTGCGGAAGGGAGTGCTGAGGACGATTTGCTCGATCAGCGTCTGCATCCGGTAGTCGTTCTCTTCGAGCGACGTCACCAGCGATTCGATCGTGCAGCTATCCGGATCTTCGAGGCTCCGCCCTAACGCATAACCTAAGACTTTTCGGCTCAATTGACGAGTGAATTCCTGCTTGCGATCGAGCAGAATTTTTTTCAGTTCGGCTGGACCGGCGAACTTTTCCCCCGACGGCATGATGCCAGAGGCGTCCAGCGGCTTGCCGTTCTCGTTCTTATCGCGCCAGCGGCCCAGCAGGTCGTAGTTGTCGAGCCCGAAGCCGATCGGGTCGATCAGGTCATGACAGGCCGCACACGACGGGTTGTCGCGATGCTTTTCGAGCTGTTCGCGGAAGGTCTTCGCATTCGACGCACTTACTTTTTTCGGTAGGGGCGGGACGTCCGCCGGGGGGCTGGGTACCGGCGTGCCGAGCAGCGTTTCCAGAACCCATGCGCCGCGTAAGACGGGGCTCGAACGTTGCGGGTAAGAGGTCACCATGTGAACGCCCCCCAGCCCAAGCAGCCCGCCGCGCTGGCCATTGGTCACATCCACCTTGCGGAGCTGGCTCCCTTGGACGCCCGACACTTCGTAGTGCTTGGCCAGGCGTTCGTTCAGGAAGCAATAATCGCCGTCAATGAATTCCAGAATCGATCGATTCTCGCGGATGACGTAGGTCATCAGTTGAATCGCCTCCGCGCGAAAATCGGCGGCCAGTTCGCTGGAGTAGACCTCTTTGTACTCACCGTTGATCGGAGAGACGCTTCCGCCGACTTCCTTCGTGCCGAGCCATTGGCCGGTGAACGTATCAAAGAAGACGTCCGCTTTGGGATCTTGCAACATTCGCTGGACTTCGGCCTGAAGGACCGGAGTTTCATGCAGCTTGTTTTGCTTCGCCAATTCGATCAGCCGATCGTCCGGCATGCTCGACCAGAGGAAGTAAGAGAGACGCGTCGCGAGTTCGAAATCGTCGATCGGCTCGATCTTGTCGGACTTGGGCGCCTCTTCCATGCGGAAGAGGAAATTGGGAGAGACGAGGATCCCCTTGAGAGCGAGCTTGATACGCTCTTCGTACGGATCCTGCCGATCGGAGGCGCGATCGTACAGTGCGACGAACGGTGCGAGTTCGTCTTTCGTCACCGGGCGACGAAACGCGCGAGCGGCAAATTGGTGCAGAAGTCGCTCGGCGGCTTCGCGACTCTGTTCGTACTTGCCTTCCTTCGCCTGAAAGATGCGATCGTGAAACTTCTGGGCATCTTTGGGACGTTTAATGCCGACTTCTTTGAGCTTCAAGCGAAGCAGCTGAAATTCCGACTGATCTTTCGGGTTATGAATTCCGAATGCGTGAAAGCCGCGACTCAGTCGCACCGTGGTCTGGAGCGACTGGTCTCCCTGTTTGACTTTCAGCGTGAAACGATCGGCGGGGAGGCCGTCAAGCTTCAGGACGAGCTTTAGCTCCTTGTCCGACGGGTTGCGGACTTCGGCGGTCAGCTCGTAGTCGCCGGCAACATAGATGACGGAGCCGGCCGTTAGATCGGCGCCTGGTTTCAGGGGGCGAAATTCCCCTTTCGATTCGCTGGTCGGAATCAATCGATCCGCGGCGAACTCTTTTCGCAAGGGAGGCGTGATGATCGCCGCGTCGAGGATTTCCTGCGCCGCTTCGACATACCGTTCCATCAACATCGGCGGCAGAAAGAGGGTCTCGCCGTTGTTGTTGAAACCTTCGCCCCCGCCGCCGTCGGTCGGAAACGACTCGTCATAACCAAGCTGCGGTCCGACCAGATCGCGAATCGTGTTTTCGTATTCCAAGCGGTTCAGTCGGCGGGTCGTAACATGGCCCGCATAGGGACCCAGTTCGCACGCCGTCGCCCGCAGATGGTCGTCAATCCAGTTGGCGATCTCCAGACGCTCTTGTTCGCTCGGCTGCTCTTCGTCCGGCGGCGGCATCGTCCGATTGCGGAGTTGCGCCGAGACGCTTCCCCAACTGCTGCGCAGATGCTGCATCTCGGGCGCCGTCTTCGCTTTCAGGAAGAGAATGTGGTTGTCTGGATCTTCCGGATCGTGGCACGAGGCGCAGTACTGCGTAAGGACCGGGCGGATCTTCTGCTCGAAATGGTCGGCGGCTTCCGGCTCCATGGCGACGGCCGAAGAGATCCAACAATTGGCCATGAATGCGAGAGCCAAACAGAAGCTAAGTACGCGCAGCGACATAGATGCGAAGGTGGGAATAGGAAGGAGGGAAATCGGCGTGGGAGGTCCCTTTATGATAACCGCTGATTCCGCGTGTGGATATGGAGAAAACGCCCCGATTCACGGGGCGCATGCCGCGGTTTTGTCGGCATTTCCCGACAAAAACCCTGTCTGACGAATCGGCCGAGGATGCGGTTAGGGGGCGAGCCGCTCGACGTAGAGGTAATAGGCCCCGCAGATTTCTTTGCCGGAATCGTCCACCAGGTAGGTCTGCAATTCGGTGGGGCCTGCCGAAAGGGACTTTTGCGTCACGAAGGCGGTTCCCTCTTTGTTGCTGTCGGCCAATTCCAGAACTTCCTCGTTGACGCGAAGTCGAGCCGAATGAATCGGCAACGCGGCGCCGGAAACGAACGTGCCGTCGGTGACCTTCAGTTCGGGACAACCTTCGCTCAGCTTTAGCCCGCTCTCGCGCGGCCAACGACGGAGTTCAAACTGGTACGTTCCTGGTTGAGCGACCGTAACCTGCCAGGCGCCATTCTTGAGAACGCCGCGGCGAATCTGAACTTGCTGATCGACGAAGACGTCGAGCCATTCGCAGCCCGAGAGGAGGAGCGGGTTCTCGGCGTCAGCGCCGATGATGACCCGCTGCGGGGTCAAGACGTCCTCTTTGACCCCGTCCCACCAATCGTTCAGGTGAGATCGCATCTTGGCGACAACCTCTGGATGATCGGCGGCGACGTCGTGGTCTTGATGCGCGTCGGTCTTAACGTTGTAGAGTTCGCGGTTCTCGAGCAGGCGCCAATCATGCCACATCACGCAAGCGCCGTTGCGCTGCGGGATCGCCGGATTGCCGTCGGTATACTTCACCTTGAAGGTCGGCATGCGACTGTAGTTAATGACGAGCGTCCGATCCGCGGCGGACGATTTGTCGTCCTGCAGAAGCGACTTGAGGCTGACGCCATCGAGTGTGGGAGGGAGTTGCTCGGCGGCGCCGGCCAGGTCGGCGAGCGTTGGCAAGAGATCTTGCACGTGGCAGAGTTGGTCGATGTCGCGCGGCTTGTTCAGTCCCGCGGGCCAGCGAATAAAGCAGGGAACGCGATGGCCTCCCTCCCAGAGCTGCGTCTTGTGACCTTTCATCCCGGCGTTGTAGTAGTCGTGCCCCATCGTACTGCCGTTGTCGGTGAGAAAGACAACGATCGTGTTTCGCTTCAGGTCGTTCGCTTCCAGGAATTGATCGAGTTTGCCGATGTTGTCGTCGATGTTCGCCCCCATCGCCAGAAAGCTGATCAGGTCCTTTTTCTTTTGCGGGCCGAGGTGACCGGTGACTTTCGGATGGGAATTCACCGATTTGCGAACGGCGGCGCGATATTGATCCGGGACGAACCAAGGCCAGTGAGCGGCGTTCAGGGCGATGTACGCAAAGAATGGACGGTCGTCCTCCCTTTGATCCACCCACTTCATCGCCTCGCGAAAGAAGACGTCCGTGCAGTACCCTTCGTATTGCTGCGGTTTCGTGTTGTGGATATAGGTGTCGTCGAAGTAGTCGTTATCCCAATGGTCGGGCACGCTGTTGATATGCGACGAAGGAAACCAAACCGCTTCGTCAAAGCCTCGGTCTTCGGGGCGAAATGGGTAGTTGTCTCCCAGATGCCATTTGCCGAAATGCCCGGTGCGATAACCAGCGGCGCGAAAGACGTCGGCCATCGTCTTTAGTTCTGGTCTAAGTAGCGTACGCCCGCTGCTGACGTTGATCGCTCCGTTGCGAAACGCATCGAGCCCCGTCATCAGTTGCCCACGCGTCGGCGTACACATCGGAGAGACATGGAAGTCGGTCAGCCGAACGCTTGCTGCCGCCAATTGGTCGATGTTGGGCGTTTTGGCGATCGGATTGCCGTTGCACGAAAACTCTCCGTAGCCTTGATCATCGGTCATCACGACAATCACGTTGGGGCGGTCGGCGGCTTGACTGACGTGGACGTAGGCCAGCGAGACGAACAAGGCGAGCAGGGGGATGATTCGGTTCATAGGGCGTTCCTGATCGATAGGACGGGGATGCGATAGGGGGAAGCCGATTGATAAGGAGGTTTGCTTGGTTTGCGTTAGCGGTTGAGTTTGCTGCGTAGGGCGTCGATCAAGACGGCGACCACAATCACGCTACCGGTGATGATTTGTTTGTTGGCGTCGCTGACGCCGAGCTGTGCCAGGCCGGTTTGCAGAACCGAAATGATCAGCACGCCGATGAACGAGCTGATGACGCTGCCTCGTCCGCCCATCAGACTCGTTCCGCCGATCACGCAGGCGGCGATGGCCGATAGCTCCAGGCCGATCGCAGCGTTCGGATCGGCGCTCGAAAGTCGCGACGCTTGCACCAAGCCGCCAAGTCCGCACAGAAGTCCGCTTAAGACGAACACCGCGATCGAGTAAGGGGCGGTCCGAATGCCCGACATGCGGACCGCTTCTTCATTCGTACCGATCGCAATCAGGTAGCGTCCGAAGACCGTACGCGAAAGGAGAAACTGTCCGGCCAGAACGGCGCCGAGCGCAAGCAGGAACGCGGTCGAAAAGTGGATATAGGCAAGCGGCTCGCCGATCCCTTCGACCGCAGAGCCGATGTATTTCGTCTGCGAATCGGTGATGACCTTCGTCACGCCGCGGGCAATCTCCAGCATTCCGAGGGTCACGATGAACGAAGGAATGCCGAACCCGATCGAAACGCAACCATTGATCAACCCGCAGAAGGCGCCGCTGACAAGGCAGATTGGGATCGCAGCCCAAAGCGGCCAACCGGCGTCGACCATCAGCGCGCCAAGTACCGCCGAGGAAAGGGCCAGGATCGACCCAACCGAAAGATCAATGCCGCCGATGACCAACACGAACGTCATGCCGACGGCGACCAGCGTCAGATCGGGAATCTGATTGGCGATCGTCGTGAAGGTGGAACGCTGAAAAAAGTTCTCACTCTGCAAGCTGAATACGCCGACCATCGCCAGGAGAACGAGCAGGAGTCCTCCATATTGCAGGGCCAATGTTTTGAGGTATTGCGTTTTCACGCGTGGGAACTCCGATCGAGATAACCAGAGAACGCGGCCCGCATGATGGCGTCGTGCGACATGTCTGGTCGGGAGAAGATCTCACATAGCCGCCCGTTCGACATGACGGCGATGCGATCACAAGTTTCAAATAGTTCTTCCAAGTCGCTACTGACAATGACGATCGTTTTGCCTTCGTCGGCTAGAGTGTCGATCAGGCGATAGATTCGCCGGCGAGCCGGCACGTCAATGCCGCGGGTCGGTTCATCGAAGAGGAAGACCGACGCTTCGGTCGTCAGCCAACGAGCGATGACCACCTTCTGTTGATTGCCGCCGCTGAGGGCACTTGTGTGCTGTTCGATGCTAGTGCAGCGAATTTCCATCGACTCGCGGTGCGATTCGGCAGATTCGGCTTCCGCTTGCGAGCGAATCACCCCCCAGCGACTAAAACGTTTGCCCAACGCCGCCAAGGTGCTGTTCGCTCGGATCGATTGCGGTAGAAGAAGGCCGTTTTGTTTGCGGTCTTCGGTGACCATCGCCAACCCGGCGGCGACCGCTTCGCTCGGATGGCGAAAGCGACGCGGCGTGTCGCTGTTGTCGAGATAGATGTGCCCCCTGGAAGCGACATCGGCGCCAAAAATCAGGCGCAGCAGTTCCGTTCGTCCCGAGCCGACCAGACCGGCGATCCCAAAACGTTCGCCTCGGCGTACCTCGAACGAAACGTCTTGAACCTTTCCGCCGGAAATCCCTTCGACGCGCAGCGCGAAGTCGGAAGATTTCTCGCCGAGCGTTTCTTCGGGATTCGGATGGTGCGAAGCGGGATTGTGCACGTCGCCGGTCATCAAGTCGACCATCTGATCGGTCGTCAGCTGCGAAGTTTCGTACGTGCCGAAGTATTGGCCGTCGCGCAGGACGGTGATGCGATCGGAGAGCCGGGCGACTTCATCCAGCCGGTGGCTGATGTAGATAATCCCGACCCCCTTGGCTCGCAGATTCTCTAGCCAGGGAAATAACGCTTCCACCTCGGCGACGCTTAACGCGGCGGTCGGCTCGTCGAGGATCAGCAGTTTGCATTGGCGATCGAGGGCGGCGGCAATTTCGATCATCTGCTGCTGACCGACCCCGAGCGTTTCGACGATCGCGTCGGTAGAAATGTCGTGGAGATCGAGTCGCTCCAGCGCCGTTTTGGCTCGCCGGTGTAGTTCCTTCCGGTTGATCACGCCGCCGAGCGACGGCAACCGCGTCAGCAGCAGGTTCTCGGCGACGCTCAAGGTTGGGATAAGGTTGAACTCTTGCTGCACGATCTGGACGCCAGCTTCTTCCGCTTCGCGTTTTTGGGAAGGGGCGTAGGACGTTCCGTTGAGCTTCATCTCTCCCGCGGTCGGACTGACCAGCCCGGCGATGATCCGGACCAACGTGCTCTTGCCGGCGCCATTTCCTCCGAGCAATGCGTGGATTTCGCCGGCGCGTACCTGTAGCTGGCAATCGTTCAACACGGTCGCCTCGCCGTAGCGTTTGGTAACGCCTTGGACTTCCAGCAAGTTGGAGCCTGAGGAGATCACTTCGCCAACGACTCCTTGGTGATCAGATCAACCGGCGTTTCGACGTCTTCGATTTTCGCGTCGGGGTCTTCCAGCAGTTTGAGCGCATTCTGAATTCCAAAGACCGCGAGCTGGTCGCCATGTTGATCGGCGGTCGCCAAGATTTTCCCTTCGCGGATCGCTTCCTGAACGGCGGAGATATTGTCGAAGCCGATGATCAGGACGTCGCCGGATCGACCGGCCGCTTTCACCGCGGCGACGGCGCCGAGAGCCATGCTGTCATTGGCGGCGAGAATCGCCTTCGTTTCGGGATGTTCGCTGAGCATCGAGGCCGCAATGGTGTTCGCTTTGCTCATTTCCCATTCGGCCGACTGATGATCGACGATCTTCGCCCCGGCGTCGTTCATCGCTTCTTCAAAACCGGCGAAGCGTTGTTGCCCGTTGAAAGAGGTGCGGACCCCTTCCAGGATGCAAACCGCATCCCCCGGCTTCAGGCTTTGGGCGAGAAAACTGCCGGTCGTTTTGGCGCCGGCTTTGTTGTCGGGGCCGACGAAGGGGATTGATACTCCTTCCGCTTCCAGGATGGCGGCGTCTAAACGATTGTCGATGTTGACGACGATGACGCCGGCCTTCTTGGCACGACGCAGGGCCGGGACGAGCGCCTTGGAATCGGCCGGAGCGATGACGATCGCATCAACGTTGGCGGCGATCATTTCATCGACCAAGGCGACCTGGCGGCTCAGATCTCGTTCGTCCTTAATGCCGTTCACGACCAGGTCGAACTCCTCTGGATGTTCGGCCTGGTATTTCTCGGCTCCATCGGCCATGGTCGAGAAGAACTCGTTGGCGAGCGACTTCATGATCAGCGCGACTTTCGGCTTCTTTGGCGCATCCGTGTCAGGCTTGGCGGTTGAGTCGCCGTTGCACCCGATGAGTGCGAGCAGCAAGAGGCAGAGGAGGGGGGATTTATTCATGTCAGGGATTTCCAAAGTTGTTCGATTTCGGTGCGTGAGCCCATGCTTGGTTGGGCGCCAAGTCGTGTCGCGGCAATCGAGCCGGCGGCGTTTCCAAAGCGAATCGCTTCTTCCAGGTCGTCGGTCTCAATCCAGCGAATCGCCAGGGCGCCGACGAACGCGTCGCCGGCGGCGGTTGTGTCGACGACGGTCGTTGCGAAGGCCGGAATCAAGCGGCCTCCCTGATCGTCGTAGAGGTAGGCGCCTTGCGCGCCGAGGGTGATCACGACATGCCTGGCGCCACGTTGATAAAGCGATCTGGCGGCGAGCTCGATTTGCTCGAGCGACTCGACCGGCAGGCCCGACAATTGAGCCGCTTCCTGTTCATTCGGGCAAATCAGGTCGACCTGCAGCAGTTCGTCGGGACAAACGGTTGGCGCCGGAGCGGGGTCGAGGATGACGCGCGTCTCGCACTCGCGTGCAATCTCGATGACGCGCAGGACCGTCGCGAGCGGCGTCTCCAATTGCAGCAGGACGGCGTCGCTGGTTTGAATCAACTGCCGAAAGGTTTCGATATCGTCGGCCGACAGACGTCCATTGGCTCCGGCGACGATCATGATCGCATTCTGACCGCTATCTTCGACGCTGATCAGAGCCAGCCCGCTTTCGCAGTTGGCGGTTGGCTGGACCGAGTCGCAATTGACGCCGAAATTCTTCAGCCCCTGAATCAGCCGTCCGCCAAACGCGTCGTCCCCAACGCGCCCAATCATCGAAACGTTCCCGCCAGCACAGGCGGCCGAGACCGCCTGGTTGGCGCCTTTGCCGCCGGAAACCTCTTGCAAGGAACGAGCGGCGATCGTTTCGCCGGGCTGGGGGAAATGTGCGCACCTGACGACCAGATCCATGTTGATCGAACCGACGACGACGACTCGGGGAGGAGCGAGCGTATCGCGCATTCGACTATCTCTTGTCCGAGGAGGGGCTGGTCGCGTTATGCGGCGGTTCGCTCGAGAGGAGCGTCAGCGCTTCGGTCGCGCGAGCCTTCTGGTCGTCTCGCAAAATCAGGTAGCGATCGCGGCCGTTTTCCATCGGTTCGAAGGTCGAATAGCCATCCTCTTCAATGGTGACCCGTCCGGCGGGAGAGAGATCGAAGTAGCGATGTTCCGGGCGAATTGCAACCAATACCGATGTCAGATCCCATGTCGGGCGGTTGTGCGGCGGCGTGATATAGAGGTTGTACGACTCAGCGACCGGGTGATGCTCGACATAGTCGAAGTCATGCACAATGCTGTCGTACGGATAGGTAAGGTTCAAGCCGATTTCAAAACCGCTCCAGAGGATCGGCGTCGGCCAGTTGGAAAACAAGCGGCGCGCCGACGGGATGTCTTTGAAGACGTTGTATTCGCGGTAACGTTTCGGTTCGCCGGTTTTGTGATCCGGAATATCGGTGAAAGCCGCGGCCATGACCGAGAGAAGACGCACCTTCTTCTCGACCAACTCCTTGCCGCTCAAGGGGCTGATGTCATCGGCTGGCGAATCGATAAGGTTGGCGAGATTGGTCGAAAAACCGACCTGGCAGATCACCACCGAGCCATCCTCGGCGTCAACCAGCGCCTTGCGGAGTATGGCGACTGCGTCGGGCGCCGTTTTCCCCGACTTCAGATCGTGAGGGAAGCGGAAATGGCCATTCTCTTCGGCGGCGGCCAGGACGTTGAACTTCCCGGCTTCCGGAGTGACGCCGCTGCGGCAAACGCCGATCGGAATGTCTCCTCGGCCGTAGAACGTGTTCACGCAATCGGTGAACGGGGCGGCCAGTTCATGGTCTTTGGTGATGGTTACCGCGAGCAGTTTGCATTCGCCGCGCGACTCGAGGGCGTGCAGCATGGCGAGCGCCAACACGTCGTCGCAATCGTTGCCAATATCGGTGTCGAAAATGACCGGAATCGGTTGATGCGTTTCCTCCGCGGCGAGAACCGCGGGGACGAAGAGGCACATTACGGCGGAAATGAAAAGCCGTTTCATGATGGGGAAACCTTTCCTACGGACGCTCGTGACATCAAGGTTACGGGGACTTTGTGCATGGTTTGGAGCGGCGGCTTGCCGAGTCGCACTTGCTCGGTCACCAGGGATGCGGCGCGACGCCCCAGTTCGGGGACGTCTTGCGCGATGGTGGTCAGGGGAACTCGCATGAATTCGGCGAATTCAACGTCGTCAAACGTGACGAGCGACAAGTCGTCGGGAATACGCAAGCCGAGCTCGCAAATGGCGCGGATGGCGCCGAACGCGTTCGGCTTGCTCATTGCGAACAGGGCGGTAATGTCAGGATATTTGCTCAGCAACTGCCGAGCGGAACGATAGCCGGATTCCTCGGAGAATTGATCGCCGGCGATCAGCGACTCGTCCAAGCTGAGACCGATTTCGTCGAGAACTTCGCGGACGCCTTGAATTCGCAAGTCGCAGGGGAGCGTCCCTGGCAAACCTTGCAAGACGCCAATGCGGCGATGACCATATTCGACGAGGAGCTCAATCGCTTGACGCGTGCCAGTAAGATGGTCGGAGGTAACCTGGACCATCGACGATTCGGCTTTGCAGCGATCGACGTTCACCAGCGGAACGCCTTGCTCAGCGACCTGTTCTAAATGATCGAACTCAAGTCCCACCGGACAAACGACGAGCGACTCGACGTTGCGGCTCACCAGTTGATCGATCAGCTCTCGTTCTTTTTCCACCGAGCCATCGCTATCGGCCAACAGCGCAGAGAACCCTTCCGCTTCGGCCGAGACGGTTACCGCGCGAGCGATCGCCGAGAAGAAGGGATTGGAGAGATCGGGGACTACGATCCCTACCAGGCCGGTTCGCTGCAGGCGAAGCGATCGGGCGACCTGGCTGGGGCGAAAGCCGAGACGTTGGGCCGATTCCTTGACCAGTTTCGCCGTCGATTCGCTGATGCGATACTTGCTGGCCAAACCATTGAGCGCACGAGAGGCAGTGGAAGTGCTTACTCCGGCAGCTTTCGCAACGTCGCTGAGCGTCGAATTGGCGCGTGGTTTCGGCAATTTTCTAGAGGGGGCTACGGGGAGGGCAATGCGAAAAAGCGATGCTCAATCGATTGTGCAACCAGTATTATTCGATTTTTGAGCAGAATCAAGTAGGCGCGGATCTTTTTGGGGCAGGACGCTTCGTCAGGTTCGCACACGGTTGATGAACGTCGAGATTGTGCCGTGGATCATAGATCAGCGCGGAGCTTTCCCTTGGCGAACTTCGAAAGCAATTGAACAGTAACGCACGTTAATGACGTTAAGGACCGCGCCTTGTCAGGAAAACCGGTAATCGCGAATCGACGTTCAATCGATATGGCGGGATCCGCCAGGGGAATGATGTGAATTCAGACAAAGTTAACATCCAAAGCGACGAAGCAGGTGGCGTATGACAATCGCATTCTGTAGATTTCATAATTCAAAGAGCGGGGCCCGCCAGCCTCCGCTCTGTCATCTAAAAAAACGCTAATTAACTCCGCGTGTTTTAGAATATGGGCCGACGATCTGTCGCGAGAGGTTGGGCGTTTTTCCCGCCGCTCGCGCAAGCGAAGATCGATGGCATGTTGCCGGTAACGCGGCAAGTCTGCGGCGAGGATTGAGCAAAGGCTTGTTCGCTGGGCTCGTCTGACAGCGTCTCTTGTTTTCATCGTGCATTTTGCATCATGCGTAGAGGATCGATTTGAGCATGCACTCCGCTTATCGTATGCCCGCCCTTGCCGGGCTGCTTTCGCTCTGTTTCACCCTCGGCTGCGGCGGCGGAAAATCGCCCGACGTCGAAGTGGTTCGGCCCGTGAAGACGATCTTGGTTGGCGAAGGGGAAGATGTTCGGCAACGATCGTTTCCAGGTACCGTGGAAGCGTCGCGCCGCGTCGAACTTGCGTTTCGCGTGCCGGGACTGCTGGCCGAATTGCCAGTGAAGGAAGGAGACAAGGTCGTCGCCGGCGACGTAATCGCCCGACTTCGCCAGGACGAGTTTGAGGCGCGGCTCAAGACGTTGACCGGGGAACTGGATCAAGCGCGAGCGGCGCTGCGAGCGTTGCAAGCAGGCGAACGCCCTGAAGAAATCCGCCGCCGCGAAGCGGAAGTCCGAGCGGCGTCGCTACGGCTCGCGAACGGCCGAGCCGAATACGAGCGAGGCGTCGCACTGGCGCAGCGCAGCGGCATCTCGCAACAGGAACTGGAACGGCTGCGGACCGTCTATAACGTCGCTCAGGAAGAATACGCGGCCGCGCGGGAGTCGCTCGAAAAAGGGGCGATGGGGCGCGAAGAAGATATTGAAGCGATGCAAGCTCAGGTTCGCGGCCTCGAAGGACGGGTCGTCGAAGCCCAGATTCAGCTTTCCGATTCGACGTTGCTCGCCCCGTACGACGGCGTCATCGCCCAGCGGTTTGTCGACAAAGCGCAGAACATCGCCGCCGGCGACCGCGTCGTGCAGTTTCAAGACGCCGAAGAAATCGATATCGCGGTCGACGTCCCGGAAAACATCATGGTCGCTGATATTCAGCGTGCGGAAATCCTGCAACTGACGGCGACGCTGAGTGCGGCGCCGGGCATTTCGTTTCCGGTCCGGCTACGTGAGATCGCCCAGGTTGCCGATCCGGTGACGCAGACGTTCAACGTGCGAGTCGCGATGGAAGCGCCGGAGGATCTGCGCGTATTGCCGGGGATGACCGCCAGCGTCACTGCGGTCTATCGGCGGGCTCGCGTGCTGCAGCCGCAAGTGATGGTTCCGGTCGAAGCGATCGCACAGACGTCGTCCGGCGAACAGCTCGCGTGGGTATTGGGGGAAGAATCCAAGGTGACGCCGCGAACGGTAAAGCTTGGCGCAGCGGTCGGCGGCCGGATTGAAGTGCTGGAAGGTCTCGGCCCCGGCGATCGGATCGTTGTGGCCGGCGTTCGTTTTCTCCGCGACGGCATGCAAGTTCGCGATCTCGGCGACGCGCTCGGAGAACGACAGTAATGAATCCTGGCGTCTTTTCCGTAAAGTATGATCGCGTCGTCTTCGTCGCCATGGCATTTGTATTGGTCGGCGGGATCGTCGCCTACAACGCGCTCGGCCGGCTGGAAGATCCAGAGTTCACGATCAAAGAGGCGTTGATCATCACGCCTTATTCTGGAGCCAGCGCCGAGGAAGTCGCGCTGGAGGTGACCAACCCGATCGAGATCGCCTGCCAACAGTTGGGGCAGTTGGAGCGAGTCGAGTCGGAATCGGTACGCGGACGCTCGATCGTCAAAGCGGTGATTCGCGACCAGTACGACCGCAACAAGATTCCGCAAGTGTGGGATGAGTTGCGACGTAAGATCGCGGATGCGCAGCCGACGTTGCCTCCCTCAGTGCGTGGCAATTCGGTCGTGATCGACGATTTCGGCGACGTCTATGGCATCTTCCTCGCCGTCAGCGGCGAAGGGTTTACCTATCCCGAGCTGCGCCGCTACTCCGAGTTCCTCCGTCGCGAGTTGTTGCTGATCGACAATGTTAAGAAGGTCGAACTATTCGGCGAACAGCAGGAGCAAGTCTTCCTGCAAATCTCGCGACAACGGCTCGCCCGCTTGGGAGTCGACGAAGAGCAGATCTATAGCTTGTTGCGAGCCCAGAACATTGTCGCCGACGGCGGTCGTATCCGGATTGGAAGCGAACATCCGTCGCTCGATCCGGAAGGAGGCTTCCGCACTCCGGCCGATATGTTGGAACTGGTAATCGGCTCCAACCAATCGGGCCGGCAGTTTACGCTGGGGGACGTCGCCGAAATCGAACGGGGCTACGCCGACCCGCCGCGGAGAATCTTGCGGTTTGACGGCCAGCCGTCGATCGGGATCGGCATTTCGACGATCCAAGGGGGGAACGTCGTCGCAATGGGGACGGCGGTTCGGGAAAAGCTGGCCGAGCTTAAGCCTGAGCAGCCGATCGGCATTGAAATCGGCGAAATCAACTTCCAGCCGGAAGCGGTCAGCGCGGCGACCGGCGACTTCGTTTTCAACCTGGTGAAAGCGGTTAGCATCGTCATCCTGGTCTTGCTGCTCACCATGGGGCGGAAGACCGGCTTCATCATCGGGCTCGTCTTGTTCCTGACGATCATGGCGACGTTCCTGGTGATGTTCATGGACGGCAATCTGCTTATGGAGCGGATCTCGCTGGGCGCCTTGATCATCGCTTTGTGCATGTTGACCGATAACGCGATTATCGTGATCGAGGGGATCAAGGTCCGGATCGAAGCCGGCGAAGAAAAGTTGGAAGTGGTGCGCGACGTCGTTGCGCAAAACCAATGGCCCTTGTTCGGCGCGACGGCGATCGGCGTGTTGGCGTTTGCGGCGATCGCATGGTCCGAAGACTCGACGGGCGAATATACCAATTCGTTGTTCTGGGTGATTTTGATCTCGCTCAGTCTCAGTTGGCTCTCTTCGGTGACCGCGACGCCGCTGCTTGGCTATTTATTCTTCAAGCCGCAGGCCGACTCGTCGGCGAGTGCGAAACCGGCCTATTCGGGAACCGTTTTTCAGGCGTACCAAAAGCTGCTGATCCTGGCGCTGCGGAATCGCTGGGGGGTGGTGATTGGGGCGGTGATCCTGTTCATCATCTCGCTCTACGGCTTCACGCTGATTGATCAAAGCTTCTTTCCGCCGGCGACTCGGCCGCAGTTTATGGTCGACGTATTCCTGCCCTCGAGCGCCCATATCCGCGAGACGGAAGCGTTTGCCGAAGAGATCGAGCAATACGTTCAAGGGCAAGACCACGTGACGCACGTCGCGTCGTTTGTCGGCGGCGGCGGTTTGCGTTTCCTGTTGGTCTATTCTCCCGAGCCGGAGAATCGGGCGTTCGTGCAATTTCTGGTAGAAGTCGACGACCCCGATGAGATCAGCAAACTAGTCACGCAGGTGCAGCAGTATCTGGACGAGAAGTATCCGGACGCCAACGCTGTGGCGAAGAAGTTTCTGCTCGGTCCTGGGGCCGGCGGTCGCATTCAGGCGCGATTCCAAGGTCCCGATCCGGCAAAACTGCGCGAACTTGGCGAACAGGCCAAGCTGGTTCTCCAAGACGATGGCGGGGCCATTGGGGTG
The DNA here is from genome assembly GCF_020966755.1 of Blastopirellula sediminis. Classification (NCBI taxonomy): domain Bacteria; kingdom Pseudomonadati; phylum Planctomycetota; class Planctomycetia; order Pirellulales; family Pirellulaceae; genus Blastopirellula; species Blastopirellula sediminis. The sequence goes on from NZ_JAJKFT010000004.1 coordinate 1,364,002, forward strand.
CGTCATGATTGGCGCGAACGGGAAAAAGTAATTCGGCCGAGTCTGTTTGAATCGCAGTCGCGTCGCAATGGTTTGACCCGCGTCGATGTGGCCAATGCGCTGCAAAGCAGTCTGGAGGGGCGCGTGGTTGGCGTTTATCGCGAACCAGGAAGCGCCGGAACCGGGATCGGCGCCTATCCGCAGGAGTCGCGACTCTTGCCAATCATCGCCAGGCCGCCGATTGAAGAACGGAGCGATGTCGCCGCGATCGACAGCATGCAGATTTGGAGCCCGATCGCCGGGCGGATGATTCCATTGAGTCAGGTCGTCTCCGGCGTGAATTTCGAGTGGGAAGATCCGATCGTGATTCGTCGTGATCGTTTCCCGACGCTCACCGTTCACGCCGATCCGCGGACAGGACTTCCCAGCCAGCTCTTCAATCGGGTTCGGGAAAAGACCGAGTCGATCGAACTGCCGCCGGGCTACAGTCTGGAGTGGGGGGGCGAATACGAAGACTCTGGCAATGCGCGATCTGCCTTGGCGGAACCGCTCCCGTACTTTCTGGCTTTGATGGTTTTCATTGTGGTCTGTCTGTTCAACTCGTTTCGCGTGACGGCGCTGATCTGGCTGATCATGCCGCTCGCGATTATCGGCGTCACCGTCGGGTTGTTGCTCACCGGGCAGCCGTTCGGGTTTATGGCGTTGTTGGGCGTGCTGGCGCTCAGCGGCGAGCTAATCAAAAATCAGATCGTCGTCATCAGCAAGATCGAGACCGAGATCGCCGGCGGCAAATCGCCCTACGATGCGATCCTGTACGGCGGGACCAGCAAGATGCGTCCGGTGTCGATGGTCGTTTTGACGACCGTGTTGGGGATGATTCCTTTGCTGAAGGATCCGTTCTTCGGGGCGATGGCGGTATGCATCATGTTTGGTTTGTCGTTCGCGGCGGTGCTGTCGCTGCTGGTCACGCCGGTGGCTTACGCCATCATGTATGACATCCATGAAGAGCCTGCGAAAAAGGGGTAAGGCGCCGCGATGACCGACGTATCGAACGCCTCGCCTGCGGGGCCTCCCTTCGTCTCGACAGGCGACTTGCCGCAGCCGGTTTGGATCCGGCAGTTGGTGGAGGAAGCGCACAAGCGGTTCAAGGAGAATCGCGACGGCGTCAACTCGCAGGTTTATCCGGCGCTGGCCCGTGTGCCGAGCGACTTGTTCGGCATCTGCATCATCGGAACCAGCGGCGCCGTATACCCGGTGGGAGACGTCGACCACGAATTCTCAATCATGAGCGTCTCGAAGCCGTTCGTCTTCGCGCTGGTTAGCGAGAAGCTGGGCGCTGACGCCGTGCGTCAATACGTTGGCGTCAACGCCACAGGGCTGCCGTTCAATTCGCTCGCGGCGATCGAGAAACATGGCGACGGGCGGACCAATCCGATGGTCAATTCCGGCGCGATTGCGACGACGAGTCTCGTCCCGGGGGCGACGCTCGAAGAAAAGTGGGACTTCATCTACGAAGGACTGTGCCGCTTCGCCGGGCGTGAGCTGACGATGAATGAGGAGGTGTATCGTTGTGCGATCACGACGAACTTCCGCAACCAAAGCATTGCGCGGTTGTTGCATTGCTTTGACCGGATCAACATCGATCCGGCCGACGCCGTCGAGTTGTATACCCGGCAATGCTCGCTCAACGTCAATGCGAAAGACCTGGCGCTAATGGGAGCGACGCTTGCGGATGGCGGCGTGAATCCGTTTACGAAAGAGCGGGTCGTCAGCCCGATGGTTTGTCACTACGCATTGGCGGTGATGACGATCGCCGGCATGTATGAGACGTCGGGCGACTGGTTGTTCGACATTGGCCTTCCTGGAAAGAGCGGAATCGGCGGCGGCATCGTCGCGGTCTCGCCGGGGAAGGGGGGACTGGGAACCTTCGCGCCGCCGCTCGACGCGGCTGGAAATAGCGTCAAAGGTCAGCTCGCAGCCAAGTTCCTCTCGCAGAATCTGGGGATGGATCTTTTCCTGGCGAAGTCGGAAACGACGCAGTCGAAGTAAGCAGGGAACTTCGCGGGGCTCGACTTAAAACGGACTCTCCTCCGCCGAAGGACTCGTAGGCGGCGTTGGCTCGGGAGCGTCGAGTCCAAACGGATCGTCTCCGGCTGGAGCGGGTTTGGGCGTCGATTCCGGCTCGCGATTTTCCTCCGTAACTTCGCGACTCGACTCTTCCGCTTCGCGTTGTTGACGCAGTTCGAGGTAGGACCCAGACATCAGCCGGTCTTCCTTTCCTTCGCCTGCTTCGACAATGATCGCCGACTTGGAGAGGACATGCCGTTGTTTCACATTGATCACGTTGCATCGGGTCTGACATAGCCCGCAACCAACGCACTTGTCGGCCAGCACGATCGGGGCGGCGAAGCCGGTTCCTTCAATCGGTTGCCCCTGGTCGTCAACTTCGACGCCGACTTGCGTATATTCGATGGCGTTGTAGCCGGCCGCGATGCATTCTTGCACGCACAAATCGCACGCTTCTTTGCCGGCGAGCGGGAGGCAAGTCGACTGGTTGACGATCGCCAGGCCCATTCGCGCGACACGTTTTTCTTCCAGCGGCAAGGGGCGAATCGCGCCAGTGGGACATACCTGACCGCAGGCGTTACAGCTAGATTCGCAGCCGGCCCAATCGGCGTTGACCATCGGCGTCCAGAGACCTTCCAGCCCTTGCTGGAAACTCTCCGGCTGCAGCACATTGTTGGGACACGCTTTGAAACACTCGCCGCAGCGAATGCACATTTGCAGGAACTCTTGTTCCGGTACGCTGCCTGGAGGTCGAACCGGCAGGAAAGTCGTCGGGCTCCCTGGCAGGATCGGCAAAGGAGTTCCGACTCCAGCGCCGGTCGCCTTGGTTCCGACTGCGACAGCCGTTCCGCCGACGATCGCCGCGGCCGTTCCAGCGGCGAGCGACAAGAAGCCACGGCGGCCGATCGCCGTCTCTCCGGTTGGGGGATCATTTTCGACCTTCAGCTGCACCAGGTTCCAACGTTCGACGAACTTGATCGCATGCGTCGGACAAACGCCGGCGCAGGTTTGACAGAGCGTGCAGTCGGTTTCGCGGGTTGTAAAGTCAGGTTTGATCGCATCGAAGGGGCAGACCTCGACGCATTTGTTGCAGTTGATGCAGCTCGACTCGACCTTCCGCTCCGTCACGCGAAACAGGTTCCCAATCGAGAAGACCGCTCCGCTGGGGCAGACGTATTTGCACCAAAACCGCGGCCGCAAAAAACCAAGGCAGAGGACGACGAGAAATAGCCCGATCGAAAGAAAGTGTCCAACATTGAAACCAGGAACCAGGTGCCAGCCGCGTCCGAATCCGCTTTGCACTGGATCGACCAGGAACAGCATCGCACGGGTGATGACCGGAATCGCGGAGAAGAAACCGGAAACAAGCACGCCGAAGATTGCAGCGACCAAGATGCCGGTGAGCAGATAGTACTTGATATGAACCCACCAGCCTTCATCGGGAACGCGAAAGCGCTTCGTACGCCCCGCGATGGCGAAGTCGAACAGATCGATCGTCGTCCCCAAGGGGCAGAGGTAGCCGCAGAACCCACGAGGGATCAGCACACAGACGATCAAGATCGCCGCGGCGCAAATCAGCGACCAAACCCAACTGCGGGAAGCGATCGCCGTCGACAGACTGACCAGCGGATCGATGGTCAAAAACAGTTCGGCAGGAATCCGCTCCTTGGAGGCCAGATTGTCGGCATAGTGCGAAGGCCAAGCGGTTGGATCGTTCGCGTGTACGGCGAACGTTTGATCGCGACCTCCACCAAGGATCAGTTGCATCATCGCCGGCGTCGTTGCGTCGGCAGGAGATAGTTCCAGCTTGATTGCGTTCTGGGCCGTGGACGTGACGCCCGCCACGACGAATTCCCCCAGCAAGCGGTCCTTTTCCGTCGCGAACGGCTGCGCTTCTTCGCGCATCACGAATACGCGCCGGCCGACCGTTTCGGAATTGGCGGCGGCGACGGTCGATTCGAACTCGAAGCGATTCTGCTCTTGTTCAAAGCTGACGAACCGCCAGGCTTCGCTGGTTGGTTCGGTATTCTTCGGTCGCGCGTCATAGGGCCAGCAAGCGTAGAAAAACAGCACCAAAAACGTAACCAAGCAAATGCCTTGCACGACGCGGCGTACGGGAGACGCCAGCCAGGACGGGCCGATCGCTCGTAATAGGCGACGAATCGGGCCGCGCTGCTTGGTCGTCCAGTTCGACTGCCAGGTCGTGGGGATTAGCTTGCGCAGGAGTGCGCCGGGCAAAGTTGGAGAACTGGGAACGCTCGTCTTCTGCTTCCGGATCATCGGCAGGAACCAGTCGATCCGCAGGATGGCGCCTCCCCGGCGATCGAAGCTGGTGGTCAACGCGATGACTGCTGCGGCGATCAACACGCCGACGATCGTCCAGCCAAATGCCGGATGGTCCAGTAGGAACGAAGCCCAGCGACGGCGCGTTGAATCGTCGGCTTGCGTCAGTACGATCGTCAACGCAATTGCGAGCGCCGCGAAGGCGACGCTGATGGCGATCGATTTCCAGCGGATGCGGTTTTCGTTCATGCCGAAATCCCGCTCAGCGGGCCGAAGAAGGCGTTCAGGAAGATCGTGGCGTTCGCTCTTTGAATTTGCATCGGCTGCGACTATCTGGCGCCTTTGGCCAATGCTTTGGCGGTTGCGCTGATGATCGCTTGCGACGTGATGGTCGCTCCGCTCGTGCCGTCAATGTCTCGGTAGCTTTGTTTTTCCAGGATTTGATTGGGGGTGTCGGTGAGCGCCGCGTAGAACTGTTTCTCGGAATGCTTCGTCACGCGGACCTGCGTGATCCGGTTGCTGTTGACGGTCAGTTCCACTTCCAACTTTCCGTTGTAGCCGGTCGCAGATTCGCGATACGTGCCGTCGGCGACCTTGCTGACGTCCGCTTTGTCGTACAAACGGATCGCTTCGATCGCCTCGGTCGCACGCCCTCGGAATCGCGCCAGATACTCTTGGTTGCGGGCCTGGTTCTGGTCGAGAACCTTCTGGTAGTACGCGACCGCTTCGTTCAACTTGCCTGCCGATCGCAGGGCGTCGCCGGCGTTCAGCCAGGCTTCGTTCGAGAGGTTCGTCTTTTCGTAGTACTTGGTGACGCCGATCGCCTTATCGGCTTCTCCCATATCGCCGAGAAGTTTGATGGCGCTAATGTGCAAACGCTTGCCGGGAAGCTCTTTCATCGCCAGCGGCTTACTTCCCAGACGCCAATAGCACTCGCAAAGATGAATGCCTGATTCGGTTGTCGGCTGAACCTTGGCTTGCTGCAGCCAATACGCGGCTCGCTCGTAATCTTGCAGAAGTTGGAAGTACATGACTCCCAACTTTTCTTTGTCGCGTCGCAACAGGTCCGGCTGCCCCTGATGGAGGCCGATGCAGTGGTGAACCAGTTTGATTCCTGACTTCCAGCGCGACGCATTCGGATTGACTCGTCCCCAGATGTACTGAGTAATGTTCTTCGATTCGTCCCACGGGCCACCCGGCTTCTCGGGCCAACTCAGGTCGAGCGTCTTCGGATGATTCATGTCGGTGCTGGCCAGCCAATCAGGGTCGGATGAACCAACCGTATCGATCAACTGCTGAACCTCTTCCGGCGTGCGTTGCGGACGGCCGTCGGCATCGACGCCTGGCGCAGCGACTGGTTCATTCTTGGGCGTCAGCACGAAACGCTTTCCGGCGAGCGTCACGGCATGAACCCGCGCATAGGGAATGGTTTGGGTGACTTCGCTGCCGGAAATCAAACACTTGAAGTCAAACTCCTTATCCGGCTTGCGAATTTGCAGGATCTCTCCCTTGAGCTGCGTGCCGTTAAGAAACTCCACCAAGTCGTCCGCTGCCGCGATCGACGTTGATAGCAAGGCAGTGAGGAACAGACCAAAGACCAAGCTCGACTTGGCGAGCGATGCCGTAGCTGAACGCATGCGCATTCCAGGTTCCAAGCAAAGAGGAGGAGCTCGTCCGACCGCAGGACGCGGCGACCAAGGAAGGAGGAGTATGGAGCGAAACCGTCCATAAGCAGGATTCTACCATTGGGTTATCGCCATTCAAGATGCGCTTTTTAGGAACCGCCGGGGAGGTTGGCGCCACCTTATAGATGTCGCAGGCCATGGGGCTAAGACGCCGCTAGCGGTCTGATTCCGCTCGCGTAATTCGGGAATGGATCACCTCCAGGCGAAATCCGCGGCGGCGCCATCGGAATAAGCGGTAAAGTTTACCCATTTCGCGGGACGATACTTAACTTCAAAAGGAATACGCGAAATCCAGCGGCAGTGGACTGGAGCCAGGAATGCACCGCCAGATAATCTCCGGGCTTGTGCATTGGGCGCCAGCGATGCTGACGTGTTGCCTGGCGATTGCGCCTGCGACCCTCCGCGCTCAAACCATCTACTCCGCCCCTCCTGCGGAACACGCCTACGCAAACGGCGAATTCCGGACCGGATTGGTTGCTGCCCGCGTCGACAACGCCGGTCTTCAGCCCCCATCTCCTCCGCCGATTCCCCAGGACGACTTGATCCGGCGAATCCAAGAGCTGGAAGCCAATCAGCGACGGCTGGAGCAAATGCTCGCTGTGCCGAACGACCAGAATTCGCCGGCGGCCAGTGAAACGCTTCCCGAGCCGATTCCGCAATACTTCTACGCCCCCTCCTATTACGACGCGATTGATGTTGGCGCCCGGCCGATTGCCGACTACGCCCCGCCTGGCTACATGCCGCGCGAGCAGCAAGATGGTCCCGGCGTCCCCGAGTTCACGCCGATCGTCCCTCCCACGTTTGAACCGACTCCGCAGGAGTTTGTTGAACGCGGCATGTTTCCCGGATCGTTTCTTGTTCCCGGAACCAACACGTCGATGCGTCTGCGGGGCTTCGTTCGCCTGGCGACGTTGTACGACTTTGAACCGATCAACACGGCCGACGCATTCGTCACCAACGCGATTCCGGTGCCGCAGCAATCGGGACAGAACTTCAACATGAGCGCGCGGCATAGCCGATTCGCGCTCGAGTCCTGGACGCCAACTTCGTTTTCCGACTGGAACGTCCACACGTTGATCGAAGCCGACTTCTTCAACGGTCCCGCCCAAGCGGCCGGCGGCGGAGGAAACCTGTTGCGACTGCGGCATGCGTTCATTGATTTTGGCGTCTTCCGTTTTGGTCAGCAGAACACGGTCTTTATGGATCCGTCGGCCTGGCCGAGCGTGGTTGATTTTCGCGGTCCCAATAGTCGCCCGAATCAACGGCAGCCGGCGCTGCGGATGACGCTGCCGCTCGGCTGCAACGGACTTTACTGGGCGGGAAGCATGGAACGCTGCTTTTCCGACATCACGACGAACGGTTTGGGGACCGGCGTGCAAGACATGCCTGACTTCGCGACGCATTTGCGGTACGAAGCGGATCGCGGACACCTGCAGCTTTCCGGTCTCTTCCGTCAAATCGGCTATCGCCCAACCGGCGGCGACGTACAGCATGAGTCGGCGGCCGGCATCAGTGGAGCGGCGGTGTTTCATCCTTGGGCCATCCTGTTTGGAACCGATCCGGTTCATGAACAGGATCCTTCTGGTCTCACGCGCAGTCGGATCTTGTTGCAAGGGACGTGGGGCAGCGGCGTTGGACGGTATATCAGCGATCTGACCAACTTGGGCCTCGACGCGCAGGTCGATCCGGCGACAGGCACGCTGGAACTGGTTGAAGTAAGCGGAATGAACGCCAGCTATGAACATTGGTTCAATGAGCATTGGCTGTCGAATATTACATTTGCCAACGTTAATGTAATCAACGCTCCCGGCCAGGCGGCCAATACGTACGACTCGGCGAAATACGTCGCGGGAAGTCTCTGGTGGATTCCGATTCAGCGCTTGTCATTCGCAATCGAGTACGTCTATGGCGAGCGCGAGAATCTCGATGGGGAGTCAGCCCAGGCCCGACGTCTCCACGGGTTGGTTCAATACAACTTCTAGCCTTCATCGGTTCTTCACTGGGTTGTCGTGAGGTTGGTTGCAATGCGCCCGCACATGATCTATCACTAAGGTCTGGTTTAGATTGCCGACGCAGTCTTGATTGAGCGTGCTTCCTTGGATGAGCGGTCGGGCGAATGATTGAATTGGGGATGGTCCTTGCGCTGTTGGCGACGGCGATCGCGATGTTCGCCATCAACAAGCCGCGAATGGACGCTGTGGCGTTGATCATGCTGGTCGCGCTGCCGCTGACCGGCGTTATCACGGTCAATGAGTCTTTAGCCGGTTTCAGCGATCCCAATATCGTGTTGATCGCCGCCCTCTTTGTGATCGGCGATGGTCTGGTTCGGACCGGCGTCGCGCGCACCTTGGGGGACTGGTTAGCGGGGAAGGCCGGCAGCAACGAAATTCGCCTGATCACGATGCTGATGCTCACGGTCGGTTCGCTCGGCGCCTTCATGAGTTCAACGGCGATCACGGCGATCTTCATTCCGGTCGTGCTGCGAATCTCGCAAGGAACCGGAGCCTCGACCGGCCGATTGATGATGCCGCTCAGTTCGGCCGCCTTGGTCAGCGGCATGATGACGCTGATCGCCACGGCGCCGAACCTGGTCGTCACCAGCGAGCTCGAGCGGAATGGCTTTGATGGATTTCATTTCTTTTCGTTCACTCCTTTTGGGATTCCGATCCTGTTTGTCGCTGTGGGCTACATGCTGTTTGCGCGAAATTGGCTGGGCGCGAGCGAAAAAATGGCCCAAGCCCCCGGCGGTACGAGCCTGGCCCAGTGGATTGACGAGTATCAACTAGCCGGGCGCGAGCATCGCGTCCTCGTCACGGCTGGCTCTTCTTTGGCGGGCAAGACGCTCGAAGAAGTCCGGAATGAAAACCAATCGGGCGCCAAAATCATCGCGATCGAGCGCGGCAATCTCCTGATCCAGCCGACGAACAAGACGGCCCTCGAAGCAGGAGACGTTCTGCTGATCGACTTGCGGGCGGAGGAAGCGACGGTCAAAGCGCTTCGTGAGCAGTACGCATTGGAAGCGCTGCCCCTCAGCGGCGGCTACTTTACCAGCCGCGCCCAGGATATCGGGATGGCGGAGGTCTTGTTGCCGGCCTCTTCTGCGCTGATCGGGAAGTCATTGGTCGAGTCTCACTTCTATGACGAGTATGACTTGCGAGTGGTCGGGCTGAGGCGGGGCACGACCGCCTGGCCGGGGAAACTGGAAGAGGAAGATCTACGCGTCGGCGATACGCTGCTGGTGATCGGAACCTGGCGTGCGATCCAAATGCTTCAGACTCACAGCGAAGACCTGGTCCTCTATAAAGTGCCGGTCGAGATCGAGGAAGTCTTGCCGGCCCCTGGCAAAGGGTTGCAAGCGGTGATTTGCCTGGTGATCGTTGTCGGCCTGATGGTCAGCGGCGTCGTTCCTAATGTGATCGCCGCGCTGATCGGCGGCTTGTTGATGGGAGCTTTGGGGATCGTTAATCTGACCAGCGCTTACCGTTCGATCGACTGGAAGACGCTGGTGCTGATCGTCGGCATGTTGCCATTTTCGATTGCCCTGCAGAAGACTGGCGGCGTCGATCTGTTGGCGGACGGGCTGATGATGGTGATCGGTGGAATGGAGTGGCGCGTGGTGCTGGCCGCGATTTTCGTCATCACCGCAGTCCTGGGGATGTTCATCTCCAATACCGCAACCGCCGTGCTGATGGCGCCGGTGGCGATTGCGCTGGCCAAGGAATTCGATGCGTCTCCTTATCCCTTCGTAATGATCGTGGCGCTAGCCGCATCGGCTGCGTTTATGACGCCGGTCTCGTCGCCGGTGAACACGCTGGTGGTGACGCCGGGCAATTACTCGTTCGGCGACTTCGTCAAGATCGGCGTGCCGCTCACGATTCTGGTGATGATCGTCAGCGTGATCCTGGTTCCGATCCTGCTGCCGTTCTAAGGCGCGGATGCGCGACTGGGACTAGTCGACGGCGACGACCTGGACCGAAACTTCAATCCCCTGGTAAGCATGGCCAGGTCCGGACCAACTGCCCGAAAGGGGCGCCGCTTTTTCCTGCTCGCGGGCGACGGCGACCGAAATGTGCTCGGCCCCGGCCAGCTTGTTGTTCGTCGGATCAAACCCGCGCCAGCCGGCGCCTGGCAGATAGACTTCGGTCCATGCGTGCGTCGCGCCATGCTGACCCGCTTCCATCTGGATGTAGCCGGTCACAAAGCGGGCCGCAAATCCCCAATGCCGGACCGCTTCCATCATCAGCACCGCATAGTCGCGGCAAGATCCGCTCCGCAGCGACAACGTTTGATGCGGAAGCTGGACGCCTGGCGTGTCGCGGGCGGCGTACTGCAGCGAATGGAAGATATGCGTGTTGAGTTGGCAGAGGAGCTGGAACGTGTCGACGATCTGCCCCGGTTGATAAAGCTCACGCAGCCAATCATGCAGAGCTCGCCCGTCGTAGGGATAGCTGGGCAAGCGGTAGGGGACCAGTTCGACTTGCTCTTCGGGAGGGTATTGAAACGGGAAGAGCCGCGACTGCGGATCAATCAGGCATTCGATCGGGTTGTCGTCCGAAACGTCGACGTCGATCTCGGCCAAGATCTTCAAGCGATCCGCCTTGTGAGGAAAAGTGAGGATCGCGACCGAATTCCCTTCGACGTCGCGCAGCCAGCGGATCGTCGCCTCCGGTTCCACCGTCAGCCGCGTGTCGATGATTCGCAAATCGTGACCTTCGCGCGGACGGAGCAGCGCGCGATGCGGGCCGAACTCGACCGGCTCGCTGTAGAGATAGGTGGTCGAATGGATGATCCGCTTGCGCTGCATGTTGGTGGGGGCGTTCAGTGTCCTTCTCCCGTTCGTCGATTTCTCCCCAGCGGACCCGGGCGTCGCCATCGCGACCCCAGAAGAGGCCGTTCCGCTGCGGCGCTTGTATTCTCTTCTTCGGCGAAACGCTTGGCAATGTGAGGACGCCGTCGAACGCGCGCCATCTGCGCCCAGTCGGCCGGGTGCCATGGCCACGGTCTTACGTGGCCATGAATGCGTCCCAAAATCACCAAGCGGGTGCCACTGCTGGCTTGCCCAGCAGTGCGAAGCGTCGACCAGACGTCCACTGCTGGACAAGCCAGCAGTGCCACCCCATTTTCCACCTCCCGTTTGATCACCGTCGCATGGGTACCGTTGCCACGTCTTCGTGGCAATGAATGCGTTATCCAACCCGCGTCGACGAAGACTCGGAGTTAATCTGGCCGAAGAATCCCTAAACTAGGTAAGAATCAAACGTTCAACTCAGGCACATTCATGGCCACGCAAAGCCGTGGCCATGGCACCCAGTCGCTTACCTCTTCCTCTTCTTCCGCTTCCCCCGTCGCCGTGGCCCGTTCCGGGCAGACTGGACTGGACTCGGCGCAGTTTTTTTCTGATCCGAGTTACTCAGGGCGAGCAATTCGGCGGTTGTATAGCTCACCCAACCGCCGCTACTTTCCGCCGGTGGACTGGACTCGTAACTTTTTTCTGCGACCAGTGGACTGGACTGCGATTTTTTTTCTGGGGGCGACGACTCGGCGGCGTCTTCCATTTCCTCCACAGCCGGAGAGTGGACTGGACCGCGCGCAATTTTTTCCGCCAGATCGATCAGGCGGTAGTGAGGCTCTTTACTCGTTCCCCCATTCGCCAGCACGATTTCGCCGTCAGCGACCATCCGGTCCCAGGTCACCCCAAACTTGCCGCCGCTCATGCCGGACAGCTCGCGGATCTTCAGCTTGGTCGCATTGGCCGGATCGATCTGCTGGATCACGCACCGGAGCCGCCACCACAACCGATCGGCCAACGTTTGCGCCTCCACCTCGGCCGCTTCCAATTCGACCGACGCGACATCGCGGATCGTCGCTTCCCACTGGGCGGCGGCCGAATCGACTTCCGCGTCTTCCTTTATATCTACGCCCCACTGGCCGCTTCGCCCGCTGCTCGCGCCGAAGTTGAGCCACAACCGATGACGCCCGCTTCCTGGCTCAAACGCGTCGCGGCGATTCACCAACAGCCATTGCCGTGCGATAGCGCCGCACGGCGCGTCGGCCAGATCGGCGGCATCCATCGCCCGCGGTTTTAGTTCCTTTCGCGTGCGGCAACAAATGATCGGCGTGGCGCCGACCGCCAGACAACAATCGGCGATCGCCCGCAGCTGCGCCGCTTCCGCGCGGCGCGTCATCGGCGTCAGATCGGCCGCGTCGATCAGCACCACCTCCAGTTGGTTCCGCGCAATCCAATCGCTCAGGCGATGCCCATTCACCGCGCCGCCAGGCTCCACCAAATTAAACGCCCAGACGATTTGCTCGAGCGCCGCCAGATCACCGCGCCGCTCCGCCAAACTCGTCACCGCCACTTGAGCCGCTTCGCCGCCGACAAACCCGACGCGAAACGCTTGCTCCGCAGCAAACTCCCCCAGAAATTCTCCGCCGCTCGCCAAGGCTGCACACAGATCCACCGCCAGCGACGTCTTCAAACAACGACTCGGCCCCAAAATCACCGCCGCTTCCCGCTGCCGCAACATCCCCGAGAGCAGCCACCCCGGCGAAGCCCGCCGCGACAGCAACTCGGACATCGACAAACTCTCGAGCGGCTCGTCGACCTGCCGACAAGCCGCCACTTCAATCTTCGGTAGGCTGGGTCGAGACCCAGCAAATTCGACGTCGCCAAGAGGAAGAGCTGGGTCGCGACCCAGCCTACCAAGACTACCCGGACCACTCGGAAGCAACTCACTCACCACCAGAGACATCGCCACCTCCTCGCTCAGTTTCCGGTGAGCGCAGACAACGAGCGCCACCGCAAACGGCGTTACCAAAAACAGCAGAGCCCAACCGCAGCGCTCGGCCCAATCCCCCAGACCCAACGCACCGCCAAAAGAAAACCGAACGCATCCCGCAAGCGCCGGCAAATGGAGAAAGGTATCGCCGATTTCGGGAACGCATCCGAAACCGGCAGGCATGTACAAATTTATACTAAATATCGAACAGCGCGTCAAACATTTTTGCGAGGAGGTAGAGCGTTGTTATCGGCAGGAAGAAACCACCCCAAAAACAACGCTCGATTCCCTTGGTGAGAAACCAATGCATCAACCTTTTGCATCCGACATCTGCGTAAATCTGCGCTCATCTGCGGTTCAAGAGTTTTGGAACCGCAGATGAGCGCAGATTTTCGCAGATTAGAAAAGAGTTGCACGAACGTATGCCGCGTGGGCTCTTGGCAACGTATTGCAGGGACCGCGGGAAGTCAGAAGAATTGTCGTGTTCGAGGATTTGCTGGTCTATTAGAATCGTCCAGCAGAAGAACACTGTCGCAGACGACAGTCGCGCCCAAGAGGAGATGGTCTACCAGTGCCACCCCGCCGCCGCTCGCTTCTCTTGGATGAACGTCACGTGATGCGTGATGTGGTTCGTCGCTCGTACGATCAGCTGTTCCAGAGTCAGTATCCCGGACTCGCTGTGCGTCCCCACACGATTCAGCGAATCGGCCGACAACTGCCGGAGCGTCCGCGCGGTGGAAGTGCGGATGGCGTCGACGACCGCCAATTCTTCGTCGATATTTCGTTCGTGGTAGAAGAGGTGCGCCGCGAACAGATTCTCGTCGGCGCCCAGCAGCGTTGGATTGTCATGCGAGATCACCCGCTTGATTCGGTCGGCCATAATCGGCTCGAAGTCGGCGATGTGGGCGACCACTTCCAGCGTGCTCCACTTCCCGGGAACGGGACGAGCGATCAGTTGCTCGCGGGTCATGCCGAGCACGGCCGCTCGCAGTTGAGCGGCTCCGGACAGATACGATTCGATAATTTCGGCGGAGTTCATTTCGATTGTATTTTCCTGAAGTCTACAGAAAGGTGCGGCGGGGCAAGCTTATTTATAAGAAGTTTTTGCCGGTCGGCGGAGTGGCGCCGTTAACGCTTCTTACTTCGGGCGGAATTCGAGACGGTCTTGGTAGATGCGGTTCGACGATTCTCGATGAACGGAATCGCAGCCTAGACCAGTTTCAATCGGCCGCCCGCCGTTCATGCCTGGCAAGCTATTGCAGGGGCCGCGGGAAGTCAAAAGAATTGGTGTGTTGGACGAAGTGCAGATCCGTTCTAATCGTCCAACAAAAGAACACTATCGCCGACGACTGTGGCGCCGAAGTGGAGAAGTTCTGCCAAGGCCGCCCCGCCGCGCAGTGTGGACAATGTCGTTTCATGCTACGCCCACGACCGAGGGAAAACAGGTGAGATTCGGGATTCGGAGTCTGATGCTGGCCACCGTCGCCGGCGCTATTCTTTGTGCGATCATCGTGGCCGGTCGCAACCACTATTTTGCCGAGAGGCTGCAAGCCTGGTCTGCCTTGGCTGACGTCCGCGGCATTTCGAATGTCGAGCTGCGCTCACGTGTTGACGTTATGGAAGAGGTAGACGGCGTTTCCTTCGCCATCGAGGGCCGACCCGATTCGGTTGTCGAAATTGGCAGCTTGGGAGAATACGAAAACTCGGGGCGGTTCCCGGTGAGGCGAATTGGCAAGTGGACGTTCCGGGTTTCCGGACGTCGTCACATGGGCGCCCATGCCAAAGCGACGGGCGAGCCGCTCGAGGCCAATTATTTCGGCAGCCACATCGGGCTCGGGCCTGACAACCCGTACAACGCCCTCGTTCCTTTCGAACTCAACACGCTGCAAGACGTCGTCGATCATTACGAAGAGATCGTCGAATTGCTGGAAACCTGGCCGCGCGAATCAGCGCCAGGAACGGTAACCCTGGAAGACGGGTCGATTCAGCACTACTACGTCATTGAGGATCCAGGATCTGAAAACTCGAATTCCGGGCAATAACTCGTGTTCGGTAACGCGTTTCTCGGCACGGGTGCCATGGCCACGGCCTTGCGTGGCCATGAATGGGGTCATCAATCCATTGCCGCTTGATCTATTTCTAGGTGATTGATCCATTCGATTGCGTTTCGCCGTCGCGTTTTCAAAAATTGTACGCACAATCATGGCCACGCAAGGCCGTGGCCATGGCACCCCAGTGTCCTGGCGAAACGTTGCTTGTCACCTCAAGAAACAGTTGGGCGGAACTGCGGCGGTCGCCGGACGCGAGTTGCCTGTTCGAATGCGAAGGCGTAGCCGAGCAGCCGCGGTTCGTGGAAAGCTGCGCCAAAAAAGGAGAGTCCAACTGGTAAACCGTGCACAAAGCCGGCTGGGACGGTGATATGGGGATAGCCGGCGACGGCTGGAGCGGTCGAGCATCCGTAAGGCAGAATATGGTCGCCGACGATCGGGTCGATTGCGAATGGGGGAGAGCCTTCGGTGGGGGCGAGGATCGCGTCGAGCTGATGTTCGGCGAGGGCCTGGTCGATGCCTTCGGTGCGCGACAAGCGGCGGAGTTCGTTACGGACTTCGACGCAGCGCGGATCGTCCCAGTCTCCCTGCTGAAGGGCCAACTCGAAGAACTCTTGCTGAAAGTAGGGCATCATCTCGGCGGCGTGAGTTCGGTTAAACGCGATCAGTTCTGCGAGATTGCGCACCGCTGCGCCGGGATGGGCGGCCAGGTAGGCGTTGATATTGGCTTTGACGCCGTACTGAAACAGCTCCAATTCCAGCGGGCCGAAGAAGGGTAACGTCGTCGCTTGAATCGGATCGATGATTTCGGCGCCAAGGTTTTTCAAAATTTGGATGGCGCTTTCGATGACGGCATTCGTCCCTTCGTGCGCGGAAAAGCAGTCCCGGGCGACTCCTAGCCGGGCGCCTTGCAGGGCGTCAGGCCGAAGCGCGGATAGATAGTTGTCGGGGCGAAGTTTATCTGCATCTGCGGTCGCCGTATCGGCGGGATCGGTGCCGGCGATGACGTTGAGAATCGCGGCGAGATCGGTCACGCTGCGGGCCATGGGACCTGCCGTATCTTGCGGCTCGGCGACGCCGATCACGCCGCGGCGACTGACCAGGCCGACGGTCGGTTTCAGCCCGACAATTCCATTGGCCGAGGCGGGACGGACGATCGAGCCATCGACCTCGGCGCCGATGGAGCCGATGCAAAGGTTGGCGGCGACAGCGACGGCCGAGCCGCTGCTCGATCCGAGCGGGCTGCGATCGAGAACGTACGGATTGTGCGTCTGGCCGCCGCGACTGCTCCAGCCGCTGCAGGCGCGCGTCGACCGCATGTAGCCCCATTCGCTCATGTTGGTTTTGCCGAGCAGGACGACGCCGGCTGCGCGGAGCTGTTTGACGACGAACGCGTCTTCCGCGGCGACGTTGCCGACCAGCGCCAGCGAGCCGCCGGTCGTCATCATTTTGTCGGCCGTATCGAGCGAATCCTTCACCAACATCGGCACGCCGTGCAGGGGACCTCGCGGTCCTTGCTGCTCTCGTTCCTGGTCCAGCTCGGCGGCGATTGCGAGTGCATCGGGATTGATTTCAACCACCGAGCGGAGCGTGGGACCGGCGTGATCGATGGCTGCGATCCGCTGCAGAAACGCTTCGCAGAGAGTGACGGCTGACCACTCGCCGGCGGCGAATCGATTCTGCAGGTCGGCGATACTGAATTCAGACAGGTCCACGACAACTTCCTTCTCGGACGCACGAATTCCACTTGGCCGAATTCTAACCAACCGGACGATGCAAAAGGAGAGGCGGGGAGATTCTCAATAGAATGCCAAGCGACTATGATCAAAACGTCTTGGCAAACTCCGTCGGATAGGTCAATGACGTTCGCACGCACCGCTAGTCGGGACGGCGAACGGTCGGCCGAAACAACAGGTCTTGCTGCAACGAGGCTATAACGATGGGCGATCAGTTTCCCACGGTGCGGATCGCGGCGGCCCAGGCGTCGCCGGTATTCTTAGATCGCGAACGATCGACCGAAAAAGCGGTCTCCTTGATCGCCGAGGCCGCTCGCCAAGGCGCCCAACTGGTCGCATTCAGCGAAGCCTGGCTGCCGGGTTATCCGTGGTGGATCTATATGGGTTCGCCGATCTACAGCGCGCCGTTTACGCAACAGCTGTACGCCAACGCGGTCAGGCTGCCGAGCCCGACCCTCACGAAGTTGTGCGATGCGGCGCGGGACAATCACATTTACGTCGTGATGGGATTAACCGAACTTGCCGGCGGCAGTCTTTACCTGGGGCAGATTACGATTTCGCCAGCGGGCGTAATGATCGGACACCGCCGAAAACTGAAGCCGACGCATGCGGAGCGGACGATCTGGGGCGAGGGGGATGGAAGCGATCTGTTTACGATGGAGACGAAGATCGGCGTCCTCGGTTCGCTGAACTGCTGGGAGCATCTCCAGCCGCTGACCCGCTATGCGATGAACTATTTTAATGAGCAGATCCACGTTTCGGCGTGGCCCTCGTTCTGTCTCTATACGGGGACGTTGCACTCTTTTAGCGCGGAAGCGAATCTCGCCGTTTCGCGCAGCTATGCGCTGGAAACGCAGACGTTCGTCATCCATGTCGGCGGACTTTGCGATCAGGCGACGTTTGATCTGCTCGCCGATGATGAAGAGAAGGCCCGGCTGCTGCGGGTCGGAGGGGGCGCGTCGGAGATTATTGACCCGATGGGACAGACGATCGCCGGACCGATGGGAGACAATGAGGAAGGGATTCTTATTGCCGATTGCGACATGGCGAAGATCGCGGGGGCGAAAATGGCGAACGATCCGGCCGGGCATTATGCCCGCGGGGACGTCACGCAATTGCTGCTCAACCGACGCCCGCGCCGCCCGGTAATTTACGCCGATGCGGCGACGCCTGAACTGCTGCCGGATGAACCGCCTCACTCGGGGGCGATTGCTGATGTTGATGCGGTGAAGGGGTATGAGAAGTAATTGTCCTGGCTCGGGTGCCATGGCCACGGCCTTGCGTGGCCATGAATGCGGTCATCAACCCGTTGGCGGTAGATCTATTTCTACACGCTAGATCAATCCGTTCTCGTTCTGCCGTGGCACCTTCGAAAATTCCGCGCACAATCATGGCCACGCAAGGCCGTGGCCATGGCACCCAGGTTTCACCCTACTTCGCGACTAGCTCATTTGCTGCAGCGCCGCCGCGATTTCTTCTTGGACCGATTCGCCCGGTTCCGAGAGGAGCGGGATGATTGGGCCGGTTTTGGCGATGCCGGACAGTTCGGTCGCGCGGTGGAGAATGCTGATCGGACCGAGGTTGTCGCGGAGGCGTTCCAGCGGCAGGAATCGTTCGCGAATCGCTTCCGCTTCGTCCCAGTTCTGAGCCTGAATCGCCTTCAGGAGGGCCGCCGACATCTGGGGGAAGATGCAACCGCAACCGGTCGTGAATCCGCCGAGGCCAAAGTCGCGCATGTGGACGATCGCCGGTTGATCGCCGAGCCCGCTTAGAATCAGGCCTTTGTCGATCTGGTCGGTCAGCCCGCGCAGATAGTCGTCTTGCGTGTAGTCTTTGCGAACGACGGCATATTTGATCGCCGAGATCACGCCGTCATTTACGAGCGCCGTGGCGTCGTCGACGGTCACGGTGCCGTCGTACTTCAGATAGAGGACGATCGGCTTGCCGAGCTTTTCCGCCATTTTGCGAATCGCGGCGGCGATGCCGGCCGAACTGACGACGTCGCGCTGCGGCAGCAGCATGACGGTCGGAAAGTTGAAGTCGAGCAGGATCTCGGCCTGGTCGAGCATCGTGCCGTAGGCGGGGCCGATCGCCGGGATGACGAGGGTATCGTCGGCGGCGGTCGTGCTGATCAGCTCGAGGGCGGTGCGATATTCGGCGAGCGTGAGATGATAGAAAATCGCATTGCCGCCATAGAGCAGCGTGGAGATTCCCCCTTGCTCGATATGTCGGATGATCTTCGCGTTTTCCTGCCGATCCAAAATCCCTTCGGCGTTGCGAGCGAGCGAGGGAACGGCCCAGACGCTGCGGGAAATCGTTTCAGTGGTTAGCGGTTTGGTATCCATGGCCAAGTCAGGTCCTTGAGGGTAGCAAGCTCAGTAAATATCGGGATCCGGCGTCTCGGCGCCGTGATGCAGGAAATCAAAATCGCAGCCGACGTCGGCTTGGGTAACATGCTTCAGGAACATCGCTCCGTAGCCTCGTTTGTAACGAGGAGCAGGCGGCGTCCATTGCTCGCGGCGCTTGGCGAGTTCGTCTTCCTCGACCAGCAGATTCAGACTGCGCTCTTCGATGTTGAGCCGGATCATGTCGCCATTACGGACCAGGCTGAGCGGTCCGCCGACCGCCGCTTCCGGCGCGACATGCAGCACGCAGGTGCCGTAGCTGGTGCCGCTCATGCGGGCGTCGGAGATTCGGACCAGATCGCGAACCCCTTGCTTCAGCAGGTGATCGGGAATCGGCAGCATGCCCCATTCTGGAAAGCCGGGGCCTCCTTGCGGGCCAGCATTGCGCAAGATCAAAACCGAGTCGGCCGTAATGCCGGATGCGGGATCGTTGAGCTTCGCCTTGAGTTCGGCGTAGTCGTCGAACACAACCGCAGGTCCGGTGTGATTCAAGAGTCGCGGCGAGGCGGCCGTCGGCTTGATGACGCATCCCGAGGGAGCGAGATTGCCCCGCAGGACGAACGTGCCGCCGCTCTCGGAGAGGGGATTGTCGAGCGAGCGAATGATGTCGTGGTCGATTACTTCGGCGCCGGCGATGTTTTCCGCAAGGGTATGGCCGTTGACCGTTTGACACGAACCATCAATGTGCGAGCCGAGTTCCTTCAATAGCGCCGGCAGCCCGCCGCAGTCAAAGAAGTCTTCCATCAGGAACTTGCCGGCGGGGCGAATGTTGGCCAAGACCGGCGTGGTGCGCGATAGTTCGTCGAAGCGATCCAGCGTCAACTCGTAGCCGGCGCGCCGCGCCATCGCGATGATGTGGACGATTGCATTGGTCGAACCGCCGATCGCCATGCTGGTGACGATCGAGTTATCAAACGAGGTCGGCGTCAGGAAGGAAGAAGGGCGGAGATCCTGCAGGGCCATCTCGACCGCGCGTCGTCCGGTCGCAACGGCCAGACGGGAGTGTTCGGCGATGACGGCCGGTACCGACGAAGCGCCCGGCAGCGTAAAGCCCATCGATTCGGCGATCGCCGACATCGTCGACGCGGTTCCCATCGTCATGCAGGTCCCGGCCGACCGGGCGATGCAGTTCTCGATTTGTCCCCACGCTTCATCGCACAAGTTGCCAGCGCGACGTTCGTCCCAATACTTCCAAGCGTCGCTGCCGCTGCCGAGCGTCTGGTCTTTCCAGCGGGCTTTGAGCATCGGGCCGGCGGGGAGGAAGATCGCCGGGCGGTTGGCCGAAATGGCGCCCATGATCAGGGCCGGTACCGTTTTGTCGCAGCCTCCCATCAAGACGGCGGCGTCAATCGGATGGCAACGGAGGACTTCTTCGGTCTCCATCGCCAGCAGATTGCGATAGAGCATCGTCGTCGGCTTCATCATCATCTCGCCGAGCGACATCACCGGAATCTCAACCGGGAAGCCCCCCATCTGCCAGATGCCGCGTTTGACCTCTTTGACCCGCTCGGGGAAATGCGAGTGACACGTGTTGAGATCGCTCCACGTATTCAGAATCGCGACGACCGGCTTGCCGCGGAAGTCTTCGTCGTCGTACCCCATCCCCTTGAGACGCGAGCGATGCCCAAAGCCGCGCAGACTATCGGGGGCGAACCAGCGACTGCTGTGCAACGGGGCGTTTTCGGATGGTTCAGCAGGCATGGCGGAATCTATGGTCTGGGAAGGAAGGAGCCGGTCGCGGGAACCTACTTATCTTAGCCTCTTCCGGTCGTCTCGAAACAGCGGTAGTGGGAAGGGGAGTTAAACCAGCGGAAAACAAAGGGCACAAACGACCGTCGCCAAAAACGAGACGAAACCCATGATCGTCAGCAGCACGGAAAACGTCTTGAGCGTTTCCTGTTCGGTGAAGCCGCTCATCCGGCTGATGACCCAGAAACCGCTGTCGTTCATCCAGGGAAGCGGCTTCGAGCCGCAGCCGATCGCCAGCGCCAAGTAAACCGGATGAAAGGGAAGCCCGATCTGCGTCGCCACCGGCACCACGATTCCAATGGCCGCGATCATCGCGACGGTCGCGGAACCTTGAATGACGCGAATGATCATGGTGACGAAAAACGCCATCGCGAGGAGCCCGGTTCCGCTGACCGATGCGGGGAGCGAATCCGCGATCGACGCGCCGACGTTGGTCTGACGAATCATCTCGCCAAACGCGCCGCCGGCACACGTAATCAAAATCACGACGCCCCCTTCGCCGAGCGCCTTTTGCACCGACTTCCCCAACTCGACCCAAGTCATGTCAGGCTTCAGGATCAACGTCAGCATCGCGAGCACGGCGCCAAGCGACAGGGCGACGTTCTTATCCCCCAGGAACGAGATCGCCGTATTCCAGATCGGCATCAGCGGACTGCTAAGATCGGACATCCACGTTTGATTGACCGTCTTCATCGCCAATAAAAAGATGGGGACGACGACCGGTAAGATCGAAAGACCAAAGCTGGGGAGTTGCGACGCTTGGGTCGGCGCCGCATCGGCGGAGCTGTTATGAACGCGAAGCGGAATTATCCAGCGGCGATTGGCCCAGATCATGTAGAAGTAGCCCGCGATTACGCCCCAGACCCCAACGGCGATGCCGCCGATCGCCATCGCGCCGATGCTGACGTTCAGTTCGCTCGCGACAAACAACGGACCAGGGGTCGGCGGCACCAGCGAATGCGCCAGCGTTCCCCCCACGATGATCGACATTACGTACTTCAGATAGTCGCGACCGGTGCGCTGGGCCATCGCTTGCGCGAGCGGCAGCATCAAGAAGAAGACGGTGTCGAAGAAGACCGGGATCGCCAGGATAAAGCTGCTGATCACGAACGCCAGCGCCGTCCATTTTTCTCCCAGCGACTCGCGAATGCTTTGCACAATCCGCTCGGCGGCGCCGCTCTGCAACAGACACTGGCCGATGATCGACGCCATCGCGATCAGCACCCCAATCTTGCCGAAGGTATCGCCGAGTGCGTTGGCGACCCGATTGGTGGGGCTGGTCTTGGCGAGCTGAACTGCCTTGTCGTAGGCGGTTTGCGAGATGAGCAGCGTGCCGATGGAACTGCCGGAATCGGAAAGGCCATCCCGCAAAATCGCCGTCGTCCCGTTGTCGGTCGCTTCGAACTTTTCGACCCAGACCGACGTTGTTTCGAGTTTGGCGATATCGTCGTCGTCGCGGACCAGGTAATAGGCGCCGGGCTTGGCGCCGAATTGATCGCCGACGCCGATAAGTTCCAACTGTTGATTGGAGGCGGCGGCAACCTGCGCCGTCTGATTGTCGATCGCGCTGTCGTAGACGCAGTGGGCGGTGGTCGCGGCGGCTACGACCAAGGTCGCAAAAAAGAGGGCCAGGAATGCATGCAGCCGTAAGAACAGCACGCCGCACACGACGATGAGCATTCCCAAAACGATCGCAAACATTTCTAGGAACGCCCAGTCATTTGGAGAGTAGCGGGGAGCAGGATGGGGAGCCAGTCAAAGCGGGGTCTTCGGCAGAAGAACCGCCGAGGAAAGCCTGGCGTTGCATGATTCGCCCGGCGAATTACCTTGCAGCCGAAGAAAAAAGGCAAAATGCCATTTTTTACGGCTTCCGAAAGGTATTCAGAGCGTAGCAGAAGAGGGCAGGGGAGGCAAACGGGGAGCGTCGCCTGCCGGTCGTGCTCAAAGAGGTAGTAAGTAGCCTACCCCTGCAATTCAGGGATCACTCCGGTGCTGTCGCCGTGACGTTCGGCGGGGACGCCGATCCCTTGCAGCATCGTCAACCACGCGTTGCAGAGCGGGGTATCTTTCTTCACGACGATGTTTTCGCCCAGTTTGATTCCGGCGCCGCCGCCGGTGAGGATCGTCGGGCAATTCGTCAGGTCGTGGCCGGTGCGGATGTTGCTGCCGTAGGCGAGCGCGACATGATCAAACAGACGGCTGCCGTCCGCTTCCTTCGTCTCTTTCAGCTTGTCGATCAGTCCCGCCAGCAAGGCGCTTTGCGCCTGGTCGCGCTGTTGCGAACAGACCAGCTTCTCGCCGCGGGTCGAGTGATAGTGGCTCATGTCGTGCGGCGCTACGTCGTTGCCGATGCTGGTCAGTAGCGTCGCAACCGGCTGGCGATAGGTGATCACCCGCGTGCTGTCGGTTTGGAAGGCGGCGACCAGCAGGTCGTACATCATCTTGATTTCTTCTTTGCCAGACAGGCTCGAGCTAGGCGCGCCAAACGGAGCGTCAGGACGGGGTCGATCCATCCATTTTTCTTCTTTGCTCAACCGCATTTCGATGTTGCGCACGCTCTCGAAGTACTCGTCCAACTTTTCGACGTCGTTTTGCCCCAGGCCGCGCTTCACGCTGCGGGCATTTTCGAGCACGGTGTCGAGGACGCTCCGTTTCTGCGCGATCAGCTTCTGGCGATGTTCCAGCGGCGTCGTCTCTTTGGAGAACATCCGGTGGAAAGCGGCCAATGGTCCGTTTTCTCCACCCATCGGTTTGCCGCTCGCGTCCCACGCGAGCGAGAGGCCGGGGCCGTGACCCGATCGATCGCCCGTTTCGCTGTGATTCAGTTGCAGCGAGGCGAACCGCGTTTCGCGGCCGAACTCTTCCGCGGCGACTTGGTCGGCCGAGATCGTATTGCAGTAGCTTTGCCCCGGCTGCGCGTACGGATTCGCTCCGCTCAGCCACCACGTGCTGCCGGCGTGACCTTCGACCGAAAACTTATTGCGCAGCCCTTGCACGATCGAGAAGTCGGCTTTGTGGCGCTCCAGCGGCTGGAGTCCGGACGGCAATTCGTAGCCAGCGCCCGGCGTGTTTTGGCTTGGGTACCACGATTCTTCGGTGACGCCCCAGCCGAAGCCCAAGAAGACCAAACGTTTGGGAGGGGCCGTGACCGTCGCCGCGCGTGCGAAGCGACGGAAGCCGAGCGATTCCAACAGCGGCAGCGCAACGACAGCCGTAGCGGATCGGAGAACCTGACGTCGACTCGGTTTCTTTGGAAACATGGTTTCCCTCTTATTTGGAATGGAATTCTTTGCTTTGGACCAGCGCGTGCACGAAGCTGCGCGCTGCGTATTTCTGTTCACGAGCCTGCTTCACGATGTCGTCGATCAGCGGCTCATCGCTGAAACCAATCGGGCGTCCCAGGGCGTATTGAATCAGCGCCTCGGTCATGCCGCGGGCGAACGCGTCCTCTTGGGCGGCGATTTTTTCGCGCAGCTCCAAGTAGTTGGCGAACGAGGGACCGTTATGAAAGGCGCCGGCGGGATCAATCTGCCAGGTTACCTTGCCATCCTTGATTGGTTTGCCGTTGTCGTCCAGCGCCTGGTAGCTGTCTTCGGTTCGCCAGATGCCGACGGCGTCGAAGTTTTCGAGCCCGAAGCCGATCGGGTCGATCTTGCGATGACAGCTGGCGCACTGCGGTTCTTCCTGATGGGCGATCAGACGCTGTTGGGTTGTGAGGGGCTTACCGGCAAGTCGCGCGAGTTGCGGCACATTGGCCGGCGCCGGAGGAGGCGGATCGTGCAGCAGTTTTCGCAGCACCCAGGCTCCCCGTTCGACCGGATTCGACGTGTCGCCGTTGCTCCCCATCAAGTGAACGGCCGCCATGCCTAACAGGCCGCCGCGAGGAGAATCAGGCGGCAGCGATACCTGGCGAAAGTGATCGCCATGCACTCCCTCGATGCCGTAGTAGTTGGCCAATACCGCATTGATGACGACGTAGTCGCTGCTGAGCAAATCGGTGAGCGATTCGTTCTGCGCAACAAGGCGTCCCACCGTTTCGTAGATCTCACGACAAGCGGCTTGCCGAGTGCTGTTATCAAACCGGGGATGATGTTGCAGATTGACCTGGAAAAAGTCGAGTCGGTCGAGCCCCAGCCACTGGTAGGCGAATGCATCGACAAAGTCCTGCGATCGCGGGTCGTCGAGCAAACGCGTCACTTGCTCGTCCAAGATCTTCGGATCCTGCAGCTTGCCGGCGTCGGCTAGGCTTTGCAGTTCACGATCGGCCGGAGATCCCCAGAGGAAATAGGAAAGTCGATTGGCAAGTTCCCGATCGGTCAGTTGCCGGGGCTCCGCCGCTTCGCTCGGCTCCGAGTGATAGAGGAACATCGGAGAAGCGAGCACCACCGCTAACGTTTCCTTCAGCGCGTCGCTAGGTTTCTCGCCAAGATCGCGATACGACTGATAGACCTGCACGAGTTGGTCGACGTACTGCGGCGAAGGGAGATCGCCGCGGAAGGCTTCTTTCGCGAATTGCTCAAACGCCGCATGCAGATCGGCTGCTTGGGGAGCGGCTGACTTGTCGTCGAGCGGCAGTTGGGCGATCGCGGCGATGCCGGGCGGTTTCGGTTGATCGGCGTCGGGAACGCGTTCGATTTCCATCCAGTCGACCCACAGGGCGAACTTTTGCCCAATGCCGTCGTTCTCGGCGCGCCCCATACCGGCGACGCGCAGCGCCTGCTCCCAGTTGTCTCGCGTCCCTTTTTCCCGCAGGAAGAGGGAGCGGTTGGCGCGTTCGGCGTTGGCTCGCGTCATCGTCAGGGGAAGCTCAATGATCTGCGGCTCCTCCATGGTGCCGGTCACTTCGTGCACGCTGATCGCTTGTTGCGTACGGGGGTTGATCCCAAACTCGATGAAGCGGCGATCGGGCGTCGCATGCTCGGTCGCGGCGATGCGGAACCGGACAACATAATTTCCGACGGGCCAATTGAACGGAACCAGCAGATTGAAAGTCGCGTTGTCGAGCACCGCGGGATGCTCGCTGGAAGCGGCCAGGTAGGCGCCGGTTTCGATCGCGGGCTGTTCCATGTAATAGCGGTGATAGGGAAGATGGAACGGTCGCGATGCGGCGAGCGCCTTATCGGCGTTGTTTTCCCCGGTTTGGAATCCGAACGATTCGGGGGCTGGCGCGCCGGCGATCTTCTTCCAATTGCGATACAAGATGTCGCGATGCGTGCCGAGCGGGCCCGCCTTAATCTCTTCGATCACCGCGGCGTTTTCGGGGCGAGCGACCGCTGCGTCAACCTCTTTGATCCAATTCTCGGCCCGCTCGCGAGCGTCGACCTGGTACTCGATAAACTTGGCGACTTTGGGCGTGATCTCCTCCGCTTCAAAGTGAACCTTTTTCTCGACTCCGAGCGCGGCTTGGCGGTCAAACGCTTCGTTGAGCGCCTCGCGTCCCAGACGCAGGTATTGTTCGAACTGCGTGCTCGACATGTATAAGTTGGAACCGACGGTGTCGAACGCGCTGGCGCTGGTATCGGCCGGCAGGTCATTGACGTTGATTTCAACGCCCAGAAGTTCTCGCAGCGAATTGCGATACTCGCGGCGATTCAATCGCCGCATGGTGATCACTCCCTTTTGATCGGCGAGCAGGCTCCGAGCGTCGACCATGGCGTTGGCCAGATGCTCCAGGAAGTTCGCCTTCGCCGCTTTGTCGATCGCCGGTTCCCCTTCCGGCGGCATTTCGCCCGAGTTCAAGGAATTGAGCACCTTCTGCCAACGCGCCGCGGTTTTCAGATCGGTGATCTGGAGCGGCAGATCATCGACGCGAAAGCCCGCTTCGGCGTCTGCCCCGACATGACAGTCGGTGCAATGTTTTTGCAGGAGGGCGAACTGCTTCTGCTCGACGGCGACGACCGGAGGCTCGGCCGCGAATGCCGTAGCGCTGCACGTGGAGACCGCAGCGAGCACGAAGCTGGCGAAAAGCGTTTTCATCATGAGGCTGGCTGGAATCGAGTGAGGGCGGGAGGTTCGAAGCGGAAACTAGCGAGGGAAGTTCGAGAGGGAAATCTGAATGTCGTCGACAAACTGGCCAGGAAACGTGATGCGACGAACGTCCGTGGCCATGTACCCGTAGGTAATGCCGACATGTATCAACACGAAATCGGTTTTGGCCGGGAGTCGCAATTCGGTTTGCGCTTTTTCCCACGTGCGTGGATCATTATCAAGCGGCAGGTTTTGGCGAGCGGTCGCGAGCGCGTATTCATCGAGGATCTGCGCCTCGTACTGCTTTCCGTCGGCAAGCAGGTCGGACGTCAGCGCCAGAATGCGAAGGGTGTAGCGGAGGTGTTCGTCTTCCGGTTGACGCGACATGTTGAACATCGCAGACGCATGGACGATCGTGCCGTCGCTGGAGAGCTGATCTCGTAGCGAGCGGACGTCAATGATTTGGTAGAGATCGCCGCAGTAGCTTCCCTCTGGTTGCGGCTTTCCTTCGTAGTCGGCCCGCAAGATTTGCAACATCTTCTCTCCCTCGGCGGGAAAGACTTCCTGCTTCGCCGTTACGACTTCGCTGAAGTCGCCGCTCCACTGGGCGGCGATCGTCGGCAGTCCGGTGACGGCAGGCGAGGAGCCGCTTTCAAAGCCCTCGGTCGTCAAGCGAGTGGGAGTCGGCAGCTGGGGCATGCCGCGAACCGGCCAGGCGAACGCCGAAATCAGTACGCCGAGCAAAACGCCGCCGGCCAGCGCGAAACCGGACTGTCGCCGACGCGTGAAGGAAGAGGCCCGGCTCCACATGCTAGGTTCCGCGTGTGCCGTCGCCGACGCGGCAAGCGAATCTTCGTCGAGATTTAGCCCCAGCATCGCGACCGCTTGCGGCGCCAAGCCGTGAATCTCGGCGAGTTCCCAAAAGCGGATCCGGGCTGATTCGGACTGCGACATGATCGCGGCGAACTCTTGCTGCTCCGGCTCGGTCAGCCCGTTATCGAGATAGGACTGGATCAGCCGATCGACATATTGGTCGTTCATTGCGGGCTCCCCGGCTGAACTTTACGGTCCAGGCAATCGCGCAGCGCAAGTCGCGCCTTCGAGAGGGCGACGTTGATCGAGTTCACCGTGCGCGACAGCATCTCGGCGATTTGCGACGGCGAATGTTCTCGTTGGTAGCGAAGCAAGATAATCTCACGCGCCTTGGGAGCAAGGTCTTGAATGCATTGGGTTAGCCGATGGAGTCGTTCATCGCTGCCCCAATTCTCGGGGCAAGCGGCGACCAGCGAGTCGAGGTAGTCAACCGTGGGAACGCCAGCCGCGCGGCGAGCTTCCAGCACTTTGAACCGGAGGATCGCCCGGCTCCAGGCCAGGAAATTGCTTTCCAGATCAAACTCATGCGCCTTCGCGGTGACCGTCAGGAACGTTTCCTGCAGCAGGTCATCGGCCTGGGCGAAGCTGGGGCTCAGGGCAATCGCAAACGCTTTCAGTTGCGATTGGTACTGCACAAAAAGTTGCTGTATCCGCAGCGTGTGGTCGGTCAATTCATTCATGGGTGATCTTCATAATGACGCCGGCAGCCGCAGACTTACCCAAGATTTTGAGATCTGCGCTAGAAAATAGCGTAGTCGGAGCGGAGTGCGTATATTAGCCCCCTAATGAACAGCATTCCCGGTTGCTTGGGAAAGATGCCATTCGCTTGCGAAGCATTGTCAGAGGCAGATCGAAGAGGCGATTGGGCGTCGTTTGTACAGAGATTGACTATTTTGCTTCCCAGCAGGAAAACCGAATCGCGAAATCACGAGGACTACCTATTTCCCTTGTAGACTTTGGGCTATCGTTCTGCCGATGGCAAGGAGACCGCCGCTACGACCTTTGACGCGAAGCCAAGGCGGTTTAAGAATTTCGATGGATACCAACGCAGACAAACATGGGCATTGAAGTTGCGATCGTCGGCGGCTTGATCGCGATGGCGATAGTTGCGACCCGTTTTTTTAAGGGCGTATCGTTTACCGCGTGGGTCCTTGTCGGCGTCGGGATGGCGTTCTGTTATCCAGACGCTTTTCAGGCTTGGTGGGGGATGCCGCTGTCGTTGCTGATCGTTCCGTTGATTCAATTGATCATGTTCGGAATGGGGACGACCCTGAGTCTCGGCGACTTCCTGCGGATCTTTCGAGAGCCTTGGCCGGTGCTTCTGGGAATTGTGCTCCAGTACGGCGTCATGCCGATCACCGGGTATTTGCTGGTGGTCGCATTTGGATTTCGCGGAGAATTGGCTGCCGGGATTATTCTCACCGGGGCGTGCTCTGGGGGAGTCGCTTCCAATCTGATGAGCTATATCGGCCGCGGGAATGTCGCCTTGTCGGTGACGATGACGGCTCTTTCGACGCTTATCGCTCCGATCATGACGCCGCTGGCGATGACGACGTTTGCAGGTCAATACATCAACGTCGACGCTTTGGCGATGCTGATGGGCGTGGTCAAAATCATCATCGCCCCCGTTTTGGCCGGAATCGTTGCGAATGCAATTCTCTATAGTCGGCAGGCATGGCTGCAACGATCGGTAGCGCTGCTCAGTTTTGCCGCGGCATTCTCGATTTTGGGGACGGTTACGCTCCTCTTGCCCTCACAGTACGAAGGGATCAAGCAGTGCCTTGCGCTTTCCCTATTTCTGATCGCGGTGATGTCGCTGGCGAAGATGATCATGCTGACCCGCGGAAGGAAAGACAATCAATGGCTTGATCGAGCGCTCCCCCTTTTGTCGATGTTCGGCATCTGCGCCATCTTGACCATCATCACGGCCCAAACCTACGACGTCCTGATTCAAGTGGGCGGGCTGTTGTTTGTCGCGGCCGCGTTGCACAACGCCATCGGACTCGCGCTCGGCTACTGGGGAGCGAAATTTGTCGGCAAGCTGACGGGCTTGGCCGGCTTTCGACTCGGCATTTTTGCCTCACCGAATTCAAGACTCTCGGAGGCGGACTGTAGGACCGTCGCATTTGAAGTTGGACTGCAAAACACCGGCATGGCGACCGGACTAGCGATCAACGTGCTCAAGAGCCATTTGGCCGCACTGCCTCCGAACGTTTTTGGAACCTGGATGAACATCTCAGGTTCGCTACTCGCCAATTATTGGGGGCGAAGCGTAGAGCCCAGTCAGGATGGGGTGGAAGAGATCGAAGTTGGACAAGAACCTCTTTCGTGAAGGGGTTTATTTTTTCAGGATTGAATCGTGATCCTTCCCCGGGCGTGGGCCATTTTCCACCAGCCCAACAAAAAGAACCGCTGGTCCGCATTTCTTGAATCGCCGGCCTTTTGAACGCGGAGTCTGCCAAGTCAAAGCGTGAAGTACGCCGTCGCCGGTCATTCCCCGCAACTCAATTCGGCGACTCACTACGATCAGTCGGTTTGGCAATTTGCCAACAAACCGCGAACCTTGCCGGCGGCTGTCCTATCTACAGACCGTGCGCCAAGCTTATCGAGCGAGTTTTGGATTTTCAAAAATCGCTTTGTAACCTTGAGCGGCGGCTGGCATCCGACCAGTCTCACTACCACGAAACCCCGGGAGATAATTTGACAGCAAACAGTCTACGTTGCCGCATCCATCGAGGATGCCATGAAATTGGCGGAAATTGCGTCGAGCTGGAAGCTTGCGGCCAGCGAATCATTCTCGATTTAGGGCTTCCGCTTCAGAATTCCAGCGCCGAGCTTCCCTGCATCGACGGCCTCCTTGCGGAAGATCGATCTCTCCTCGGCGTGTTTGTTTCCCACCCACACCCGGATCATTACGGGCTACTGGAGCAACTCACCACGCCTGTTCCGGTCTTTATGGGAAAGGCAGCGCGTCGACTGATCGAGACGAGCGCATTCTTTACCCGTCTGCCGACGCTCGGCGACGTTCAACCGCAGACCTACGAAGATGGATCGCCGCTTCAGCTGGGGCCGTTCACCGTCACGCCGGTGCGTATCGATCACTCGGCCTTTGACAGCTATTGCCTGCTTGTCGAGGCGGAGGGAAAACGGCTCTTCTACTCTGGCGATATCCGCGGGCACGGAGGCAACGCCCATCTATTCCAAAGCGTGCTCGACAACCCTCCGCCCAAGATCGACGTTCTAATCTGCGAGGGGACGCACATTGGGCGGATACCGGACTTTGCGTACCCCGACGAGAAATCGGTGGCAGATGGGATGCTGGAAGTCTTCCAGCAGACGGAAGGAATGTGCCTGGTTTGGTGTTCGAGTCAAAACGTCGACCGAATCGCCTCGGTTTGGGAAGCGTGTCGACGTTCCGGCCGAAATCTGATTCTCGACCTTTACACGGCCGAAATCCTGCGGGCGGTCGATGATCCCTCGCTACCGACGCCCGGCAAAGATGGCGTGAAGATGTTTCTTCCGCATAACCAACGCTCACGAATCATCCGGGAGAACGCCCATGACATTCTTGATCCCTATTCCAAACGCCGCATCTACCCGGAATACCTAAATGCTGCGGCGCCAAGTTCCGTCATGATCTTCCGTCCTTCGATGCTGGAAGATCTCAAGCGAGCCGAATGCCTAAACGGCGCAAGCTTGATTACGTCTGTTTGGTCCGGTTATCTTCTACGCAACGAAGCGGAGCTGACCGAATTGAAGAGGATGAATATCGAAAGATTTCAAATTCACACTTCCGGGCACGCCACCGCCGACGAAATACGTCGTTTCGTCGCCGCCTTTCCAGAATCCCGCGTTGTTCCGATTCACTCGGAGAATCCAAGCGGATTTACGGAAATGGCGGAGCGGGTGGAATTGAAAAACGATGGTGAGTGGTGGGTTGTCTAAGCACTTGTGCTTTGCCGCATTTCAAAGGGAGAGGATTACATGGCTCGCTATGAATTTTGGGACCCCAGCAATAGCGATAGACTGCAAGCGCTGAAAGACAATTCGCTATTTCGAAATAGACTCCTTCCCGACATCAAACAAGGAGACGTTTTTCCTGCTATGCGAAAGAGAAAAATCGATTTCTATTTTCGCGGACGCAAGTTGTGCTCATTTGACGGAGGAGAATTCAGGGCGAATATTGCATATCTGGCTGCCTTTGAGGATCGCCCGAAGGGCGAAATCAAAGAGGAAGAATTCAGGAATCTACGGGTCTGTAGTTCATTTGAAAGCGGCTATCCACAAATCAAGAAGAACATAGAGCTGCACGAACAACCAGAATCTGGTGGTGTGTTTAGCCTGTGCAGAGCGCATTCACTATTTAACGACAGCTATTCGGGGCCTGTGGGGGTACTGGACGTAGAGCTGTCCATAGAGGCCCTCGACAACACCAGAAGCCAAGATCGTATCGATTTAGTCCTATTTCACGGTGAGCAAAAGGAACTTCGCTTCTTTGAGGTGAAGACGTTCAGGAACAAAGAAATATGGCCCAATGAGGACAATGACGTAGATGTAGATCGACAAATAGGTCGTTATCGCGATCAACTAACTAAGCGGAAGAGTGAATTGCTTGAAGGATATCAGGAATACGTCAGCCGAATGAGTTTCCTTCTTGACGTCGCGCTACCGACGCCCGGCTCTCTCGATCTTGAACCTGATTTGCTGCTCATAGATTTTGATGGAGAACAACAGAAGACGATTAATGAGATCCTTTTGCCAGCGTTTAAGAATAGGTTTAGGTGTTGCTTGATCGGTGATCCCAAGCGTGCCACAGCGGCAACTCTCGAAAAGTGGTGGAAGAATCGTGCTACCTAAGTCAACTGATTTGCTTGGTCACACCGATCGCGATCGCCGCATCCGCCAAGCCGATCGCCTTGCGCGCATTCTCTCGGTCCTACGCCTTATTCAAACCCGAGGCCAATGGAACGCCAAGGCGATCGCGCAAGAGCTGGAGGTCGCCGAGCGGACGATTTATCGAGATCTGCAAGCTCTTGAGTTTGCCGGCGTTCCTTGGTTCTATGACGCGGACGCGCAAAGTTATCGTGTCCGTTCCGACTATCATTTTCCCGTGCCGAACCTGACCGAGGAGGAGATCATCGGTCAGGCCGTTGCGACGATCCTTTCGGAGACGACGGGGCTGGGCGTCGTCGGCAAGGCAAGCTCCGCGACGCAGAAAATAGCGGCCACGGCGAGCGAGGAAGTTCAGCAGCTACTTACGGACGTCGGCGGCGTCATCTCCGTTTTGGGGCTTCAGTTGGCGGAGCATCGCCATTCTGAGGAATCGATCCAGGGAATTCGGCAGGCGCTGTTGCGAAAACGGCAGTTGAAAGGGCGCTATGTTAGTCCCTACGAAAGTTCGGCCGTAGAACTGGCGCTTGATCCGATTCGATTGTGCCTGGTGAAAAACGCATGGTATTTGATCGGCCGGCCGGTGGAATCCGAGGAGCTGCGAACCTATCGAGTCGCCCGATTTGAGAGCGTCGAAGTCATGGACGCGGCAGCGAATATTCCCACGGACTTCGATCTAAAAGCCTACTTCGGAAATGCGTGGGCCGTTTACCGCGGTTCGCAGGCCTACAAAGTCGCCGTTCGTTTTCTGCCTGAGGCGGCGCGAATCGTTACGGAAACCAACTGGCATCACACCCAAAAGGTCATCCCTCAGGAAGACGAAAGCGTCCTGCTGACATTTCAGGTGGATGGTCTGCAAGAAATCTGCAGCTGGCTTCTCGGCTGGACGGGACGCGTCGAAGTTATTGAGCCGCCAGAGCTTCGAACCATGCTGCTGGATCGATCAAAAGCGGGAATGGAACTAAATCAGGAAAACGTTTCCGTCCACTGACCCGCGCATGTCAGTGACGTTTTCTAATATTTATAGGTAGCCCGCGGAGAGACGCAGGCCCGGCTGTCGGGCAGCGAGTCGGCGACATTCACGCCCAAAAGGCGAACGGTGAATCGCGCCGACGTTGAGCGTCGAAACCTTCTATGCTCTCCGCGGGCTTTTTCCCCTTTTAGTAGAGTTAAAAATTGAGGAACCACAGCCGTACCAGAGTCAATCGACGGTCGTTTCTCGGGTTCGCGGCTTCGGCCGCTACCTTTGCCGTTTCTCCACTGAGTTGGAATTCGCAGCAAGCGGCGTTGCAACGGCGCCTGCAAAAGTTCACGTCGTTTGACGAACAAGTGGCGACGATCGGCGCCAACAAAACCCTGCAGGCCCTGCGAAATGGTCTCTTTCCGATCAATCACAAGCGGTTCGTCGTGTGGCTGAATCCGAAGCCGCCGGCGACCAAGCGACTTCCGTGGGATGGACTCTGCATCGATCCCCAAGAGATCTGGAGAAAGCCGCCGACCTCGGTGACTTGCCGCTTCGCCTCGTTCGTGGCGAAGCCTCCAGCCAGAACATTCCATCGCTGGTGGCTGTTCGCCGTTCCGGACGACGCCGGCACGCATTTCAAACTGAAGGTCTATTACAACTGCTCGGACTCGTCGCTGGAGCACGGGAGTCTGGCCCTGCCGTTGATCGGAGATCTTGCGGCGCGCCTGGGAAATCTGCGGAGCAATCTCCCTTGCCCGGTATTTGAGTCGGAGGAACTGCTCCGCACGGTGAATCGAGAAATCATCGAAACGATGTTGAATCGAGAATAACTCGGCGTCCTGTTCCTGGCGTTCTCCATTGGGGAGAGCCAGGAAATGCACTTCTTTCAATCAACCAGGGAGCATCGCCGCGCACTTTGAATTCGAAAACCGCACCAGCGTCCGAGGAAAGCCGGGAAGGGCCGTTCACAGGTCCCTACTATTGGATTCCCTTGCCAGATGGGGACTGGGAATTGGTTGCATTCGCCGAAGATGCGTCCGGCCGTGAGATTGGTCATGTTCATATCTGGCCGGACGTCCTCCGCGTGATTGGGCGGAAATGGGGCATGGAGCCCGAGAAACTCGTTCGTCGAATGGGTGACAATCCCTATGCCCTTCCTCGAGGCCGCGTGGTCAGTCAGGAAAAACGCCGATGGGGAATTGCTCATGGCGCAGACACGCCGCCAGGGATGACCCTGGATGCCGTCCTGCGTCGTTTTCATCTTCCGCCAGGCAAGACCACGTTTTTTTTCGATGAACACGAGGTGATGATTGGGGAGCACTTACGCTTGCTGGAGAACGACTTGAAAATCAAGCTGAATCTCAAGGCTCCGCCGACGCCGGACTTCGACGACGACTGATTTCTTTCTGAGGCGGAAATTGAGTCTTGGACATTGCGGCAGTTGCGATCTTGGGGCGTCCTGGTTCAATCTTTTTGTGGTCAGATTTTTCGAGGAATTACTTGCTTGTGGGCGGATGGCGCCCCCCCTATAATCTTCCCGAATCTACGAACGCGTCCTACGTGTCACAGCAACGGGAAATACGAATGGCATCCGCTGAGCAGCAAGAGAATCACGACGAAGAAGAAGGCGGCGATTGGATCGGATTGGGAGTCGCCATTGCGGCGGTCGCTGCATTAGGCGCGTTTTGGCTAATGTCGTGGCAGTTGGCGTTTCTCTTGACCTCCGTCGTGGTGATCTCGATCGTCATTTGGCAGGCCTGCGACCCGTTCGCGGATGCGGCTCAGTGGATTGGAACGACGTTGGGGATTCCGGGTTCGGTTCGCGGGGCGACGCTGGATGCGATTTCCAGTTCGTTGCCGGAGCTATTTAGCGGCATCTTTTTCGTGGTGATCGCGATCAGCGCGGTTCAGGGAAACGACCCTGCCGCCATCGAAGCGGCCGGCGCCGAAGGTTTTGGTTCGACAATCGCCACCTGCGCCGGCAGCGCGGTCTACAACATGATCCTGATCCCGGCGATTGTGACCATGACGATCGCCTTTTATCGCCGCACTCGGCCGACCATCGATGTGGAAGACGAAGTTTTGGCCCGCGACGGCATCTGGTTCCTGCTGTGCGAACTGGCGCTGCTGGTCTTCCTCTTCCAGAACAAAATGTATTGGTGGATGGGGTTGGTGCTGATGGGGATGTACGTCGTCTACATTTGCCAGCTGTATCGAGATACGATCGTTTATCGCAAGCGTTTGCACGCCCTGAAAGAGTATTTCACCGCCAAGGGATTAGATACGCCGACCCCGACGGTCATCTCGGAACTCGCCGCTCAGAACGTGAAGGTGCACTACCTGTTGGTCGACAAGATCCGGGAGGAAATCAAAGAAGGGAGCTTTGATGAAAACGAGGACGAGGACGAAGAGGAAGCTCCGGAAGGCGCCGGCGCGTTGTTTGGATTTGTCGAGATTCCGCTGAGTCATGTCACCGCTTGGTTGATTATCCTGGTGAGCACGGTGGTCGCCGTCGTCGCATGTTACTTTTTGGTGGAATCGACCCGCCATACCGCCGTCGCATTGAACGTTCCGACCTTCTTCGTGGCGGTGATTCTCGCCGCAGCGGCCTCCAGCGTGCCCGATACGTTTTTGTCGATTGGATCGGCGATGCGCGGCGACGACTCCGGGGCGGTCTCCAACGCGTTTGGGTCGAACATCTTCGACATTTGCATCTGCCTTTCGGTTCCGCTTCTGGTGAATTCGTACCTGGTGAACTGGGGGCCGGTGTCGCTCACGCAGGATGGCGAACCAATTGCCGGTTTGGTCGGTTTACGTATCAGTCTCTTCGTCTTGACCGGCGTCACGTTGGCCATCATGTGGCACAATCGACAGCTGACTTTCCGCAAGTCGTTGGTGCTTTGCGGACTGTACGGGTTGTTTATTGCGTACGCCGTGCTCGGTTCGCTGGGGATGCTGGAAGCGATCGGCCTCTAAGCGAGTTTTCTCCGTAGGAGCGGCCATGCCAGAGTGGAGCATGCCAGTCTCGGCGGGCTGGAAATTACGCGTCACTACCGGCACGTCCGCCGGGAAAGAATACGATCTGTCGCCTGGCTCCTACCTGCTCGGTAGCGGGCCAATGGCGACGATTCGTATTCCTGACGCGAGTATCGCCGAGCGGCATGTCGAGTTGGACGTGCAGCCGACCCAGGTCGTCGTCAGCGACCGTTCCGGCCGAACCGGCGGCGTCCTGGTGAATGGGAAACCGGAAGTCTGGTATCAAGCCGGGCCGGGAGACGAAGTTGCCATCGGCATCTTCCGGTTTCAGCTGGTCAACGCCGGACTAGCGGCCGCCAAACCGGCGGCAGCGAACGACTGGCTCGATAACCAGGTCGATTCCGCCTCCCAGCGGCTCAAGAAGCTGCAGCCGCATTGGCAAGTCGCCCTCGTCTCAGGTTCACTGGCGACGTTGTTGCTCATTCTGTTGGCCGCGACGTCGAATCCCATTATCGCGCCGATCACCGTGTTGGCGGCCAGTCTCGTCGCTCCGGCGACGATCATGACCTATCTGGTCGAGAAATACGACAAGACGGGGATCTCGCTGCGGACCTTGGCGCTCACCTTTTTGTTCGGCGGCGCCATTGGATTTGCGGTCACGATCATCGCCGGTTCGCTGGCGGGAGCGTTCTTAGGGGGACTGCTTTTGATTCCCGTTTTCGCCGGCGTCTTGGAAGAGCCGGCCAAGTTAATCGCGACCGCTTGGCGCTGGCGGCACCCGGTCTACGATCGTCCGATGGATGGTCTGATTCTGGGGGCGATGAGCGGGTTCGGCTTCGCCGTCTTTGAGACCGCGGGCTACTTTCTGACGATCATGATGCTCGAAGGAGTCGGCCAAGGAATCATGGTGGTGATCATTCGCAGCATCAGCGCGCCATTCACGCATGGCGTCTGGTCCGCCATCGTTTGCGCGGCGTTTTGGCAATCAGGGCGAAAGTTGAAGACGGCGATCTTCGACCGGCGATTTCAGATCGCGATGGGAACCGCCGTCGGCTTGCACGCGATGTGGAATCTGGGGGCGAGCGTCGGCGCGATTGGGATCTTGTTTTGCCTTGGTTCTGCGACGCTGAGTTGGCGAGCCTTCCGCTCGCGGCTCAAAAACAATGGCTATATGACGTAGTCGCCGCTACGAAGGAAGCGAATTCTTTCCGGTCGCAAGCGTTGCCGCCGAGGAGCGCGTTAGCTAAACGCGCCCCCTAAACCCGACTTCTTTTCTCGCTTGGACGAAGTCGAGTCGCTGGAACTCGCGTCTGTCCCATCTCCGTTTGCCGGGGCATTCGGAACGACTGGCGTGGAGACTGGATCGGAGCCCGACTGTTTTGGCGGTGGTGGCGGTACGACGCTGCTCTCCGGCTGCTTGGGAGGAGATGGCGGCACAACGCTGCTTCCCGGCGACTTCGGTGGAGGTGGCGGAACGACGCTGCTCTCTGGCGGCTTGGGGGGAGATGGCGGTACGACGCTGCTCCCGGGCGACTTCGGTGGAGGTGGCGGTACGACGCTACTAACCGGCGGCTTGGGCGGTGGCGGAGGGACGACGCTATTGGGCGAAACGCCTGAGGGCTGGGGGCTCTCGGATGATTCGCCCGTGCCGAAGAGACTGGAGCCCATGCCAGGGCG
The DNA here is from genome assembly GCF_020966755.1 of Blastopirellula sediminis. NCBI lineage: Bacteria > Pseudomonadati > Planctomycetota > Planctomycetia > Pirellulales > Pirellulaceae > Blastopirellula > Blastopirellula sediminis. Next base: position 1,402,080 of record NZ_JAJKFT010000004.1, read on the forward strand.
GCGCCGCTGCGATTGAACGGGAGCGCTCGACGGGACGTCGGCGTCGTCATCGCTTGGGGCCGGCTTCGTTGGGGCTGCTGGCGGCGATGGGGCGAAGACGTTTGGTGGCGGAGCGGTTGGAGCAGTGCGCGCCTCAGGCTCCAACCGATCAGGGATCGTCACATCGGGGCCGGACTTCGGCCGCTGCGGATTCTTGCCAGGTTTTGGGGGCGGAGGAGGGACCGAGACCGAACTGGCGGCAGGAGTTCCAGTCGGCGCCGGAGGAGAAGCCGCGGGGGAATTGCCGCCGCCGTTTGGAGCGATCGCTTCGTCGCCGGTAAACAGCGTCTGCCAGTCGTTGGGGACGTAGACGTCCTGTCCGCTTCCGACCGCTTCCGTTCCGGTGGCATGGACCGGAGTCGACGCGTTGACGTTGATGGTCCGCGTAAGCGACGCCGTGCGGATCGTAATGACGCCCCGCAGGATGGTGCCGGGCGATAGCGCGTCGACTTCCAACAATAACTTGACCGCTCCGCCGGCGCAGCTGCTCGGCTGCACGCTTAGCCCGGCAATCTCGCTATGAAACTTACAGGGAGCAGGGACGACGAGTTTGGCGGTAAAATTGTGGGAATGATTCGACTGCAAACGCCCCAATCGAAGCGAGCGCGGATAGCGCCACTCGCCTTCTTCCGCAGCAAGGCCGATGACGTTGCCGCGGATGGAAACGTGCTCGAGCGAGACGCTCTTCCCTTTCGTCACTTGCAAGGCGCAAGCGTCGTCTCCTTCTTGGTCGTCGGGACCGGTCACTTCGACGTTGAGCGATTTCAGCACCACCCCGTCCGATTCGATCGACAGGACCGGCCCTTTTTCGGCCCACAGCGTGCACGACTGACCTTCAATCGTCAACGGCTTGCGAATAACGGCAGGCCCCTGAAATTCCTTTTTCGCCGGGGTCAGTTTCAGAACGCCGCCGGAGCCGGTTTGATCGATTAGTTGTTGGATTTCGTCGCTGCTCATCAGCCTATTCCACTCTGCGCCTTATTTCGTAAACCGGACTTTCATCAGGCGGCCGCGGTCTTCCTTGGTCAGCAGGATCTCATCTTCGTCGCGAAGGACGCGAAACTGCTTGCGCGGAACAGGACTACCTGACGGAGAGACGAGCGAATCGAGCGCAACGTTTCCGAGCAGCCATTGACCCTGATGCTGTCGGATCGTCGCCAGCATCGACTTGTCTGAAAGTTCATTCAGTCGGCGGTTTTGATAAATGTGCCATTCGTGTAAGGGGCGCTTGTCCCAGCATACCAGAACATGCGACTCGGAACGAAATTGTCCCGTTCTCGGGGCGTAGTAGAAATCGAGCAGCGGCAATTGATGGGGGAGGGTAGTGCCGCACCACGGACAGCGCGGTTTTTCTCCCTCGATATAAACGAACCATTTTTCCGGGCAATTCGCGTTGGCGCAAGGAATCATCAAGTCCAACGTCTTGGCGAACGCCTCTTCCCACTCGAAGGCCGATGGTCTGGCGCTCGGTTCATGCAGTCCGTCGACGAAGGCCTTCAGGAAGGCTTTGCTCAAATAGGGGCCGAGTCGATCAAGACCAGGCTCCAACTTCGGCCAGTCTTTGCCCCGGTGCCAGCTATTGGAGTCGTCGTGCGGGTTCTCAATGAAGAGCGCTTTTTCGCCCATCGAAAGGAGCGTGTCCTCTTCCGTTGAGACGGTCGAGTTGACCTTCGGACCTTCCAGGGGATGACGCCGCAGCAGGTATTGGTAGAAGAGGACCGCCATCGCGTGTTGATCGGTTCGCGTGGAGGGCAGGACGCGCAGCTTTTCTCCCTGGTCCATCGTCCGCAGCACTTCCGGAGCGATATAGCCCGGCGTGCCTAAGACCTCGGCGTCAAACTTGCCAGGGACGACCAGGGCGTCGACGTCGATCACGGCGCAGCGCCGGTTCGGCGGGTCGACCAGGACGTTCTTGGGGGAAAGGTCGGAATGGGCGAGCCCGGCCGCGTGCATGCGTCGTACCGCCTGGGACATCAACATGCACATCTGCACGTAGTTGACCCAGTTGCCGAGGTGCTCGTTGCCGAGCATCTTGCGCAGCTTCGGTTTGCAGAACCAGGTTCCTTCTTTTTCTTTCCCTTTGAAGCGGCCGGAATCAAAAAAGAAGTTAGAAGAGTAGGTGGGCGCCAGCACGCCCAGTTTCGGCTGAACGACGATGCCAGTCGGCCAGCAGAACAAATCTTTGAAGTAGTCGCCGGTGGAGCTATGGGTTGTGGGGTTATAGTCCCCCAGAATCGCCTGCAGACGCTGCATGCGATGAGGATCGCTGGAGGCGTTTTCGTCTTTGAAGAAACAGACGACCGAGGACTTGTCGGCGGTGAAATAAACGCGCTTCATTCCCCCTTCGCCAATTTGGGTCGGAATGTATTCAATGCGTCGGCCGTCGGAGAGAATCGCGACTTCGTTTCTCACGCGAGACTCCTGTGCAACAGAACGAGCGTCCGGTCATCGAAGGACCCCCGCTTTTCATACTGCAGCCACTTAATGAGCCCAGTTCCGAGATCGTCGTCCGGCGCGGAGTCTTTCAGCAAGCCCTGCATGACTCCGGCGACTGGCTCTCCATCGCCAGAGACGAACCCTTCGACTTCGATCGGAGCTCCGCAAAAGAGTTGGACGAGACGTTGATCCTCGGGAAAGAAGTCGTCGCTCACCCCATCCGACATCACGCCGATGCAGCCGATTTGCCGCTTCAGCGTAAACTTGACGCGACTGGTGAATTCGCGTTCGATGCCAGGCGTGGTCAAAAAGCGGGTTTCGCTCGAATAATCGCCATGATCCGCATCTCCGAGGACCGTACACGCCCAGTCGTCGGCGTCCGCTTGATGGAGGACGCCGATTGCTCCATCTCCAACCTGCAAGGCGGCGACGATCTCGTGTTCGCCCCATTTCGTATGCAGCATCACAAGCAGCGTCGCATACATGTCGCGAACTTCAATTTCGCGCCGGCCGACTTCGCGGAGGACCGCCTCTTGCGCGGTGCGCGCGGCGTCGACCAAAAAGCTGCGGAGTCGAGTCAGGTCGCTGTTCAGGTTCTCCGTATCGCCCGGCGGGGCCGACAATTTGTAGTTCGCCAGCGTCGACTTGAGGCTGACGATCGCCGCGTCGCAGGCGATTTGCGACGCGATCCTGGACAAGCGAGAAGAGCCGGCGCCGTCCGAAACGACGACGATCGTCCACGCGCCGCACTCGGCGAAACCAAACGCGTCATCGCGAAATGTCCCCTTATGTGCGTGCGATTTGCCCCGCACGCTCGCGGCGATGACCTTCCAGTCGTTGGCGCTATCGACTGCCGACGCCTCGTTCGGCACAAAATCGGGATCGTCGCTCGGGGGATCGATGTTGAGCCACTGCGCCTTGACGGGGGTAAGGGGCGGCGGATCTGGCGCCGGCATTTCCTCTCGGTGCAACTCGGGGCCATCATCCTCGAAAGCCGAGTCGGCGGTGGAGGCAGCTTCGCCAGTTGGGGACGCTTGCCCTGTGTCGGTCAAATCGGCAGGATCGACCGGATGCAACGCAGCAATGAACTTATTTTTGTCGTAAAGCTTTTCCCAGCGACCTTCCGCCGTTTCTAGATCGATCTCCTTTCTGCCGAGAGGAGATAAGATTTCATCACGCAGTTGACTTCGAATGGACCGGTCTTCAATGTTTAGCGGCCATCGTTGGTTTGCCGCCGAGAGTTTGACCCCTTCGATCAATTTCCGTATCGCCTCGATTTGCGAAACCGAATTAGCGGTCGGATCAACTTGTTCGCCGGGTTGCGATTGCGGGTCCATATCTCAAAATTCTCCTGGCCGCGGAAGCGACTCGTTCGATTACGGCATGATGTTGATGCCGTCGCCTGCGGGCAGATTGGCTGCGTAGTTGTCTTGGGCTTGCGGATGGGCGCCTAGCGACTTGCTGGTGCTGGCGACCGCTTGCGTCACCCACTGCATGAAGTTGATCAGCGTGCCGGGGTGCGTATCTTTGAGGTGAATCACCGTATCGCTCAACTGCTTGAGCGTTTCGTCCTTGATGTCGGGGCCTGCGCCGCAGACGATCAGCGAAGCGAGATCGGCGTGGCGAAATTGGCCGGCCGGTTCTTGCCAACGGTCGGTCGGCTCGCCGTCGGTGAAGAGGAAGGCCATGGGACGAAAGTCCCCTTTTTGCTCGGTGGTCGTCTTCCGGACTTCCGCGTCGATGCACTCGGTCAAAACTTCGAGCGCTTCGCCTAAGGCGGTGGCGCCGTGCGGTTCGAGCTCTGGCGGACGGAATTCTGTCACTTCCATCAGCGGCACGCGCTGCTCGGCGACGCTGGCGAACGAGATCACGCTGACCCAGACGGTTTCGATCGCCTGGGGATCGCTGTTCAGGGCGCTGACGAATCCTTGCAAGCCTGTCTTGATCGCTTCGATCGGCTCGCCGACCATCGAGCCCGAACAATCGATCAGCAGATAAACAGGAAGCCGCCGCGAGATAGGCAACGCCGAACCGACCATTCGTCCTGTCACTTTCCTGTCCGGGCCAAGGGCCGCACTCGACTCTCAGCGTCCCTTCCCCTGGTTACCATCCCCGACGGTTTGCGGTCGACGGGGATGCCTGCTTCGTTACGGTACGATGACGATTCCTTCTTCGGCGGACGGCATCGGCATGTTGACCGGCGCGTCCCCTTTGGCGGAAACGCTGGCGCTCGTCGTCGATACCGACGCGGTAACCCAGCGGAAAAAGGCTTGCAACGTGCCGGGGGACGTGTCGGTCAGCTTGACGACAATTTCGGTGGCCCGCTTGAGCGCTTGCTCGTCGGCGCCGGAGCCTGCGGCACAGGCGATGATGTTGCCAGGGCGTCGCTTCTTGAGTTCGTCGGCGGCTCCTTCCCAGTTGTCGGTCGCGATACCGTCGGTCATCAGGAAGACGAGCGGCTTGAAGTCTCCCTTTTGCGTGGCGCTCGTCTTGCGGACTTCGCGATCGATGCATTCCATCAGCAACTTGATCGCCGCGCCCATCGAGGTGGCGCCGCTGGCCTGGAGCGTCGGCTCCGAGAATTGATCGATCGGCGTCAACGGAACGACTTGCTTGGCGTCAGTTTCAAAGGTGATGACGCTCAGCCAGACCGTTTCCAACGCCTGGGGATCGCTTTGCAAGTCGGAACGTAAGAGCGACAAGCCCTGGCGTACGGCTTCGATCGGTTCACCGAACATCGACCCAGAGCAGTCGAGCAACAAATAGACGGGCAAGCGTCGCAGTCCGGGGCTTACGTCAGACATGAAAGTATCCTTATGAGATATCGAAAATGGGGGAGCAAGCGAGGGGAGGAGGCGCGTAATGCCTGGCCCTATTCGATGGCAAGCTACCCTTCAGCGCCACTAATATCAAATCCGCCGTAACCCGGGCCTACCTCGCTGGTGATCTTGCACTTCGGGCAAGTGAGGACGGCATGGGGATCGGTCGGACAGCACGATAACGTTCCGCAGTCGCACATCACGGCGATTGGGTTGCCGCAATAGGGACAGGGAGGGACTCCATTGAGTTGCGAGGTGTTGATCGACTGCGATACTTCGCCCGACCATTCTTCGACCGCCTCCAACTTGTGAGAAGCGGCCGCGTCATAGATATGACTATGTTCCGCGCGAATGAATCGCATCAAATAGGGTTGCCGGGTACGGCAGCACCAGGAGTAGAGGAAGACTTGTCGTGGCCGCGGGTCGCGGTATCCGGTCGATGGCGGGGCCAACTCCATGACGTCGCGGGGAAGGCTCGGCATCGACAGCGGTTTCCCTTCGCCGCCACGTTCTAACGCGACGCTGGTGCTCTGCACCGACGCCGTCAACCAGACGAACATCTTCTTCCAGCCTTCCGGCGTCATGTCTTTCAGGTTGATGACGATGTCGGTGAAGCTCCGCAGCACGTCGGTGTCGACGTCAGGACCGCATCCGATCGCATAGATGTTCGCCAGGCTCGGCTTCGCCGTTCGCAACTTGGCGGCAGCGGCCTGGTACTCGTCGGTCGGCTGTCCGTCCGTGAAGAGGAAAACGATCGGGCGGTAGTCCCCCTTTTCCGTGGCGGACGTCTTGCGGACTTCTTTGGTGATCGAATCGGCCAACAGTCGCAGCGCATTGCCCATCGCGGTGCCGGGACGAACGGTCAGTTTCGGCGGTTGGAACTGGACGAGCTCCGTGAGCGGAACGTCTTGCTTGGCGTAACGCGAGAAGGTGATGACGCTGATCCACGCCGTTTCGAGCGCGCTGGGATCGCTCATCAATTCCGTCACCATCGCATTGATGCCTTGTTCCACTTGCTGGATGGCTTCGCCGGCCATCGATTCGGAACAATCCAATAGGAGATATACGGGCAGCCTGCGTAGAAACATAGTATCGCCTTGCGAAAAACGTTAACCGCCTAATATGTCGCCGTCGAGTTTAGCATTCCCGTTTGGCGTTATCAAATTGAATCACTACGTCGCATCGCGACTACTTCTTGGGGAACTCGATCGTTTGTTTGATTCGTTTGCCGCCGGCCTCCAATTCAAAGAAAGTGGAGTTCGCCGGCATGGTGAATGCGACCTTGGCGGGTAGCCCGTCGGAATACGATTTCACTACATTTCCGAAGCTGTCGAATATTCGTCCGTGCGGTGCGACAATTTGATTTTCGCTCACCAATTCCGCAAAAATATCCATCATGGTGCGCATTTCGCGGGCGATTTTGTGATCCCAGATGTCGACGTCGGTTCCGGAGTCGAGATCGTCCAGTTCCTCCATCTGCTCGACGTTGATGTCGTCGCCGATCCCGATGAGGACGCACTTCATAAAGTTGCGTTTGCCGGCTTTCACTTGGCGGCAGATCTTGATCGTCTCTTGCTTCACTTCCTCCAGATCATGCAGCGCGCCGTCGGTGATGAAGATATAGATCCCCATTTTCGCGTCGCGGAATCGTTCTTCGAAGTATCGCAGGGCCGGCGCCAGGCGGGTCCCTTGTCCCATCTTGATGCGCTGCGGGCCTTTAAACGAAGCGGTTTCGCAATCTGCGGCCGTCAGGTCGCCGATTTCTTCCAAACCGCCGCCATCGCCGCAGGCCCAGTAGAGACAGGTCGTACCGCCGTCCGCGTCCAGTTCCGACGCTAGATACGCAGTAACGCGGCGGATGATCGGCTCGACGATGTTTTTCGACCAAACGCAATTGCCGCGGCGAACCAGGTCCTCTTGCGCTTCGTCCGAAAAAATCGGATAGTGTTGCCCCTGGTGCTCGATAACCTGAAGCCACCCTTTTTTCTGGTACTCCATCATCAAAGCTTGATCGGGCCACTTTCGAGGTCCTTCTTCCAGCCCGCGGCCGAAGACATGCGACATTGACGCACTCGCGTCAATCGCCATGCCGGTTTGCCAACCTTCCGAGGCGGAACCAGTCGGTTCCATCAGAATCGTGAAGTCGACTTCGGCAAGCTCTCTGCCGACGCAAATGTTGATCTCCCCAAATTCCTCCGCCACGAGGTTGCTGGGAAGTTGGCGTTTTTTCGGCGTCGAGTCGCCCCAGCCAAACAGTCGATCAAACAATCCCATACCGGCCCTCAAAGGAAGAAGTAGGTGCGAAAGCAGCGTGCCGCGGAAGCGGCGGTGGAAGTTCTGGTCGCCGCTGCGGCGCGAACCTTAGAAGACCACGGTCTGTTTGATTCGTTGTCCGCCGACTTCCAGCTCGAAGTACTCGGAAGCGGCGCCCATCGAGAACGAACCGCGCGCCGGCAGTCCGTCCGAGAAGCGTTTGACCTCGTTGCCATCGGAGTCAAAAACGGTTGCGGTGGGGGCGACAATGCGATTCTCGCCGACCAACTCCACGATGATTTCGCTCAGGGCGCGCAATTCGACGGCGATCTTATGATCCCACAAGTCGACGTCGACGCCGCTATCGAGATCGTCGAGCTCCTTCATTTGCGCTTCGTCGATTTCATCGCCCACGCCGATCAAAACCAATTTGACGAAGCTCCGCTTTTCGGCGGCGATCTCCTGCGCCAATTGGATCGAGTATTGCTTTACCTCGTCCAGGTCGTCGATTTTTCCATCGGTGAGGAAGATGTACATGCCTCGTTCGGCGTCGTCAAAGCGATCGACAAAGTACTTCATGGCGGGAGCGAGACGCGTTCCATTGCCGAACTTTTCGGTTTGCGGGCCATTTAACTCCAGCGATTCGCACTCATCTGACGTGAAGTCTCCCAGCACTTCAAACGCTCCGCCGTCGCCGCACGCCCAATAGATGACGGTAGTCCCACCGTCCGCGTCCAGTTCCGAAGCGAGATAGCTGACGAACTTGCGGGCCCACGGCTGGACGATGTTGTCCGAAAGCTTGAGGAAGCCGCGCTTCATCGCGTCTTTATAGGCTTCCGGCAAGGCGACGCTGACGGTACGACCATCCTGGTTGCGATTGACGATCAGACCCTTCTTGACGTATTCCTTCGTCACGTCGTCCGGGATCTTCCCAACCAAGGCGCGGCCGTACCAGTTCTTCATCGATGCGCTGGCGTCGAGCGCGACGCCGGTCTGCCAGCCTTCGGCCATCGAGCCTTCGAGCTCTTGAATCCAAACGGTAAAGTCGACCTCGCAACGGTCGTCCGTCCGCCGCACGTAGACTTTGCCGAATTCCTTCGAGACGAGATTGCTGGGCACCTGAATGGCTTGGCTGCGAGCAGCTTGGCCTTCGAGATCGGTCATCGTTTTCCCTTCGCCGCAGTTGGAAGTACTTGGATCGCGATATGAGCAGCCGTCGTCGAATTGTTAGCCGCCAGCTAACGCCTCGCTAATATCCTGGGCGACTTCTCCTTTGGCGGTGCTGACCTTGAATCCTTTGGCGCCCGCGGGAAGCTTAAAGCGAAACTTGCCAGGGAGCCCGTCGCTGAAGCTGGAGACTTCCGTTCCCTTGTCATCGAGCACGCGACCATTGTCGGCGACGATCACTTCTTCGCTCATCAGCTCGCCGAACACGACCCCTAAGATGTCGTCTTCATCTTGCATGTCGGCGGCGACTCCGGACGACCACAGATCAATGTCGCTGGCGAGCGCCGTTTCTTCGAACATGTCGTCAAACCGTTCCAGCTGACCTACGTCGACTTCTTCGCCGATGCCGATGAGAACGAGTTTGAGGGAGTGCTTGCGTCGTTGCCCCGCTTCGACTTGTTGCTTCAGACCTTCGCCAAGTTGCAGGCAATAGCTGATGCAATCTTGTTCGTCTTCAATGATGCCGTCGGTGATGATGACCCCCATCACCCAATCGGCTTGAGCGAAGTCGTTGTCGACGATCGACTTGATGACCGGCAGCAGTTTCGTTCCTTTGCCCCAGTTTCGCTTCGGGCCGCTGATGTTCGCCTTCTGGCAACCGGCGGCGTCGAACGACCCGATCACTTCGGTTTCTTCGCCAAGTCCCATCGCCCAATACATCATCGAGACTTTGCCATCCTTGGTCGTGTCGGAGAGGATCTCGCCGATTTTTCTCGCAACGGCCTGCACGTAGTTCGGACTTCCTCCACCAAACGGGCCTGAATCGCCGTAGGCCGCCTTAATCGAACGCGAAGCGTCGAGCGCCAAGACGGCCCGCGAACTCCCTTCGCCGGCCAGCAGGTCCGGGTCCGGCATGAAGCAGGCTTCCACGTCGATGGAACCGTCCGACTGGGGAAAGACATTGACGGTCGCCAGCGGCTTATTGGGAGATTTGACCTTCGGCATTTTGCCACTCCGTAACAGGTCCAAATTTAGATGGAATCGAGAGAAGAGAGAGGTGAGCGTCGCTAAAAAGAAGTACGGAAAGCGTATCCTGGCCCCCCCAGAGAAACAACCCCTTGCCGGGGCGTAAATGGCACATTCTTCGAAAAAGAGAAGAGGCTGTTGCGAGCGAAATTTTTGCTTGCAGGCGCCGCGAAAAAATGATTGCCCGTCACTCGCTTTCGCGGTCAACGACAATCAACTCGCGGTGAATGTGCGCGAGAATCTCGGCGGCGCCGCGATGAGACGTGTGCGTTGATAGCGTCCCGCGCCGCTGTTGCACCAGTTCGATGATCGACGGGGCTGCGGATTGCAGCGTATAGCAACGCTTTGCGCTGGCAAGCAGCGACTGATCATAGACTTCGTCATCACCGGCGGCGAAATCGATCTCCTCGACGCCCAGTCGCTGCAGGCCGGCCAATTTGCAGAGTGGCGCCGGATAGAGGAACGTCTTGTGGCGCTCACGGTGCGAGATCCAACGGCTCGTCGAGGGATGCGACGAGGCAATTTGCTGAACAATTGGTAGTGCGTCAATGTGGGAAGGAGCGACGCAACAAATCATTTCCTCGTACCCAGCGACGACATCCCAATCGGGATAAGTGCTGGCGATCTTTTCCGCCAATTCGACTTGCGCCGGCGCTGGCTTAGGGGGAGAGAAAATGTCTGCGCGACAGACGAGTCCTCCTTCCAGGACAAATCCGGCAAAGCGAACTTGCGGCAATGCACGCACGAGTCCCGCAACGCTCGCCGCACTTCTTGCCGATGCGATATAGAGATTGCTGACGGCGCCGATACGCTTGAGCCAATCAGCCGTAGCGGTCGAAAGGTAGCTGCATCTTGAGCGGCCCGGAATTGGGATTTCGGCTGGCTCCGCGAACACGACGGTGCCGTCCAGGTCGAGTACGCAGTTCATGACGCTGCCTGTAACCGCAAAGTGCAAGCGACTTGAACGTTGAGGGACGCGAGATCTTTCACAGAAAAAAGTTGCGGAATGTTTTGGCTGTCGGCTAGTTCAAGGAGCAGCTCAAATCGCTCGCGAGCCTCTTGCGGAGTGCATGCGAACATGATTTCGCTCGGATTGGAGTTGATCAGCGCCCGGCAGACTTCGTTGCTGTGGACGCGTAGCGGCGTTTCCTGTGGCGGCATCACGTGACGTCGTTCAGGGGAACGGGAGCCGTTAGCCGTCAGGTTGCCGCTGGGGCAAGATTCCATCCAGGCCTGCGTAATCGTCGGTTCCAGCAAGTTGTCTGGAAACTGATACGCCGCAAAGGACTGGTCCGGCTCTCGCGTGAAGGTGCGAGAGAATCCCAGCGTCGTCGGGCCAGTAAAACAGGCGGACGGAGAGAGAATATCTTCCTGGGTTCCCCGGAAGGTCGCCAAGCGCCAGGGATCGCTGAGTACGGCGAGAGGTCCAAGTCCATGTCGCGCAAGCTCGCCGGCGACGCCTCCTTTGCCGGTCCAGCCGTCGACAAAGACGATCTTGCGGGTCGGGTAATCGGCTTGGATGTTCGCATAGGAGGCCCGATCAATCCCATGGCCGACAAACAGCGAGGTTGCGACGCCGACGCTTCCCGGCAAAAGACTAGTCAGCCATTCGACGACCGGCACGCCGGCTCGCAAGATCGCGACGAACAGCAACTCGGACGGCTCAAATTGTTTGGCGATTTCTAAAGCCAAGTTCGCGGCGGCGACGCAGATGGGATCTTCGCTGGGAAGAGGCGTCGCCAGGCGATCGCAGAGCGCGCGGTTGAGTTTGGGCTCTGGCGACGGGGTCGCCCAAAACGATTGATCGCCGGTGTAGCCGACCGTACGTTTGCGGAAACGGTCCAAAGAGGCGTACGGGTGAACTTCTTCGGCCAGGCTGGCGTAGATCGATTGGTTCCAAAGCGCAGCAGGGAAGCAGTTAGACATGTTCCCCCCAAATCTGCTTCGGTTCGTCGTTGAGCGCATTGTAAATGTAGTAGCAACCATCCCAGGACTGACGAGAAACGACATGCTCGCCGTCGATCGCCCAAGGACTCAAGGTGATATGTTGCAGACCTTGCAGGTCGCCATAGAGGAGGGAAGGGAGGGCTGCGGCGATTGATTCGCCAACGACAAAGTGTTGCGTAACTGGAGCAGCGCTGCTCGTAGGGTCACGTCGCTTGTTCAAGACGACGGAGGAGGGGGCCATTCGCAAAATGGACTGGAGCGTCACATCCCAATCGCGAATTTGACAGAGGTCGTCGAACCTCTGACGGTCGGCCTCGCTGCGAGCGTCAAGCAACGCGAAGACGCGACATTTGCGGATGTTGCTGGAATCGTAAACGCACTCCAGCAGATTCTCGATCGTGCGGCCCGACGTTACCTCGTCTTCGACGATCCAGAGCTCCTCGCCAATTTGATCCAGGAAATTGTGCGGCAAGAAGTGCTCTGGCGCATGGGAATGAGATTCGCGAAACCTCAGTCCGCCGGTATCGTCGCGACTGCTGCAGCGCCACTCCGAGTCGATTCCAGCAGCTTCACAGGCCTTCTGCATCGCGAAGGAAGGGACGATTCCTGATTCGGTCAGTCCAAGCACGGTGCAGGACGGCGAAGGGGGGGCGTCGATGAACGCGCGAAAGCACTCGATCAGATCATGCAAGTGAATCGCGTTGATCGGGCCGAGCTTCGCGAGATGCTCGAAGGTGATCGCATGGGTCCGTTTCGGATTCGCATCCCGCTGAACGATTCTTGTCCCCAAAGCAATGCGCTCGGCAGCTTTTCTGCATGACGGCGTTTGGAAGATGGGGTTGAGAGAGAACATGTTTAGCGGAGTCTGCTCTTGACGAGAAAAGAAGCGGAAGGGCTGCGCGGAAAGCGGGTATTAAGACATTTCAGGACTGGCGTTTCGTTCTCATCGACTCGGTGGACGTTAAGGTTTAGCTATTCTTGCCCGCCGCAACCTCCGCCGTATCGACGAATGTCTTGGATTGAACTCGGTCTCGGAGCGTCGCGAATTGCTATCGTTCGTGAGTTGGCAATATCATAGTTGCGAATGAGGTCGGTTTCATCCTGGAAGCGAAGGCTACGGCGACGATCGGCTGCAGGAAAAAACTACGATTTCCATCCGGATCGACCTTACATGGGAGAGGGCCGAGTTCGCGGCGAATGGCGCCCGGCCTTCATGCGTTGATCAAAGGAGGATAAGGAGTCGATCGCTGTTCTCGGTGCGTTGCAATAACATCGACGTCAGGCAATGAGTTTCCCGCTGGCAACGCGAGCGCGAACCGGAAGTAGCTTCCGGTCGAAAAGGTGAGATTTCAGCCCCCTGCGTTGCGATCAACCCACCGGCGCCACGTAGAGTTCCGACGGAGCGCTTGAACGCGAATCGCCCGCTGTAGGCCGACTCGCCAGGGCCGCTGGGATCGGGGAATTTAGGGGGCAGCCCACTCGCCGAAAGATTTTTCTCGTCCGCCCCAAAAAAATGTTGACGGGTTCTACTACAACCTGTAGTTTTACATTTGTAATACTCAGGCGGAGAACAGGAGTCGATCGTGAAATTAGGCGGCCGTCAGCTGGCAATTATGAATATTCTCTGGGAACGGGGGGAAGCGACCGTTGCCGATGTTCAGGCGGCGCTCGACGTCGAGCGTGATCTCGCCTATTCGACCGTCGCGACCGTACTTTCGCGGATGGAGAAGAAGGGGCTGGTCACGCATCGCGTCGAAGATCGCGTCTATTTCTACCAGCCGGCCGTGACCAGAGATGGCGCCGGCAAGTCGATGATCGGCGATGTGATCGCGCGGGTCTTTGGGGGGAGTCCGGCCGAATTAGTGAATCACTTGCTCGAAAGCGAGAGTATCGATTCGTCGGAACTGCAGCGAATCAAGGAATTGCTTCGCAAGCATGAAGCCGAGCAAAAACGAGGAGATTCTCGATGATCGAATCGACCTTGCTCGCTTTCTTCGTCACCTACCTGATTCATTCAACTGCGTTCGTGCTCGCCGCTTGGGGGATTCTGCACTTCTGGGCGAGCAGCTTTCGCCCCGAGATTCGGATTTTTGCCTGGAAGGCGGCGCTCGTACTTCCCTTTGCGTCGGCGCTGGTCGTATCGACAAGTGCGTTTCCACACTTCGGTTTCCGTTGGGCGATTCATGACGCTGCAGCGAGCGTCGCGACGCTTTCCGAAGGGGGAGACGCGACCGCGATTCTAGATCGACCCGACCTTGTTTCTCTTCCGATAGAGAACAACTCGTTCGATTCTGCCGAGATGAGCCGTATGGACTCGTCGGCCGAGCGAGTTGATTACTCAGCAAAGATCGGGACGACGAAACCTTGGATCCGGTGGCAGGATGCCGTTTGGCTGCTATGGGGAACGATCGTCTGCGGTTTCTTTGGGCGGCTCGGCTTCCAGGCAGTACGGCTTGAACGACTGAAACAACGAGCCCGGAAATTGACCGGCAGTTACCTGAACGCTTCCCTCGGCAAGATTCAAGCGGCGATGGGAATACAACGCACGGTCGATTTGTATCTCTCGACCGAGATCGACAGTCCCATCACCGGCGGCGTCTGGAGGTCGTTTATTCTGCTGCCAGAAGATTGGCAACGTGAACTCGCCTTCTCGAACAGCAGCTCGCATGAGAACCGTTACCGAGACGCCGAAGCGATCTTAGGACATGAACTCGCGCATGTTGCCCAGGGGGACGCCATCTGGACTTTGATCGCGCACCTGGTGGTAGGGCTCATTCCCTGGCAGCCGCTGAACCGTCTCGTCTGCCGACAAGTCCGCAAGGAAATGGAATATGTCGCCGATCGCTTCGCCGCTCGCACGTTGGGAGACGGCGTTTCGCTCGCCAAGTGCCTGGTAAGCATTGGCGAACGACGCGCGATCGCCAACTGCAAGCCGCAAAACTCGATCCTGGCGACCGGAATGGCGACTTACCGTTCGGAACTGGGACTACGCGTTGAGGAACTACTAACTCGCAGCCACGAAAATCCCAGCCGCAGCAGCTGGAATCGAATTCTTGCTTGTCTCGCCGTGGGAATGATCTGCTTGTTTTTGATCATTCCGAAAGCGGTCTCCCACTCTTCCCACTTAGATACCAGGACCCTCTCCATGAGAAATCAGGTTCTCACTCTGGCTGTTCTCGTCGGCCTCACCTCTCCGCTGGCCGCTGAAGAGCCGAAATCGCCCCAAGCCGAACGTGAAGCGGTTGCTCTGCAAACGTCTCCTGATGAGTTGCCTGCTGGCATCCGCAAGTTCAGCGGTATGGTTGTGGGAAGATTAGCCGCCAAGGATGTCGAACGGGGGACGTTCGTCGTGCAGGTCGACGCGATCCCGCGCGTTTGGAAAAATAATGGCGCCGAGAACCCGAAGTCAATCGTCGGAAAGACGATCGAAGTGAGCGGCGTGGCCGGCAAGTTCCTGGACGTGCTCGTCGTCCTGCGGCCGGGCGAAACGGTCGAGTTCGAGTGCAAGCATGACGGCGAACGTCTTGTCTTTCCGGGAGAACTGCTCCGCAAGGTCGCTCCTTACAAGGTGGAAGACTATCCGGTTTTGCCGGAAGAATTTCGAGGATTTCGCGGGGAAGTCGTCGGCGATGTCGTACAAAAAGACCCCGAAACGTTTGAGTTGATCATCAAGGTCGCCAAGGTCGCGAAGACCTGGAATGAAAATGGCGCCAAGAATCCGGAAAGCATCGAAGGCAAAACGCTGATGCTGGCCGGTTTCTGGAATCGTCGCGAAGCGTATCACAACCTGAAGGTTGGCGATCGTATTCAAGTCGGCATGCAGCACATCGGCCGGCAGAGCGATCATCTGACGGTCGCCGAAGGGGTCCGGAAGGTTGATTCGCTAACCAGCGCTCCCGACGCGGAGATGGAAGCCCCGGAACCGAAGATGGAACGCACTGACGGACAACGCGGCTTCCGCGGTCTGCTGGTCGGCAAGTTGACCGCCAAGGATAGCGAACGCGGAACGTTCTCGATCGTCGTCGATGCGGTGCCGCGGGTTTGGCGTAACAACCAGGCGCGCAATCCGAAAGGTCTGATCGGCAAGACGGTCGATGCGAGCGGCGTCCACAGCAACTTGTTAGACACGCTCGTCGTCGCTCGAATCGGAGATACGCTCGAATTCGGCGCGTTGGACAATGGAGAAGGTGAAATCCGCGTCGGCGAGGTTCTGCGCAAGGTCGCGCCGGTCGAGCCAGGCGACTATCCCGAACTTCCCGAAGCGTTCCGAGGCTTCAAGGGGCTGTTGAAAGGGAAGGTCGTCAAGAAAGACGATAAGATGCTCGACCTGAAAATTGAAGTCACCGGAGTGGTTCGGACCTTCGAACAAAACCGTGCGAAAAACGCCGAGTCAATCGTCGGCAAAACTGTCGTGCTCTCCGGCTTTTGGCAACGCAAAGAAGCGTTCTACGACCTCAAAGAAGGGGACGTAATTCAGTTTGGCGCCGAGCATCCAGTGATGCTGACCGACAACCTCACCGTGATTGAGGGCGTCAAGAAGGTCGACTAGGAATTCGTCGCTGATATTACTCGAACCTGTGAGCCGGTCGTATGAAGCGTTTGCTGGTCGCCTTTGTTGGAATCGTCTGCTTGTTGGCGGGCGCCTTGGAATCGGTTCGATCCGAGACGCTTCCGGCGAAAGGCGATCAGCCGTTCTTCAAAGACCCTTCGCAGGTCCCCGATTTTCAGCGTCACGTGATTCCGCTGTTAGGTCGGTTGGGATGCAACGGAAGGTCGTGTCACGGTTCGTTTCAGGGACAAGGAGGTTTCCGGCTATCGCTGTTTGGATTTGACTTTCGCATGGACCTGGCCGGATTGACGGCCGACGATCGAATTGATCGGGCGCATGCGGCTGATAGTCTCGTGCTTCAAAAGGGGACGCTCCAGATCGACCACGAAGGGGGCAGACGATTTGAAGTTGGCTCTTGGGAGCACGGACTACTTCAGCGTTGGATCGAGTCTGGCGCAAAGGGGATTGCTGTCCCGAGCAAACTGTCGCGGCTGGAAGTGACGCCTGACGAAGTGGTCTTTCATTCCAACGGAGCTTCCGCGGCGCTTCAGGTGATCGCCGTTTGGGAGAATGGCGATCGTGAAAACGTGACGGAGCTTTGCCGCTTTCGCACGAATGACGATTCGGTCGTATCGGTCGACGGAAGTGGGGTCATGACCTCACAGGGCGTGGGCGACACCCATGTCGTCGTCTTTTACGACAATGGAATCGCCGCTGTGCCGGTGATGCGTCCGCGAGACGCGTCGCTCAAGCTTTCGTCCCATCAAACGCTCGCGCCGGGGATTGATTATTTTGTCAATGAAAAGCTGGATAAGCTTGGGATTATCCCTTCGGATATTTGCACCGACGCCGAATTTCTTCGCCGCGTGAGCATCGATCTCACCGGAACGCTGCCGACGCCTGACGAAGTGACTCGCTTTCTGGCCGACGCGAGTCCTGAAAAGCGACAGCGGAAGATTGATGAACTCTTGAATCGGCCTGCCTACGCGGCATGGTGGGCGAACAAGCTGTGCGACTTCTCGGGATGCAACCCGCAGCAGCAAGCCGAACTGGGGCAGGAGACCTCGGTCCAGTGGTACATGTGGACCTACAAGCGGTTGCTGGAGAACGCTCCCTATGACGAATTGGTGAGACGCATCGTTCTGGCCGAAGGTCGTCAACAGGGGCAGTCGTACGAGGAATATGCCCGCGAAATGTCGAGTTACTATCGCGAGCAAGACCCGCAAGATTTCGCCGATCGCGAGTTCATGCCGCATTATTGGACGCGTCGCAGCATGCAGAAGCCGGAGGACGCCGCTCAGGCGTTCGCCCACAATTTCCTGGGCGTTCGACTGCAATGCGCCCAGTGCCATAAGCACCCGTTCGCTCCCTGGACCCAGGATGACTTCAAGCAGTTTGCCCGCTTTTTTGAGCCGATCAAGTTTGGCGTCCAGTCGCCAGACGAAAACCGCTATCGCGAGATCGCCAAGACGGTGGGCTTGAATGTGTCGGACAAAAATGGGGCTCCGATTCGTGACGACGTCCTGCGTCATGCACGGAAGGGACGAGTCATTCCTTGGCGTGAACTTTATGTCGCCGACCGCAACTCGGAGGTTAATCTGGACTTGCTCAGAAGCAGAAAGATTTCCCTTGCGCCAGAGCTTGATCCGCGCACGCCGATCATGGAGTGGATGCTCGAACCGGAGAATTCGTATTTCGCCAAGGCTTTCGTGAACCGCGTCTGGGCCGGTTACTTTCATGTCGGAATCGTCGATCCTCCGGATGATCTAAATCCAGCCAATCCTCCCAGCCACCCGAAGCTGCTCGATTGGCTGACGCAGGGCTTTGTCGAAAGCGGTTACGACATGAAGTGGCTCCATCGCACGATTGCGTCCAGCGACGCGTATCAGCGGAGTTGGAAGCCGAATGAAACGAACGAAGAAGACCGGCGCAACTTCAGCCGTGCGATTCCGCGGCGACTGCCGGCCGAAATCGTCTATGACTCGGTCAAACAATCCCTTGCCGCCAGCGATCAGCAACAAGAGGTGCGAACCGATCTGTCGCGCCGCGCGATTGGGCATCTCTCGATGCGTCTGGCCGGCACGTACGCGATGCAGGTATTTGGCAAGCCCGATCGCGCCGTCAATTGCGACTGCGAACGGTCGAACCAATCGACCCTGTTGCAGTCGATCTTCCTCCAGAACGATCCCCTGATCGACCAACGTCTGGAAGGGAGCGGCTGGCTGGAAGAACTCTCGCGACAAGAAGAGAGCTTGACCAAGGCGGATCACCCGGCGCTGGTGCGCGAGGCGTGGCTGAGAACGGTTTGTCGCCTCCCAAGTCCGGACGAAGAGACGCGGGCGCTCCAGCATCTCAGCTCCGCCGAGTCGACCGTGGATGGGATGCGTGACCTGCTTTGGGCGCTCCTGAACACCAAAGAGTACATCCTCAACAAGTAGCCCAATCCTCAGAGGCTCGAAAATGACGCTATCGCGACGAAGTTTTTTGAAGGTGGGGGCATTGGGCGCCAGCTTGACGCTGAGCCAATACCTGGAGCTTCAAGCGGCGACCGGCAATCCCGATCTGGGAAGATCGGCGATTCTGGTGTTTCTGATGGGCGGCCCCGCCCACCAAGATACGTTTGATCTCAAGCCGGGCGCTCCTGCAGAGTACCGAGGACAGTTCCGTCCGATCAAAACCTCGGTGCCGGGGATCGAAATCTGCGAGCACTTGCCACGGCTCGCTCGTCATGCCGATCGCTATGCTTTGATTCGCGGCGTCACGCACAGTCTGGCCGATCATGGCTTGGGAACGCGCTATCTCATGACCGGAAATCTACCGACGCCGGTGGTCAATTATCCGCTGTATGGATCGGTGGTCAGCAAAGAGTTTTCCTCACGTCCTGACATTCCCTCCTTCGTTTCGATTGACCGGCCGGTCGAAGGGCCCGGCTACTTGGGCGCCGAGTTCGGACCGCTCTCTACCGGAGAAAAACCGCAACACGGACATCCCTTCCGCGTGCGGGGCATCACGCTGGACGGTTCGCTTACGCTGGAGAAGTTTAACTCGCGCAAGGAGTTGTTAGGGGACATCGATACCGCTTTCGCGGGCTTCGAGTCGTTAGACGATTCTGTCCGCGGTTTGAATCGTTTCTCGGAGCAAGCGTACCAAATCATCGCTTCCAAGCGGTCGCGGGATGCGTTCGATTTGTCCCTGGAACCGGATCGCGAAGTTGACCGCTTTGGCCGGCACGATTACGGACAAAGCATGATGCTGGCGACGCGGCTGGTAGAAGCAGGCGTTCGATTTGTGACCGTACTGCTGGAGGGTTGGGATACGCATCAAGACAATTTCACCCAACTCGGCAGAGAACTGCTCCCGAAATTCGATCAAAGCCTAGCGGCGATGTTCGATCGCTTGGAAGAGAGCGGCCGCTTGGATACAACTTCGATTCTCGTCACCGGCGAATTCGGTCGTACGCCCAAGGTCAACAACAACGCCGGTCGAGACCATTGGGCGCGAGCGATGTGCAGCCTCATGGCCGGAAGCTCCGTCCGCACCGGGCAAGTCCTGGGGGCGACCGACGACAAAGCCCAAGGCCCCTTACACGAAGGCTTTAGCCCAGACGACCTTGCCGCCACCTTCTTCCAAAGCATCGGTATCAATCCCAAGACCGAGTACGAAGCGAACGTGGGGAGACCCATTACGCTCGTTCGCGATGGTTCGGTGATTCCCAACTTGCTGACGTAGTCGTCCAGCGACGAATCGACGCTGGAACTACTTCTTCAACTTGGCCCTGCCAAGCAACGAAAATGAACGAGTTTCAGGCAGTTTGGAAAAACATTGCCGTTACTCGTAGGCAAAGCGAAGAACGCGGTTGTTATAGCTGTCGGCGATGTAGAGCCAGCCATCCTTCACCCTCGCCCCGTGAGGCCGCGCCAATTGTGAGGTCAAGGGATCGTCCGTAAGGGTAGATCCTTGGCTCTCAGGAATTCCCGCCAGTCGTTCAATCAATCCGGTATCGGGATCGTAGCGGCGGATCACGTGATTCTCTGCATCAGCGATGATCACACGATTCTTCGGGTCAATCGCTAGATGTTTCGGGCCATTCATTTTGGCCTCAATCGCCGGCCCGCCATCACCGGAATAGCCTTTCTTCCCGGAGGCGTTCACTACGGTTCGGATGCGACCTTTCGTATCCACTACCGCAAGTGAGTTCCCATTTCGCGAGAGGATGTAGACATTTCCCTTGCGATCGGCCAACACGGCTCGTGGGTCCCTAAGCGAGGACTTCGCGGCCAGCGCGCCATCTTCTGATACGGCGTCTTCACCATTGCCCGCAAAGGTGTCGATTCGGCCTGTTTCCATATCCACGACACGGATACGACGATTCCCCAGATCGGTCAGATACAATCGCTTGAATTCCGGACCAAAGGAGAGCGAGAAGATGCCGCCCAGTTTGGCCTCCACCGCAGGACCGCCGTCGCCGGAAAAGCCTTTCTCGCCCGTGCCCGCGACTGTTGAGAGTTGGCCCTTCGCCATGTCCAGTTTACGGACGCGGTAGTTGAGAGTATCGGCAATGAACAGGCTGCCGTTAGGGCCGAGCACGATGTCATGCATCGCCGTGAAAGTAACTTTTCGCGGATCTGGTTCTTCCCGAGCGCGCTCGGCGTTGTTTTTCGCTGTACCGGTAGCCCCGGCGATAAAGCTCAGCTCCCCTTTGGCGTCAATTTGGAACACGCGGTGGGGATCCATGAACTCGACGCCATAGATCTGCCCGGCATCATCGATATCCACACTGAAGGGCGCGACCAGGCCCACCTTATTTAAAGGTTCAACGGCCAGAAGCGACGCGCCGCTGACAGGTATTGCCAGTAAACAAAGCGTGATGACGGTTCGCATATATTCTCTTTTACGGATCATTCCAATGACCTTTGCTTGGCCAGACTGCTGAAAAAACAGGAGGCAACCCAGGAAGCCCTGCCTTTTTCACTTGAAACTGTGTGACAGACACAGTCTACGACGATTCGCGAAACATTGCCAATCATCGCATTCAATTGCGTAAACTTCGGTGACCTGACCCCTTCAGCCGCGTCCTCGCAAACCGTTGCGAGTTCGTGGGACAAAACGACGCACGTCTATCCCTGCCTCAGCGAGCGCACGAAAAAACCCTGGTTCGGCTTCATTTGCTGAACCAGGGTTCAAGTGGAGTTTTCAGAAACCAGTTAGAACTTTTCAGCCTTGGGGTTTCCGCTACTGGCAACCGGCGGTGCTCGCTTTCCCATGGGCGAGCGTCTTGATGCGCCGTTTCATACGATTGCGAGGCGTTTGTCCCGTGCCGTTAGCGTGCGTCGATAACTAATACGCGGAGTAGATGACGCTGACGAAACCCCGCGATGTCGAGAAGTCTACTACGAACTAATCTTCCATGACATTTGATTTTGCATAATTCTCCAGCGGCAAATTTGGATGTCGGGTTCCTTCTTCGTCATCCCACCGTAATACGCTTTTCAAATACTCCGCTTCCCGGCTATTGGCCCAGTTGGCGAGGATTTGAACGATATGCTCGCGGGATTTGACGGGATCGACAAATTGCATGTCGACGCCCCAATCACCAGCATAAATCCCGGCCAGCATCCAGTGAGATTTCAAACCCAGTTCCAACTGATCCGTCTTTTCGCTCAGCAGCGCTTCGTAAACTTCGATCGCTCGCGCGGCGTCTTTGGCGACGACAAGCGAATACTGAGCTTCGATCAGCTGCTGGTAAGGTTCGTAAATCAAATTCGCTTTGCACTCATTCGCTTTTTCCAGCGACTCGCGGTAGGCGTCGGCGTATTTTTCGCCGCCATCCTGGCCGGCCAGGTTAAATTGAGCTGACGCGAGCCAGGCGTGAGCCATCGCGTTTTCCGGATCGTAAATCAGCGCCGAGCCAAATTTTCGTTCCGCCCGATCCAAGTAAGGCTTCGCCTGCGGGTCGCCAAGGTTGAAGGCCAAGGCTTGCTCGAGTTGTCCGAGCCCCGACAAGATTTCTCGCGAGGCGCGAAGATTCTCGGAAAGGGGCGCCGAAAACGCTTTGGCCATGTTTTCGTCCTGGTCCAAGCGGTCATACGCTTCGGCCATGCCGTCATTGACCCCCAGCGCGTCGAGTTCTCCCTTGGCCGACTTCAGCAGCTTTTCGGTGACGGTCTGAATCAAGCTATTCATCGCCGTATCGTTGGTCGGAGGAGCGCTCTGCATCGCCGCTCCAACGGCCTGGGCTTCGGCCAACGCCTGGTTGTCGAGCCGTCGAAAAAGCGACGACTTCAATTGCGACTCTCCCCCTTGGTTTCCTTCTTCTCCCCAAATCACGTAGTCGACGCGGAGATCGTTGGCCAGCTTTTGCATCGCCTCGCCATCGTTCAGATTTAACGATGCGATCGACTTATACGCTTTCGCCACCGAGCTGGGGTCTTTGACTTCCAAGTCAGGAATCAGACGCAGCTTTTCCTGGATCATGGTCGCGATTTGGACCTCGGGCATATCGGCGTCGAACTTCATTTTTTCCAACGAAGTGTGGGGCAAGACGGCGACGCTGACGGGAGCGACTTCCAATCCTACTTTTTGCCCACTTTTGGCGGCGAGCAGGTCGTCTTTCGTAATGACGTCCATCTTCGTGTAGGGGACCTCGGTCCGTTCGGCTTCCGCAAGCATCGTCTTAACGACGTCGTCTTGGCTGAGATCGAGGAAGACGCCGCCGGTCTTCGAGCAGAGGACGCTCATGAAAGGACGCGTCGCCTTTACGGCCGCCGTTTCATAGGAAGTTTTCAGCTTCTCGTTTTTCCCGTTGTTGTTCTGAAAACCGCTGCTGCAAAGGATGCTGTGAATGGTTGCATCCAATCCTTTCGCTTGCTTGATCAGATCGTCATCCGAGTAAACGCGCTTGGCGCCGTTTTTGTTGAAACCGACCGGATACGGAGGAGCGTCGCCGAAGAGAATCACCCAGTGCAAAACGCCTGGCGTGGTGTCCCAGGCCAGCGACTTGAACGCGTCGTTCAGGCCGAGATCAACGGCCTCTTCAAAGTAAGGTTCTCCCGACTCGGTAGCCGTGACGGCCAAGGCTTTCTTCAACACGTCGATGTCGCTGGTAAACTGACCGCCAATCGGCAGCGTCACGGCGCCGGACCGCGAGTTGACGTCGCGATAAACGACCAGGCCGAACGAGATCAGCGTTTGATCGTCTTTGTGGCGCTGCAAATCGCTGACCATATTCGGAAGCGAACCAAGCACTCCTTGAATGTCCTGTCCCATGCTGTCGGTCCCGTCGATGACGAAGGCGATTTGCAGTCGCTGCTCGCGCGTGCCGACATTGTCCAGAAAACTTCGTTGCATCAAGCTGCGCGACTTGATGCGGGCCGAGCGGGAGACGTCGAATACCGAACTCAAGACGGCGCCGGCGTTGACCCCGCTCGATTTTTCCTTCGCCGCGCCAGGCGTCTGCAGGCAAGCGACCAGCGTCGTCGTCAGCAGCAGGCAAATCGTCGCTTTAAGGTTGCGAATGCACATTTTACTTACCCTGATTTCGCAGCAGTTTGAATTGGTCGAAGCGGAATTACGTGGCGTCGTGTTCAGCCAGCGGCGTGATCGGCGACGCCGCCGATCACGCCTGACCTTCGAGGTCGGACGTTAGTCAATCTTTTTCGCGTCCAGCGGAGTCATCGCCAGGTCTTCTTCCGCGTTGCCGTTCAAGATGTCCTGGATTTGCTCCCCGGTGCGGTAATACAGCGTCTGGGCGCCCAGAATAATTCCGCGGGTCTTCTTCCCTTTCATCGGAAATTCCAGCGTCTTGTCCTTGCGTTCGCCGGTACCGGTGCCGAATTCGGCCTGGGGAAGGCCGCGATCTTTCAATTCGTCATCATCCGGCAGATCAATGCCGTCCATGCCAACGGTGTAATAGATCGCAGTAATCATGCCGATTTCCTTCGATGCGCCGAGCGAAGCCGCAACCGACTCAGAACTTGGTACGATCTTGAATTCGTCGTAGTACTGGGTCGAGGTTGGACGATCGTTGTTATCTCGTTCGATCACGTGCCAGCCAAGGATTTTGCGGCTGCCGCTGTTTCCCTCAACATACCAGTGTCGCCACACTTCCGTGTCTTCTGGTTCTGCACGCACCTTGTCGATCGTGTTGACGCCGTCAACGTAGAGGAGCATGAAGATCGGTTCGTCCCCTTGATTCTCAACTTTCAGTTGATATGTCTCGTCCGGGTTTAGTTCGACCACATACTGCTTGCCTTGAATGCCGTAGACGGGTTGCGGCTGACGCTCTTGCCCATCGACGATCACCTTTAGCATGTAGGGAAAGTCGGCGATATCCTGCGGATGTTCCAACTCGTCCTTAATGCGAGCGTATTGCCATTCTTCCCAGCGATAGCCTTGTCCGAACGCTTTGGCTCCTTCGAGATCGATCCCGTCGTTGACCAGTTTTCCATTTTCCCAGTGCCGCAACTGCCAACTTGCTCCGCCATAAGCCATCTTGCTCAAGGTGCGAGTGTCAGTGAAATCCTGCGAATAGGCCGACGAGTTATCGCTCGCGTCGATCATTTCCGCATTGATGAAATCGTGTTGGGGATTGTTGCCCTCGATAACGCTAATCTGGTTCAGGTTCGCTACTTCGTCGTGCGTCAAAGTTACGATCGCGTCGAGCCCGAGTTTCTTCGAGATGTCCTTAAGATCATCTGGGTCCGCGATATCCAAACCGCCGCGGGCCTTAATCGCAGAGCGAAGGCTACGCTCTTGGACGACCTGAAACTTGCCTCGATAGGCGCCTTGGTTCGAGGCACTAACCAGCTTCTTGTAAAGTTCTTGGCTCATTACGGCCCCGCGGGCGCCTAATTCGCCGGTGTTTGATTCGATGTCGCCACGACGATTAACGACGTTTGGCATAACAGCGACCCGCCGATACCCCTTATCTACCATCGCTTTCGCGATTTCGTTCGCCTCATCAGCCATGGCGACTCCGCCGATGACCAGCGACAGGCAAGCTGCAATTAACGTCTTCATTGGACTACATACTCCCGAAAAGCTGACCGTTTGCTCAATGTTCACGGTGGTGAACTACTTTTGAATGGGCAAAAGAGATTGGAATGAGACACCTTGGGCGAAAAAATCATCATCCCATAAATTCACCTAGATGCATCACCGCCAGGGGGGATTCACGAAGTGGTTATTCCTGGGGGTAAGAGTTGAGTCTATGCCCATCAGCGGAGATTTCCAGGGCAATTTCACGATTTTACTGGAGTTAGGGAGCAAAACGATCGTCTGGCCCCGCCCGCCGGGGTAATCGTCACCGTCGTTATAGTCCTCCGCAAAACCGTTAACCCACTAACTACACTGGGGAGTTGGGAAACTTCCGGAAGTTCTGGATTACGGACCGACTACCCTTAATGCAGGGGACGCCGCGCGCCGAAATATCTTGTGACGGATCGGTGTTCAAACATGTCCCGCCATGAACGCTCGTTCCACTTTCCAACCCAGTCTGTCGGCATGAAGCCGTTAGGAGAAAGTGCAAGCATGGATCGCCAAGGATTTCTGACTCGGAGCTCAATCGAGCGATGGCTCACCAAGACTGCCGGTGCGGCAGCATTGCTCGCAGCCATGATGGGGGAAGCTCCGGCGCAGGAATTGAAACCTGCAATGATCGCTCCCGCGTCTTACAACGCCGCCGCCGTCTGCCCCCTGTGCCGTCGCCGCGGCGGTTGCGATTGCTATCCAATCGCTCCCACTCCGCCGCCGGTCACTGGCAAAGTCGGAGACATGGAAGGTGATATGGGCTCGGCCGACAATGGGATGGGAAATCCCATTGAAGATCGCATCGTCGACCAATATGACACGCAATCGCCAGTACAGAATTACACAAACTACGATACTGTGGCGAACACGTCACAGCCTTTAAGCCAGACGATGGTTGGGGATCTCTTTGGATCTGGTGCAGCTTTTCCACTCTATGATTACTATGACGATATTGTTGGCTATTCAACCGTCCCGGTTGGAGCTGGCGATCGCATATTCAAACCGTCTGAAAACTCTTCGCCAGTTCCTCAGACGCGATTTTTCTTTAGCTACCATCATTTCGATAACGCGTTGCAGCCTACGAATATCGATGGCGTGCAGCGATTTATGGACGTAAATCGGTTCGTCTTCGGATTCGAAAAGGCGAATGCGGATCGTACCGCATCCATTGAATTCCGAGCTCCTTTTGCGGCAGGTATGGCGCCCGACCAGGTCTACGGCGTTCCCTCCGCAGGATCGGCTTTTGGCAATATCACCGTGACTCCGAAGGTTGTGCTCTACCAGAATTCCAGCACGCTATATTCCCTCGGACTGGGTGTTTCACTTCCCACAGCAAACGACGCGACGCTTTGGTTCAATGGTAGCCCCTTAGTGCGCTACAACAACGATTCCGTACACTTGATTCCTTTCCTTGGTATGTACCACCACGATGCTGAATCCGCTTGGTACACGATTTCCTATTTGTCGCTCGACTGCGATGTTAACGGTAGCCGCGTAGACACCGTTTACGATGGGACTTCTGGCGTTTACCAAGATCAAACGGTGATGCACGCGGACTTTGCATTGCTCTGCGATCTTTACGTAAATCCGAATGCGTCGTTTCTGACTCGCGTGACGCCGTTGATCGAGCTGCACTATACGACTGCGTTGCAAGACTCGGACGTCGTCTATGATTCCGTCATGGAGGAAGTCGTGACGAACCCCTTTGGCCGTTACGACGTGTTGAATTTGACGGCGGGTACCCACGTGATGTTGGGAGCCCATTCGACAGTGACCTTCGCCGCTGTCACCAAGTTGGTCGACGACAACTGGGAAGTCCCAATGTTTAACACGAGAGGCGATTTTCCTGATGTAGAACTCGCCCTGCAATACAACTTCCGCTTCTAAGCAAAGTTAGAAATCAGGATCTTAGACGCATTGCGCCCCTCGATGACTTGCCGGTTATCGAGGGGCTCTTTATTTGGATTTAGTAGTCGACCAGCGGCAGGTAACCTAGTTCGGTATTGCTGACCGTGGGAGTTTGTCGTCCCTTGGTCTCAGCGGCTTCGGCAAGGGAAGGAACGCGCGTGAGGACATAGTTCGTCAATTCGCGAAGTTCGATGGTGCGATCCTTGTTTTGCGAGTCTCCATGTCCGTCGGCGAATCCTTGTAGACTTTCGAGCACCGCTTGCGTGAAGAGTCCATGAGCGAACGCCTTCGATTGATACGAAGACTGTCCAAGACTACAACCGGTAATGACCATCGTCTCTCGTTGACGCAATGGACGAACGGCGTATTTAAGGCTGTCCGCGGTTTTCGCCATATCGCTTGCTTTCAGACGAGGAGTGTCCGCCTCAAAGCATGTGTCGATCATAAAGATTTTGCGGCATGGCAAATCGGCGATTTGACGGATAGTCGACCATGGAATCGAATGATCCAAACCGGCCGCCGCACGAGCGCCATTTGCGTTTCCCGTATTTTCAATCGCATCGATCGTTATGAAGTAGTATTCCGGATTTTCTCGGTTGGCGACCTTGGTTGCGCCATGCCCCGCGACATATACGATCAGCACATCGCGCGGATCAATCGACTGAAACTGCGACTGTAATTGGTCAGGAAGTTGATCGATCGACTCCTTCGTCACTTTTTGATCAAACATCAATGAGATGTTATCTTGCGCTAGTCTGAAGTGACGCGTCGCTCCCCCCTGGAGCAGCCCCAATACATCGCTAACGTCATCCCGACAATACTCCAGCTTTAAACGGCCGGGGTAGTCGTTTGCGGCGATGCCGACGTAGTAGAGATTCGGCTTGTACGGTGTGGTCTTCGCCCGAACCGAGACTCGGGCATCGGAATAATCGCCAACCGAGTTGCCCGACTTTTGCGACGCAACGACCCGCACGAGATTTCTTTCATTGGGGGGAACCACATTCCAGGTTAGCGTTACGACATTTCCATGGATGTCCTTCTTTTTGGGCTTCTGAGCCGGTATGCCGTTCACATAAAGCGCCAGTTCGTAGTTGTCGATATCCTCCTCATTGGTGAACACAAAGTTCGCTTTCGCTTCGATCGTTCTCCCGGAGGCAAGTTGCTCGTTCGGCAAGGGACTTTCGATTTCGACTCGCGGCAGACGCTTCACGACCGGCGACACTCCGTCTTGCAAATCGGTCGGAAGTTGTTGCTTGGCCGTTTGAAAAGCGGCTGGTAAACTTCGCGCCGTCAAAAGGTTCTTCATTACCTCCGGCTTTTCGAGTTCCCGACGAAATCGGTCAGCTTGAAAAAAGCGGGCTACAGGATGGTCGTGCTTGTCGTTCAGTATCCAGCCGATAAGCTCGTCGCCCCCGGCGGACGCGTTGTAGAATCCCTGGGGCGTCCACATTACCCACTCGTTACGATTGTCCAACACGAGACTGGCGACCGGCTCCCATGCAGGTTTTAACAGGATTGCCTGCGATCGCCGATCGCCTGGCTTCTGGACCGACAGAATCACCGTTTGCCACAGCTTCGTATTTTCGAGAGCGCGAAACATCCCGTCAGCAGTATTTGCTTCTGCGAATCCCCCATTCCCTTCGTAGACGACTTTCAGAATTTCATCACCCGGATTAATTCCTCGACGAGCGATGATTCCAGCGGAATCGACGCCGCCGACCGTAAGGGTATTGGCGCCCTTTTTCCGAAAAACGGCGCCCCAACCTGCTTCCTGGCTAAACTCTCTTCCCGGCGCATTCAATCCATTGAGGCTCCAGATTTTCGCCGAACCATCGACCGAAGCGGAAGCCAGGTAGCGTCCATCGGCGGAAACGCAGAGCGACGTAACTTGGCCATAATGGTCACGAAAGTGTCGCAGCAGCCGACATTCGTTGGCGACGCTGACGGAATACACGAAGATCCCGTGTTGCGACGTGCCAATTGCAATTGCGTACGGAGCGCCGGTCGCGTCTGAGATCCAGGCGTAGCATTCCGCTAAGCCTTGTAGAGAAGGGTCTAGGTGAATCAGCTTCCGCACCGCGCCGTTTCTCAATTCGACCGAATAGTCGCTATTGGAGCGGGTGACGCGCCAATTCGACGCGTTGTCGCTTCCCGAACGCCATTTTCCCAGATTGGCGGCCGGGTCATAAATCTGGACTTCTTTCAGGTCGAATCCATGCGTCAATTTGGCGTCGAGAGTTTCCCAGGAGTCTTCCGTTGGAATCGTCGACATTCCTAATCTGTACGTCGAATTGGAATCGAACGCGACGCGATATAGCTTGCGAGTACTACCGGCAATCGGTACCGGCGATCCGTCGGTAAACGGACGGCTCAGGAAATTCCCTTGGTCGTCCTTCAAGGGAAATAGGGAGATTGATCCATCGTCGGAAGGAGTCGCAAAGCAACTTCCATCCGGACTGACGGCAGACGCCAATAAATGATCGCCGGTCGCCAGCTTCAATTCGTCGAGCTTTCTACGACCGCTCAAATCCCAAAGTTCAACATAGGCGTCGCCAGTTTCGTTTTTCATCGTCGTGACAAACAACCTTTGGGAGGATGCGAAGGCGAGCGTCGCGACGACTCGCCCTGTTCGTAACAGACGGGCCGTGGTCGACCCAACGTCGCTCCAGTAGTAGAGATTGCCCGCACGATCGGCCGAAGCCCAAACGCCGGAATCTGGCGCCTTCGCGATCGCATGTACCGCACCAACATGAATCTGTTTTCGAGTCTCCAAACGCTTGCTCGTCAAATCGTAAGTCGCGACATACCAGCGATCCTTGTCTCCCTGATTCGTCGCTACCGCAACGGTATTGTTAGAAAGAAAAACAGCGGGCCGATTGCCCATCAAGCGTCCACCGAGGGGCGGCAGATCTTGCTTCGCGGTCCAATTGGTGGTTTCCCAAATTTTCGATACCCCATCATTGCTGACGGAGATGAGATGACGACCGTCCGGGGAAAATGCAAGCGAACAGACCGTATTTTTATGCCCAGGTAGTCGGTAGGCCCATTGATGCGTGCGCAGATCGTAGATCTGAATATCGCCGCCGGTATCTCTCGCTCCGTATCCACCAATTGCTACATATTCTCCTCCGGGGGAAATGGCGAGTGCGTAGATAAAACCACGCGAGCTGCGAGATATCTCCCAAAACAGCCTGCCAGACAACGTCGGACGCAACTGTTTGTTCGCTCCCTCGCGTGTCAGGCCCCAAATGCTGACGAATTTGTCCGATCCCCCCGATAGCAATTGTCCGGAGTCAGGCGTAAACGCCAGCGACTGAACCACTCCCACCGGACCATTGCCCGTCAGTAAGAATCGCGGTGGTCCTTCTTGTCCCCAACTGGGGACTGACAGTGCCGTCAGGACCAGTGTTGCGACCACTCCCCCCGATAAAATACGGGTCGGGAAAAGAGACTGCTGGCGCATGGGACGTCTCGAAATATGGATGAAATTTTATGCTAGACGTGTTATTCTAGGTCCTTTCAGGGGGTATAGCAACAAAAGCCGGGCCGGCTTGTTTCGCATCCAATCAAGGCGCAGCAAATATGCACGGAGAGTCGAGCGAAGAAGAAATTCAGGCGTTCATCCAAGGAGATCCGGACGCCATTGAGCAGATGTGGGACGCGTATCGGGACCGTCTATTCGCGCTCGCCAAGCGGAAGCTCGGCGCCAAGCAATCGCGCGTCGCTGATGAGGAAGATGTCGCGATCAGCGCCTTCACCAGCATGGTCCGCATGGCGAACGAAGGAAAGCTTGAGAAGATCGCCGACCATCAGGACCTCTGGGGACTTTTCGCAACGGTCGTCGTGCGCAAAGCTTACGCGCGGATCCGCTACAACAAGGCTGCGAAACGGGGCGGCGGCGCCGTGCGCGGCGAGTCGATCTTTGAGAACCCGGCCGCCGGCGCCGAACGAAACGGCCTGGCCCAGTTCGACGCCGAACAGTTGACGCCGGAGACCGAAGCGATCGCCGAAGAAGAATTTTGCCGCTTGCTTTCGAAGCTGACCGACGTCGAGCGTGAGATCGCCCTCATGAAAATGGAGGGAAGTACGAACGAGGAAATCGCTGAAAAATTGAATTGCTCGACACGGCGAATTACTCGAAAATTAACCCTGATCCGGGAGCGGTGGGCGGACGAGAGCCAGACATGAGCGGAAGCAAGGGCAAGCTTCAGGCGTTAGGCAAGATTGACGCGATCTGCGATCAATTTGAACAGGCGTGGAGCGTCAAATCGCCGGCCAACCCGGTCGATTTCGTCGCCGATCTTTCGGGAGAGGATCGCCGCGCAGCGCTCGCCGAATTGTTCTTGCTCGATCATGAGTTGCGGCTGAAATTCAATCTGAATTGCTCGATCCAGTATTACCGCGAGCGTTTTCCCGCCGAACAAAGCGTCATCGAAGGCTTGGCTCAAGAGCTGGAAGCGACGTTACCGCCGTCGCAAGGGAGCGACCTCGTTTCGACCCGTCACATCTTTTTCTCTCCCGGCGACGAAGGTATCCCGGTCACCTCGCTTTCGGAGGGAATGATCGTCGGCAACTGCGAGATCATTCGCGAACTGGGACGAGGAGGTATGGGGGTCGTCTTTCTCGCGCGGCAACTGAGCGCTCATCGAAACGTCGCCCTGAAGATCGTTCGGCCCGACTATATCGAGTCGTTGACGGAAAGCGATCGCGAGTCGCTGATCGACCGGTTTCAAAACGAAGTGATCGCCGCTACCCGCGTCGAACACCCAAACGTGATCGCCATCTACGAAGTTGGGAAGTTCGGCTCGTCCCCCTACTTTACGATGCAGTTCGCCGCCGGCGAAGCGCTCTCGAGGAAGTTGCGGAAAGGTCCGCTCGATTCGGAAACGGCCGCGCGCTACTTGCTGCAAGTCGCCCATGGCGTTTACGCGGCGCATCAACGGAATATTTTGCACCGCGACTTGAATCCGAGAAACATCCTCTTCGACGACGCATCCGACCGGGCGCTCGTGGCCGACTTCGGCCTCGCCAAGCTGCTGGACGGCGCTTTGACGCGAACCAACGACGGGGCGCTGATGGGATCTCCTCCCTATATGGCGCCGGAGCAAGTTGCGGACAGCGCCAACGTGACGACCGCCGCCGACGTCTATGGCCTCGGAGCGACTCTCTATCACATGCTGACGGGGCGTCCTCCTTTTCTCGCCGCAAGTCCCTCGGCGACGCTCTACCAGGTGGTCAATGATCATCCGGTGCTGCCGCGCGAACTCAACCAAAGTTTGGCGCGGGATATCGAAACGATCTGCATGAAGTGCTTGCACAAAGAGCCCCGCATGCGATATACGTCGGTTGCGGCCCTGGCGGACGACTTGCAAAGGTTCCTCGATAACCGACCGATCGTCGCTCGGCCGATCAGCTCGATGGAGCGATTGTGGCGTTGGTGCCTCCTCAACCAAGGAACCGCAATCGTTTTCGTCTGCATTATGACGTTGCTGACGATCGCTTGCTTGATCGCGTCGAACCGGTATATCGTCGCCAGCCGGAATCAGATTCTCGCTGAGCAGCGCCAAGCGGAGTCGTTGCGGTACTTTCAACTGACGTCTCAGCTCGCCGAGGAAACGGTTGAGTGGATCTCGCAGGACCCTCGGCTTCGCGCTCATGGCCTGGAAGAAGCGCGCCGAGTCCAGTTGGAGCGTGCGGCTCGTTGCTACGAACAACTGGCGCTCATACGCTCGGAAGACCCCGAGCTTCTAGAATCGCAGGCCGCCGCTTTTTTGCAGCTCGGAAAGATTAATCTCAATCTTCAAGAGTTCTCCAAGGCGGAAGTCGCTCTCCGGCAATCGCTTCGCGTTCTCGATTCGATCGTCGATTCGTCCAGCGTCGACCCGCGCATCTCTTCCGAAGCGTACGCCACGCTGGGGGACGTACTGCTGAACGTCGGAAAGCTCGAAGACGCCGAGGCGAGTTACCTGCTTGCCCGTACGCAACGTGAAGCGTCGCTCGCCAAAAATCCCACCGATCGCCAGGCGATTATCGACGTGGCGAAGAGTCTCAGCGATTCGGGACGAATCCTGGAAACGCGCGAAGCGTTTGTCGATGCAGAGAGAGAATACGAGAGCGCTATCGCACTCTTTCAAAGCGAAACGATGCAGTCCAACCGCACTCATGACGAGTATCTGGCGCAAGCGAAGTTGCAGTCCGATTTAGCGCGGGTATTAGCGCGTCAGGAACGACTGGAGGAGAGCGTCTCGGCCAATCGCACTGCGCAGCAGATCGCTCAAGAGTTGTTGAGGGCGCTCGATCGTGATCCTGATGTGCAAGAGCTGATCGTCGCCTGCCAGAACAATCTGGCTGATTTGTTTCAGCGACTTGGCCGTTCCGAGGAAGCGGAGAACGAGTATCTAGCGGTCATCCAGACATTGCGTCAGATGACCACGACCCATCCTGACGTCGACTACTACGGTCGCAACTTGGCGCTTACGCAGCACAATCTGGCCAGCGTCTACATGGAGAACGACAAGCTGGAGGAAGCTCGTCAGCAGCAACAACTCGCTATCGACTTATTAGCTTCGCTAGTTCAGAAGCGACCGGAGTCGATCGATTTTCGACATCACTTGAGCCGCGCTCAACTGCTGCTGGCGAACATCTTGCTATCGCTGGATCAAGCGGCCGAGGCGATCGCTACGCTTGGCTTCGCTTCTGAGGAACTAGAACAGCTTTCGCACGATCACCCGGACGTCGTCGATTTTCAACGCGATCGCGCTCAGTGCTACGGCATTTTGGCCAACATTCGCCTTGATGAATCGGACTTTGTCGAAGCGAAACGACTGCTGCAAAGCGCACTGACGGCGCTGCAGTTCGCCTTGGACTCGCCCGACTGCTTTGAGGCGAAGCAAGACGTCGCGGCGTTATACGTTCGCCTTGGCGGACTTGATCTCATGACGGACGATATCAGCGCTGCGACTGCCGAATTTCAAAAGGCGAGTGCGCTCTATGCAAATCTGCGGGAGACCGGCGACTCGGTCTACCTGCAACAAGCCGACGCAATCACGCACCAAAATCTCAGCCGGCTCTATTTCGATCGAGAAGAATGGACGAAGGCGACGGAACACGCCGCGCAGTCGATTCAGTTGTTGGAATCTTTGCATCAGATGGAGGGAGGAGAGAACTTCGCTGACGACCTTTTAGATGAATATTGCTATTTGACGACGTTGCCGACGGAGTCGCTACGATCGGCGGCGCTGAATAAAGGTTCGGTCTTAGTCACGCAATTGGTAGAAAGCGACGCATCGTCCCGTTACGCCGCGATTCATTGGCAGATGTATACGAAATTGGCCGAAGGGGCGCTGCAAAAAGACGGAGACCGCTCAGCCGCATTGCAACATTACTCGACGGCGTTGGTCATCGCTGACCGCTTTTGCCAGGCGAACCCGCAAGACGAAAACGCGCGACACCGACTGTTTCGCGTCTACCAGGCCCGTGGACGAATTCAGACCGAAATGGGCAAGCTGGACAACGCCCTGGCCGATCTGAAACAAGCGGTGAAGTACGCAGACGACGCGAGTTCGCAATTTGCGAAAGTTCAGCTTGCCTGCGGTTTGGCTCGCTTGAAACAGTGGACCGAAGCCGATCGAATCGCTGGGGAGCTTGTCGCTTCAACCGATTCCCAGTCGATGCTGGAAATGGCCCGCTTCCACTGTTTGGCGGCAGCCGGACGAAACAAGGAAACGTCCGCTCGGACGGAATCCCATCTTCAGCAGGCGATCAAAACGCTGACCCCGATGATTCAACACGACGATCAGCTATCCAAAACGCTGGAATCGGACGACGAGTTTTCGGTTCTGTTAGCCGCCGATGTCTGGAAGTCGACCTTCGGCTTGAAAAAGGAATAGTCGCTCTTCGCGTCGAGTTACTTCTTGGCGTTCGCGACAGGAATCATAAGTCGGAATCCGATGTCGTCAGCGCCTGACGCTTTTTCCGTGGCTCGCCAGGTAACGCGAGCGTCGTCGCTCGACTTGGCGAAACTGCAGCCGCGAATTGCATGTTGATCTGCGAAGGAGGCGGCTTGGGCCTGTTCGCCATGTCCGGGGGCGTAAATGTCGCTGCACCACTCGGCGACGTTTCCTAACAGGTGCGAAAGTCCGGTCGGGGTCGCTCCGCTCGGGAGCGAATCAACCGCCACGGGGCCAGCGATATCCGAACCGAAGAAGAGATTCGCGTGCTCCATGTCGAGCATCGGAGATCCCCACGGGTAAGGAAAGCCCGCGCCTTCAGCCCCACGAGCGGCGAACTCCCATTCGACTTCGGTTGGCAGGTCTCCGCCGGCCCAGTTGCAGAAGGCTTGCGACGCCTCCCAAGAGACGTCCCGAATCGGCTGATTCGCGGCCGATCCCGCTTCTCCCCAGGTAGTCAGCCAAGCTCCTTCCTGGAACTGCTTCGTCGCCTCCGCGAACTGCTCAAACTGTTCGTTCGTCGTTTCGGTCGTCGCCAAATAATAAGGTCGCTCCGGCAGACGGTCTTCGGCCGCCAATTCGCCAGGCTGCAAATCCCCTTCCACTCCGTATTTGAAGTTGGCAGGCTTGATCAATACCAGGACCAGCGGCGCCTTCTCGGCCAGCGCGACAACCTCAATCCGCGTCGGCAGATTCAACTCAGGATCGATCTCGGCGTCTTTGACGCCTCGCACTTGGGTCGGCAACGCCGGCCTGGGGTCGGGCATTTCGTTCCCCTGATCTTGTCGCTGAACCAATTGGAAAGGCCCCAGCGGCAGTTCGTTGACCGATTGCACCTTGAGCACTGGCTCTAAGCTTTTATACCCCTCTTTGCTGATCAACGCTTTGTGCTCACCGACCGGAATGTTGTAGTACTTTCCAAGCTTGGTTTGACCGGCGGACTCAATCTCCTGTCCGTCGATCGAAATGATGGCGTCGTCGGGCGTCACCTTGATATGAACTTCGACTAGTTCTTCGCTAGGAAATTTCGCTATTTCCTCGTTTTGAACTTCCGTAATTTCCTCCGGATGTCTCGCAGCACGTAGCTTTAACCCAACAATGACCGCTCCAATCAGGATCAGGGCGCAGAGCGGGTAGAGTACGTACGGCTTGCCCAGGAAATCGTTGAGCGATTGGGACGACTTGGCAGAGGGCTTCGCCGGAGACGACTTCGCGGAAGACGTCGTGCCTGAACGCGTTGGCGCGGTGGAAGCGGCAGCGGCGGCAGTTGCCGTGGCCGCGTTCGTTGACGTCGGCTTCGAAGCCGATTCCGCCGGCTTGCTGACCGGTTCGGCGGCGACTTCGAAACTCTTGATCGGCACGTCGCGCAGCAGGTCAAGCGCCTTCTGAGCCGTCGCCGGTCGTTCGGCGACATGTTTCTTCGTCATTTTTTCGATGACCGTCGCCAGATCGTCGGGGATGCCCGGGGCGATCTGACGGATCGGCGGCAACTCGTCGTCGGACGTGTGCCAGCGCATCCACGCGGTATTGGCGTCGATGGCGCCAACTCCGGTTCCAGGGAAGAGCGAGTCGAAACTAGGGCCTTTCAACAATTCCAGCGCCGTAAACCCAAGACAATAAAGATCGAGCGCCGGACCGAACGGGCCGAACTCCGACTTAAGGAGTTCCGGCGCCAGGTATTTCATGCTGCCGGTCGGGACACGAATCTCGGCGTCGACGCCAACCTCTTCAAAATCGCTCAACTTGACCCGGCCTTCGCTGTTGATCAGCAAATTGGAAGGTCGGACTTTGCCGTGGAGCTTTCCTTTTCGGTGCAAAAAGTTGAGCGCCCTAAGTACTTGTTGCAGGACGCTACGAACCAGGTCGAACGACAACGGACCTTGCGCAACCTTGTCGGCAAGGGTTCCTTCCATCATTTCCATCACAATCCAGCCGCGACTGCGGTCGACGCTGTAGACCGTCAGGATGTTCTCATCTTGGTGCTGGGCAAGGAATTGGGCCTCTTTCAGGAACTGTTCCAGCATCCGTTCGTCGCGCTGCGCCTGCGGAGAAAGTTGCTTGACGGCGACCTGTCGGTTGAGTGTCAGATCATGGGCCCGATACACAATGGTATTTTCCCCACGACCAATTTCCTCGAAAGTCTCAATCGAGTTTGGCGAGCTCATCGAAGGTGTTCTCCACGTCGTCGTTTTTAGCGTGCTTTAGTCGAACTCCGACGTAGGGCACTAGGAAATCCCCGCCAGAATCGGCAAGCGATTGTCTTTATAATGTCCGACTTCCACGTAAACTAGACATTCAATAGGGAAATCCTTATGCGATGTCGGCCGCATATTCCATTTGCGGCGACGGTTCTTCGGAAGAGCGAACCCTGTGAATTCAAAAGAGATTTACGCGCGGACTACTCGACATTTCCTGGCGCCGATTATCCCGTTGCTGGATGATCCATCGGTCAGTGAAGTGCTGATCAATGGCTGCGACGTCGTTTATTACGAGAAGGCTGGTCGGCTTCATCTTTCCGATTGCAAGTTCGAGAGCGAGGCGGCGCTGCAAGCCGCTGCCCGCAACATCGCCGAATTTGCGAACCGCACGATTGACGGCGCCAATCACAGCGCCGACGCGCGTTTGCCCGACGGCTCACGCGTACACATCATCGTCCCCCCAAGCTCCCGCAACGGCATCTGTCTTTCGATTCGCAAATTCCAGCGATCGTCGTTCGATTTAAGTCGTTTGGTAGAGGGCGGTTCGATGACGTCGGAGGCGCGAGAGTTTCTTACCCTCGCAGTCGCGCTGCATAAAAACATTGTCATCGCCGGGGGGACAGGCTCCGGAAAGACGTCGCTCTTGAACGCCTTGTCGGCTGAAATCCCGGAATACGAACGAATCGTCGTGATCGAGGATAGTTCGGAGCTGCAATTGCGTCAGCCGCATACGGTTTACCTGGAAGCTCAGCCGGCTCGGCCCGATGGAACCGGGCAAGTGACGATCCGCGACTTGTTCGTCGATTCGCTCCGGATGCGGCCTGACCGCATCGTCGTGGGCGAAGTCCGGCGGGGGGAAGCACTCGACCTGATCCAATCGATGATTTCCGGTCACGCCGGGGCGCTCACGACGGTCCATGCGACTACCGCTCGAGACGCCGCGGTCCGCCTGGAAACGCTGAGTCTGATGAGCGACGTGTCGCTTCCGGTTCATGTCGCCCGCACGATGGTCGCGTCTGCGATCCACCTGATCGTGCAGATCGGACGTTTTCCCGATGGCAGCCGACGCCTGAAGGCGATCAGCGAGTGCCTGGGGATGGATGAGCGAGGAGAATACGTCTTCCAAGATCTGTACGTCTTTCACGCGAGCGGTACGGACGAAGCGGGAAAGGTTACTGGGGAGCTGGCATTTACCGGGATTCAGCCTCAGTTTCGGCGGGAAGTCATCGAGCAGGGAATGGCCGATCGGCTCGATCTGACTCGAAGCGTCTTCCTAAGTCCGGACCCCTAGGAAAAAATAGTCGTGCAGGGGGGTGTGTTGCGGTGATGCCCTTGATTATTTTGATGAATTCCAACGAAAAGGTGTCTGGCTAACGGATCGGCTTGCCATGTAGCTGATGTGCGGAGAACGCACGATGGATTACTTAAAAACACGCCCCAAGGCGTTCACCAAAAGCTTCATTAACGCGGAGTACGACAATGTTGACCCAGATGAAAAGCGCGGTAGACAAGTTCCACAACGACGAAGATGGCATCGAGGCCCTGCAGGTCGTCATGATCGTCGCATTGGCCGCGATTATCTTGATCGCCTTCATGACGCTTGGCGACAAAGTGATCCAATGGATGCAGGAGAGAGTCCAAGAGTTGATGGGATAGTCGCATGTCTAGCGAAACTGCGAACGCCGCTAATGATCTGCCAGAGCGATCCAATCGCCTGGCGACGCTTTGGCGGATCGGTTGGCTTTTGCCGGCGGTCGCCTTGGCGGTCGCAGCGACGCTGACGCTGGTTCCACTGCAAGGGGGCTGGAAGACAGGCGGCGGATTGATGCTGCTGATCGCGGTTGCGATCGCAGCATTCACCGATATTCGGCAACGCCGGATCTATAACTGGCTCACCTATCCGTTATTCCTTTGGGCTTTGGGATTGAATCTTGTCGCCAGCATTGGTTGGCCGCAAGAAGGGACGGCGGCGTTCGCATTTACAGAGGCGATCCCCGTTGGTCCTGCAGCGCTCGGAGCGATTGGGATTGGCCAATCGCTAAGCGGCGCCGCGACCTGTTTCACGATTTTGCTGGTCGCTTACTTGCTTTCCGGCGGGGGCGCCGGCGACGTCAAGATTGCGGCTTGTATTGGGGCTTGCCTCGGAATGAGAGCCGGCCTGTTCGCTTTGATCACGTGCTACCTGGCGGCTGCCGCCGTCTGCGTCGTCTGGTCGATGTGGAAGCATGGCCCGGTGAAAATTGGCGTCGGCTTCGCTCGTAAGGCGGCCGCGATCCTCATTCCCGGATTCGTCGCCCCTCCGGATCAGGATCAAACCTTGTTGTTGGAGAAGCCGGTTCCCCTGGGACCGTTCTTCGCCTTGGGCAGCATTGTCGCTCTTTCCGGAGTTATCTCGTGATGCGAGTGAGGAGGAGCGAAAAACGACGCGGCGCCATGTCTTTGGAAGTCGCCCTAACGACGGGCCTTTTGGTTCCTTTGGCGGCGGCCCTCTTTTACATGGGATTGCAGATTTACCAATACCTGTTCGACATCACTTCCACCCTGGTCGGTTGGCCCTATCCATAACCTTGGCGGTCTGTTCTAGCAATGTTCGCTTCTCCCTACGAACTCGTACGATCGGTCGAAGCGATTTGGATCACCTGGTTCATCAGCGTCGCCATCTTCGTCTGGATAACGCGACAAGCGATCCGGCGCCAACCTTGGCGACGACTGCGGCGGCTGAACAATAACGAGACCGGAGGAGCCTACACCCTTTCGTTGGTTTTAATCGTCCCCTTCTACACGCTCTTGATCTGCGTCATCGCCGAGACGACGCTAATCCTGACGGTCAAGACCGGCACCATCTATGCCGCCTACCAGGCGTGCCGCGCCGGCGTCGTTTGGTCGTCGGCCGCATCCTGGGGCGAAACGCAGTCCAAAATGCGCCAAGCGGCGGTCGAATCGATGGTGCCCTTCGCCAGCGGAACGCAGGGGAAAGGAAAGTCGGGGACGGAATCGGCTCAGGCGCGACGCTACCTGGACGCCTACCAAGAGTACGCCAAGACCCCAGGAAAACGAAGCTACCTGGCCGCCAAGTATCGCTACGCCGAGAAATACGTCTCGATCAGCAGCGATGGTCCGCCGGCCGAGTGGCATTCGGATCTGGAGGTGACGATTCAATACGAGTTCCCGTTTACAACGCCAGGCGCCGGGATGATTCTCGGCAAGAAGAACGCCGACGGTCGATATTGCTTGTCGATCATCAGCAAGGCGAAGTTGCAAAACGAAGGTCCTAAAAACGCCCAACAGCGAACAGGAATTCGATATGCATCGCCTGATTAACGACATTCGCGTTCTCTTCGCGGAAATCTACGATCCGCCTGCAGCGGCGCGCAGCGCGTCTGCTCGCCAACTACTTGCTGGTGAGGACGGAAAGCTGACGCTCGCGACGATCTTTGTAATTCTCGCCCTCTTGGTCATGACCAGTTTCGTGGGGAACTCCGGCAACGCGGTCAAGGAAAAGATTGAGATGCAAAACGCGGCCGACGCCGCCGCGTTCAGCAGCGCTCTTTGGATGGCCCGCGGCCTGAACGCGATCACGGCGACCAATCATCTGCTGGGCGAATTGACGGCGGTCTGCGTCGTTCATGAGGCGCTCGGCGGTCCCGAGTTGGACGCCTACGGCAATGATGGGTGGACAGACAATGACGCCAAAACGATGAACACGAGAATTCGAGGCCTGGTCAACCCCGACCTCGCTCAAGTGACGCGATACTCGCCCTATTGGCAGGCGATGTTAAAACCGATCAACCAAGCGGACGATTATTTCCTTAAGAACTTCATCGTCAAAGAGATCGCGAGCGAGGATGAGAAGTTCCATGCCGGCGCTACTATTTACGACGCCAAGATCAACCTGAAGCGCGAGACGTTCTCGAATCTCACGATGAAGTCGATCGCCAACGCCGGCTACTTCGTGCCGCCGTTCATTGGCCCCTTTCCGGTCGGTATCGTCACTGCGGCGATCGCTTCCGGCGTTCATTTCTACGCCGAACTGCAACTGATTCAGATCTTGAAGGAGTGGTACGTCATCAAGGCGATCGAGTTGGCGGCGCTCAGCATGGCCAAGCTCAAAGACCCGATCGAATCGCAAGCGCTCCCGACGTTGGCGAAGTTCGCCGAGGCGATTGGTCGCAGTAAAGCGTCGGGCGGAGCAAGCCTGGTTGCGATGCGCGTCGACCAGGAATTGCAAGGCCTCGGCGGATCTCTGAACGCCGAACTTTCGTTTTATCCGACCAAGCGGACGCTGACGCTGCCGGTCGAATTGGAACCGCCGCTGAAGCTGCAAGGAAAGGCAGGCTGGAAAGAACAAGAGCCTCCGCCGATTGATCAAGGGTTGTTGGACAAAGTGGAGGAAATGCGAGCGGAGGCGAACTCGAATGATCGAGATGCGCTGCGAAAGCGCTCGCAAAAAATTCGCGAAATTGAAGCCCTCAATGAGAAAGAGCGTAAGGCCCAAGAGAAAAAGGAAAAGGCGGAAGAGGACCTGAAGAAGAAGCAAGAGGCGAAGGAAAAGGACGAGGCCGAATCGCCCCCCAAAAAAGACCCCGACCGGGACAAAGAGATTCAGGATCTCGAGCAGGAACTGGACGACCTCGACGAGGAGATTAAAGAAAACGCGGAGAAACGACTGGAGCTGATCAAAGAACTTCGCTTGGAAAAGTACGCCGGCGACAAAGAAAATCCATCGTCTGGCGATCCGCACGAAGAATTGGACGAGAACGCTCCGAAAATGCCCGATCAAAGACACATTGATGCGAGTGCGAGAATGAAAGGGCGGAAAGCGATTGAGGAGCAGATCTCCATCCTGACGTCGCAAAAGAGCTCGCTCCAAAAGATGGTAAACGACGACAAGCTGGAGCTTAAGCCTGAGGAGGAGCGGCGTCTGAAGGTTTCGTTGAAGCAAACGCAAAACATGCTAGATATCCGCCAGAAAGAGCTGCAATACAGCGGCCAAACCGCCAAAGAAGAGATTATGGAGTTTTACACCACCTCCGGCGGAAATCCGACGATCAAGAATCTAGGCAAAATTGACGTCGATTCGACGATGCTGAAATACAGTCAGTGGGTTCGCGCAAGTTACCCCTACGTAGATGCGTTTCGCTCCGGCATCCTTTCTATGTTCGAGGAGCAACTTCCCAAATCACGAGCCGCCGAGTCGTTTCAGCGCTATTGCGATCACTTTTCGATGGTCAAGCCGCTTCAGTACCGGACTGGAAAGGGATGGGAAAAGGCCTCTGCACCCGCGTTGAACTGGCGCGACAAGTCGGGGCGCGAGCCGCTCGCCATGGTGGTGATGAAGTCGACCTATTCCGGAAACCAATCGCATAAGGGGCGTGAGCCCTGGATTAAGGACGAACGACTCGCCGAACGGTACTTCACGGTCGTCGGTTTCGCTTATCGCCCCGCCGAAGAGAGCGTTTTCAGCGCAAACGTTTTCGCCAACTCCCATCCCGGCGGTACTTTCGCCTACGCACAAGGGATGGTCTACAACGCCAATGAACAAGTCGAACCGCCGACGTCGCCCGGTTCGACGCAACCGAATGTCGGCTGGGATACTCTTAATTGGGAGTCGCCGGTTCGTGCGCCGGAGCAGGGGAGTGGAAACGCCCGGACCGGCGCAGTCTGGCCGTGGGAGTTTTTCTCCGGCAACGCGATAAATAGCAATGAAGCGCGGGTCCAATTAAATTGGCAAGCGAAACTGGTCCCTGTGACGGAGACCCGAATCGGGGACGCTCGCAAGGAAAAGTCGGTCGACGGCGACGTCCGGAAGCTCTTGGACAAGTCGAAGAAGAACCTGCGTAACCTGGTGACGCACTGATATGACGATGGGCAAGCGAAAACCTGGATCGGCTCGATCTCGCGAAGGCGTTGCGACGCTGGAATTCGTCATGGTCTTTCCGCTGTTGACCTTTTTGATGATCGCGATCATCTGGCTCGGGTATTTTTGCGCCGGTCAAGCGTCGGTCACCATATCGGCCCGGAACGACGCCTGGCGGATGCGACACGGTTCCGGTTCAGGAGCGAGCGGCGCCGCGCAAGGAGAGTCCCCCTTCAACTTCGCAACTTCCAATCGTTGGACGAAGGATGCGACTTCAACCGTCAACGTAAGCGCCGTTTTTGATTCCATCGCTCAGCCGAAATCGCATCACACCATTACCGGAGGTTCCTGGGATCACAACGCCGTCGATATGAACCGTCCACCCAACTGGGCGCTCTACGCAAAGGTTGGCGCCAGCGCAAAAACGGCAAACGTCCAATCCAAAATGCCCGACGGTTTGTTCAGCAGCGGCCTAAATGCCGATGCGAATACGGCGATTGACTTGGCGCTCGACTATATCGGGGGGCAAAAGGTGTTGGGAAAAGAGATTTCCGACTTGCTGAAACCCCTGGAAGACATCTTCAAGCGGCTCAAATAGCTGAGTTCAATTCTGCAAAGTACGCGCACCATGAACGAGACCTGGAAATCACGACTTTGGAGCTTCGCCAAGTATGGCGGACGGCTCGTCGTGATTGCGCTCATGGTGGCGATGATCGCGAGCACCGCCCGCACCTATTACCGATGGCTGCAACCAACGCCGGAGTTGGCGGCGGCTACTCCCGTCGCTCCGCCGTTGCCGATTGAAGTCCTCCATTCGCTGCCGGCGGACGGCTACTGGACGTTCCAAGAGACCCCGTGGCGGTTTCGCCAGACGGAAGTAAGAGCGACTGACTTTGAAGATCATTTGAAAGGGTTGGCCGGTGCGGCGACCGGCTCCGATGGTCCGACCGAATTGGATGACGCAATTCTTCCCATTCTCGATACGGCCAAAGTTATCGGTCACCCTGTGACGCCGGATGTCCAGAATTATCCTGTCGCCGGACCGATTACGATGCACTTTTTGGTTCGGCAACTCGCGACGCGTCGCCAGGTGTTGGCGGTGCTGTTAGAGGTCCCGTCCGAAAGCGGACCGATGATCCTGGAGTTGTCGCTGCGCGGTCCGGAGGTCGACGCCGACTCGAAAGCTCACTTGCTGCCGCTGCCGAGCACCGCCTCCCGGATGATGGCCCGCTGGTCCGATGAGGGAGACTTGGTGCTGGAATGCGTAAGCGTCGCGCAGCCCCTCGAGGATCTGAAACGCCAATGGATCGCAGAAGACCCGTCCATTCATGAACTGGACGCC
The DNA here is from genome assembly GCF_020966755.1 of Blastopirellula sediminis. Taxonomy (NCBI): domain Bacteria; kingdom Pseudomonadati; phylum Planctomycetota; class Planctomycetia; order Pirellulales; family Pirellulaceae; genus Blastopirellula; species Blastopirellula sediminis. The sequence goes on from NZ_JAJKFT010000004.1 coordinate 1,446,597, forward strand.
AATCTTGGAGAAATCGAAGGCTGTTTGTTAGAGCGTCGCCGAGAGCGCATTTTCGTCTTTCGAACCTCTGGCTCTGGCGACAGCCTTGTTTTGGTGAAGTTGCCAAGTTAGTTCATTCTAATTGAGTATTCCAACCTAGTTTTTCGCCCCGTCGAGCCGCCCATGAGTCACACTCTGAAGTTCCTCATCGCCGTCGTTATTGGCATCGTCGCCGCCGGACTTAACTGGTTCTATCTCAATTCCAAAACCTCTCCCCGTCAGTACGTTATCGCCAAAGCGGACATCAAGCAGGGTGATCCCATCACGGACGATCAACTCGACAAGGTCGAGATCGCCGGCGACAAGTCGAAGCTCGACAAGTCGTTTATCCCGTATGAAAGTCGCGAGATCCTGACAGGGCAAACTGCTCCCCGCGACTACCAACAGGGGGACGTCTTCTTCTATCGCGACCTGACTCCGCCGAAGATCGTTACGAAGTATCGGGAACTCGGGCCCTACCGCGTGATTAGCGTCGGCAGCCGTTTTTCGGAGTCAATCAAGCAGGGAGAATCCTCCGCTGGAGGAAACGAAGACACGGTCACGATCGCGGTGAAATGGCCTCCCGAAAAGCCGACCTTGCGTCTCATGGATATTACGCGACACGGACGGACCGATGACGAATTGGAAGACAAGGAAGCTCAGATCGATCGCGTCCTCGTTTGTCCCCCTCCGAAAGACGCCCCTGCCTATACGGCCAACACCGACGTCAACTTGGGACTCGCGACCAACGAAAGAGCGGCCTTCATTTCGCTCGATGGAATCGACAATGTCCCCCGGGTGCTCCAAATTGGTCAATGGATCGGTTTCGTGGTGCTGGATGACGCGTCATCCACGGCGCTGGAAATTGAGAGCGACAGCAACGAATAGGCTACTCCGATGAAGGTTTGGTACAACAACGTCGTCGACCCCAATCGCCAGGTGAAGGATGTCGAAGGAAATCGCATCCGCATCGGCCGGGCGCCCTATAACGAGATCGTCCTCGACAGTCCCTATATCGCTGAGGAAGCGGCGGTTCTCTACCGTCGCGGATCTTCCTGGGAACTGGTCGCGCTCGGTCTCAATGGCCTGAAAGTAGGCGATCGTCAGCTCTACAACGGCGAAAGCTGCAAAGTCGCCACCAACAATCAGATCGCCATCTTTCCGTTCTCGCTAACGCTGGACTTGCCGTGCGAGGAAGCGGTTACCAAGGCCGAACAGCGTGCCGCGCTCGATCAGACCGCTTCCAAGTTGATTAGCGACGTCCACCTCGAACTCCTCAATCGCCGCGATATGGAGTTGGAAGCGAAGGGAGGCAAAGCGGAATCGGTCGAGAGCCTCTGGACGCTGGAACAGGACCTGGAACTGATCGCGAAAGAACAAAAGCTCTTTACCGGCAAGCTAATCGAACATGTCGCCGCCTACGGCATGCGCGATCGACTACTGTCCGATCTATGCGAGATCTTGCCAGAACACGGGGATACGGGGCTTTATGGAAAGCGTCACTGGAGTCGTCTCGTTTCGGTCGTTCCCGAGCGTGAGCAAGAACTAGATCGGACTGCAGAGTATCTCCGGAAGTCGCTGAAGCTTCACGAGCTGACCGATCTGAGCGCGAAGATCGACGTTGTGGAACGAAGCTTCTGGGATAAATGGGAAGCGATCGGCGGCGGGATCCATAAAGACTTTATCCAGTATATGGCGCTCCGTTTCGTCAAGAAATCGATCAAGGACATCGTCTTTGGCTACGGTCCGCTCGAAGACCTGCTGCGACTTCCGACGATTTCGGAAATCATGGTGGTCGATCGAGAGCACATCTATATCGAACGCAACGGCGTGCTCGAAAACTCCGGTCGGCGATTCACCTCGGACGCGGTGATTGAGGCGATTATTCAGCGGATCGTTTCTCGCGTCGGACGTCGCATCGACAAATCGTCGCCGCTGGTCGACGCCCGACTGTCGGACGGGAGCCGCGTCAACGCCGTGATTCCGCCGCTCGCCGTCAGCGGTCCTTGCATCACCATTCGCAAGTTTCCCTATCGCAAACTGCTGATTGACGATCTGGTCGCTAAGAAGGCGCTGTCGCGCAGCGTCGCCGAATTTTTTCGAGCCATCGTCCTGCATCGCTGCAACATTTTGATCTCAGGGGGAACCGGAACGGGAAAGACCACCCTGCTCAACTGCATGAGCGATTTTATTCCTGATCGCGAACGGATCGTCACCGTGGAAGACACGGCCGAATTGCAGCTGAATAAAGAGCACGTCGTTCGCATGGAGACGAAGGAATCGAACATCGAAGGGAAGGGGGCGTACACGATTCGAGATCTCGTAAAGAACTCGCTCCGCATGCGTCCTGACCGCATCGTCGTCGGCGAATGTCGTGGGCCCGAGGCGCTCGACATGTTGCAAGCGATGAACACCGGGCATGACGGCTCGATGACGACGATTCACGCCAACAACACCGGCGACGCGATTCGCCGCTTGGAAGTCCTGGTGCAAATGGCGGCCGACTTGCCTCTGGAAGCGATTCATCAGCAAATCGCGTCCGCGATTGATATCGTCATTCAGCTTCGCCGCATGCGAAATGGCCGCCGCGTCGTCTGCCAGGTTTCGGAGTTGGTCGGATTAAATCCGACGACCAAGCAGCTGATGATCCGCGATTTGTTCCTGTGGGACGACGCGACCGAAGATGGAATTCAAGCGACCGGGCACGTTCCCTCGTTCATGAACGAGCTGATCGAGACTGGTCGACTAACGCTTGACGGACTCTACCTTCACTAAAACGCGCGAAAGAACCAATGATCCCCGTGATATCGACAGTCCTGGTCTTCGTAGCGGCGTTTCTGTGCGCTACGTCGCTGAAGAGCGTCTGGGATGGAATCACGAGTCGCTATATCGCCGACTTGGAGAAGTCGCTCGACTCCCTGTCGATCGATCGCTCGCACATTCCGACCATTCTGCGCTGGTGGGGTATTTCCCTGATCGCCGTCATCGTGATCCTCGGCATCTTGATGCGTATGCCTCCGCTGGCCTTGGGCGCCGCCTATCTGGTCTTCGTAAGTCCCCGCTTGATCCTGGAGATGTTGATTGAGCGACGAAAGACGAAACTGCGCGATCAAATGGTCGGCGCAACCGTCGCGATCGCCAACGGATGTCGAGCCGGACTCTCCCTCGCCCAGGCGTTAGAAGAGGCGGCGCGAGAGATTCCGGAGCCGCTCGCATTTGAGTTCCGCCGAATTACCAACGAATACAACTGCGGTCGACCTCTGGCCGAAGCGATTCAATCTGCGAAAGAGCGTCTCAACCTCGACAGCTTTACGTTGTTCGCCATGTCCCTGCTCGTCACTATCGAACGGGGCGGAAAGCTGACGGAGTCTTTGGAGCGAATCAGTCAAAGTCTGCAGGAATCGCAACGACTTGAGCGAAAACTGGCCGCCGAAACGGCCAGCGGCCGCAACGTTGTGATGTTGCTGACGGCCTTTCCGTTTTTGTTCTTAGGCTTCGTCTTCATCACGAAACCGCAGGACACCATGTTGGTTTTTCAATCGCTGGTCGGCCAGATCATCATGTTGGTCGTGATGATCCTGGTTTACGTCAGCGTGCGGTGGAGCAACTCGATCCTGAAGCTGGAGTTGTAATCCCCTTCGCGGAGGAGCCAACGTAACGAGAATCTCATGTCGCAATTTCAGATAATTAGTTCGTTGTTACTTGGACTGGCCGGCTTCGGTTTGGCCTGGACGCTGCTTGACGTCCTGACCCGGCCGCGGCTCGCTCGACCTGGGCAAAACAAGTTTGAACTTACGCGACGCCAAGCGGTCCGCCAGAACAACAGCATCTATCGCTGGTTTGAGCCGCTAATCGACGAGTGGGCCGCAAGCGGTTCGCTGATGGCGCCGGAACGACGCGAACAACTCGAGCGGCAAGTCCGCATCGCGAGCGAACGCAATCTGGGAACGCCTGACGAGTTTCTGGCGACCAAGATTATTGAAGGCATCCTGATCGGCCTCGGCTTTGCGATTGTGGGAGCGCTCGCGGGGTTTTGGCTCATCGGGCTGGTCGCAGGCGCCTTTATCGCAGTCAGTTACTCCGAACTTTCTCGCAGCACCATTTCCGATCGCGCCACCAGGCGGATGATGCGGATTCGTTTGCGACTGCCGCATGCGATTGAGCTCGTTTGCTTGATGATGGAAGCAGGGGCCGGTTTTCAAGATAGTCTGGAAACGGCCGTTCGAGAGAATGTCGACCATCCGCTGGGACAAGAGCTCAACGTCGTCGTTCAACAAATCGCCGCCGGGCGAACGCGTCACGACGCGCTGGCCGACTTCCAGCAGCGGCTAAGCGACGAAGACGTCTCTGAGCTGGTATTCGCGATCAATAAGGGAGAAGAGTTAGGAACTCCCTTGGCCGTCACGCTTCGAAACCAATCGGAGCAGATGCGTCTCAAGCGATCGCAGTGGGGAGAAAAAGCGGCCGGCGAAGCGCAAGTGAAGATCGTCTTTCCAGGCATGCTGATCATGATCGCTTGCCTGCTGGTGATCGTTACGCCGCTCATTTATCCGCTGGTGAATTCGATTTTTGGAATTTAAGTTCGACCTAGACGAGGCCGCGTGAGCCATGCCTGCATTTGTTGTGATTACCTCCGGTATTACCGCCGGTCACCGACAGTGGATTGAATCGCCGGTTCTCCGGGTCGGCAGCGACAGCTCGTGCGGGGTCGTCGTGCCGTCGCTAGAATTGGCGCCCCATGCGGGAACGCTCGAATACCGCAGCGGTCAATACTTCGTCTACAACAAGAGTCTCCATGCGCAGACTGTCGGCCAAACGGAGTTAAAGCCGATGGGCTCGTGCGTTTGGCAGCCGGGACAAGTCTGGCTGCTTGCATCCGATGCGACGCTGATGTTGGAAGTGGAAGGGGATCCGGCGCCTTGTCGAGAGCAGGTCGATACGCTTCCCTCGGTTCTCGAGGAGGAAGATGACGATTCGTATCCAGCCGAGAAGGCCGACGATCAGGAAACGGAAGCGAAGCCCTCCCTCAACACCGGACAATTGATCCAAGTCGGCGTCATCATTCTTTGCGTAATCGGGTCGGTCGCGCTACTGATGCAAGACCAATTGAAGGACAAAACGCCGCGCGCTGACTTACCGACGCTGAAGGAGATCGTCGACCAGAGCCAAGCAGGCTTGCCTAACGAAACGCGGATGTTGCAGTACGCGATGGCGATGAAACTGCGCGATCGTCCCGAGGATGCGAAACGCTGGTTCTACGAGCTGCGAGATCGGCTACTCGTACGCCAAGCGACGCTTCGGCAGCAAAACGAGCCCGATTCGATCCCCATGCTCGACTTTACCCTGGCTCAACTTGAACAGGTTGAATGACCAACAATACCGCTGGCATTCCACTCGTGTGGAGCCAGGGCAGCGCAACCAGCGCTCGGGGGTCTTGTTCCTAAGGTCGGACATCGAGATTCCGAAGTTGTTTGACTTCAGACGCAGCTACTCAATCTCCGTCTTCTCGAAGAGATCGACTCCAACGCCTGGGAAGTGAAAGCCCAAGAGCTACGAGACGAAGAAGCAGAGCTACGACTTCAGATGGAGCGTTGCAGTGGTGATTGGATCGACATTGCGATGAAAGCGTTTGAACTTTCGCAAAGCCTGAAAGAGATGTGGGGTTCGGCGGATTAGGTTGCGAAACGTAGAATCCTCGAAATCACCTGTCTGAGCGGCAAACTCGATGGCGTAACTCTTTACGTCACAATGAAAAAGCCCTTTGACCTGTTGGCCAAAGGGCTTTCTTAAAAAAAGTGGCGGGGGCCGGATTTGAACCGACGACCTCGAGGTTATGAGGCTGCCCTGAAAGCCCTGCCAAATTCACCTGAAACCGTGAACTGGTCGTAGTTTACGAAAACCGGATTGGTGACGCAAGTCATCGCAAATAATGGCGTTTTTTCTCGGGAAAATCGCGTATCCGGAATCGAAAGTGCGTATAAGTGCGTAGTCATACTCTCGCGTGCTCCGGCTTATCGAGGCGGCCGCTTGTGATCGACTAGTTCGGCCGCGGACGATGTCAGGGAGCTCTATTGGGTGTGTCGGCGAGAGGGCTTTTCGAGGCCACGAAGCTTCGTTCTAGCGTTGAGAACTGTGGTCAGGAAGTCCATTTACTGATCCGTTAGGCCAGGAAATTGGTGAAGCAAATTCTGGCAAATTATTTGCCATTTTCTAAAATGAAGCAGTTGGAAAAATAGCACCGCCCAACGCGTAAAGGTAAAACGAAGATGCTGTATGAATTTGACAAGGAGCAGCGACTCCGGATTCACGTTATCGAAAGAAGGCTGAGCGAGTTGTCAGGTGGGGATGTTGCTGCTGCTCGCACCTTGGCAGAATACGCAATTCAGTGCACTTCGAAGGTTCTTTTTAAATTCCGAATGGGTTCAATTTCAGGCGGCGATTTTTGCGTCGTCTACTCGAACCAAGGTCGTGACAACGATTGGCTGCGCGGAACCTTCAGGGATTGCATTTCAGCTGATTGCCAGATTCTTGCGGAAGTCGGTTGCAATTATGGTGAAAAAGTGATTCACATGCCGCAACTTGATGATGTTGCCGCGACTTATTCATTTCTGTTTCTCCTGGTCGGTGATGGCTCTAGCCTAGAAGACGACTTGCGCGAACTCTGGGTTAGGGGGCATTAAAATTCTGAAGTCCCCTGGCAGGAAGATATGAGATTTCCTTGGATTCGCCGACGAGCAATTCGGCTCTTGGGGGCAATCGAAATGGATCGAAATTTCAGTGGAGTTGTCGTCGCATCGTCTCTCAAACGTCAACTTCCGCTTCCAATTCGCTGATACCAAGTTCGACCTTCAAATCCTCGACAGCGATTCGGAACGGGTCATAGATGGGAATCTCTTGCCCGACGATCTCGAACGTGACAACGAGAGTGTAGTTGGCGACGTTTTCAGGATCAGTACTCCAGCCTTTGTGACCTCGAACCGCTATACAAAAGTCCTGTGGGAGCTGGTTGGACTTAATGATCGCCCAGTCCTTCTGGACCGTACCGATATTTCGACGAACCTTGGGGATCTGGCCATCGGACGAGCGGGCATGGATCATCCAGGGAAGGCTGACGCCTTCGCGAATGGCGTCTTCATCATGTTATGGCCACATCGCCCCCTGTTCCACGACCGGCAGCGATCGGTCAAGCGAGATCCATTCCTCAACCGGTTTCAGGCCTGCCCAGTATCTGGTGGTTTGTTGTAGTTGCGATTCTTCTTGTCGCAGCCTGGCACTGGGTTTCATCGTTCTTTCAATGACCTCTTAGGGCACGCTTTCGATCTCACTAGTTGGCTTGTGACTTCGCTAAAAGATCAAAAGTGGTTTTTAGCTCTAAGGCGACGCTCTTGGCTTGTTGATGTGATACCTGATTGATCGGCATTCGACCGCGGCAAAGGGCTTATTCGCCGATTCTCTTTTCTGGTGAATGTGTAGGAAGATCACCACCGAAGCTCGGGCGATCGCCTATCCTCTAGGTACAGGAAACCTCAACCCGGTCGCACGGAATGCATTTACTCCAATCCCAAACCTGTCTGGGGCCGAGTCCAATGCTTACCGCATCTAAAAAGAAAGCTATTCAAGAGTCTCTCCAGCAACTGTCACTGGCCCAGTCGTCGGCCGTAACTCAGATCGAGGCGATCATTGCGACGCTTCTGGCGACGTTAGATCTGGAACCCTCAGGAATTGCGCCCAGACCTTCAACGCCATTACCCAACGCAAACGCAGCCAGGTTCTCCGTTACTTGGGACGGCAAGGAGTGCTCACTGGGGAACACACGCCTCTTCTGGCTGTTTCATCGACTGGCGTCGAGCGCCAACCAATACGTGACGCATGAAGAGCTGCTCGAATCGGTTTGGCACGGTGAACGAAGCGAGTCGACGGTCCGAGGCGCGGTAAAGCGTCTCCGCGATCAGCTGGCCGCGGCTGGGATGATGGACCTAGCCAAAGCGGTCGATGGAACGGTCACGGGGTACTACGGTTTGATTTTTGTTTGAAAAAATCCCCAAATCAAACGCAGATCAAACGGGCATGAAACGGGGATCAAACGCCCCTGGCGCATGATAGAGGTCAGACGTAGTTCTCGACTCTCTTTTTTCCGCACCAGGAGGTGAAGACGATGGTCCCAGCTTCGATCGAACACGCATCAAACTCGGATCAAAAGCCCAGCGAGAAGAAACGTGCTGCCCAGTACGTCCGCATGTCAACGGAGCACCAGCAGTACTCGACCCTCAATCAGGAAGACATTATCCGTGAATATGCCGAGCGACGTGGGTTCGAGATCGTGCGAACCTACGCGGATGAAGGCAAGAGCGGGCTCAGCGTCGCCGGTCGCGACTCGTTACGCCGGCTGATTGCCGACGTCCAGGAGCTTCGCGCCGACTTCGACGTGATACTCGTCTATGACGTGAGCCGTTGGGGACGGTTCCAAGATGCCGACGAAAGCGCCTACTACGAATACCTGTGCAAGCGGGCCGGCATTGAGGTCCACTACTGCGCCGAGCAGTTCGAGAACGATGGCGGACCTACCTCGACGATTATCAAGAGCGTTAAGCGAGCGATGGCCGGCGAATATAGTCGTGAGCTGTCATCAAAGGTCTTCAAGGGGCAGTGTCGGCTGATCGAACTTGGGTTCCGACAAGGGGGAGCGCCGGGGTTCGGCCTGAGGCGAATGCTGATCGATCAGGGCGGGCAGTCGAAATCCATCCTGAACCGTGGCGAATACAAAAGCTTGCAGACCGATCGCGTCATCCTCGTCCCCGGGCCTCCTGACGAGGTGGTGGTGGTCCGGGAGATTTACGATCTCTTCGTCCGGAAGGGGAAACGAGAGGGTGAAATTGCGGGCCTGCTGAATAGCCGCGGGATTACTACCGATTACGGACGTCAGTGGAATCGTGGAACGGTCGCCCAGGTGCTGACAAACGAGAAGTACATCGGCAATAACGTCTACAATCGTACGTCGTTCAAGTTGAAGCGAAAGCACGTCGTCAACTCGCCTGAGATGTGGGTCCGGGCGGATGGTGCCTTTGAGCCGATCGTTCCCCCTGATCTCTTTTTCACTGCCCAGGGGATCGCCCAAGAGCGAAATCGGCGATTTTCCGACGACGAGCTGATTGAGCGACTAAAGCTCTTGGCTAGTCGCCATCCGACCCTTTCTGCGGCGATCATCGACTCGGCGGACGACATTCCGACTTCCTCGACCTTCCGTTCGCGATTTGGGAGCCTGATCCGGGCGTACCGCCTGGCTGGCTATACGCCGGAGCGAGACTATCGCTATCTCGAAATCAATCGCCATCTCCGGGAGCTGTACCCCGACCTTGTTGCCGACGTCGTCCAGCGATTGGATGCCGTGGGGGCGTCCGTCACGCGGGACGCGACATCGGATTTGTTGCTGATCAACGGCGAGTACAGCGCCTCGATGGTGTTGTCGCGATGCCGCCAGACGCCGGCCGGGGCGCTCCGCTGGTGGATTAAGTTTGACGAACGCATTGCTCCTGACATCACGATCTTGGTCCGCATGGACCCTGAAAACGAGGTGGCTACGGACTACTACCTCTTCCCGCTAATGGATCTGGCTGAGCCGAAAGTCTTGCTTTGCGAGACCAACGGCGCGTTTCTGGATACCTACCAGTTCGACAATTTGGACTATTTTGCCCAACTTGCCGCACGCAGCCGAATTGAGGTGGCCGCATGAAAGAACGTCGCGATTCCCATATCTGAAGTCGCTTTTGGACAACGCTCGGCTCGTTCGGTACCTGGCTGGCAATTATGCCGAACTGTTGACGGAATTCCAGCGGACGGTGGAATCTAGAACCGTGGCGGATTTGCCACTAGGAGGATGAGTTGCTATTGAAGTGCTGAGTCGTGAATGATCAGCGCCGCTATCCGTTAAGCCGTCGAGCAGTTGCAGCCGCCCCACGGCGTCGAGCGAGCAGCTCCCCGCCGTCCGTTTGCCCCTGGATGCAGGTGATTAGAGAGCTTGCAACGTCTGTAAAAAAATGGAGAGCAGGATAAATCGCTGTCCTACCCGCCAAATTTTTCCGCTAAGGCAGTCGTAGGATCGGATTTCGTTTCAACCAAGCCTAAGAACTCGTCGAATCTGTTCAGCCTGGACTCAACGACCTTCGAAATCTTTTCTGAGATCGATTCCGCTTCTTCCGTGCGAAGTTGACGCGTACGAAAATAGATCGTCTTGTCGAGGCTACCGGTCAACTTGATTTCCGAGGAATCGTACCTTCTAAATATCTCCTCAGAAACGGCTTGGGGATCAAGTCCGAGCTTTCTTATCGCTCGCGCAATACTTCCAGTTCTCGTGGCACTGCTTAGAGAACGAAGGAAATTTCTCGCGTCTTCGCTGACGGCGCTAAGTGGTTTGAGCCAGGCCGGCCCCCTGGCTAACACCTTAATCGCTCCGAGGTGAACAAAGGCGTAGAACAAGGCATATTCATCTTCCTTTCCCTGAAACTCAGTCCAAGGATTAATCGACTTTAGATCGCTACTCACCGAATCGAACAAGCTATTCCAAACTTCTTCGATTTGCGTTGGTTCCCTGAGTGCCGATTCGATCATTTCCCTCTGTATTCGGCCATTTGAATTGCAGTAGAGCAATCTGCCAAAAGCGGGCTTCTGATCTCGACCCGCTCGACCGACTTCCTGGTAGTACTGCTCAATTGACTCGGGCAGCAAATAGTGGACTACACCGCGAATGTCTGGTATGTCAACGCCCATTCCAAATGCACCTGTAGCGAATACGACATCGATTTCACCAGTTTGGAATGCGGATATAGTTTCATCTTTCTCCCTCAGCGACAGGGCTGCATCAAATGGCTTACAGCGGTGCCCGAGTTGCTCGAAGTATGCCGATAACGCTCGAGTTCCATTCGCCTTACTTTTGATACGGTGGGCGTATACTATAACCTTTTCTCCGCGATGCTCTTCGAGCAACACCTCGAGCGCGTCATGCTTTTCTTTGCTGTCCTTAAAGGTCGTAAACGACAGGTCAAGATTTGTGCGAAGCATGTTCTCACTACGCACAATGGCAGTTCGATTCAGTCGAAAGTCGTTTAGGATCTCGCCTTGACTTGTTTCATCAAGTGTCGCAGTTAGGCATAACACTGTCGGCCACGCGTCGCGACCAAAACTGCGGTCGAACACACCTGGAAGGCATTTATAGGGAGGTCGGAAATCATGTCCCCATTGGCTAATGCAGTGCGATTCGTCAATTGCGAGCAGGGAAATTCGACTCCGATGCTTGGATAGCAGGTATTCTATATACCCATCAGTCTCCATTCGTTCAGGCGACACGAAAAGGAAACCGGCCCCACTGTCCCATCGAAACTTTTTCAATTGGTCCTGAGCCTGTCTCGCATCAGTTGCGCCACCAAGGGAAAGGACGTTCGCCCCCGACTGAATTAAGTTAGCGGCCTGCTGCTGCATTAAGGCGATTAAAGGGGAAATGACTACGCCGACTTTGCCAGATGCCAATACTGGCAATTGATACGCAAGCGATTTCCCCATGCCAGTGGGCATGAGCAGGAGTGTTGACTCGCCTTTCCACAGGCGATCAATGGCTTCCCTCTGGCAATCTCGAAAGCCAGCGATGTCGGGATAGAAATGCCTGAGAGCGTTTTCTGGAGCAACGTTGCTTATCATGCTGGTATCCCGAAACTGTCGTGAGCACGCATCGTCTTCATGTCATCAAGATGCTCAGCACAGACGGCTTCCAAAAAGCGTTCTACGTAGACATAGCGGCGCTGATCATCTACGCCAAATCCCTGCTCAGCTGCTTTGGAGGATATCCATCGGTAGATGCGAAGTAGATAGAGCGAAAACACGTCGTACGGATACCAATAGTTCTGGTCCATCACGAAGCTCCCGTTCGCCGCTTTAGTCTCGTCGTTGATCATCAAGAATTCGGAAGAATCGCTGATCATCCCAAACGACTTCCTGCCGGAGAGGAAATAGAGCCCGAATAAGGCGAATCGCCCAAGCTGGGGCATTCTTTGGGGGTCCTTGTGAAACAGTACGATCGTCTTGATGCCCATTCCAATGACTCCCGGGATATTCAGATTCTCGTCATCATTGATTGGAGCCAATTGGAATTCGGCTGGTGCGTTGTAACTCTTGTAGGCGACAACCGAGTGGTTCGCGGACCACTCGTCATAGAAATCCAGGACGTTTGTGAACACCGCGAGCAAGTCCGCTGGACGAGCCAGCCGAAATTTCTTCTGCCACTCCTTAAGCTCCTTGTTTGATTGGCGTAAGGTTCTGGCAATCACGGGTAGCTCGCGGGTCATCAAATGCTTGAACGCATTTGGATCTTCTTCGTATTCCTCGATTGCTCCTTCGTCGAAGAACTCTCGATACTTTGCAGCTTCACTTTCAAACTCTTCTACAGCGACGTCAAAAGCACTCACAAGCAAAACGCCGTCAGCTTGTGTGCTCGGTTCTTGCTGAACTCTGGCACCTAGGATCTCAATGACGTCACTAGCAGGCGGTCGGAGGCGATCGAGAAACTTCTGCCAATACACCGGAAGTCCAGTTGCAATTTCGTTCCACACGTCTTCAATGTGTCTCAAATCCCTGGCGAGTTCGAATTCGGCGTTATCAGTTCGCGCAATCGATCGAAACATTTAGGACTCTCCTATCTTGACGCTTAATAGTCTCGAAATTGTCTTCCAGTGGGTGCGACGCTTTTCCGACTTGCCGAATACCTCAATCGCTGGCTTTAGGTTCGCCTCATTCGTCGTTGTGATGATATGGACGGCGAGTCGCGCCCTCGAACATGCGATATATAACAGTTTCCGCCAGTCTGTATCATCGGCCTGTTCGAAGTCGACGTCGACAACGAACACGTGCATTGCTTCCAATCCTTTGAAGCGGCGCGTCGTATTAAAAGTTATACGCCCCGGTTCGGGAGTTTCGGCTGTTTTCGCTCGGAATACAGAATCGCGAAAGCCGCTATTCTCAATAGTCTTTAGCGACAAAATGGCAATCTCGTTTGCGGGAACCGCATCCTGATCGAGCAACGTATTTACAAGTCGATTCAATAACGACCTTGCCGCCTCGATCGTCGGCACCGGATAAATTGTAGGTTTAGGGCCATCGAGCCCTTGGCTTTCCCCGACTTTTATTCCGGCCGACTTGTATGCCAATTTGCAGACTTGGTCGCTGTTTCGACAGTTCTTGGTAAGCGTTAGTCGACATGGAATATCATTTAGCCACGCCGCGTCGCGATCGTTTTGTACTGCCTGAAATGGATCGTAGAACACGTAGAATGCACCGCGTAATTGAAAATGCAGCCTCAGCATGTCTAGCCAGTCCGTCACAAAGTCCTGGGCTTCATCAATGACAAGATGGGTGTAAGGCATTGCAACGCCGTCACAGAGATATTCGAGAAGTCGCTGAACACACGAGTCCAAGTCTCCGTGTGGCCCAACGATTTCCCGCGCAAAACCATGAAAGCTACGATAAGATACGTTCGCTTGACGGTGAGTCTCTTGGAGGTGTTTGCTTAGGGCCGAATTGAAACAAAGAAAGAGAACGGGTTCGTGGGGGGTCGCTAGGCGTCGTGCCTTTTCAATAGCAAGCAATGTCTTTCCTGTTCCAGCAGGCCCAACTATTGCGGCCTCCATTTGCTGATCCAAATACCCTATTACCCTGGCTTGCTCTTGAGTTAACCGGACCATTTCATCGAGCCACTCTTCTGTCGTCTTGCGGACAGAATGAACAAGCGAAAAGGTCGGACAGAGCGTTCTTCGAAGGTCAATTGTTCGGTCCCCGGGAGGCCTTGAATTCCGCACACTGTTCTTCCAAAAACTGAACGCTTTTAAGATCGCATTTTCCGGATTGGACAAATGTGTCGAATCCAGGGTCGTTTCGTCCGGGTAGCTCATTGGCAAATGAGTACGATCGACGATGAGTTGATCAGGGAACCACACTGCATGACAGACGAGAGTCGCATCCGATCCAGCAAAACGAGTTTTTAGCTCTTCGAGAATTCGGAATTTGGTTCGGTTTGCTTGTTCCTCTGGCCAGATTTTTTCTTCGTGGCCGCTTTTTCTGTTCTTCTGATACCATTGCCCGTCTTCGCAGCGGATTTCGCCTCCCTTTACTTCAACAACAAGTATGCCGAATTGCGGATGAATGACGACGAAGTCGCCTTCACCTTGGGGCCGGTTTATATTCGGGTTCCAGCTGCCAGCATGAATCCATCGAAGCGAGTGCAATACGACGATTTCATCTGGTAGCGATCGCAGGGCACGAAAGACACGTTCCTCTCCTTGACTTCCATGGAAGTCGTTGGGAATCGGAGGAATCATTTGAGCCATTGTTCACAGCACCTTTCGTTTTCACGGTGATTCTCTGATGATCTATTGCTGCCGATGTGTGTGCTGACGGTTGTGTATATAAATGAGTTGGATTGTGCTCCCGAGAATTCGAATCTTGTGCAAAGCACGTCATCAGGTAAGTGGTCCAGAATCTGTATTCGGTCTATTGTCGCGGTGAATATCGCGTAAAGTCAATGAACTAGAAATTTCACCCGCTCCTCAAATACTCGTCGCGTCGCATCTGGCTCGCGAAGTCGGCACTGGAGCATCTCGATTGCCAATTCTGCCGGCAAGCATTCACTGAACTTCAGGCCATCTATAGCCGCGTCTTCCACAACCGGTCGCATTTCCGCAACGTCATGCTGACGGATTGCCTCGATGGCCTGTTCGACATCTTGTTGTTTCAGCGATGGCTCAAAGGTCAATGTGAAGCTGTCGTGCTTGACCTTTGTGTTGGTGGACAGCGACAGTGCGTGAGAAAGCGTCGCATTGGCGCGAAACCCTCCGAATGTCCACCATTCCACTTCGCCAGCTCCAGCGAGAATGGCTACTGTGGAGTCGGGGGCGACCCAGGCAAACTCCTGGCGAATCTCCGCAATACGCTCAGCGGCGCGGCGCGACCAGTATTCTTCCGAATTGTCCGTCGCCAAGACACGCTTGATCGCTTGGGCCATGCGAAAGCCAAGTCCTTGGCCTTCGCCCATCCAGCGGCTTCGCCCTGTCGCGTCGGTCGGTTCGACGTAGGCCATACGTCGGCTCCAGTCGATATGGTTGACCTTCCAGGCTCGTCCCCCTAGAAGCAAGATCCGCGGACCTTCATGCTTGCCAAGGAATGTCATGATGTCGACGTAACCAATTTCCTGGCGACCGTGCAAAATGGAAAAAATTGGCGGCGACATAAACACGGAGAATAGCTCTAAGAAGTTTCGCCGGCCGTAGGTGGATTCTCCCTCTTTGCCCATGGCAAGGATGCCAGCGTCTTCCCACAGGATTTCGCGTTCGAGCATTGAGGACACGAGGTATTCAACCTTTTCGGGCGGAATCGTTTGAAAGCCTGGGACCCCTTTTAGCCAACTAAACCACTCGGCGCGGCCGATGCCGCTTTCTTGCAGCGTCAGCGCCATCAATTGCTGGGCAAGCACATGGATCGGCATCGGAGGCGGCTCAATCGGCTCTACGTAGCCCTCCCTCCAGAGGTTTATCAGCGCGGATGCCTGAACTAGCGTCTCATCTTTGGTCGCTAGGAATAGGCAGTTGCGCATCGTTCCGGATCGCCGACCGGTTCTTCCCATTCTCTGCAGAAAGCTCGAGACCGTGGGGGGAGAGTCGATCTGAATAACTCGGTCCAGGTTACCAACGTCGATTCCTAGCTCAAGAACGCTCGTCGCCACAATTACGCAGTCATCACGTGAAGCGAACGCCTCTTCGGCTTGATGTCGCTGGTCTTGGCTTAGGGAGCTGTGGGTCACGAACGTGGTGACTTGCAGGTTCCGCAATTCCGTAGCGAGTTGTTCAGCTCGTGATCGGCTATCTACGAACGCCAAGCGTTTTTCACCCCGATGCAGTCGCGAAATTACGAGCGCGGCATTTTGTAGTGAACCGACGAAGTCAAGCTGAACGTCGGCCTGGCCGCCGCCAGAGGATGGGGGCAAGAAAACATCTCGTGGTCCCTTGCATGATCCTGCGAGCCAGCCTGATAGCGTCTCCGGGTTTCCGACCGTCGCGGATAGACCGAGGCGCTGTAACTCTCGACCGGCCAACTTCGAGATTCGCTCAAGCACCGATAGCAGGTGCCAGCCGCGATCGTCCCCAGCGAATGCATGAATTTCGTCGACTATAACGACTTGGAGGTTGGCGAAAAGACTTCGACTGTCCACACTCGGTGAATCGAGCATGACTTCGAGTGATTCTGGCGTCGTTAGTAGGCAGTCAGGCGGTTCTCGGAGGATCTTTTTGCGGGCAGTTGGTTTGACGTCGCCATGCCAAAGGGCGGATCGCCGGCCGAGAAGGGTGCTGTACCGCTGCAACCGAACATCAAGATTGTTGAGGAGCGCTTTGATTGGACAAAGATAGAGGACGCTCAGCCCTGTCCAGCCCTCGGTCAACATCCGGGAGACGACGGGAAAGAACGCCGCTTCCGTCTTACCGCCAGCCGTTGGGGCTAGCACGATCAAGTGCTGACCGTCGAGGATTGGAGAAATCACCGCTTCCTGAAAAGGGCGCAGCTCGCGCCAGCCGAGGCTGTTCACGATGTGGTGCTGTAATGCAGGGTGGAGGCGGTCGAAGCTGCTCACAGGTCCAACTCTATTTCATCTACGTCGCTCGCCCCCATGGCCTGACGTTCCACGGCGGTCATTTCGTTATCGCTCATCGTTAGCGTATAGTGCACGCGCGGGTCAAAGTCCGGGTGTTGATCGATGCGGTCCAGTACATCCGTCACCAACTTCTTCAGGAATATCCGTGGTGCGACGCCAACCTTTCCGCCAAGCTTACCAGCAACGGCTTCTGCTAGATCTTGGACGTAGGCGTCATCGCACATACTGGAGATTCGATCCGGGGAATGGGAGTGTTGCTCGTAAATGTCCCTGACCTTGCAGCCGACCAGACGCAACCGTTCCAAGCTGAAACCAGGCAAGCGGATCTGAGGGGCGCGGGGATTGTCGAATCGCGAATCCGTTTGAAAATCAACATGTAGCCGTTGAGCCAGCGGCTCCAGGCGTTGAATTCCTTGGGGGCCTTCATAAAAAGCCGGAGTACCGGTGATGAGCAGGTAAAGGCCAGGAAATCGCCCGGAGTCAACCTCGTCGATCAGTTGTCGCAGAGCGTTCAGGCTCTTATCACGTACGTCGCTCCGAACCCGTTGGATCGTTTCGACCTCATCCAGGATTAGCAAGAGGCCTGGACTCCCAGAGTCGCGGAGGACGATCAGTACGCCTTGAAGGAAGCTCAACGCCCCAAAGTGATCGATGTCCCCCTTCACGCCGCACGCTCGCTTGGCCCCCGCAGAGACGTTAGGTTGGCCTGCGAGCCAGGCCAGTATCCCTTCGGCGATTGCCTGGTCGCCGGCCGCTTGAGCCTGTCGGTAGCCACGTAATGCGGCGCTAAAGGTCGGAGCGGTGCTGCTGACCTTGGCCAATCGCTGCTCAAGTAATTCGTTTGTACGCTCGATCAAGGCCTGTTGGTCGTTCGGATCGACCGTTCCCTCGGCGAGAGCATCTTCTTCTAAGGCGTAGAACCAGCCATCGACGATGTTGCGCCAAGCTCCCTGCGGAGTGTCAGCGGTTGATAGCCGCTCCATCAATCGTCGGTACACCGTTTCTAGCCGGTGCAGCGGCGTTTCCGTCTCAGATACCTGTACCTCGGCTGACGCGAAGCCCTTTTTGCGGGCTCGGTCGGCCATCCAGCGCGAAAAGAATGTCTTACCGCAACCATATTCGCCGCGAACCGCTTTAAATACGCTGCCGAGAGAAGCGACTTTGTCCAGCTCCTCGTCCAAAACTGGCTCATAGCCGCCGAGTCCCACCGCGAACGCGTCCAGGCTATTGCGCGGAACGGTTCCGCGACGCAGCGCGTCAATGATCTCTTGCCGGCGTTGAGGGCTAATGCTCATTGGTTACTCCACTAGGTCGAACTGCTTGAGCAGGATGCTGCGATTCAGCTCGACCGTTTCCGAGGCGTCATCACGACGTAGGACGTCGTAGCCGTCAACGTTCAAAACTCGTTCCGCCTTCGCCAAAAGTCCAGGCAGTCGAACCTTGGGTACCTCAAGCGTTCGCGCTAACGCCACGCTAGTCATCTTTCCTCCCCGTTCATCCAAGGAGGAAAGTAGCCGAGCGAAGATTTCATCGGTAGGAACCCCGCGTCCGGCAAACCGCTTTTGATCTTCAAAGACCGGACTGGCAAGCAAATTCGACACCCACTGCGGTAAGGCAGCGTCAGCGACGGCCAATCGCGGCTTGTCCTCCATATCGAACAGGGTATCGATAGGCTTCGAGGCCACCGGCTTAAGTTTCGGAACTGGCTTCTCCGCTGTCGGAATTTTCGCCGCCGACGATGCATCCCACCAGTCTGGCGTATCGATGAGCTGCTCGCTCCAACCTTGGGGGAAGCTGTCCGTGCTGGCCATAACCGCGATCGGGACGATCATTTCCTGCGGCGATAGTCCGCCGTGATAACCGTTCTTCTTCATTCCATAGCGGACTCGCTCGCTCCAAGGAGCGATCAACTGGTGACCGTTCGTCAGAACTCGTGACCCTTTCACGAACAGCTCATCGTTCCCAGGGCTGCCTTTTGCGCTGCGCCAACGTTCCCCACCCGCCAAGTCTTCTTTGAATGGGCGTCCTTCCGCCTGGCAGTCCAAGACGTGGCCATGATCGCTCACCAGCACCACCAGCCGGCGCGCAATCCGAGCTTCATGAAGCAGGGCGGGCAATACCTTAATCTCGTCACGGGACCAGCGCGTGTCAATTTGCTCCCCTTTGAGCAAATGATCATCGACGGCATTCACGACGACGCCCACGACGCGCCGATGCGTCGAGGCGATTTCTTTCCGAACCTCCGCAGCCAACACCGAGTCATCCGATTCCTGCTGAAGTCCCGCCTTGTGGAAAAGGACTGGGGGCGAACCGCTTCTGGAGTGCTCAAGCAGGCCAGGGTGCTTGGCAAACCCGATTTTCTCATCCTCTTGCGTCCCCTGGCTCCGCTTTCCGCACAAGAGGCTGGTCCGAGAAAACTCGGTTACAGAGGGGATCGTGGCCACGCCGGGCCGATTCATGTCGCGACCTGGCTCCGCGAGCAGAATCCAGTCATGTTTCGTCACGTCGGCAAGCAGCTCGCGGCAAACGGCCGTGCTCATGCCGTCAATTACGATTACTAGGACCATCGCCTCAGCGGCAAGCGGAGCGACAATCTCATCCAGGATTTTCTCAACAGGGATTACCTGGTCGCCGTGCGAATTCGCCGCCGTCCAGTCAACAAGCAGCTTTCCAAAGGATTGGCTTTGCTGCTCACGGACGTCGCGAACACGGTTAAACAGTCGGGCGTAACCTTCCGAAAGTTCACGGATGGGATCGCCACTGCGAAGGCTAAGGCGAGCCCAGTCGACGAACCCTCCCTCATGAAGCTGTTTGTCAGCCGCTTCGGCGAAGGACTTAGGCTCATTCGGGCCATGCTCATCCTGATTGGCCAGCCAGCGCATCAGACGCAGCGCCATTTCGATTCTCTCGACGCGCCGGATCTCCGAAGCGGACTGGTCGTGGAGGCTTACCTGCTTCTGTGTCGCCACCAAATCTTCGAGGCGATTCCAGTTGCCTTGATCCAAGATACCAGACAGCGTTTCCCCCACGCTCACCAATCGCTGGTCGAAACCAAGCGAGGAGGTGTCAGACAAATGTGCCCAACCTTCTGCCTGGATGTCGCACAGGATCTTATCGGCCCGTTGGATCGTCTGGTGATAGCTCTTAGGGGCCGTGTGCCGCAGGCTGCGAACAACCTCGGTCGCAGCGGTGCTCCAGCGTTGCATCTGTTCGGTATCGGGCGACTTGCCCCCCAAGAAACGTTCCTCTAGCTTTCCAGTCGCCTTTTCCAGTTTGCCCAGGGCCGAAGGATGGTAGACAACGGCAGCAGCCAAGCCCA
Source organism: Blastopirellula sediminis (assembly GCF_020966755.1). Taxonomy (NCBI): domain Bacteria; kingdom Pseudomonadati; phylum Planctomycetota; class Planctomycetia; order Pirellulales; family Pirellulaceae; genus Blastopirellula; species Blastopirellula sediminis. The sequence continues at coordinate 1,466,615 of NZ_JAJKFT010000004.1, forward strand.
AGGGAACCGCATCCGCTCGATCCAGCTTCTCGATGCAATGCAAAACCGTCTTCGCGGCCGGCCCCGCTTTCTCCGCCAACCAATTTGCCGCACCTTGTCGGAAGGCGTCCGGGCGACGTCGAAATTCGCTCGTCGCGTCGGCATCCAGCGACCACTTCAGCAGTGAAGTCAGGTCCGGGGCCTCGGCGCGAAAGCCGATCGCCCCTTCCAGCAGCAACGGCCAGACTGTCTCGGAATCGAGGAATCCGCCTCGCGCAGCTGGAAAACCGTCAGCAGGATTCAGCTCTAGCAGCGCTTCCGCAATCCAGGCTTGTTTCGTCAGCCGAGGATCGACGGCGTGGGCATCGAACAACGATCGCACGATTTGCCAAGGATCGATCGGAAACAGCTTCCGTTTTGCCAATCGCAGCATAACGTCTTCGCCAAGGTCATGTTCGTCCAGACCGGTAATCAGAACTTTCGTGACCCCTTCGTCCGTTGGCTGCCGTAGCGCGATCCGAAACGAAAGCGGCGAGTCGCATTGGTGAATGGAATAGCCCTGTTCGCCATCGTATTTGATCGCTTCTCCGGTCCATCGCCCGGCCGAATGGATACCAATCGGGTCTTCACGCGAAACCTTCTGACGGATCGCGGCGACTTGCGCTTTAATTTGGCTGAAGGAAGGTGCCGTCATCGCTACGCGTCGCCTCCCGATTCAATCACCCAACTTAGATTCACGCGAACCGTCTTGCCGCCTGCTCCCTTCTGCTCTAGATCGCCCAGCAACTTTTTGGCTGCTTCCAGAGTCAGGCCTTCTTGCGAACCTTGCTCAACAAGCTTGTCCTTGCTTTTAGGCAACGGTTTCACGGGTGGGGCCGCAATCGGCGTCTCTACTACTGGCTGAACCTTCGCCAGCTGCTTTTCCAAAAGCCGCATCGCCTGCGAATGCGCTGTCTTTAGGGCGGGAGCAAGTGATATGACATGCTCGTCGCTGGCAAGCGCCTTGTCCACTTCTCCCAGAATCCGTTGTGCTTCCGATTGATACTCTTCCGGAAGTTTGCGGATCAGCTCAAACGTCTGCCAGCCTGCGGTGTCTAGGTTCCCTTCCAGCTCCGCCGCCTTGGCGACGCACTCGCCCATCGACGCCTCGCTCGTCTCGATCGTCGCTGTGGCCAACGTCTTGACGATCGCACCAGAGTCCGCAGCGCACAACTTACCAACCAATACCTGCGTCGCATTGGCGGTTTTCATGCGGTCGGTCGATTCCGACGAAATCCCAAACTCCGCCATGCGCTGTTTTAAGAGCTGAGCATACGCCTGACACGCTTTCTGCACCGCGGCGGCCTTCGTCTTGCAGCCGCTGGAGAGCTGGCTGACGTTGCCGGCGCTCAGTAGCTTCAGGCCGGCTTCACCAAAGATGCTGCCGGCACGCTTCAGGGCAATCTCCCAGTCCGCGGCTTCCGGCAGGTTCTCTTTGCGGAGTTCACACTCGTCCGGGATCTTGGTAAGGGAAGCGTCCGAGTAGGGCCCGCCATGCTGATAGAACGACTGGCTGGTTTGCGCCGCGTACATCAGAATGACCAGGTTCTCCGCCTCTTTCGGCAGCCCCATTGGCTTTGGATCATTGATCCATTCGCGTAGCTTACGGACCGAAATCGCCCCGCCTGCTTCGGCTGTTTTCCGGCCAAAATGCATCTTCCAATGCTGTCCCAGCACGAAGTGGGTCGCATCAGTCCCCATCTCGCCCAGCAGCAGCGGCACAGCGATCTGGCGCACGATCGGCCGCATCGTCTTGTCGATCGCCAGGCGGCCATCGGTCGTCTGCGTTGCCGGCAAGATCTGCTCGTAGACCTTCTTTATCGAATTCGACTTGATCTCGGTCTCGAAGTGCGGCGCAGCGGGAAATTCGTGCTCCAGCGCCTGGCTCAGCAAGTGCTGCATCGCGCCGGCTAGGTTGGGTGCGACCGGAGGACGCGGAATAAATCCTGGCGAGAGCGACATATAGTGCTCGGCCAAGTCCAAATCGTGCGTCGTATCGAGCGATCCCTGCATGACCGACTCCAGGCCATACGCCGAATCCAGGTGGTTCTGGACTCGCTGGCGCAGTTGGCTCCGTTGGCTATCCAGGACCGACTTTGCCGCCTGTTGATCTTGGGGCGAAAGGTGGCTGGAGTATTGCCCAAACCGTTCCCCGGTCAGGATATGTTCCAAGATCACCAGCATTCCCAGGTCCTTCTGCGCCTCCAGGCTGAAGAACGAAGGGACCCAGCACATCGTCTTGCCCCCTTCAGGTTGGATTTGCAGGAACTGCTGGATCTTGCTCAGGTCGTCCCGCGGACCATGCCCAGGCTCATCAAACGGGAAGTCAATGATCAACTTCCAGTCTTCATCGTCATTCTCCAGCGATGACGGCGGCAACTCGCGAATGTTCTTGAACAGCACCTTGCAGTTGCGTTTCGTGTTGCGCCACCAGAACTCATGGAATTGCTCGAACTCGCCCTCTCCCTGAATGCCGACCTGCTCGAACAGCATCTGCCGAACGCGGCGAATCCGATTCCCCTGGTTATCTTCGCGCCGGGCCTGCTCGATGATGCTTTCGGTATCAACGCCAGAAAGCTGGACCGTAATCGTCGGGTTGGCTTCTTCACCAATACGGATTTCGCCAACGCTCGCCGCCCAGGTCTTGCAGCGGCGTAGCACTTCGGCCGCTTCTTTGCCTTTGATCGGTGATTGAATCGTCCCATGATTCAATGCCGACAGCTTCTCCGCGGTGAGTGCCCGCAGCGACTCCACCTCCGGCACCAGCGCCGAAAGCAGCAACGTCTTGATCAATCGGTCGTCATTCCGAAACGCGCTGCGTTTCGGATCATCGTAGGGAAGCTCTTCCACATCCTCGCGGCGCATCCCATGTTGTTTTTCCAAGACCGGTAACAGCTTCTGATGGTAGAGCCGCTTGGCGTTGTCAAAGTGGATCGCCATTTCCTGGCTGAACGCCTCGTCGCCGTGCGCCACCACGTCGAAGAGATCCCCAACCGGGATCAATTCGCCCAGCTTCAGCGTATCCCGGTGGTCGACCAGCAGCTTTAACATCACCTTCAGGGCGGTCCGCTCACGCTGCAACACGCTGGAGACCGCGATCAGCGTCTGCACCAGGGCCGGGCTGAACGGATAAACCTGACGAAACATCTGCCGATCCCCTTCGCGGGTCAGCAGGATGTCCATCACGTTGTCCTTCATCTTGATCGTCTGCTCGAAAGCCGCGTCCATTTCTCCCTTGGCGGCGCTACTTCGGCATTTCAAGACGCGTTTCTCAGCGATCGCCGGCAGGTTGCGGTCTTCCAGGGTGATCGTGTCGAATCGCCCCTGTTGCCAGTCGAGTGAATCGCTGAAGCCGAGCTTTTCCGCCCCCGGCACATGGTCGCCAACCAGGTCTCGCAGGTCACGCTGTCGGGCGACAAAGCTGATCAGTGGGATCGGCCGCTCCGCCGACTGCGCTTCGACCAAGTTTGTCAGCTTCGCCGCTTCCCGTTTGACGAACCCCAGATCGGCCGAGTTCGTCGCCAGCCACAGGATCAATTCGTCCAAAAACAGGATCAGCGCATCGTAACCTTGGCTCTTCGCATGTTGGCTAATCAGCGACAGCCCTTTGTCGAACCGCACGAAACTTCCGCCCCGATGGCTCATCACTTCGGCATGCGAAGAGGCGACGCTCTTCAGCAGCGCACTGACTAGCCGTAGGTGCTCTTCCGAGTCAGGCGGGGCCGCCGCGGCCGCTTCAAACGAATCCGCGTCCCAGGCCGCTTCCAGGTCTCCCCAGCCTCCGCCACCTCCTTGTCCTTCATTCAGCCGCTTGAAAAACAGCTCGTCGCCGTAGTTCTGACGCTCCGCCTTCACCTGTTCGATGATCGCCGTCGAGACGTAGACCGGAGGAGTCGGAGCCTCCGGGTGCAGGCTCCGCATGAACTCAACGTAGTTCCCCAGCACGCCCGACTCCATGTCGTGCGCCCCGATCATGTGATACGGCACCAGCAGAAACTTCTTGCCCGCCAGCCACTCGTTGTGCTTCTGGATGACGCTGGCCAGTTCCGGAATCCCCCGCGCAGCCGCGTTCCCTTGCAGAATTAGATGCAGTACCGCCATGAAATGGCTCTTACCGCTACCGAAGCTGCCGTGCAGGAAGGTCGCCTTGCTGGTCCGGTTCTGCAGCGCGCTGCGGATGAAGGAAAGGGCTGAGTCGTAGCATTTGGCCAACTCCGGCGTCACGACGTAATTGTCGAGCACCACCTCTGGGCGTTTAATGTCTTCGGCCAAGCGAAGGACGAAATCCCCTTTTTGCAGGTCTTCGGGGATGTCGATTAGTTCTTTGATTAGGGTCATTGTATGGATGCTAAGAAATTTTCCATGAGGTCGCGTCTGGCTAAAAAGACTCAGCGTTTTGCGGATTTAACAAATCGTTTGCCAGCGAAGTCGAAGTGAGCACTATCGCGTTATTCATTGAATTGCTCGGGGCAAAGAAAACGAACCTGCACTCCAACTTGATTCAATGCGTCCCTAGCGTGCCACCAATCGGAATCCGTCGCGTTCAGTATGGGCGGCGCGTATTGACTCTTTAGGGCGACCACAACAAACTTTCTGTCCGAAAGGTCAAAATCGGCCAAGCCCTCGTCATCGGGAAACTCCTCGAAACCCTTCGGATTGCCGTTCAGTGGTGTTACCTCGACCATCTCACAGTGGTCGGGATTTCCTTGGTTGTCAAAAATCCATTTCATGAAGAAGTCCCCCACGCCAGGTTGGCCTGCCAAACTGAGGTTGTTCATGTATTCCTGCATGATGTGGTAGAAATTGTCGATGCAAACGATTCCGTTGCGAGCCTCTTCCAACGCGGCAACGCACTTAAGTACACACGTCGGCGAGGCTTGCGGACAATTAATCTCGTTGGCGGCGATAGCCACGTTGGTATCAACTACGTACGCATTCATGGCATTTCTTTCAATCTTCGTTTCATTGCGGCGTCAGTGATTGCCTTCATCTCTTCGAACTCGTCGCCAAAGAAATCTTTCGGCCAATTCTTAATGTTGCCGAAAATGTCTAGCTCCAATCTCGAAAGTCGGGAATGACCTTCGTCTGTGTCGCAGAAGTACAACGCCACATCTTGGCTTGACAGCGTCTCCTCGGCAATTCGTCTCTGAAGTCGTCGAAGAAGGTGCTCGCTGTGGCTTTCTAATATGATCTGTATGTTGCGGGTCTGTATCGCATTGATGAAAACATCCGCCAATCCCGTTTGAACCATGGGATGCAGATGAATTTCGGGCTGCTCCAGCACCACTACCGAACCTTCAGGAACGTAATAACACAGAACCAGGACGGGCAAGATTTGCGAGACGCCAAAGCCTACGTCCGTGATTGAGACCTCAGCGGATTTGGGGCCCTTTCGGACTTTTACCTCATAGAAATTGCTGTTCTTGGAAATCCGCTTCACTGAAAACGAGTGAATCAACCCTAATTCCTTGAGCCAATATGCAACTTGCTCTTCGAGAGTTTTCTTTTTTTTGTATCTTCCTGGATCGATATACGGTCCACGGGCTCGGGAGGATAGTAAGGCGTCGACCGCACGCTCGCCACGCTGCCCCATGTCGTCTGGTTCCGCTCCGGACCAGGTATAGGCACGTTTGGGAAACTCCCGAAGTGGCCCAAGGTAATAAAGCCGCTTGAACAACTCCTCGAATTCGAGTTGTAGGTCCGCTAAAAAGCTCGCATTCTGGTAGTAGGAGAAGACTTGGTCTGGAAATCCGTAGAATTTGGTCGGAGCTGGTAGGTCCCAAGCTCGTCCTTGCATTCTCTTCAGCTTGAAATCGCCTTTGGATTTAAGGTTGTACTTTCCGTTGGCTACTCCCTTTTTTTCCATAGTGAATTCTTCCGAATCCAATGTGTACGTAACAGAATCAACTCTTGGCAGATTTTCCCTTGTGCTGCTCAGCTTGCAATTCAATGACATTTGATCGCCGGAGAAGAGCACGGCTTTCTTTTTCGACGGATTGATTACGTCAAGCGCCTTTGGCAAAGTCCAGGTAAGCTCGAATTCCATGCCCGAGGAAGGTTGGTGCTGATATACGAGGTCGTTAAAGCTTCCCAACTGGACGAGGCTTTTCTCACCACCAACCTCTAGAACCAACGCTCGGTCTGTCGATTCCGTCGTTTGCCGAAGCATAAGTAACAATTGCAAGATGCTCGATTTGCCGGAGCTATTTGTCCCGAACAACCCGGTAATTGACGAGAGTCTCATCCGGTTAATTCGTGACCATGACTTGAAGTTCGTGGCTGATAGTTCGGTGATCATCGCTAGATGTCTTCCTTATTGGTTGGCCAATTAGCCCAATGGAGCAGTGCTTCCCTTTGAGACTTCCGCGTGAATGCAAATTGACATGTTTTGGCCGTAGTTCGTTCGACGAGCTTGTGATTAACTATTCGCTTTCTTGGTGCCGCGTTTAGCTTTTTTCGCCGGAACCCACGCGCGCACTTCCTCCACCGTCATCCCCAGCCCCTTGGCTTCTTCGGCCACAAACCCTTCAAACACTTCGTCCATCCGCTGGCCGTAGGTTTCGTCGACTTCGTGGTGCCATTGTTTTAGCCAGGGGAGGAGTTCGACGATGCTGGCTAGTAGCGGGACTAGGCGGGGATCGTCTCGGCCGCCGTGGCGTTCTTGGACGTCGACGAAGTAGGCGCTGATCGCTTGCGCTTGTTGCAAATGGTTGTAGCCGGCCCAGGCCAGCATCAGGGTTCCATCGGGGCCGTCGCAGTGGGGGAAGCTGATCCAGCGTTCTTTGGGGACGTCCAGTTTGCCGCGGAGCGCCCAGTAGCGGGCTCCGCCGCTGGAGAGGAAGTCGCCGCTGGTGTACTTCGGCGGGACCGGGATCGCCAGAATCGCGTCGAGGTTGCGGTCGTCCGCCCGGGCAGACTGCGGCGTCTCGGTCTGCCACTTGGCGATCTGCTGCCGCTGCTCGTCGGTCAGGTCGTAGTCAGCAAGCGAAACCTCCTCGCCGGCCCGCAGCTTGTCTTCCAGCCGCTGAAGCTGCCAGGTGTTCTCCCATTCGGCCCGCTTCCGCAATCCGGCCGGCTTGTAGCGCAGGACCGGCAGCAGCGGGACCTGCTCTCCCTGCACCAGCTCCACGACTAGTCGCTGAACGTCGAAGGCAGGATCGTCGCGGTAGACCTGGCCGACTTCCATGAACTCGCTGTCATGCCGTGCCGCATCAGCGAGCCTGGCGATCGAAATCAACTCGACGTCGAACTTGGCGGTCGGCTTCCCTTCGTCGTTCATTCGCCCGTCGAGGTCGAAGTAGCTTTCTAGGCGATTGACGAGCCACATCTGACAAGCGTCCGCCAGTTCATTTTCTGAACGCTGATGGTTAAACAGGCCCTGGCGACCAATCCAGCGGCGCTTGTACATCGAACTTTCGATAAGGCGCAATTCTTTACTGTTGCGAATTGCTTCGATTCGGCGACTCCAAAGGTCCTGGATCGCTTGAGACCAAGCGTTAGGAATAGAGTCGGGTACAGCGAATCCGTCCTCGTTATTGTTTACGACCATGCAAAACGGTCTGTCGCCAGGAGTCATTTCCTCCAATGTGAATGAGACCTCCGTCCCAACCAACGAATCATCGACTAAGTCAAACATGCGATAGGTCGCAAAGTCCAGCTGTTCTTGTAAAAAGACCTGTTCGGACCGAATTCGACGACGTTTTGCGGTTGCATCCTTCCAACGCGACCGGATTGAGTCCGCGTCGGTGATAACACCGCTTAGTATTTCGTCCGGTGAGAATGATGCAAACTGCTGAGTGAGATCGTCAATTCTTTGGCTTAGGTGAAGAACTCGTTTCCGCAGTTCTCCATCGACCCAAGTGGATGGGATCGGCATTTTTCCAAGGGCTGTCCCATTGAACGCATACGGCACTTTGGCTTTCGATTCGATCCGAATACCGTCGCCCCCCATCATTTGCTTTTGATGGCATACCTGTTTCATCCAAAAGCAGGCAGTAGAGCTGTTTAAAAGTCCCAGTAGAGTAAGATGATCTTCCGCGGTGGTACCTTCCGGCAATTTGATAACAGGGGCAGTACGGTTAAACACCTTTCCGCCGCGATCCAGAACGAAGTGATTGTGAGTGGCGACTTCACCGTAAGTGATCGACAATGGAGTCCGGAACCGATGAGGAAGCCATTGTCCATACTCAAACCACTTCATTCCTGCTTGCACTTTGGTTTTCCCTCCAAACATTAGCGTATTCGCGAGCGTAGTTCGGCTTTGCCATAAAAATCGAAGAGACAAATGAGCGAGCGAATCCGAGATGGGCTTCCCATCGTCTTTGTAAGGAAAAACCAAGTGATCCCCGCTCTCTGTATGCCAATCTCGAACTTCATCCCCCGAAACGTATCGTCGATGCTCGTTCGTACTTAACATGCTGCGACGCATCGTATTAGGCGGGTTTACATAAATATCATCGCCTTGCGTTGATGCCGTTCTGCCTATCGATTCGACATGTTTTTGTAGAAAAGAGCGTGCGGAGTCTTCGAGTCGTAATCGTAGTTCAGCAGCTCCCCCACCACCGATCGACCACGGGTGCGAATGAAACAGTTCTCTTTCGGAATCTCGGACGCTAATGAAATCGCTTTCGGTGTCGGCCTGGTCGAGTTGTTTCAATATTGCAGTCCATACCATTCCCTTGGCCGGATCGTCTGGTGTGCTCGGTTCGCCCCGAATTCCCATCGCCGTTCGGATGGTAGTAGATTTCGGAATTCGGTTTCGTCCAAGCAGGATTACAGTTGGAGTGCCGTGGCCCGGAACGAACGCCCCACTTGTGTCGATTACGTGCGTCAGGTCGATTTTTGGGAAAAACGATTCGATCAGCTTTTTGCCAAACTCTCGTTTCATAAAGCTATTTGCAGTAATTTGGCCGATATACCCGGAGGTTGGATCTTCGTTGCTTGCCAAACGAAACAGCAGCTCCATGAATGGCACGGCCAACGAGTACTGCATATGGCAGGTTTCTGGGTAGAGCTGGCGATACGCTTGGCCGGCTGCGCGGTCCTTGGGGGTAATATACGGTGGATTGGCAACCACACAGTGATAGGTGCCACTGCGAAGAATCTGTCGCAACTCCGCCGCGTCTTCCGTAGCGAAATAGTGAGCCTCGTCGGTCCAGTCCCCAAGCGTCTTCTGCTTAGCGCGACCGTGAAACAACGAATCCCCTATCGCAAGCCGGAACTCATAGCCGGGGGAGTTGCCTAGTCGCTTTATTCCCTCTGCTTGCATTGCCGCGAGAAGCAAGCGAAACCGGGCGATCGCAATTGCGAACGGATTAACGTCGACGCCATGCACGCTGAGTAAGGCGCGTCCGACTAGCTCCCTTACTTTGGTACCCGGCTCCTGCTTCTGCCACCGAGCCAAAATCCGCTTGAACGCTCCCAACAGAAAATGCCCGCTGCCGCAGGCCGGGTCGATCATTTTGAACCCTTCCGGCTTGGCGTCGAGCCCGAACTCGTCCAGGGCTGGTTCCAGCGTCCGATCGAGAATAAACTCTTCGACGAAGTCAGGCGTTTGCAGCAGGGCATACTTCTTCCGCGCCGCTTCGCTCAGGTCTTGGTACAAGTCGCCCAGGAAGCGGGTGTTCCAGTCGGGATCGGTGAAGTCGTGGATCAGCTCGCCGCTGTTGGCGTCGATCTTTTGAAAGAACTTCAGCAGTTCGCCGGCCGCATCCGGTCCCAGCCAATTGGGAAGCTGCCGCAGCGGATTGTGCTGGCCAAAGACGTCCCGTGTGCCTGGCAGGTCGGCCAACTGATCGAACACGGCGACCAGGTATTCCCGGTCGGTCAGCTTGGCCCGCTCGGGATCTTGAAAGAAGAGGATATGCTCATCCCGGGCCTGCTGGAGCCGTTTGCCCGGCCCGGCAATCTTGGGCGGATCGATCAGCGCGTTGTCTTCCAGAAAGCGAACGAAGACGCAAGACAACACCCAAGCCGCCGCCGTCTGCGTAATCGCATCGGACCGCCAGGTCTCATAGTTCAAAGCGGTCCGCTCCGCCTTCTTCGCCCGAGCATACTCCTCGCGCAGCGTCTTCCCGACTTCGGGAACGTCCGAAGATTTACTCCGCTCCAGCAAGTCAGCTTCGAGCTTTTTGAGGAGCGATTGGAGATCAGAAAGTAGGGCTTGGCGGTTGATCATTTTGGAGCGGTCAGCGGTTAGCGGTCAGGTATCAGCTTTCAGCGGTCAGGGGATAAGGTTTCAGCGATCAGCAGTCAGCTGTCAGCCAGAGGGGAGAGGACTTAAGGTGGGTCCTGATCCCAATCCTGAAAGCTGACTGCTGATCGCTGAAAGCTAATCGCGATTAGCGATTGTCCTTGGTTCGGAGCTTCTGGATAAATGCGGAGAGCATTTTCTTCACTTCGCAAGTTTGTTGGTTTAGTTGTTCATAATTGGGTTGTTCGAGCATGTTGAGATCGCGAGCGAGCAGTAGGTGGTATTCGAGTTCACTGGCGGAACCGGTTGCGATTTCGAGGAATCGACGTAGTTCGTTGTCGCCGTTTCGCCCGCATCCTTCGGCGATATTGGCGGGAATCGATGAACTCGATCGACGCATCTGGCTTTTCAATCCAAATCTCTCTTCGCGCGGAAAGTTGGAAGTCGCAGAGTAAATCGCCAGCGTAAGCTGGTGACTCTTCTCCCAGACTTGAAGATCGCGGAATGCTTTCAATGTCGGTGTTCCTCTTTGACTTTTAGCTGTCAGCTTTCAGCACTCAGCTTCTCTTGTTTTGCTCCTAAACGTTCATGTTCGCCAGCATTGCGTCTCTTCATTCTTCCCTGACAGCCGATTGCTGACCACTGACAGCTCTCCACTATCCCCCTGACCGCTGATCGCTAAAAGCTGACAGCTCTCCCTTAGCCCGGTGCAAATTCTGAATCCAGCTCTCGGGCACGCGCGCTCGCTGTCCCGGTCCAATTAACGGTACCGGCTTGCCATCGATCATCGCCTGGCTATCGCCGGGCAGGAGGAGCCACAATCCGGGAATCCCACCGGGACGCCCGACCTTCTGCGAGAGACGGCTGAGTAGGTCCATCTGCCCGTACCGTGCGAGCATGCCGGGATACGCGAGAAGCATCGTTTTCTCCGCCGCCAGCAAATCTTTCTCGACGCTAGGCATCGTTCTGCTGACCAGCATCATCAGCTTGTCCCAGTCTCCTTGGTTGGGCTGGGTGTCGGTGTTCAAGACCAGATCCCACTGGACCTTGGCCTTCTCGGCGGTCGCCTGAAGCGAATCGAGGAAGAGCCCCTCGAAGTCGACGGGCTGCAAGGGGAAGCGGCGGCAAAGTTCTTCACGGGCACGCTCGTAGTATTTTGGGTTCACCAACAAGGCGAGGAACGCCCCTTCTTGAGCGGATCGCTGCAACCGTTCTTCAAACTGCCGCGCGTCGGCGACCTCGGGCGTAACGTCGCCGGCCGCCAGATGGCTGGAGTTGGTGGGGCGGCGAATGGCGGTTTCGGTGCCGCTGGTGACGGCGCTGAATTCTCGCACGGTGCTGATGTAGCTGCCGACGCCATTTTTGCTGGTCGGGTCCCAGCGGAATTCAAAGCCGCCTTGTCGAAGCAGTTCGTCGAGCGCTTCGCCTTGCGGGAGGGGAGCCGCTTCGGGATAGCGGCCGCTGACTCGGTCTTGAATTTGTTCGACAGTGAGTTGCTTTTGACCCAGGAGCGCCCCTTGCGAAAGCTTGAGGGCACGAGCCGCGTCCATGCCGCGGGGGTAGAGTTCTTGCCGGCTGGAGAGCGCCGCCTGTTTGGAGGCTTCGGCGGCTAAGCGGACCAGCCGAGCGTCGGTCAGGGGAATCGTGGACGCCGCGGAGATTTGTCGCAGGCGTTCGACCACCCGGGCTGGAGCAAGGAGCGGGTCTTCGGTCGCGATCTTGTCGGCGACTTCTCCCAGGCGGATCGCGTAACTGGCAAGTTCGGCGTTGAGCGAAATCAGGACGGAGTCTTCATCGCGGCGAACGAGATAGCGAGGCTCGGCCATCGAGCGTTCGACTTCGGTGGCGGCGCGAACGACTGCCTGGGCGAGCTGCGTGCGGAGCGGTTCGTCGTGCGTTGACCCGCGGGCGACGAGAATCGCGTCTCCCAACTCGCGAGCCGACATGACGCCGCCGTGGACGCGAAGGGTATCAGCGAGATCGGCGCGAAGGCGGCTTAGCGGGCCGTACTTGGCCCAACGCTCCCGGAGCTTACCGACAAATTGCCCAACCCGGGCACGCGTGATCCCAAGTTTCTCGGCAACATTCGTTTGGCTAATCCAGGCGTCCCCGTTCTCCGACTCAAAGCCGAGCAGTAGCTGAACCGTTTGCTGGAAGTTGTCGCCATCCGCACTGCCTGTTTTGCGGAGGCGATCGGCGAGAAGGTCAACGCTCAGACTGCCGGCGTCAATCGTTTCGTCTTCGTCGGTGCTGCTGTCGGGAACGAGTTGTTGCCCTCCATCGGGCTGCCCAAGCCGCTGGCGGAGAATCTTGACGGCGGCGGCGATCTCGCGACGAGTTTTGTTGCCGACGCCACGCAAGCGGAGCAGCCGTCGCATGGGAACGGTCAGCAGGTCTTCGACGGTGAGGATGTTGGCGCGATCGAGTGCGTTAGTGGCGCGAGTTCCGAGGCCGAGTTCTGTGATATGGGTATCAAAGGTAACGTCGGACAGGAGTTCTTGCAGCGTCGCTTCGTCGGCATGACCGGAGAGTGGGCCGCTCTCGTCGAGTCCTTCAAAGCATTGTCGCCAGGATCGCAGCATGTCCTCGGCGTTATCGAAGCGGGCTTTTGTGTCGCGACGAAACGCTTTGCGGAAAAATGCCTGGAGCGAATCGCGAAGGCCCATCTCGAACAGCTCGGCGTCGATGGTGATTTCGACATCCGAGGCGAGATGGGATGGATCGGTGGTGCCGTCGCCCCAGACTGGAAGCGTTCCGGTCGCCATCTCGTAGAGGGTAATTGCGGCGGCGTAACGCTCGGCGTGTAAGTCCCAGCGGGGCGGTTTGCGGAGCGGAAGGAGCGGATCAAGGTACCCGGTCGTGCCGGCGCGGATGTTTTCGGCCGGCGTTCGCGAAAGGGAGAAGTCGAACAGGACCAGGTGGAGCTTGTTGGCGCGGCCAACCATGCCGACCGTGATGTTGTCTGGCTTGATATCGCGGTGGGGTATGCCTTGCTCTTCGAGGTAGTTCACAACGCCGAGCAGGTCTTCACCAAACCGATGGAGCAGATCGATATGGAGTCGGCCTTCTTTCCGCATCCGCTGACCGAGAGTCTCGATCAGGCGTTTTTCCTTTTCGGCATAGACGGGACGCATCAGGAAACCGAAGTACTGACCGACTTCCAGCAGCTCGACGACGTCAACGATGCACGCGTGCCGCATTTCCTGTTTGCGGAGGACGTCGGCTTCGTCCTTCAGCCGGGCATTGTGATCGGGATCGTTGGCGACCTTGAGGATAAAGTCTTGACCTTCCCTTTCAACCAGCAGGCCCACGGAGGAGGCCCCTTGGCCAAGCCGGCGAACAACCTTGTATCCGCCTGGCAAGAGATCGCCGATCTGAGCACGCGACGGATCTTCGACGTAGTCGTGATCATCTGACGTGAGAGCATTCTCGAATAAGTCGAGATGCTCAAGGAATTCGCCAATCGTCCCCATCCGATCGGGAACAACTGGGTGAGTGGCCAGACGAATCATCTCTTGGAGCCACTCGTCGGCCCCGTTGAGAACGGAACTGATCTGAAGGCCTTTGGTTTCGCGTAGCTTCTCGCTGAGTTCGACGGCGTTGGCGGCAGGAACGACGCCGGAGAAAATGTGATACGCGATCGCGCCGAGCGAGAATACGTCAAGCTGTTCGCCGGAGTTAGCGTCAGTCAAAGCCTCCGGGGCCATGTAACCGGTCGCGGCGTCATCGACCAGGCGATCGATATGCGACGTGGCCGTAACGCCACGCGACACTCCGACCGAGGTCGTTCCTTCACGATAGCCGATCTGCCAATTGAAGATCTTGATCCGGGGAGCTTTGTTGTTGTGGGTGGTGACCAGGATGCTTTGCGGGCAGAGTCCGCGATGAATTACCTTCTTTTCATGCGCGTAGGCGATGACCTCGGCGATCTGGCGAACGAGATCGAGCTGAACGTCAACGCTGAGATCGCCTTGGCGTTGGCTCAGATAGTGGTCGAGCCGGATGCTGGAAGGATCGTGTTCAAAGAGTAGGGCTGGGCCTAGCTCGTGCTCGGTGAACCCAGACGCGCGGAGGATGCCGGGATGCTCTAGGGTTTCTAGGATTTGGTATTCGCGCTGGGCCGCACGCTGGATCTTGTTGCGATCGTCTGCTGAAGCTTCAAGACGGACCAGGTAGAGCCGGACGCGACGCTTGCTATTTTCGATCTGCGTGTGCGACGCTTGCCAGTCTTGGTAGCCTGGGCCTTCGTCGATCAGCTGTTCAAGCAGGTAGTCATTAACTTTGCGCATCCGCTGCGATGGACGAATGCCCGCCTGGTCCATCGCCTGGCTGACGACTTTCGCCATCGGGCGGTCGTGCGTTCCCTTGGCGTAGGATTCGACGCCGGGGCACTCGCGTCGCAAAAGGGCAGCCATGATCCCTTGCCGGGCCGGCTTGTCGCCGGAGGCTGGGCGATCACGGAGACAGACCCGGAGTCGTGCATTACCCTGGAGTTCGTTCCGCAGTTCGGGAGCGGAGCAGAATACGAGAGCCTCTACAAATGGCGGCTGCCCCTTCTTCTTGAAGGCCTTTTGACGTTGAAGGAGGGAGCGGAGCTTTTTCGCCTTCAGGTTGGCGGAAACGAGCGGATTGTCGACGGTAGAGTACTTGCCGTCCGTGTCCCAAGTCCAGGTACCGGCGTCGCCTAAGAGCCGCCCAGGGCGACTTTTGATTTCAACGAGGAAGAAGCCCTGCGGCGTGAAGACGAGCAGGTCGACTTCGTTGATGCTGCCGTCGTCAGCGATGAACTCGAAATTGGCCCAAGCCCGGTAGGGATCGTGAGAGGGAAATTGCTCGCGCACGAAGTCCAGGGCATCCCGTTCCCAGGAGTACTTCGATTCAGCGACCGTCGTCCAGTTGTTCGTTTTTGCCATCGATTCTTCGCAGCCCTACGAGCGAATTCAGGGCAAGACTTCACTTCGCCTTGCGTTTTGGCGTTTGTTGTGCGGACTGGGCAAGCTCGAGCAGGACTTGCTCCAAGTCTTCGCGCTTATAAAGGCGGTATCCGTTGATCGGGTGCCGGTGCTCAGGAATCTTTCCCTCTGCTCCCCACTTCCGAACCGTGTTTGGAGCAACGCCCAAGATTTCCGAGGCCTCATGGACCTTCACATACATTTCTTTGACGCTCACAGCGGGTCCCCATGTCGCCCTAAGGAGTGGCATCTCTCAATGGTGCAAACTTTACCAACACCTGCACCAAGGAGCAATTAGGTGGGGGTGATTTTAGCGGAAACGGGCCGGTTAGGGGCACGGCTCGAGATGCTCCGCAAATTGGAGATTCGTCGAGCTAAATCTTGGCCGTTTTCGCGTCAAGAAACATGAACGCCGCGGCCTTAGCTGCTGGCGACAACACCTCAACCCTGGATCGGACATCAGATCGTCGATTCGGGGCTTTTGCATTTCTTGTCCGTTCCAATTTCCAAGGGAGGTTACCTATGTCCCACATCGTCCGAATTCAAACCGAGGTCCGTGACCCCGTAGCGGTCAGCGCTGCCTGTGAGCGGCTCAAGCTGCCCCAGCCGTCGCAGGGCGTTTTCAAGTTGTTTTCGGCTCAGGCGGCCGGCCTGGGGATTGAGCTGCCTGGCTGGCGGTACCCGGTGGTCTGCGATACGGCCAACGGGCATGTTCACTTCGACAACTACGGCGGCCGCTGGGGCGAGCAAGCCCGGCTGGACGCGTTTCTTCAGGCGTATGCCGTCCAGAAGGCCTCGCTGGAGGCGAGGCGTCGGGGGCATACAGTCCTTGAGCAGCCGCTGGAGGATGGCTCGATCAAGTTGACCGTCCAGATCGGAGGTGCCGCGTGAGCAAGACCATCGAAATCATCGTCGCGCCGGATGGCGGGACTCGCGTTGAGACCAAGGGCTTCACCGGGGCCGACTGTCGCCAGGCAAGCCAGTTTGTGGAATCGGCGTTGGGGCAGCGAACTGGCGAGGAGCTGACTGGGGCATTTTACCAGCAGACGGAGAGCGAACAGGTGCGGCAGCAGAACTACTGATTGCCACCCAGAATTCAAAACTACTTTTTAAAAGGAGGCATGCATTGAACCTGCGAGAACAACTTTCGGAATACGTCCGAGCCTGCTTTACCGGGGCCTGGATCGAATCGCACGAGCACCAGGAGGCCATCGCCGAGATTGCCCAGCTTTGTCGCGACGAGGGCTGGGTGATGACGCATTGGGATATTGAGTGCGGATTTCAAGCTGAGGGCCAAGGCAGCCAGGAGTCAGCTGCGGGCGATCCGCTGACGGCAGTGCGAGCGGCGGGGGCGATGGCGTCGCCCGATCAAACGAGTCTGCTGGTGCTCCAGAACTTCCACCGGTTCGTTGGCTCCGCCGAGGTCATCCAGGCCCTCAGCCGGCAGATCGTGGCCGGCAAGCAGACTCGGACGATTTTGATCGTTCTGGCACCGATCACGCAAATCCCACCCGAACTCGAAAAGATGTTCGTGGTGCTGGAGCACGCCCTGCCGGATCGCCAGCAGATCCTGGAGATTGCCCGCGGGATCGCGACGGAGCCGGGAGAGCTGCCGGAAGATCCGGCCCTCCAGCAAATCCTGGACGCCGCGGCGGGCCTGACGCGGGTGGAGGCGGAGAATGCGTTCAGCCTCTCGCTCGTTCGCCAGCAGCAAGTCACGGCCGATACGATCTGGGGGCTGAAATCGCAGTCGCTTCTGAAGGGCGGATTGGTGTCGCTGCATCGCGGCACGCAGGACTTCGACGGCCTGGGAGGTATGGCGGCGTTGAAGGCGTTTACCAGGCGGGTGTTGCGGCAGCCAAGCCGTGACAATCCGCGAAAGCGGGCTCGCGGCGTTCTGTTGCTGTCGCCACCTGGTTGCGGCAAGTCCGCGTTCTGTAAGGCGCTTGGGAAGGAGGTCGGTCGGCCTGTTTTGATTCTAGACGTCGGCAGTCTCATGGGGTCGCTCGTCGGTTTGTCGGAAGAGCGAACACGTCAGGCGCTGCGGATCATCGACGCCATGGCTCCGGCTGTGGTGATGATCGACGAGGTCGAAAAGGCTTTTGCCGGCGTCAATGGCATCGGCGATTCCGGCGTCGCTTCGCGAATGTTCGGCATGTTTTTGTCGTGGTTGAATGATCACGAGTCGGACGTCTTTGTGGTTTGCACTGCAAACGACGTCTCGAAGCTGCCGCCAGAGTTCGCACGAAGTGAACGATTCGATGGCGTCTTCTTTCTCGACCTGCCCAGCCGCGAAGAAAAGGATCGCATCTGGGCCATTTATCGCGATCTGTATGAGATTGATTCCGACCAATCACGACCAGACGACGCCCACTGGACCGGGGCTGAGGTGAAGTCTTGCTGCCGCTTGGCGGCATTGCTGGATCTTCCGTTGGCCCAGGCCGCGGAGAACGTGGTGCCTGTCGCCGTAACGGCCGCGGAGTCGATCGAAGGGCTCCGCGCTTGGGCAAGCGGTCGCTGCCTTTCAGCCAGCCAGCCTGGCATCTTTCAACACAAGAGCGAAGCCCCGAAGTCGAGGCGTCGCGTCAGCCGCGATCCCTCGGCCAACTAGCTGCAACACTTATTTCATTTCAGCAAGCCGGCAATGTCTCCCAGGAGGTGTTCGCCGGCTTTTTTTATGGAGAACCCTTATGTCTACGATGCTTGATGAACGCCGATCGCAATCGCCGCCTGAGCGGCTGCGGATGACCATGGCGGCGGCACGCCTCAGTTTTACCTGGCTAGGCGTCCGCAAGTCCCTCAATCCGCAGCAGCGGGACCAGGCGGCTGACTCGTTTGGTGCGGAGGGGAAATTCGTTTCGGCGGCGAAGAAGTTGCTCGACACGAATCACCCGAAGTTCAAGGAAGTGACCGCCATTCGTGGACGGGCCATTTCGTATTGGAAGGGGGTGTCGCTGCCCTTTCCGGAGACCGGCATTCGCCTAATCCGGCAGGACATGATCAACGAGTTCGACGGCCAGATCGACCGCTTTCGCGAAGAGCTGGACGACGCTGTGGCCGAGCTGGATCGACACTACGACGAACTGCGAAGTGCGGCCCGAGATCGCCTGGGAGATCTTTTCGACTGGAACGATTACCCGCCATCGCTGGTCGGAGCGTTTGCGATCGAAAGGGACTATCCGTCCGTCGACGCGCCGGCCTATTTGCGGCAGATCAATCCGGAATTGTACGAGGCCGAATGCCGGCGCATGCAGTCCCGGTTTGAGGAGGCGGTGGAGCTGGCCGAACAGGCCTTCACAGGGGAATTGGCCCAGCTCGTCGACCACATGACCGAGCGGCTTAGCGGCCAGATCGATGGCAAGCCGAAAGTCTTCCGCGACTCGGTCGTCACGAATCTCAGCGATTTCTTCAGCAAGTTCCGCCAGTTGAACGTCCGCTCCAACGAGCAGCTCGATCAATTGGTCGAGCAGGCTCAGAACGCTGTACGCGGTGTTGAGCCGCAGCAGCTGCGGGACGATCAAACGCTGCGTCAACGTGTCGCCAGCCAGATGTCCGCAGTCCAGGCCAGCCTGGACCAATTGCTGGTCGATCGCCCTCGCCGCAACATCCTTCGCCGGCCTCGCTAAAGGAGCCGGTCATGCAGATTGTTGTCAGACCAGACGGCTCGACAAATTGCATTTATGGCGAGTTCGTGGATCTCAGGGCGTTGGGCAAACTGGCGATCGCTCGCGGAAGCCATGTCGAGCCCACGGCGGATGGCCAATGGACCGCGGACATGTCCCCTGTAGACGGACCGATCCTAGGACCGTTTCCAAGTCGTAGCGAGGCCCTCGACGCCGAACGCGCCTGGTTGGAAGAGCACTGGCTCCCCAACGCTCCTTAGGCCTCTCTCCTTTTCTCAACTTCTTGCGCCCCTTCGGGCGGTGTTTTTATCACGCCGCCTCGGACTCGGGGCGGCGTTTTCTCACTTTTGGAGATTACGCATGACGCAAATACAGATCAACGAACTCGTCGCCGCCGCAACCGGAGATGACCTTCGCGAAATTCGCCGACATGGCTTTCAAATCGTCGGAATGCATGAATTCGACCTGGACGAAGAAGCTGTTCCGCAGCTCGTCGACTGGGACGAGGTTGATCGGCGGCGATACGCCTAGAGCTTCCGCCAACCGTCAGTAGCCGATTTCACAACGCCATCGCAACTGAGCCGTGGCGTTTTTTCCACAACAAGGACCATGCAAGATGATCACGATATCAGGGACTGTACTTCACCAACTACGCACCATCGTGCGTAAGGGGCTTGGCGTCAGCAAACGGCGTCCCGGCCCCAACATCAATTTCGACGCGAATCATGCTGGCTTGCGAATTCGCGTCATCACCGACAACAGCAGGATCGAGCATTTTGTTGCTGGCCAATTCGCGTCATGCAAATTTGCGGCCTCATTTGATCTGTTCCGTGAGTGCGACGCCGGCAAGGCGTCCGAGGTCTCCATTCAACCGGAAGGCGACCAGGTGGTCGCTTCGTGGGTTCAGGCTGGAATTCCTCAGACGGTTCGATCGCCGGTCCAAGAACCGGACGACGTACCCACGACGCCGGATTCGTGGTCTTCTAATTCCGAAGAGTTGCTCACCGCGATCCAAACTGCGTGCGGCACAACCGATCGGGAGTCTGGGCGTTATGCATTGAGCCATCTCCGGCTCCGGGGAAGCGACGGACAAATCGCCGCCACCGATGGCCGGCAACTGTTGGCCATCGGCGGTTTCGATTTTCCCTGGGAAGGTGAGATCCTGATGCCGGCCAGCAAGGTCTTCGATTGCGCGGATTTGAGCGGCCATCGAGGCGTCGACGTTGGCGTTGCAGGAGACTGGGCAGTCATCCGGACGGGGCCTTGGGCGCTGTGGCTGAAAATCGAGCGAACCAAGCGTTTTCCGGAGATCGATTCGATGCTCCAGGATTCATCGCAGGCCCCAACGCTTCTCACTGTCTCTGAGCCCGACGCCAAGTTTCTTCTGGATTCGCTGAAGCACCTGCCCGGAGACCGGCAGGCCAGACGGCGATAGCTCTTCCACGACGAGTCGCGTATTGGCGACTGCTCCGCGGGAAACGGTCTTACTTTTCCAAACTCCGTCACGCAGCCAACTGATCGTCAAGAATTCGGTTTCCTCGTCGATATCTTGTTGGCGGGCAGAAATAATCACAGGGGCAGGAATCGTGATCGCTTCCCCGCGACGAGCTACCCCTTCGGGAGTTACTATCCAACCAGTGGGGATCGCCAAGGATTCATCGACCGGTAGGTCCGAGAACATCTCGGCGAGCGTGCGATCGTCTCCCTCGTACCCGGCGTTGAGAAATCCGTCGAGTTCCCGCGAGATTCGCTTCGCGTGGCTTACGAGGTCTCGTTGGCTTTCTCCTTTGATGCCGAGTTCCCGCAGCCGTGAGAGGATGCGATTGCAGGCGACGTCGATCGCGTTTCGATAAAGCAAGGCCGCGGTTTCCAAAGAGACGACCTTAGCGACCTCGTAACGCTTAATGTCGTTGCCCCGGGGGATCAGTTGCAGAATGGCATCGAACAATGAGGATCGTGCGGTACACCCTTTGCCCGCGTGAAAAGCGACCTTTTCGTCGTGTGCGGCGAGAAACACCAAAGCCTCAAGGCGATCGTCGGCCGGCCATTTCAGTGCGGCCTTCAAAGATATAGCGACGTCACCGTAGTTGGACTGGAGTCGCTCATCGAGCTGGAGCCGGAACTCACGGTTACGAAGTTGCGAGATTTGAATCGTCTCGCGCTTCTTCGCGATCTGGAGTACGAGTTCCGGAGGTTTTGACGTGACGGCGGCGTGCGGAGTGGGTACAATAGGCATGTGTCCTGCCTTTAAAGGGTTATGGATTGAGCACTGGTCCAGAGATCTGCTTGGCGGCGTCTTGGACAACGAAAAGACATGAGACCGCCGCGGTATCCGCGGCGGTCTCAACTATTTAGGGGCGATCGCTTTTGAAGTCGCGAGGGCACACTTTGCCCATAGCCCGATCGATGGCTTTTTGTCTTTGGCGTTCGCTGCGCAAAGGGATCGGCTTCCCCTCAGCAACTGAGGTCATGCGCATCGAAAAGCGCTCCAACGCTTCGACGCTTGTGTAGCGTCGCCCGCCAATCAAAGCAGATTCGAGCTTGACGCCGCGAATACCGTGGAGTCGCCAGCGGTGGAGGGTGCTGATATTCGGGCGACCTGGGAGACGCCGGGCGGCTTCGGCGAAAGAGAGGAGGCTCTCAGAAGAAATCTCAATGCTCATTTTTGTGGTCTCGCAATAAAACGCAGAACGCGAATAACTGCGATTAGTTAAGCAAGAATGAGATTAGGAGTCAGGTGTCAACTTAGTCGATAGTTGGGGGAAACCAGTCGCGGGTGACTGTAACAATTCCAAAGGTGGCGAATCTGGTCGATAGTAGCCGACGTTTCCTTTTCGCTGATTTGAAAGGCGTCCATTTTTCATCAGTTCTTTTAGTCCGCCTTTTTTGTAGAGGCGAGATCCGTCGCCTCCACAAACCGCATCGGCTAGTTGTTGTTTCGTCATGTTTTTCCCGTTAAGCACTTTGAGTATTTCCCTTTGAAGCGGCGTGAGAAGTTCAAGGGTTGGCTCAGTGGCTTTTGAATACGCGACATCTTGTGATTGCGACGGACTTGCAATACCCAGAGCGAGGCAGTCGCGAATGCGGCGATCGAGATCAATCGTCTGGTTAGCAATCGTCGCAATATGTGGTAGCTGAGCCGGATCATCTCTGAGGTCCTGTTCGGGAGTGTCAACGACGCTTGCGAGCGTTTCCCTGATCGGCATCCATGGCTTATTCAAGGCAATGCGAGCAAGGTCCACGACCTCAGGTTGGCTATCTCAGCCTTGTTCAACTAAATCCGCAGATCGTCGCAATACTTCTTTCAATGAGATCGCGCTTCCAAGTTGCGCTTTATCTTTGGTGATTGAAAGTTTCAAGCGGAAGCGTGCAACAGCGGCCCCTAACTCTTGCCAAGGCTTCATCGGCCCTACGATGGTCTCTGAAAGAGACATCAGTTGAGACCATTCCGGATAGCCCTTTGAACTGGACTCGTGGAAGAAATGGTACTCGGTATATTTCCGGCCTTTGGGCGTCTTGCGAGGTTGAGTGAGTTCTACAAGCTTCCGGCAGGCTATCTGGATCTTTTTCGCGGTCGTACTTGTAATTTCTGCCTTCAGTATCTCGAGTGAGTCTGTGATTTCCGCCACCGCATTTGGTACGGCATTGACTGTACCCTGCTCGCCGCGGAAGAAACCGCACAAGACTTGCCACTTTCGGATGAACACACAATCGTGCCCAAGCACATAAGCTGCCCAAGGTTTTAGGTTTGGCGAGGGTGACGTCTGCACCGCAGCCTGGTCAACCGAATTCTTCCCGTTCATTTGGTCGCTTGCACTAGGTCAAGATCAGCCAATTTGAGCACTCGTGAGAACCGAGCGTAACTGGCAAATCGCCGAGGAGCAAGCGACGGAGACAAAATTCAGCGGGCGGATTTACCCGACTTTTCGCGCGATTTCCTCCGCGAGGGTGAGGTCTCGTTCAGCGTAAACCTGCGTGATGTCCGCGGACGCATGTCCACAGATAACTTGGGCGGCCTCTAGCCCAAATTGATGCCGAATATCCGTGGCGGCTGTATGACGCAGTTGATTCGGGTGCCAATGTGGGATCGGTTCAGGCTTGCCTGGGCGTTCCTTGTTGGCCCGCACGACGGCACGTGCAATCGCACGGCGATAGCTATCCTTGGAATAAGAAGTCTTGGGCGAGCGGCGTTTGACCTGTTTTACGTTGGTCCCAGGTCGATTGCCGTAGTTGATAGGCGTCACGCGTCGGCGATGCAGTTCCGCTCGGCGGATTACCTCCGAATCGCGAGGCGAAAAGCAATGCGATTCCAGGCCGCGCTCGAGGTAGGGGGCAAGCACTTCCTGGGCCTGTGGTCCGATGAAGATAACGCGTTGGCGGCCATGGTGCTCGGTCTTGTGGGTCTCGGGAACGTATCGCCAGACCGGTTGACTACGGTCGATGTCGATGGGACGTAGGCTGCAAATTTCGCCTGGACGAGCGGCAGTCAATCGTTGAATGCGAATCATGTCGGCGACGACGGAAGGGAGGAACGGCAGTGTCGCGTCGACGACTGCATCCGCGACCGGCAGGATCGGCTCCGTTTCCGGTGCCGTGGTTCGTCCCTTCTTCAGACCCTCGACGGTTCGCAGGGCCTCGTAAGTTGACGCTGGGACCAATTCCTCCGATGCTCCCCACTTGAAGACTTGCGGAATGATCGCGATCAACTTGTTGATGTAGCGTCGCGAATTGCCGGTGTCGATGAGCGTTTGGCGAAAAGCTTTCAATCGCAGGGGACCAAACTCCACCGCGGGAGTCGTCCCATAAAGCTTGCAAAGTCGTTCTGTGGCCAACCGGATGTGATTGATCCAGGGAGATAACTTGCCCCCTTTGCGATAATACTGCTCGGCGTGGTTCTGATAGGCCTCGCATAGTTCTGCTAATGCGAGGTCATTTGCATCAACAGGGCGGTGGGGAGTTGACTTTTGGTCGGAGGTCGCCAATTCAGCAATCAGGCGACCATATGCCTCATGACTCTCGTTGGAGCCGTGCTTCCCCAGGTAGATCGTTCGGCCAGAAACCCGAACGTACGCTTGGTCAGAGGGGGCGTGATGACAGTACTTCGGAACTCGCCGTTTTCGCATTGCAGTAACTCCTGAAAACAGAACTGCGTAGTACTACGCACTTTTCTGTGGTTTCAGGCTGCATTGCCAACCGTTGGCAAGTCGTTCTAAGCTCTTGCGTCAGCCAAGCTTAAAAAAAGTGGCGGGGGCCGGATTTGAACCGACGACCTCGAGGTTATGAGCCTCGCGAGCTACCTAGCTGCTCCACCCCGCGACATTAACTCCTACTAGCGACGTGATGGCCGCTGTTGGAAGTGGTGAATTGTAAAGGAACTGTGATCAGTGTCCAGGGGACCGGCCGAAAAAATTCGTGTGCGATTTAATTCGGTCCGCGATTGTCTCGTGAATACGTCGCGAATGCTTGCATGTTGGTTTTCGACGCGGAAAGCCGCGATCACGAACGACGCAGGCGGACTCGTCAAAATCGACAAAATCGGCGCGAATTCCTCGTGCGGCGGCATGAGTACATTGCCGGTTCCTTGCCGCTTAAAAAACCGACTGGTAGAGTGACGTAACCCCTTTTTTCGCTGGTATTTTGGCCGTCTTAGGTATAGCGGTCTTGGAGCTTGTGGATGTCGAGCGAAGAACATCCGAAAGACCGCAACAAGTCGCCCGAAAAGCGACCTGCGCCGATTTCGCAGCCGCCGACTCCGCCGCCAACGCTACCAGCGAGCGGTGACGAGGCAAAAGCGCCGATCTCTTTCGGACACGCTCCGCCGCAACAGGTTCCCAATTATTTTCCGCCGCAGGGGCAATTTCCTCAGCCACCGCAATACCCGCCTTCGCAATACCCGCAGCCTGGACAGTATGGTCCGCCGGGTCAGTATCCGCCGGCTGGACCTTATCCGCCACAAGGGCAGTATCCGCCGCAGGGATCGTATCCTCCGCCGGGACAATATCCGCCGACGGCTCCGTACGGAGCGCCAGGATATCCAGGGCAGTATCCGACGCAGTGGCCAAGTGCGCCGCAGCCGCCGGGGCCTCCAACTCCTCCGCCGACAAGCGAAGCGCCGCTGGTTCCGCCGAGCGCGCCAGTCGAACCGCCTGCGATGAAGTCTCCCGCGCCGCAGCAACCAGCGCCTGCTGCACCGAAGCCGCCGACTTCTCCGAGCGCGAAACAGCCGCCTGCTGCGAAGCAGGAAAAGCCGCGCGATCCGAGTGAGAAGCAGGAGCCGCCCAAATGGCGCGGTGAAACGAAACCCGCGAAGAAACAGACGAAACAGCCCGGGGAGAAAAAAGCCGCGGCGAAAGAAACTCCGAACGCAACGCCTGCCGCCAAGCCAGCGGAGTCGCCAAAGTCGGCGCCGCCAGCGAAGCCAGCTCCGCCGGCATCAAAGCGTGAAGAAAAAACGGCTGGCAAACCGGAGGACAAATCAGCGCCGGTCGAGAAGATTCCGACTGATCGCAAGGGCTTGCCGCGGCAAGCGCCGAAGCGAACGGCGCCGGAGATCGTCAGCGCCGAACTTCAGGTCTCCGAGCATGAGGCGCCCGCGGAAGACTTGACCGCCAAGTCGACGCGGATGATGCCGCCGTGGATGATCAGCACGATCGCTCACTTTGTGTTGGTGCTCGCGCTGGCGATGTTCGTGTTTACGCCGCGTTCAAAACAGAACATCGTTGTGGAGGCGACTTACGCAGAGCGTCTTGGCGAACAGCTCGATATGATGATTCTGGACGAAGACGACTTGATGGAGGACGACGTCGTCGGCTTCGACATCACGTTGTTCGAGTCGGAACAGCCTCCGCCGGAAGCGCTCACCACGCTTGCCGCGACCGGAACCAAGTCGCGACAAGAGGAGGTCGAAAAGCCTGGCGTCGAATTCAACTTCCGTGGCGAAGGGGGCGGCAAGAAGGCGCTGCTGAAAGCGTACGGTGGAACGGCGACGACCGAGCAATCGGTCAAGGAAGCGCTCGATTGGCTGAAACGCAATCAGCGCCGCGACGGCTCGTGGAGTTTGAAGGGCCCCTACAAGGATGGCGCTGGGATCGAGAATCATATCGCCGCTACGGCGATGGCCCTTTTGGCGTTTCAGGGAGCAGGGCACACGACGGTCGACGGCGCCTACACCAAAGAAGTGTCGCGCGGTTGGGACTTTCTGTTGTCTCAAATGGACAACGATGGGACGTTCATCAGCGGCGAGATGGCGAATCAGCATCGCCTCTATACGCAAGCTCAAGCGACGATCGCGCTGTGCGAACTGTACGGTATGACCAAGGACGAAAAGTACCGCAAGCCGGCGCAGCGCGCGATCGATTATGCGGTGCGGATTCAATCTCCCGAAGGTGGTTGGCGCTACACGCCGGGGGATGGCGCCGATACGTCGGTGACTGGTTGGTTCGTGATTGCTTTCGCCAGCGCCAAAATGTGCGGGCTCAACGTTCCCGAAGATACCTTGCAGCGAGTTGGCGGGTTTCTCGATAGCGTCGCGAAAGAGAACGGCGCTCGCTATACCTATCAACCGACGCGCAACCAGCCGCCGACGTTGTCGATGACGGCCGAAGGTTTGCTCTGCCGGCAGTATCTGGGATGGAAGCAGGAGGATCCGCGTCTGCAAGACGGCGTCGACTTCCTGGTCTCCAATCCGGTCAATTGGAAAGAGCCGGACGTCTACTATTGGTACTACGGGACGCAGGTGGCGCATCACTTCGAAGGTTCGGCCTGGCAGAACTGGAACAAAGTTATGCGTCAGGCGATTCCGGAGCAGCAGGTGAAGGTCGGCAGCGACAAAGGAAGCTGGTCGCCCGACGGCGACAAGCACGGCGTGATCGGCGGTCGACTCTTTATGACTTGCTTGTGCGTCTACATGCTGGAAGTCTATTACCGGCATCTGCCGATCTACTCGAAGTCGGAAGTCCTTTCGCTGCAGTAAAGCCACGCGGAGATGGCGTCCCGCAAAGTCGACTTTGTGGCTTGGAATTTACGCATCGCGTCCCCTCCGTCGGGTTGGTATACTGTCGAGGGACGCCCCCGCCTTTTCTCTCATTCCTAGAGACGTATGAACGCTTTTCTCCTCGTTTGCCCTCACTGCCAGGCTCGCTACCAACTCCCCAATGCCGACGCGAACGGGAAAGCCGTCACCTGCAAAAAGTGCGGTCAGAAGTTTACCGCCAAGGTAACGAAGCCCGCGCCGCAAGCCGCCCCAAAGCCGGAACCGACGGTCGATGATCTATTCGGTGATTTCGGCAGTTCGTCAGCCGCGTCGTCCGATTCGTTTGGCGCCTCGTCGACCGGGGCTTCTCCGCTAGGAGCTATGCCGCGGAGGAAATCGTCTGGCAAGCAATTCCCGTGGGGGATGGTCGCCATCGGCGGTGGAGCGGTCGCGATGTTGGCGATCCTGGTCGTCGTGGCGATCTCCGCAATCGGGGCTCTCGGCTCCGGCAATCTTGGCGGCGTCGCTGGGCTTTCAGGTTCCAACGCGTCAGCCGACCAGGCATACGCCCAGCATACGAAGATGGCGGATGAGCAGTACGTGGTGCTAGTGAGTTTCGTGGAGGCCTGCGAAGCTGTGCAAAACCAAGATCAGGTTCCAGCGTTCTTAGAGAAGGCCCGATCCGTCAACCGACAGATTAACGGCCTCGCTGATAGGATTGGGAAGCTCCCGCCCCTAGACGATGAACGTACCGAACGACTGCGGCAATACGTCCGACAACAAATGGCGCCGCTCGAACCGCGCTTCCGAGCTTCGGCCGAAAACCTGGGCCGCTTTCGCTCGCCCGAAATGGTTCAGGTGATGTTAGATTTTCAGGCGGCCGGACGCGCCATTGATGTGGCCGTCGCCGAAGCGCGGCAGCGTCATGATCGGCAAGTGGCCGCATCCCCAAAAAGCGACGGCGGGGCGAAGCCGGCAGATATCGCATCGAACCAGCCATCGATTCCGTCTCCGCAACCATCTTCCCCAGCAGAACCGCAATCGCCTCCGCCAACGACGAGTACGCCGTGGCGCGAGTCAGGCGGCGCAAAAAGTGGAGGCGACGTTGGCTCCTACGGGGATATCGCCGATGCACAGTACGTCCTGCGGACGGAGTTTGTTTCCGCGGTTGTTGACTATCAGCGTGGAGGCGATCCCGCCGTGCTGGTCGCGAAGCTGGAGGGAATGACCGGTCGGATGCGCGACCTGACCAATCAGCTGCGTGATCTTCCGGTGCTGCCGTATGATCGACTCCTTGAATTGCAGACGCTGCAAAATGGGAAGCCCTATTCCCGCGACAATAGCCACACTGCCGCATATAAGAAGGTGCTGGATTCCTCCGAGAATCAACTCATTTCGGCGGCGATGGACTTTTGGGCGGCGGACCTCGACGTCTCCTTTGGGATCGAGTCGACGAAAACCGGCGCAGGATCGGTCACAACGGACCTCGCCAAGCATCGTCTGATTAACGCGGAGTACATTTCCATTTTCGAGACGAAAAATGACATCGTGATCTCCATCATCACGGAACAAGGGGACCTCGCGACGATCATTGCCAATATTCGCAACCTGAACGGCCGGTTTCAAAAGTTGATTCAACACCTGAGCCCGATGTATGAACTCGATCGAAATCTGCAGGCGGGATTGGAAACGATGCAACAGCCGCGATTCGACGACATCAAGGTGAAGCGCGCCCATGCCGAGCAGCGCGCCAGACCAGGACGCAACCAGGTGCAACCGGAAGAACTGCGTGCGGCGTGGCGAGGCTTTGACGAGCAATTCGACGATCTTCGTGCGGTGAAACGGGGGATGACGATTCGTGGCGCCGGCGATATCGGCGTCGATCGCCTTAACCGCGAGCCAGAGGCCGAGCCGATGGAAGCGCCGATTGAAGCGAGAGTCGTCGAGGAAAGCGACAGCGATAGAAAGCTGGCGCAAGCGGAACGGGACCGCGCTGCGGCCATGCAAAATGGGGGGCAGACGGGTGCGTCCGGTGGCGGCCAGCTTGACCCTGCTGGATTTGGTCCTCCCCGCGGCGGAATGCGGCCAGGATTCGGTCCGCCAAATTCCTCTTCGTTTCGTGATCAGGTTGGCGCCGAGAATACGGTGACGCTAGAAATGCCAAGCCTGAAGTCCGAACAATTCAAGGAGATGTTGCGCCGGCTGGAAGGTAAGGTCGACACCAAAAACTACTCAAGTCAAGGAATCGGCCGGCAAACGATCACGCAGATCAAGTACAGCGGCGACATCGCTGAACTCGCCAAACAAATTGATTTCGGCGAGGTCTCGGAGGTATTGGTCGAGGAGCGAACGATTCGCTTGAAGTCGATTTCGATTCCTGAGTAGTAGACGCCGCTTGCGCTGCGGGCCAGCCTTTAGCTGGCCTGGTTGCTTTCCATCTCTTCCGGCGGCTTCGCCCAGCGCATTTGCCACGGAGGTTCAAAGACAAAGTACGCCAACAGCGAGATTCCGGTGGCGGCGATCTCGAGCGGAACCGGAAACGTCTCGGCCAGCCATGGCTCTAAGAACGTTTCGTATCCCCGCGGCTGATGAAGCCCCCAAACAATCGCGCCGGCCAACATGCTGGCAGGGCCAGACCAACGATTTCGCGGATCGGTATAGATGCCGAAGACGAGCGGCACGAAGAGCCCGACCAGCGTCATTGCGTAGGCGCCCTCCAGCAGTTCATACGCCGTTTGGCCAGTGTAGGCCATCACCAGCGCGCCGGTCGCGACGATGAGCGTCGCGATGCGATTGAGCAGCAGTGGTTCGATCTTGGTGCAGCGGCTGAGCAGGTTCTGGGCCATGACGCTGGAAGGGGCGATGATCGCGCTGTCGATCGTCGACAGGACCGCCGACATCAGCGCCAAGACGAAGATGATCGCTACCGGCGGACTGAGAAACGCCGCTGCTAATGTTGGCAAAACGCTGGCTTCGATCTCGTGCGGCAGCAGGTTCGCCGCCAGGCCGAGTCCCACCGGGATTAGCCCAAAGCTTAAGTACGCCACGCCGGCAATCAAGCAGGCCCCTTGAGCGACGCGGGCGCTTTTGGCGGCGAAGACCCGTTGCATCAGGTCTTGTCCCGGCAAGTTGCCAAGCGTCGCGACCATCAAGACGGCGACCCATTCCCAGAATGCGGACGCACTATGTCGCGGAACCACTTGCAGGTGTTCGCCAGGCGTCTGAGCGAGAATCTTGGTGTAGCCAGCCAGCAGTTGTCCCTCGCCGATTTCCCACAGGACGACGAACGCCAGGACGATCAGGCCAAGCAGCACGAGCGAGATCTGTACGGCGTCGGTCAGCGTCACCGACCACATGCCGCCGGCGACGGTGTAGCCGGCGCCAACGATCGCGACCGCCGCTATGCCGATCGTCAGGTCGAGCCCGAAATAGAGTTCGAGCATCTTGGCCAGGGCGATGTACTGCGCGGCGATCCAGCCAAAGTAGCTGGGGATCATGATCAGCGACGCGACCACTTCGGCGAAGCTGCCATATTTGCGCCGATAAAGATCGGGAAGCGTGAGCAACTTCATCCGCCACAGCGGACCGGCGAAGAAGAGCCCGGCCAGCAGAAGACAGAACCCGGGCCCGATCGGATCGAGCGCCGCCGCTTGCAGGCCTTCGGCGCTCACTTCGTCGGCGGCGGTCAACAGCGTCCCGGCGCCAAACCAGGTCGCCAGTAGCGTCATCCAGGCCAACGACAACGGCAGCTTGCGCCCGGCGACGATATAGTCTTCGCTACTCTCGACTTTCCCCTGGGCGACGAACGCCAGCGCGTACATCACGATGATGTAGATCGCAATAACGATCCCTAACGTCCATTTCAGACCGACGCCTATTTCCATTCACCGCCGCTCCTGCCAGAAAAACATGGGGTATAGCCGCGTTATCTTAATCTGGTAAAGCGGGGTTTGCCTAGCGAATAGAGGGAGCGATGGTTCGCTCACCGAAGCCGTCGCCAGATTTCGCACAGCAGCCGCTGCGTCGCTCTGCCGCGATGGCCGATCAATCGCGTCGCGGCGGGGCTCATCTCGGCAAGACGCCGGCGATACTCGACGATTTCCAAGTGGGCGTCGTAGCCGATGCCAAATTGTCCCCGTGCCTCATCGCGGATGCGTCCATGACACTCGCCGATCGCTTCGCAAAAGATCTCGCCGGTAGGATCGGCGATCGCCAGGTGACAGACGAAGCGGGCAGCTCGTTTGGCGAGGGGGACGTCATGCAATGCCGCGACTAGCTTTGCGCGATTCTCTTGCGCGGTCGCGTTGTCGCCGGCATAGCGTGCGGACCGAACGCCGGGGTCTCCGCCAAGTGCGGCGACTTCCAGCCCGGTATCATCGGCCAAGACCCATTGGCCGGTCTGTTGGGCGTAGCCGATCGCTTTTTTCAGCGCGTTCTCGCGAAGCGTTTCGCCATCTTCAACAACCGGCGTAGCGCCGGGGAAATCGCGGAGCGATTGTAGCGGAACGCCTAGCGGCGACAGCGAAGTCTCCAATTCCTGCACTTTGTGCGCGTTGCCGGTCGCGATCAGCAGTGCAGGGAAGGGGAGCTTCATCGGTTTACAGGATCGCCAGCGGATTGCGACGTTCTTCCAAGGTGCCGCGGGTGACGCCGACGCGATTGAGCGCCTTCAGTTCGGTCCAGACTTCTTTGCCGGTGATTTGTCCGGTTAGTAGCGACGAATAGAGATCGAGCGTGTTGTAAACTTGCGACTTGGTCGCTTCGTCAAGAAGTTCGACGCGGAAGTAGCGAATGCCCAAATCGACGAGCGCCGCGACCGCTTCGGCGCCGCTTTGCGGAGCGGCGTTGTAGAGCGTGTTCCGGCAGCCGACGTCGGCGGTCAGCAAATGTTCGCTCCCGACCCGATCGCGCAGACGGACGACATGCGTATCGCAGGGGCGCCCACAGTTGGTCTTGTTGGTGCCAGGGGAAAGGACGGAGCAGAAGACGCAATGCTCCATGTGGAACATCGGCATATGCTGGTGGACGACCACTTCCAACAGTTGCGTCGGACTGCGGCGGACCATCTCGAACAATTGCTCGCGATTCAAATCGTACGACGCCGTGATTCGCTCAGCCCCTTGGCGGCGAAGGAAGTCGACGGTCAGCTCATTCGCCGCGTTCAGCGAGAAGTCGGCGACGCTGGCGATCTCCCGCTCGCGATAGAAACGCAGGCCGGAAAGGTTGCGGACCAGGATGCCGTCCGCCTTTTGTTTTTCGAGCGCCTTGAAGATCCCCATCTCCCCCGGCTTTTGGATGCGGGGAGTCGCCAGGTAGATCTGTGCGCCGGCGGCATGCGAGATCGCGACGGCCTGGCGATATTCGCGGATGTCGGCGAAATCGGCGTAGAGCCGCTTCATGCCGATCTCGCTCGCCCAGGTCAGTTGATCGAGCGTGCGACAAAGCAAGTGCAAGTGAGGCGTGTCGTCGGTGGGGACATTTGCCGGGATCGCTTCCCGCAGTCGCGGCAACACGGCTTGGGGATCGACGGCGTGAGCCCGGATCGACGCGGCGCGGCGAGCGGCGGTCAATTGCTCAACCATCTGCTTTCGCAAGGCGCCAAGCACGCTCAGCGGCGCCATCGGTTCGCCGGAAATGTCGGCCGTCAGCTGCGTCAGGCGGAAGCCGGTTTCTCCCAACCGCGAGAACTGTTCCTGCAGCGTCTCGGCGGAGAGAGGATGTTTGCGGGCCGCTTCGAGCGGTTGTTCGGTTTGCAGTTGCAGCTGGGGCAAGTCGGCGACGGTCGCGATCAATTGCAGCGGTTGATCGACGGCCGCCGTGACGTGCAAATGTAGATCAACGTCGCGCGGCGCGATTTCGCCGTCAAACGACTTTCGCAGCCGGCGATTCAACTCCGGATCGTCGCTCTTCCAGATTTTTTGGCCTGGGTAAAGCTGCGACAGGTCAATCGCGTCCCGCATCAGCGCCATCTCGACGACGCCGTGCGAAACTTCCCCCTCGATTCGATTTTGTCCTCGGTAGAGAGCGAAGACGCGACCCCCTTGTTCCTCTCCGGCGCTCCGGTCGCCGTCGAAGACGATTCCGTCGCCTGCTTTCAAAGCTCGCCGGAGCGCGATCTTCACTCGTTGGCCTTGCACCTTTTGCACTTCGCCAACCAGGACGCCCCGTTTGGCCGAACTGATCGCCGGCACGAGCATCTTGTGATCGCAGCCATGCAGCCA
This sequence comes from Blastopirellula sediminis, assembly GCF_020966755.1. Lineage (NCBI taxonomy): Bacteria > Pseudomonadati > Planctomycetota > Planctomycetia > Pirellulales > Pirellulaceae > Blastopirellula > Blastopirellula sediminis. Next base: position 1,499,593 of record NZ_JAJKFT010000004.1, read on the forward strand.
ACCGACCGAGAACCCGCGAGAGAACGACAGCTCCATCTCTTCGACGTTGCGCGGCGTGAACTCAACCGGGCGTCCGGCGACGGCGGCGTCGATCGCGGTGCGATAGTGCCGCGTGATGTTGGCGACATATTCCGGCGTCTTGAGTCGCCCTTCGATCTTCAGCGAGACGACGCCGGCTTCGATCAATTCCGGCGTGACCGCAAACCCGGCCAGGTCTTGCGGGCTGAGCAGGTACTTTTGATCGCCCAGGTCGACATCCTCACCGTCGCAGATCAACTCGTAGGGCAATCGACAGGCCTGGGCGCATTGGCCACGATTGGCGCTGCGGCCGCCGAGCGACTCGCTGGTCAGGCATTGTCCGCTGTAGGCGACGCAGAGGGCGCCATGGACGAACGCTTCGAGCGGCATCTCCGTTTCGGCGTGGATGGCCGAAATTTCCGGAATCGAGAGTTCGCGGGCCAGCACCACCCGTTCGACCCCCATTTCGGTCGCCAAGGCGATGCACTCGGCGCTGGTCATCGTCATCTGGGTCGAAGCGTGGATGGGTAGCGTTGGTGCGATCTGGCGGATCATGCCGACCAGGCCGAGGTCTTGCACCAACAGGGCGTCGACGCCGGCCGCAGCGATCTGGCGAACGAGGAGTTCGACCGCTTCCAGTTCTGGGGAGAAGGCCAGGGTATTGAGGGTGACGTAACCGCGGACCCCATGCCAATGGAGGAACGCCATCAGCGGCGCCAGGTCCTCGACCTCAAAATTGTTGGCCCGGGCACGCGCGTTAAACCCGCTGGTCAGCCCAAAATAGATCGCATCGGCGCCGTTGGCGACCGCCGCTTTGGCGCAGTCCCAATTGCCGGCGGGCGCCAGAAGTTCCGGGGCAGCACGATGTTCTGACATAGAAGAAGCGATCACTAGAGGGTGGCGTAAACCGCCATTCTAGCAATCGCTTCGATGGTTCGTCAGGCGATTTGCTGCGGGTTTCCCCCGGCAACCGCTTTCTATTTGGTCAACTCGACCGTCAGCGTGTTCGACCCAGACACGATGGTGACATTGGGAGCGGCTGGTTTATAGCCGCTGTAGGGTGCAGTAGGCAGCGATTGGCCCGGCTTCAGGTCTTCCGGAATCGTGACCGGCGGGGGCGAAAAAGAGATTGTTCCGCTTCCGATAACGACGCCATCGCCATCCTTGTAGGTGGTCATCTTAAAAGTGCCGTCCGATTGGATGGCGCCGGAGCTTGGCTTGCCTTCGACGGCTGGGATGAAGGTAATCGTCCCTCCATTTACCGGCTTTCCGTCGGCAGTAACGGTTCCTGAGGTGGGAGCGAGCGCCGCTCCGTTTTGATTACATCCAAAGCACCAAGCGGTCAAAGGCAGAATCAAGGCGAGATGAATTAGTTGTTTCATGGGCTTGCTATTGGTCGCCGAAAGGCCTGTTGTTGGGTGAGACTAGAGGAAAAGCTCTCCGTCGCAACCGCGACGGAGAGCCTCTTTTGATGAGACTGACGCGGAGCGTGACTACGGCAGGGTCACTGGCACGCCGTCATTGCGGCTGCCGATCGCGCGATAAACCGACAGATTAACCGTTTCCGGCACAAAGTGAACCGAACCGTCGCAGAACAGGAACTGGGCGCCGCCGGGGTGTTGGCTGCCGAAGCTCTGATCCGATTCGTCGGTGTTGTCCTTGCGGTTGATGTAGTAGGCGGTGTCCATGATGCGGAGGTTGGCGCTGATGCAGCGACCGTTGCAGCCGCCGCCGTTACCGCCGGCCCAAATCGGGAAGCGACAATCATTGGTCACTTGCGGAGTCGCGCGGTAGGTAGCCGTCACTTCGCCGATAGCGACAGTGTTGCTGGAGCCGTCGGTGATCTGCGCGAAGTTGGTCATGAACGTGTTGTTGTTTTCGTTGTCGAACAACAGCACGCCGTTCTGACGCGAGCCCGAGAACTGAGCGCAACCGTAGTAGTAGTTGCTGCCGTCATGCAGCACGCCGTCACGCATTTCCCAGCCCATGTTGCCGAGGTAGTTGCTCTTGCCGTTACCTTCGTCGTCTTGCCGCGGCAAAATGTCCGAAGGGCAGATGAACGCGTCCAGCGCCGAAGCTCGCAGGGGTGCGTCCCAAGCGCCGTTGCGATTACGCGACCATTGATTGCACGTGTCGATGTTGACGGCGTCGGTGCACGGGGCGCTCAGCTTGTGGCGGCCCGGACGAATCATCAGCACGACTTTCTCACCGCCGGTGCCGGTATAGCTGGTGATCTGGTCATGGAGATTTCCCAGTTCCAGCTGCGGCAGGAGGTGGAAGCCGAAGCCGAACGAGTCATTGTCATCGTCGGTTTGACCGTTCGGAAAATATTGGTACGTGTCATGGAAGTTGTGCATTGCCAACCCGAGTTGCTTCAGGTTGTTGCTGCAAGACATGCGACGAGCCGCTTCACGAGCCTGCTGAACCGCGGGGAGCAATAGCGCAATCAACACGCCGATGATCGCGATCACGACCAGGAGCTCAACCAGGGTGAAGCCGGACCGGCCCTTTCTTGGGGAAATGATTTGCATGGGGCGATATCCTTATAACGGAAGATTAGGAAGAGAATTGACTCGCGAATAAAGCCGAAAAAGAACACAAAGGAAGAGTTGGTATCGGCAGTCCGTCATGCGACGTCACTCGCCGATCGAATCGCTAGAGGGGAAATTAATTACGTCCAGGTCGCATTAAGGGCGACCAGAGAGAATAGGAAAAAGCACAGAATTAATAAAAATATAGTATCTTCGCTTCGTATTGCTTGTCTAGAGCTTTTGTTATCCCGGTAAGCAGTTGTTTGCAAAGAATTTATGTTTGTGTGCAAACTAAGAGGGCGTCTGCGCTATAAAAAGAGAGTCAATTTGTGAGTTTTGGCGCAGAATGGAAAGATTCTCAAGGTTGCCGCGGATTTTTGTTTTGGATTTGATCGTTGGCGACTCGGCGAATCGGAAGCGTTAATTCAATCAAGCCATTTCTTGGGGGAGCCGACCGGGGAACGGGTCGTCGCTACTGCCGCAGAGCTACTTTTTGTCGCGCAGGCGAAGCGTTGGAGTGCCGCTATGTCCCGTGTGGCAACCGGTGCAGAAGTGGGTGAATCCCATTCTGGCTCCGCTGTCGTGGTCGCCTGCGAAGGCGAAGAATCTTGGGGCGTCGCCGTGCTCGTCCTGCGCGATCCCTTCCCACTGAACGACATGACCTTTCGCGTCAAAACCGTCGGCGACCCAGGAGACGCGTTGAATTCGAAGGCGTCTTGCTCGACTTTCGTTTCTAGCAAGAGTTCAAACTTCTCGAGCATGCGATTCGTTTCTGGTTCGTCAAAGCGATCGCGATGGAATGCGTAGACGCGAATCGTTTCGTCAGGCGAATGCTCTCGGCGGTCGCATTCTCTGCGGGCCAATCTTGGTCGGCGACGTACAAGCCGTAACGTACCGCTTCCCACTCCGCATGTTCGTCGGGCGCCGCGGAGGAAAGGAGCATCTGGCCAGGAGGCAACGGACCAGGTGTGGCCAAGCTCAATGGCCGGTCTTTCGCATCTTTGGCCGGCAGGGATGCTCGATTGCGAATTCGCCGAAAAAATTGAATAAATCGGCGAATTAGGGGGAGCGACGAAGCCGCTTCATCATTTGCTTCGTCACCAGAGGAAGCGCTCCCAGCAATGCGAACGCGACCAGAGTCGGCCAGCGGACGATTGCGCCGAGACCTTGTTGTTGGATGGCGCTCATCGACGGGAGACTGGCTCCGGCCGCCACATAGACGATTGTGCCGGCCAACATCCCGAGTTGGCTGACCCACCAGAACGTCCACAAACGGATCGGCGTCAGCCCCATCAGTAGATTGACGAGGAAGAAGGGGAAGACCGGAATCAAGCGAAGCGTAAACAGGTAATACGCTCCCTCCGCTTCAATCGACGCGTTCAACTTTTCGAGCCGCTGTTGATATCGCCGCTGAACCGCGTCGCGAAACAAATAGCGGCTGAGAGAAAACGCGATTGTCGCTCCCAGCGTCGAAGCGAAGCTAACCAGCGTGACTCCGGCGACCGGGCCAAACAGCCAGCCGTAAAAGAGCGACAACAGCGCGGCGCCAGGCAGCGAAAGCCCCGTGATCACGACATAGATAACGAAGGCGCCGGCGTAAGCCGTTAGCCAATGCTGCTGCTGAAAATCGCGCAGCGCCTCTTCTCGTGCGACCAGCGAGTCCAGCGACAGATGCCGGCCAAAAAAGAAATAAACGAGGCCGATCGAAAGGAGGCATACCAGGGCGACAATCCAACGCCAGTAGCGCGGTCCGGCGCTGGGGGACGCCGGCGGTTGCAGTTCCGATTCGTTCGCTGAGTTGGCCATTCAATGGATTGAAGTGCAGGGCGGATGAATAAAGTACAGGCGGACTCGTCCAAGGTGTGCCACTGCTGGCTTGCCCAGCAGTGAAACGGCTTTGCGATGCTCAGTGACTCCGAGTACTCCAATCCGCCGGGAGTTTGGTGATCGCAGGGAGGTCCCTGTCAATTGGCGAATCAGGGACGAGTATTCGTCTAGCGCTGGACCATTTCCAGTCGACTGCACGTGCGCAGAGCCTTCTCTTTACTGGATTCTCATGGAGATAGTCAATCGACAACATTGTCGTCGTTGGATTGGTGATATTACGGTCGTAGCCGGGGCCTTCTTGCCAGAATCGAAAGGTCTCGACGCCCGGTCGTTGTTCAACCGTAAGTCGTTGAAGCAGCGGGCTGTTGTGCAGGAGAAGAAGTTGTTTGATTCTGTAGGAAAACGGCCGCTTGATCGCTCGTAATAGCTCTGGAATTGGGGAAGCGTCATGTTCCGGAAAGACGAGTAGATGAATGTGCTCAGGCATATAGACGAATGCAATTAGGCGATAGTGATGCCGGTCGATCGCTCGTTGAATGCTCTCGGAGAGCATTGACCGCCAAGTATCGTTGGTCAGGAGTTGCATCCGCTGAAAACAAGAGAAAGTCAGTTCATGAAGATGGCCTGCTTCATGAAAGTGCTTAATCAATTTTCGCCGGGGTGGGTTCATGCCCCCAGTTGTAGGCTCTGCGGCACTGCTGGACAAGCCAGCAGTGGCACCCAGTTCTTTGTAATAAAGAAATACTAAGACTTTACTTCTTCTTTGATGCCTTTGTCTTTTTTACCTCTTCTTTCTTCGCCGCTTGTCGAGCCCGAGTAAGACGGGCTTGTTGCAGCGGAGTCCAGGCTTCGAGGTAGTCGATCGAGCGGATCGCCATCGTCGTTTCGATCTTCACTTCCGCCGGACCTTCGCTGGCCCAATCTGCCCGGAATTCTCGCAATTTTGCCAGGAATTTGACGATGCGATCCTCCATCTCCTTGATGTCGTCGACGGTCTGATACTCCATTCCCATGATCGGTCTCCCAGGACGAAAAAGGTTTCCTCGCTTCCATCTTATTGCCACAGAATAGCTTACGTCAAGAGTTGGAAAAGTCTTAGACTTTCGTGAATAATTCTTGTGCTTTAAGTCTTGCAAAAGTCTAAGACTTTTCTTAGAATGTTCTAAGTCATTGGGGGTTGGAGAGGCCGCTGGGGACGCCGCAAATTCTGGGCGTTTCCGGGCTTGGGCGATCTTCCATACGTGGAGCGGAATGGGTAACGAAACTTCCAAATCGCGGGGGCCTTGGATGCTTCTTCTTTCTCCTCCGGCGGCGCCGACGCCGCTCAGCTATTACCGGATTCGCTCGATCCAGGACAAAGTGGACGGCGTCTATTACTGGCTGAAAGCGTCGCGAACACCGCAGCAGCAGGCGTTGTTCGCCGATCTGAAAGTCGCGCGTAATTTGCTCTGCGACTTGCCGGTGTTGCTCGCCGCCGAACGGGCGGAAGCGGATCGTCGCTGGCAAGCGGCGATTCAAGCGCTGTCACCGAAGCGAACCAACGAATCAATCGGGTGGAGCGAGATCAACGAAGATCACCCGCAGCGTCATCATTTTGAAAGCCACGAGACCGGCGTCGGCTGCTACGAGTTCCACGCCGAGTTCCATTTCGTTCGCGGACCGCGCGGCGATCAGCTAAACGGCGTGACCATCACCGACGCGCGACGTCTGGAAGAGGAGGAACTGGTCGAAGTGACGAACCCCGCCGAGTTCCGTTTGCTTGCATGCGAAGCGGAAACGTGGTGGGAGGCGCGACAATGAAGCGAGAATCAGCCGCCAAAACCAAGACCGAGTCTTTGGCGGAACGAGCTGCAACGAAAACTTGCCCGGCGCTTTACCAGGTAGTCGCCGAGTGCCAAAGCGAACGGGATCAGCGTCAGTTGTACATCGAACTGAAAGCGAAAGGATACCGATGTCGATTGTTGAATCTGTAGTCTCCTGTCGCGTGCCTGACTCTTTTCGCGTGCAGATGGTCAGCGGGATGTTCGACGTTTCGCTTGACGAAAAGCTGACTGATCGTTTTGCGATCGAGCTGCCGAGCGATGACGATTGGCGGGTCGGCTTGATCGTCGGGCCTTCCGGTTCGGGCAAATCGACGATCGCCGCGAAAGCGTTCGGCTCGCAGGTTTATCGCGGCTTTCGTTGGCCGAAGCGAAAAGCGATTGTCGACGCGTTTCCAGCATCGCTCGAAACCCGCGAAATCGTCCGCTTGTTGATCTCGGTCGGGCTCAGTTCGCCGCCGGCGTGGTGCAAGCCATATCACGTCTTGTCGACCGGCGAGCAGTTTCGCGCCGACCTGGCGATGTCGTTGGCGTCGAACGAATCGCGGATTGCGTTTGACGAGTATAGCAGCGTCGTCGATCGACGGACGGCGCAGATCGGCTCGGCGGCGCTCCGCAAATCGATCGACGCCGGTCATATCGACAAGCAGTTCGTCGCGATTACCTGTCATCGAGACGTCGCGCGTTGGCTGCAGCCTGATTGGGTTGCGGACATGGAAACGGGGCGACTCACGCGGAGGCGTCTTCGGCGACCGCAACTTCAACTGCAAATCCGCGGCTGCGACCATCGACAGTGGCCCCTATTTGCGAAGCATCACTATTTAGATCCCCGTTTGAACCCGGCCGCCCGTGCGTTCATCGCTACGCTCGATGACGAGCCGGTCGCATTTGCGGCGGTCCTGAATCATTTTCGCAAGCACGCGTTTCGCTTCACGCGACTCGTGACGCTCCCCAGCTTTCAAGGAATGGGAATCGGCGGAGCGCTGCTTGACGGCGTGGCGGCGCATCTGGTGGAAGAGGAACACGCCGACGTCGTTTCGATCAGCGGCAGTCACCCGGCGGTGATTCATCACTGCAACGCATCGCCACGGTGGGAGTTTCGCCATTTGAAAAAGACAGGCCGCCGCGCTACCGGCTTCTTTCGGGAGCATCCCGACTGGAAAGTCTCGCTCGGCCGAGCGGTCGCCTCGTTCCACTATCGCTCTTAACACTAGCCCGCAGCGCAAGCGAGGGAATGCGTGCGCAAGAGTTCGTAGCTTGGGTGCAGCGAAGCGAAACCCAACAATGCGTTACCTCATTCAAGGTGGGTTGCGCAAGCGAATTGCGCTGAACGAGCCTGGTGTCGCTCTATACGCTTGATTCACCCACCCTACGTGAATTCGGGCGACAGTCGTTTCCTTGCAAGCACATTCCCTTGCTTGCGCTGCGGGCTAGTGTTTTTGTTCTCTCCCCCTCTTCAAGGAGTTTCTTCATGACGCGTATCACATCCGCGCAAGCGGCGGTCGTGGCTCGGCAAATTGAATTGCAGTTGGCGCAAGGAAACTTCTCCGCCGCCGACCAGATCCTTTCGCGGTGCGTGGAAGAGGTGCGCTTGCAGCGCCGCGAGTTGTGCGATGAGTACGCCTTGCCGCGGGAAGTTCCGCTCACGCGATTGAGCTTGGAGCCGCAAGTCTTGGAAGCGTTGGAAACCGTGAACATCACGACCGTCGGCGACTTGCAGGGAGTGACCTACGAGCAACTGCTCGAGGTGCCGGCGATCAACACCACGCGAGCGAGCCAGGTACGCGACAGCGTGCGGCAGTTAGTGCGCGATTTTAAGACACGCAGCTTTGAGCAAGCGCTGTAGGCGTACCAAGCGGATTCTGAAGGAGGCGCAAGCGGCGCCTCATCGCCGACGGTAACGTTCGCCCGAGCCAATCGGGTGAGCGAACGCCCCACGTTTGCGCTTCTCTAACCATTTCACCCTCGGAGCGACGTTTGATGGTCACGACTTTTACCGACAAGCTGTCTGAATTGCTCGCCGACGCCCAGGCCAAGTTGCGACAAGGCTTTTCCTGGGACGCGCTGAGCGAGGCGTTTCTCACCTTCCTTCATGGCGCGATGCTCGCCGCCAAAGACGAGCTGCTGAATCCTGGTCCCGAAAAGAAAGCGGCCGTGCTCGAGTGGGTCGGCGCCTTTTGGGATTACGTCATCGCCAACGTGCCGCTGCCGACCTGGCTTTTTTGGATGAAGCTGCCGTACGTACGCACTGCGACTCGCAGCGTCATTCTGACGATCGCGGCCGGTTTGATTGAAGCTCTCTACGCCCAAAACCTGGAGCAATTCCGTGCTAAACATTTTTCTACTCGCGGCGTTGGCGTTCGGCGTTATTGGTCTCGTTTCGCTCGTCTGGGCCCCTGCGCAAAAGGCGCCGGCCAGCAGCGGCGGACCAGCGCCGACGCCGATGCCGCTGAAGTTGATCGCGAAGAATCCGCAACCGATCGAAGCGGCGCCAAGTCCCAATCCGGTCGACGCGTTTCGCGCTTGGTTCTGCGTCGTGCGGCCGGTGCTCGTCGCGAGCGGCGCTACGAGCGAAGAGATTCGTCAGGCGGGACTCGACCTGGTGAAGCACTTAATCATGGAGGCGCCTAGCGATGAAGCCTAACCTCTTCTTCCTGCTGATGGCGTTGATGTTGGGGGCGGCCGGGCTATCGCAGCTCGATCTGCTGCCAACGATCACGCCGCCGCCGGAAAACCCCGGCGAGCCAGACTTGCTCGCCGCGTTTCGCGAAAGCGACGCTCACAGCGAAGCGAGCCAAGACGCAAAGCGTTTTGCGGAGTTATGCGATGCGATCGCCGCGGTAATCGAATACGACGCCGCGCGACCCGAGCCGCACCTGCGGAGCGGCGTACAGCTGGAAAACCTGCGGATGATCGCTCGCGAAACGCAACTGAGCGGCGGCAGCTACGCCGTAAAGTACCCGCATCTCGGCGGCGAGATCAAAACGTATCTCGACAGCCAGATCGGCGTCGACGGCGGCGCACTTTCCGACGACCGGCGACGCAACTGGATCGCCGGCTATCGCCAACTGGCGAAGTCGGCCCATTACGCCGCCGACTATCTCGCCTGGAAGCAGTAGCCGTAGGGTCCGCTCTGCGGACCAGACAACACTAGCCCGTAGCGCAAGCGAGGGAATGCGGCCAAAACCAAATGACGAACGTCGAAACCAGAATGACGAAGGAAGCACGCATGTCGAAGGACTATCATCATCCGCCAGGCTCACGCTGGGGAGTTCTCTTCCTGGTGTTGATCGGCACGATTGCCGGCCTGGCGTACTTTGCGAGTCGCGAGAATCCGTCGGATGTTCCTGAAGAAGTGAGCGGCGACGTTCAGGTTCAACCTGGAAAACCGTCCGCCGACGTCTTGCCAGGCAAGCATCAACCGCCGGTCGCGTTGTTCGGTTACAAGCCGCACCCCAATGAAACACGCCAGTTCCTCAGTACGTTGCCGCAGCCGAAGTTGCGGCAAGCGGCGCCGCAACTCTTCGCGGCGCGGGGACCGCCGCAAGACGCTTTTTTGTACCGCGCTTTGTACAAAGCGTACCGCGACAAATTCGGAACCGATTGGCAAGTTGGCCGGCAGGGGATCGGCGATTGCGTCAGCTGGGGTTGGGCGCATGCGTGCGACATCCACCTGGCGATCATGTACTGCCAGGGAGACAGCGCCGATTGGCGCCCGGTCGCGACCGAGTCGATCTATGGCGGTTCGCGCGTCGAAGCTCGCGGCGTCAGTCGCGGCGGCTATTCCGATGGAAGCTACGGCGGCGCCGCGGCGAAATGGGTCCGCGACTACGGCCTGATTTTTCGTGAAGCCTATCCCTCCGTCGACCTTTCAGCTTACTCGTCACGACGCGCCAAAGATTGGGGGAACTATGGCAACGGCGGCAAGGATGACGCCGGCGCCCTCGATCGGGAAGCGCAAAAGAGCCCAGTGCGAACCGTCGCGCTCGTCTCCACCTTTGACGAAGCGGCCGCGGCGATTCAAAGCGGCTATCCGGTGCCGGTTTGCTCGGGCCAAGGGTTTGCGAGTACGCGGGATGCGGAAGGATTCTGCAAAGCGTCGGGGAGCTGGTCCCACTGCATGTGCTTTATCGGCGTGCGGCATGATCGCCGCGGGCTCTTGTGTTTGAACAGTTGGGGACCGACTTGGGTAAGCGGGCCGAAATGGCCGGCCGACATGCCGGACGGTTCGTTTTGGGTCGACGAAGCGACCGTCAATCGGATGCTGCGGCAGAACGACTCGTTCTCGGTCAGCGGCTACGACGGTTTCCCCTTTCGCCAATTGGATCATGCCGCCTGGGTGCATCGTGCGAAACAGGACGAGCCAATCTACGCTCTCGCTTTATAGGTGCTGCGATGAAAGTTTTGACTGCCGGTTTGTTTGCGTGCGTGCTGTTGCTGGGTGGACTTTTGCTGATGGAGAAGGCGGACGACGTGCTGAATGGTCCTGTTCCGTCCGATGTGCAGCGGGACAGTTTGGGGAAGCGATTCGTCCGCGCGCTGGCGAATTGGATGATCGACAAAGGAATGCGCGACGCTCCGCCGCAGCAGAGTTTCGATCCGCCTCACCGAATGGCGATCTACGCGCCGCCGACCAGCGAACTGTTGCTGCATGACGGCGACCGCATCAACCACGCCGAAGGCTGGTAGCCAAACACTAGCCCGCAGCGCAAGCGAGGGAATGCGTTTGGCTAAATGACGAATGTCGAAACCAGAATGACGGATCGTTTGTCACTCGCCATTCGTGCTTGATTTGCAACCCCATTCCCTCGCTCGCGCTGCGGGCTAGTGGGGGAGACGACTCGAGAAACGCATAGCAAACAGGAGATCCCATGAAACGCAAAATCTCACAAGCCGCCAGAGCGACTGTCCGGAATCTGGCCTGTCTAACGTTGATTCTAGGATCGCCGGCGCTAGCGATCGCCAGTGAAGCGGCTCGGGCCAACGCGGCGGTTTGCCTGGCGTATGCGGCGGTGGTGAAAGAAGTTCCGGAGTTGGTCACGCCGGTGGGACCGGCTCCGCCGGAGGTGGTTCCGGCCGAGCCGACCAATTACCGCGACGCCTACGAGCTTTACAAGAGTCGCCAGCGGCCGTTGGTGGTGATGGTGACGGCAAGTTGGTGCCCTTATTGCCCGGCGATGAAAAACGAATTGCTGGGGATGAAGCGGGAAGGAAAGTTGCCCGACGCGTCGGTGGTGATCGTTGACTATGACCAGGATCGCGCGACGGCCCGCACCGTGATGGGATCGCAGCGAACGTTGCCGGCCTTGGCGGTTTACCACTATGTCGGCGGCAAGCCGAAACAGTCGCGACCAGCGAAAGCGGCCGAAGTGCCGCGGGTGTTGGCGGAAAGCTAGACGGTGCGTTGTTGGCGGTTGGAGTTCCCCGGTTTGGTGGAAGGAGATTGACGATGGTGACGCTACTGCTGTTGTTCGCGGCGCTTCCGATGGAGGCGGCCACCGTCGATCGAGTCGACTTGATCGAGGTGAACCATTACTACGACGCCCAGGGACGACATGTCATCGATCAACTCATCTTCTGGGACTGGGATCGCGATCGCTTTCAGATCCGGGCCTGGCGGCTGATCAAGAATGAGTCGCAGTTGCCAACCCGCGACTGGGATCGCGACCAGTACGTCTGCTACTGGCGCGACCTGACGCAGTTGCGCAAGGTCTACGCGCCGCAGAAGCGAGAAACGTGGACGAACTACGACCCGGAGGTTCTGGAGCGGGAAATCTACCCGCGGGAGCGGCGGCAAGAGCTCAGCCGCACGAAATAACGCCCAACGGTAGCCCGAAGCGCAAGCGAGGGAAATGCAGCATCTAGTCCTACGGACTGCTTCTCGTTAATCACGCTTGATCAAAACGCATGCCCACTATGCGCACTTGCGGACGCATTTCCCTCGCTTGCGCTTCGGGCTACTAAAGCCGCGCAGCGCTACGGCCAATTTACACCCGATGTGAGGCGGTATGGACAAACCATCACAAGACAAGGCGGATGCTGCGCGCCAACGCCGCGTTTTGCGGGCGATGCGTCGCGCCAGCCGAGAAGCGTGGGATATCGATGATGACCTGCGAAGATTGTGCGTCAAGCAAGCCCGCGACACCCTCGAAAACGATGAAGCGAACGTCCGCGATCGCCAAAGCGCCGCCGCCTTCGTGCTAAAGCTCAGCGAGTTCAATCTCGACCGCGCGATGCTGATGGCCGAGATCGATTCGCTGCTCGGCGGCGAAAAGACGCCGATCTCCATCCTGAACAACAAAGACTTTTTCGGTAACGACGCGCATGAAACGGTTGAACCTGCGGATCAAGAATCACCTGGCTCAAAAATCGAGTCGCCGGGTGATTGAAGTTCCGCAGCCGCTGCCGCATCAGCTGCCGATCCTCCGCGATACGCATCGTCACAAACGGGTAATCTGCGGCAGACGCTGGGGAAAGACCGGCGTCGGGCTGATCGCCGCGATCCTCGGGCATGGCGATCCGGCGGGACCAGGACATTGGAAGGGAATCGTCGACGGCGGCAACTTGTATTGGGTCGCGCCGACGTTCGCCCAGTCGAAGAAGATCGAACGGGACCTTATCCGGGCCTTTGAACGAAGCGGGCTCCAATACTCAAAGTCGGAATGCCGCATCGAGCATCCCAGCGGCGGCAGCATCACGATCAAAACGGCCGCGGCCCCAGTCAGTTTGCGCGGCGACGGGCTCGACGGCATGATCGGCGACGAGTTCGCCTTCGTGCGGAAAGAGATCTGGTCCGACGCGCTGCGACCGGCGCTCTCCGATCGCCGCGGCTGGTCAATGTTCCTGACCACGCCGAACGGGCCGAACTGGATCAAGGAGCAGCATGACCTCGACGGGGTCGATCCGCACTACAAATCATGGCAATGCCCGACCAGCGAGAACCGTCTGATTGATCAAGCGGAACTCGACTCGGCGCTGCTCGATCTCGGCCAGGCGTCGTTCGATCAGGAGTACCGCGCGCAGTTTGTCGACATCAGCGGCGCCGAGTTCTCGGGGCTCTACTTTCAAACGCCGACCTTTTGGTTCGACCAATGGCCGGCGGAGTCAGAGATCCGCTATCGGGTGATCGGGCTCGATCCGTCGAAAGGGAAGAGCGACAAGGCGGACTACAGCGCGTTCGTGCTGCTGGCGCTAACGTATGACGGACAGATATACGTCGACGCCGATATCGAACGCCGCGACGTTCGCAAGATCGCGGAGAAGGCGTGCGAGCTGTGCAAGCTGTTCGAGCCGTACGGGCTGATTGTCGAAACGAACCAATTTCAAGAGCTCCTTCGCTGCAACATCGAAGACCTGGCGAAACGGAACAATCGCCCGCTGCCGATTTACGGCCGCACGCATCACGAAGACAAACGCACCCGGATCCGGCGGACCCTAACGCCGTTTCTGTCGCGGGGAGAGTTGCATTTCAAAGCGGATAGCCGCGGCGCGAAGCTGCTGGTTTCGCAACTGAAGGATTTTCCGGTCGGCGCCTACGACGATGGGCCTGACGCGCTGGAGATGGGGATTTCGCTGCTGGCTGAACTTTTGAACGGAAGGAAATAGGGATGGAAAACCGAGGACGAAAGCTGAGCGAACAGCGGCGCGAGCGGATCCGCAAATTGCTGGGAGAAGGGATGTCGGTTCGTTGCGTGGCTCGCGCCATGCAGGTCGCTCCGTCGACGGTGCAACGCGTCCGAAAGGAAGAGGAGCGTGCGGTCGTTGCAGAGTGCGAGACGACGCTTGGCGGCGCAGAATCGCAGCGCGATGCCGATGCCGCTTCGTGTGAAGAAAAGTGGTTGACAAAACGCACGGAATTGTCATCGAATGTCGCCGCACGATCGGAGGATGGAACGGAAGAATCGCAAATGTTCTCGCTTCGTTCGTCATTCGGATGTCGGCATTCGTCATTCGCGGCCATGGCATTCCCTCGCTTGCGCTGCGGGCTAGTGTTGGCGGTTCGCCTGATTCAAGCGTTTCAAAATTGTCTGTTGACAAAGCGCACGCGATCGAAATTGAATGACGCCGCGATGATTGAGAAGCCGCCTGATTGCGAATCGAACTTCGGCGAGGTGAGGCGGTGGCGATTGAGGTTGAGGACGCATTCCCTTGCTTGCGCTGCGGGCTAGTGCAAGAGCGAACATTCAGAATCGAGTAGTTCCCATGCAAGAAGAATCAGAGAGTTGGGTGACGCGTGAGCAGGAGTTGCGAGCCGAAATCGAAGTTCGGAGTCGCTTGCAGCCGCTCCGCGATCACCTGGTGGAAGCCGCGTCTCGTCCGCAGCAGGTCCGCGAGTCTTTAGGCGACGTTCGTCTTGCTCACGGTCCGGCTGTTACGCGGCCGATCGACTTCTATGAAACCGTCAGCCTGGAATCTTGGGCGACGCCTGATACGGCGACCAATCGCAAAGATGGCCACTATGGGCCGGTCTTTCGATCGGAATCCGAGCTATCGCTCTTCCGCGGTATCGCTCGCGCCTTGGCGGACGGGGACGAAACGGCGGTGGGGGTCTTGGGAAACCTGGTCCACTACGTCGTGCACACCGGTTTCACGTACGCGGTCAACGCGACGGAGAAATCGGCGAGCGTCGACCTGTTGCGAGACGAGGCGCGGCGGTGCATGGAGGAGTTTCTCGCGCACAACGAGTGGGAACTGAGCTTTGAAGAAGAGCTGGTCAAAGATTCGATCGTCGACGGCGAACTGCTGATCGCGCTGGAAGCGGAACAGGGGAGCGTACGCGCCCGACATGTCGAACCGGCCTGGCTCACCCAGCCGGTTGATCCGCGGCTGCTCGAAGAAGAACTGCGGCGGCGACTTCGCATTTCGCATGCGATCGATTGGCGTTACGGCGTCGCCACGCGGCAAGGAGACGCAACCGAGGTGTACGGGTACTTCGTGCGTTGGAATGGCGACGCCGAGCAGTGGAACTTCTACCCGCCGTCTCGGTTCCTCCATTTGAAGCGGAATGTGCCGCGGCATGTGAAGCGGGGGCTGACCGACTTTTACCCGGTCAGCGGGCGGATCGCTGGAGCGACCGAACTGCTCAGCCGCATGGGAACCGGCGCCGGGATTCAAGCGTCGATCGCGCTGATCATTAAGAACTCGACGAGCGGACCTAGCGGCGGTTCGATCGAAAGCTTGACCGGCGGCTCGGCTTTCGCGGCAGACAATCCGCCGTTCGCAACCAGCAACTGGCGGAACGGCGAAGTGATCGACACCTTCGGCCGCGAGTTTCAGGCGGGACCGATGGGAGGCCAGCAAGCGGCGGGTTTTGTGCGGATCTTGCAAGCGATGCGCCGCGCAACCGGCGTTCGCTGGAGCATGCCGGAGCACATGATCAGCGGCGACGCCAGCAACAACAACTACGCGTCAATCCTGGAAGCCGGCGCCCCGTTCACACGCGCGATCGAATCGGCCCAGCAAAAGTACATCACGGCGTTCGAGACGCTGCTGTGGCGGGTGCTGCGGATCTACTTCGAGATGGGGCGTTTCAACAAGCATGGCTTCGCCTGGCGACAGATTCGCAAGCTGCTCGCGATGACGATCGAGGCGACTTCCCCGGCGGTGCGCGACAAGGAGAAGGAACTCCGCGTCGCGCAATCGCTGCGGGAAGCAGGCGTCCTATCGCGCCGCACGATGGCCAGCCGCTTCGATCTCGACCTCGACGAAGAGCGACGCAACGACGCGAACGAGTCCGTCGAATAGTAGGCCCGAAGCGCGAGCGAGGGAAATGCGGCGCGCTTTCGCATCTTCTCAATGTAAAGGGTGGCACTGCTGGCTTGCCCAGCAGTGGGAGCCTGTGAATTGATTCCAACCAGATTCACTGCTGGACAAGCCGGCAGTGGCACACCCACGGAGATAATATGTCCAAACAGAAGCAACTACGCGTCAAAGAAGCGGTCGGCGTCGCGCAACACGCCCGGCAAGTCGATCGCGAATCAGGCGTCATTCGCATGGTGCAAATCTGCGGCCCTCTTTCCCGCAACGGCCGCAATTACGCGGCGGCTCTCGACTCGGCGGTCGGCCTTTACGAAGGAGTGAAGGTCAACATCGACCACGGCTTCGCGCCGGGGGAAGAACGTTCGTTTCTCGCCGGGTTCGGCGTGCTGCGGAATGTGAAGCGGCAGGGAGACGCGCTCTACGGCGATCTCCATTTTCTGAAGTCGCATCAATTGGCCGAACTCGTCTGCGAGCGGGCCGAGCGATTTCCCGAGACGTTCGGCTTGTCGCATGACGCCGACATCGACGGCTATGTCGACGACGCCGGGGTTTTTCAAGTCACCAAGATCATCGCGGTTCGATCGGTCGACCTGGTAGGCGAACCGGCGACGGCCCGCGGCATTTTTGAATCGGAGCGAACCGGAATGAAAACGACGATTGGCGAGCGGATCGCGTCGCTCGACGCAACCGCTTACCCGGCGCGGGACGCGGTGCTAGCGAAACTGCAAGAGCTTGAAATCGACGGCGAGCCGATTCTGGAGCGTCCTTGGGAAGAAGGCGATCAGACGCCGGGTGAGGCTCTGGCCACCAACTTCCGCACATTGGTCATCGCCGCGCTCGACGCCCAAGAATCGGCCGACGTGATTCACGCGATTTGCAAAACGCTCGAGCAGTTGCAAAGCGGTGAAGCGGTCGACTCTCCGCAAGCGGTCGAAGAAAGTCGTCGCAATCAGATTCTCGCCACGCTGCGGGAAGTAACTCGGAGGCTCGATTTTCTCGAACGAGATCAATGGGCCGCCTCGGTCCTCGAGTCAGCCGGCATGCCGAGCGATTCGCCGCTGCGACAGCAGTTGCGAACGCTGACCACCCGCGCCGAGATGGAAGCATTTGTCGACGCCAGCGATCTCGGCCCGGCTCTCGCGCCAATCGCCGGCGGAGAGATTTCCATTTGGGAATCGAATGCGCCAGACGGCGAGTCGCTCCATCGCACCCGCGAACAAATGTACGCCGCCTGGGGCATTGGAAGTAAGTAGAGAGGAGAACCCCATCTCCGTCCTTAGACATTAGTCATTCGTCATTCGACATTCACCAACCAGTGAACCCCTGTTTCAGTTAGGACTACCATATGCCTTCGACTCTCCATCCCAACAGCCCGGTCTACGGGCTCGATTTTCAGGCCGCCTATGCGGATCACTGCTTCGGCCTCGACTCGGACGTCTTCGAGAAGCTGAGCGATAACGCTTCGGCGGCGATCGGCGTGACCGACGCTTCCGGCGGCGTCCTCTCGATCGCGACCGGCGCGACCTCGGCCGCCGACAACGATGGTTGCTACCTGGCGACCAAAGGGGAAGTGATCAAGATGGATCACTCCTTCGTCCTGAAGTCGAAGTTCAAGTACAGCGAAGCGGGGGCTGACGTCGCCAACGTCGTCGCCATCGGCTGTATGAACAACGCCGCCGTCGGGACGGTGCTTGCCGCTAACGGCGCGGGTCCAGCGGCCAGCTTCTACGGCGCCATGATCTACAAGGTTGATGGCGAAACGACCTGGAAGTGCGTCAGCTCGGCCGGCGCCACGCAGTATATCGACGATACCGGCGTCACCGCCGCGTCGAGCGAACTGGCCGGCTTCGAGATCCAGTTCGAGGTTCTTCCCGGCGGCGCCTATGGACGTTTCGTCTTTTTGATCGACGGGCGCGTCTGCACCAAGGCGACGTCGAACCTGAACGAGCCGATCACGCACGAAGTCCCCCTGAGCGGCGCGACCGAAATGAACGTCCTCTGCGGCGGCCAAACCGGCAGCGCCGCGGAAGAAGTGTTTTATCTCGACGCGATCGCCTTCGCCGTCACGACGTAGCCGCACCCGAAACTAGCCCGCAGCGCAAGCGAGGGAATACTGCGCCCATAAGCTACTAGTGGGAACCTGCCCCTCGCTTCCAACTTGATTCACTGCTGGACAAGCCAGCAGTGGCACACAGCACAAAAATCAAATTCCCTACGGAGTCTTACATGAACTATCTCGAACTTGCCCATGATTTTGAAGTTGGCGAACGTCAGCGCAAAGCGGTTTGCCGGCGGATGGGGGTGCATGAGTCGATCAGTTACGACGAAGTCCCCAACCCGGCGATGGACGCGTTGAAAGTCGCCCTGCGTTCCGGTCACTTGAAGCCGGAAGAGATCAGCATTCGCAGCATCTTCGAAGCGACCGTCACCGACCGGATGGGAAAGCGATGCGGCCGCGAAATGGTCAACAGCTGGCGCGATACGAAGGATGGTCGCGTAACCGGCCACCGCATTTACGAATCGGGCGTGCGGAGCGCCGCATTCGCCAATTTGATCGGCCAGGTCTTCTACACGCGGATGATGGAAGAGTTCAACAAGCCGGAGCTGATCGGCATGTCGCTGGTCGAACTGATTCCGTCGACCCACCAGTGGGAAAAATTCGCCGGGATGACGATGCTCGGCGATCACGCCCAGGAAGTCAAAGAAGGTCACGATTACCCGACGGTCAGTCTGGCCGAAGATTGGGTGATGTCGCCGGAAACGAAGAAGTACGGCTTCATCGTGCCGATCACGCGCGAAGCGATCTTCTTCGACACGACCGGCATGGTGCTGCGTCGCGCCGGCGAAGCGGCGATGATTTTGGCGGTCAATCGCGAAAAGCGGATTCTCGATACCTGTTTGGGCATCGTCAATTCGTATCGTCGCAAGAATCGCCCGATCATCGACACCTACGGCGCGAGCAGCGGCGACCATGACTTCGACAACCTGGTCGCGTCGAATCCGCTGGCCGACTACGAGTCGCTGGTCGCCGTGCACGAAAAGTTCCAAGCGATGACCGACCCGCAGGATGGGGAGCCGATCGTCTTGAGCAAAACGCAGCTGGTCTGTCCGAAGTCGCTCGAGTGGAAAGCGAAAGCGATTCTCAACGCGACCGAAGTTCGCGAGACGAGCGGCGATCGCGAAACGATCGTGCAAGGAAACCGCTTGCCGCGCGACTACGAGATTCGGAGCAGCGAATACGTCCAGTCGCGAACCGGATCGGCTTCGAGCTGGTTCTACGGCGACTTCCAAGGCGCCTTCGCCTATGTCGAGAACTGGGCTCCGGAAGCGGTCGAAGCGCCGACCGGCAGCCATCTCGAAATGACCCGCGACATCGCCGTTCAGTTCAAGATCAGCGAACGGGGCGTAATGGCGGTCAAAGAGCCGCGCAAGGTGGTCAAGTCGACCGGCTAACGGCGCCTAGTTTATTCACCAACTGGTCGCTCGCGGCCGGTTGGGTTTCTTCCTCACGATGAGAACCTCCATGACGCAAGAGAAATCGAAAGACGACCTGGCGGCCGAGCGGGCCGAGCTCGAAAAGTTGCGGGCCGAGTTGGCCGCCGAGCGGCAACTGCTGGACGAGGAGATGGCCCTGCTCGAAAAGTCGCAGACGTCGTCGCGCCAGCAGACGTCGTTTGCTGATCGCATTCACGTCCGCGACCTTCCGAAAGATGTCGAAAACGTCCGGGCCTGGCTGCGGTCGAAAGGAAGGCAGGCGATCGTTCGCGACTACGAAGTGACCCTGCGAAGCGGCAATGGTCGGCCGCGGGTGGTGAGCCCGGTCATCGCGATCGACGAGGCGGAAGCGATCAGCATCGCCTTCACCCAGCTGAAGATCGAAAGCACCCAGGCGTACAACCCGTACGCCCGCGTGATTAACGCGTAGTCATCAACGTGTGGTGCCATGTTCTTACGGCGTCTACGACAGAAGGGCATGTCTTTGTCCTGGCAAAACGCGTTGAAGACATGCTCTTCTCGCGAAGACGCGATAAGAGCATGGCACCCTTCTTTTGCTCGTTTCAGGTAGACCATATGACCCTCACCAAACTACAGCAACTCGAAGCGCTCGAGACGCGGCGGGATACGCTTCTGACGCAGATCGCGGCGCTCACCGAAAGCGAAATCGGCGGCGGCCCTGACACATCTGGCGGCGGCGAGCATGTGCAGCAGGTCGCGTATCGCCAAAGCTTGTACGAAGAGCTGGAGCAGATTGAACGTTCGCTCTCGCTGCTCCGCGGTCCTTGGATCGTGCGGCGACAAGGACGATTGGCATGAGCTACTACGACGCCGTGAAAGACAATTGGCGGGCCTTCGGTGATATCGAAGAGGTCGCCTATGCGGACGCCGCCGGCGAGACGAGCGGCGTGAAAGCTCGCGTGATCGAGCCGGATGAAAAGAGTCTTGCCAAAGTCGACGGGCTCGCCGCACTCCCAGGCGCCTACGCCACCCTTGTGCTGTGGGACGCGACGCTCGCCGGCAAAAAGCCGGTCGGCGGCGGAGTGATCACGCAGTTCGATGGAACGAAATGGACCGTGCAGGCGGTGCAAGGCGCCCAGTGGAATACGCAGTGGCGCTGCCTTTGCATCCGCCATCGCGCGTAATTCGTAGGGTCCGCTGTGCGGACCATGAGAAGCCTTATGGGATTGCCAACATGAACGAAGCATCTTTGGTCCGCACAGCGGACCCTACGGAGACAAATCATGTCAAGCGCTTTTGAAATGATTTGGGACGCCGTGTACGCGAAGATCCTTGAACTCGATCTCGCCGGCATCACCAGCGTCAACGTCAAGCAGCAGCAATGGCCGCTGAATCCGAGCAGCGGCGAGATGACGTCGGGCATCTTCGTATGCCCGGTGACCGAAACTCTTCGCTCCGAAGGTTCGAACGCTCGCAGCGAGATTGGCTACGGCTTTGAGGTTTGCCTGATTCAGGCCAGCAATCAAACGCTCGGCAAGGGAACGCTCGGGACGTTGCTGACGTGGCGAGAAGCGATTCGCCGCGCGTTTCATGACAAGCTGCCGATCACCGCCGGCGGCGTGGTTCGCACCTGGTGCGAGCCGGGGAAAGTCGCGCTTCCCGACGCGTTCGCCAAACAGTACGACGCCAGCGCGCTCGTCATTCGTTGTTACGTCTACGAAGGGTAAATCATGTCGGTAACGCACGTTTCAGGTTTTCAAACGCAGTTGGGCTTGGGCCCGCAACATGCGACCAATTTGGCGACGCGACAACTGGAGCACTTCGGCGTCGACCTCGACAAGCAGTCGACGATCGTTCGCGCGGACGGCATGATCGGCCAGCGCTCGCCGATCGGCGACTCGGCGCAGCCAGGGACCTATACGGTGGGCGGAACGATCTCGTTGCGGCCGCGGCCTGACGATCTGTTGTTCCTGTTTCCCTACATTCTGGGCGCCGCCGAAGTGAGCGACGCGTTCGCGTTGGCCGAAACTTTGCCGGAACTGGTTGCGACCGTCGATCGGAAGATCATGGTCAACACCTATCGCGGGCTCAAGGTCGACAAAGCGACCTTCCGCAGTCGGAAAGGGGAACTGCTGGAGCTGGAGCTGGATCTGCAAGGGAAACTGGCCGACGCGACCGCCGCGGCCGGAACCTTTCCGAGCATTGCCGCCACCCTCTCGGCGAAGAACCCGTTCGTCCATCATCAGTCGAGCGTCACGATCGACGAGACGACGATCGAAGTCGACAACCTGGTGATCACGATCGACAACGCGCTGGAGCTCGATCGCTTCAACAATAGCCAGACTCGCACGACGCTGCCGGAAGGTTCGCGACGCATCACGCTCGCATTTGATACCGAGCTGAACGACGACGTGCTGGCCAACTTGATCGAAACGGCGGCCCGCGGCGTGACGGCCGAGGTGGAATTCGCCAACGGCGTCGACACGCTCACCTTTACCTTTGGCCTGGTGCAGCAGCCGAAGACGCCGCTATCGATTCGGGGGAAAGGAACGACGCGACCGCGCCATCAGCTGGAGGCGTTTGCCGATCTGGCGAATGGACTGCCGCAACTTGCGGTCGTTTGCACCGACGCTTCGTAACTCGCCATTGGAAACGAATACGCATGACCGACTCCGACTTCTTCCTGGACGACGGCTACTTCGAGACCGGGCACATCTCGGCGCTCGACGGCGTGCACGGAGAGCTCCACTTCGTCTATCGCCCGATGATTCACGCCGACAAAGAGGCGTACTACGAACTAGCGAAGCGTGCCGACGTCGCGCCAACCACGGCGATCGCCACCTTCGTGACGCGGCATCTGCAGGAGTGGTCCCTAGCGCGGCCAATCGAAGTGGAGCAGGTCGAACGACTGCGGCCGCGGCTGCTTGAGCGGCTCTTCTACATCGTGATGGGAGAGATCGCCAGCGATCAGGAAGCGACTGACCTAAAAAACTGACCAGCGGCGTCGCGTTGCTTTTAACGCATCCCGGCGCCGCCCTGATCGACTGCGACGATTGCCAAAACTATCTGTACGACCTGGAGACCGGCCGCCGCGTGACGTTTCGCCAAGGACCCGATCGACTCGAAACGCCGCAGCCCCGTTTACCGGGCATGCCGCTGCAATGCGGCAGTTGCCCGAAACGTTCGCCTGCGGCAGCGAAAGCGCTGGAGCTGTCCGCCAAGAACTGGAAGACCTATCGCCTCTGGCGCGAAGTTCGCGCGACGTACGGGCGTTGCCTCTCGCCGGCGATGGCCCGCGATTCGATAGTACGCCGCAACCTGGCGGCGATTGATGCGGTCGTGCAGCGTCACGAGAGCAGTGAAAGAGGGAGGTACGAATGACGACGCCAGACGAACAGCGGATTGTCCGCTACACGCTTCAGCTGGGGATTGATCCTTTGGAAGAGGCCCAGCAGAGCATCGGCGACGCGATCGCCAAAAGCCAACGCGACGCGACCGAAGTGACGCGATTGGAAGCGGCGAGGCGACAGCGGATTGAGTCCGACTCGATTCGCGAAATCGCGGCGCTGCAGGCCGAAATGCTCGCTGAGCGTCAGCGATTGGAACGGCAGACGATCTCGGGGCTCGCTAGCAGCGACTTTGAACGGCCCAAGGGGCAGGTCGATCCGGAATCTACTCGCGATCCGGCGCCAGAAAATGCCGCCAAGCGGGACTACGCGGCATTGGCCGATGCGTCGCGACCGACGGTTGCGCCAGAACAACCGCGCCAAGAAGATTCGCCTCCTGGCGATAAGGCGCCGGTTGCGGCGACGCCGCCGCTACAGGTCGAGGCGAAAGCGAAGCGGGAATACGTCGTTCACGTGGAAGAGGACGTCGACCAACTGGTTGAGCGGATTGCTCAGCAGATCGAAATGCAACTGGATGCGCGTGAGCAAGGGATTCTCGAACAAGTGAAACGGCGGCTGGCTGATTTTGCTGCGAATCGTGGGTCGTCGTTTCGTGGCGCCTAAGGGAATGAGTTGCTTGCGGCGGCATTGCCTTGCTTGCGCTGCGGGCTAGCGTCGGGACGAGGTGAAATCTGAATCAAACCCAAAGCGAGTTTGAACGCTATGTACTTAAAAATCGGCAATTACACGCACGAAATCGGCGGGCCGCAGCTTTCGATCACGCAGCGGCCGGTGCTGAGCGAAGGGGGCGTTCCTTTGGCTCAGCTTCACAGCTGGCAGATTCAAGGAATCGTCACCGGCAGTGGGCAAAGCGAGATTGACGCGAAGGTCGCAGCACTGATCGCCGCGTATCGGCAGCGCGGGTTCGACGCGTCGCTGCTCCTCTCCGACGGCGTCACGCCGAGTCAGCATGCCTTGAAAAACAGCCAAGCGATCGGCGGCGTGCGGGTGGTGAGCGGGCCCAGCTTTCCTAATGGCGCCGGCGCCGAATACGCCACGAAGCGGACCTTTGCGGTGACGCTGGAAGCGGAGATTCCGATCGAAGATCCGCAGACGGCGCTCTTGAACTTTCGCGAGTCGCTGTCGTTGTCCGGTGGCGATCGCCGCGTCGAGTGGACCGAGACGAAGCTCGGCCCGCCGAGGGCGCAGATGACTCGCCGGCAAACGATCTATCGCGCCGTGCAAAGCGGCCAGGCGGTTGGCTATCGGCAGTACCCGCTGTTTCCGGGGTTTCTGTTTCCGCAGCAATATGCGGTCGAAGCGCCGCGCCTGACGTATGGCGGGGGCAAGCGACGCTTGAGCGGCGACTTTACTGATTTCTCGCTCAGCTGGGAGGTCCGCTACGAGTCGGATCGACCTTTGGCTGGACGTCCTCATTTTGCGTAACGCAACGGAGCTTGAACGAGATGGCCCTTTTTGTTTGGCGAGGAGACGCGCGTCCCAAAGCGCAAGTGGTGCATGTGACGGCCGAGTTCGTCGAAGCGGGGGACGTGTGCACGTTGACGATTAACCGCAAGGCGATCAGCTTCGCCGCCCTTAGCAGTTCGGTCGTGCCGATCTACGAAGGCCTGGTCGCGGCGATCGAAGCGTCGGATGTGCAGGAACTGGCCGACATCACCGCCGAAGTGGTCAGCGACGCTTCGCCGCCCTATTTGAAACTGACCGGGGCCGGCGACGGTCGCCCCTTTACCGTGACGGCCGCCGCATCGAACGGTTCGCTCGGGAACGTCTCGGTCGCGACGACGACCAGCTCTTATGCTGGGGCGAACGAGAAACAGCAGATCGGCATGCCGAGCGGCGTCACCGGCGGCACGTTCACCCTGTCGTTCGACGGCGAGACGACCGGCAGCATCGCCTACAACGCGAGTGCGGCGACCGTGCAGTCGGCGCTCGAGACGCTGGCGAACATCGACAGCGGCGACGTCGAGGTCAGCGGTTCGAGCGGCGGGCCGTGGGTGGTCGAGTTCAAGCAAGCGTACGCGGCGACCGACGTGTCTCTGATCACGATCGACTCTTCCAGCCTGACCGCAGGGACCGTGAGCGTCGTCGAAACCTTGAAAGGTCAGGGAGGGACGAACGAGATTATTCGCGTCACCATGGCGAAGAGTTCGTCGACCCCGTCCGGTACTCCGCTCGAGTACGGGATGGCGTTCGGATCGAGCAACTATATCTTCCGCTGGAAAGATTTCAGCGAGCTCGATACCGCGGCGAAGTTCAAGACGGCGATGCAGGAGCACGCGTCGATCAACTCGTCGAACGTTAACGTGACCCTCGTTTCCTCTTCCGGCGGCTTTGAGCGCGTCTACGACGTGGAGTTTACCGGTTCGCTCGGAGGTGCGAACTGGAGCATCATGTTCTTTGACGAAAGCGGCTACGGAACCGGGACCGGCTTGACGACGCTGCAAAACGGCAGCGCGACCGGAACCAACGAGCAACAATTGGTGAGCTTGTCGGGATCACCGAGCGGCGGCACGTTCACGCTCGGTTATTCCGGGCAAACGACCGGCCCAATTGCGTACAACGCCAGCGCGGCGACCTTGCAGACGGCGCTGGAATCGCTGTCGAATATCGGCAGCGGCGACGTCGTCGTCAGCGGTTCCGCGCCGAACTGGACGATCGATTTCGACGGGGACCTTGCGGCGCAAGATGTGCCGCTGTTGACGGGCAATGGCGCAAGCTTGACCGGCGGCGCTGGATCGATCGAAACGACGCAGCTCGCCGCTTCGCCGGTGAACGAAAAGCAGACGGTCTCGCTTTCGACCGGCGTGACCGGCGGGACGTTTACGTTGACCTACGCTGGGCAAACGACCGGCAACATTTCGTACGCGGCGGCCGCTTCGACCGTTGAAACGGCGCTGGAGGCGCTTTCCAACATCGATGCGGTCGCGGTGAGCGGTTCTTCCGGCGGTCCTTGGATTGTCGAGTTTCAAGGGAGCCTGGCGGCAACGAACGTCGCTTCGCTGATCGGCGACGGCGGCAATTTGACCGGCGACGATTCGCAAACGCTTTCGATCACGACGGTGACGACGCCGACCGGCCCGCATCACTGGAGCGAAGCGGCGAACTGGGATCAAAACAGCGTGCCGGTCACCGGCGCCGACGTACGAATCGAGAACTCGTCGTCCGACATCTTGTACGGCTTGGATCAATCGGCTGTGACGCTGCAAAGCCTCGATGTGCGGGCCAGCTACAGCGGATCGATCGGTTTGCCGGACGTCAACGCGGCTGGTTTTTTCGAATATTTGCCGACGCACCTGGCGATCGGTGCGACGACCGTTCGCATCGGCGAAGGGGAAGGAAACGGCTCGCCGCAGATTCGGCTCGATAGCGGCGCGGAACAAGCGGAGATCACCGTGTGGGGAACCGGCTCGCCCGCCTCTTCGACAGGCTACGCCCTGGAGTGGATCGGCACGCATGCCGCTAACGTGCTGACCGTTTACAAGGGAACGGTCGGCGTGGCGATGTGCGGCGGCGAAGTCGCGACGCTCGACTCGCTCGACGTCAGCTTTATCAGCAGTCGCGATTCGGATGCGCTCGTTTACCTGGGAGACGGCGTCACCGTCGGCTCAATCGTGAAAAACGGAGGCGAGCTGGTGATCGCAGGTCGCAGCGGCGGCAATATCACGTCGATTCAGTCGTCGGCCGGCGAGGTCCAACTGCGCGGAACGGACGGCGTCGAGTCGCTCACCGTCGAAGGTGGCGACTTCTATTACTGGTCGACCGGAACGTTGGCCGCCGGCGCCGTGATCAGCGGCGATGGGCAGTTGATCTTTGATGGCGATCTTCGCCCGAAGACGGTCGCCGGAACGATCAGCGTTTTTGGCGATTCGGCCGGCGTGATTGACTCGGCGGAAGTGGTCAACGTCGACGGCTATCTATCGCTTCATTTTCAAGGCACGTCCCGGTTCGCCGATCTCGGCGGCGACATCATTATTTCGCGCGGCACGGCCGCAGAAGGAGAGGAAGAAGTGAGCGTCACTCTGTACGCAGCGGCAATGCAAATGGTGAGCGTCGCGGTCGATAGCGAATTGGAATCGATCGCCGCCAAGTTGGCGACCGAGAGCTACTCGCACCCCAGCGGCAAACTGGAAGCCGACATCATTCAGATCGACGTCATCGCACCAACGGCGGACCTCAGCGTGCACGACGCCAGCAACGACACGGATGGGCAAACGGTCGCCGCCGACGCGACCGAATATTTTCCAGTCGCTGGCAGCGCAGCGACCGCCTTGCGGCTGATTACGGAAACGACCGCCGACGTGTTGCTGAAGATCTACTATAAGTAAGGAGCCGCGATGTCTTACGAATCTTTAAAGGCGGAGTCGATCGGTTGGTGGGAATTTCAGGAGACGTCGGGGGCGACGCTTGCCGACGATTCGTCGAACGGCAACGACGGCACGATGTACAACTATTACGCCAGCCCCGGATTCTTGACGAGCACGACGGGGCCGACCGCGTGGCTGCCCAGCGCGATCGGCATCGTCGGCGACAGCAGCTACAAGGGGATTCAGCTGGGCAGTTTCCCCACGTCGTTCGTATCGGGCGGCGGGGCGCGAACCTATGCCGGTTGGTTCCAGGGAACTGGCTCCGACGCCGACTACTTCCTAGGGGCTGGGGAGAGCCATTCGATGGCCTCGGACGGGTACGCGTTTGCGGTAGGCGCGAGCATTGGCGAAAGCTTGCCGTTGCGTGTGAAGCTAGGTGCGACGCTGACGGTCAACATTGCATCGCCGCCGGAAATCAGCTTGGGCCAGTGGTATCACGTCGCTGTTCGCGTCCCATCCGGCAGTTCGCCGATGGCGTCCGATATCGATTTCTTCATCAATGGTACGGAGTACGGGACGAGCCTTTCCGGTTCTGACGCGGCGCTCAACACGTCCTTCAGCGGAACTCCGATATTCGGCAGCATACTCTGCGCGGCGACGGAGGCCTACGTCACCGGCGGTTGCACTGGCTACATGGCCGGCTGGGCGACGTTTGACCGGGCGCTCACCGACGCCGAGATCGTCACGCATTATAGCAACTCGGACAGCGGCGGCGGTGGAGGTAGCGGCGCAAGCGGTCGACGTAGGCCGCGGCTTGGTCTCGGCGGAAACCTTGGCATAGGGATGCGATGATGACGGCCCCCGAAGCGACCTTCTCTTACCCCGGCGTCGGCGACTTTGTCGAAGTTCGCTACACGCTCGCCCATGGCGTTAGCCCTGGACGAATCACGCTGCGAACGTTGCCTGGCGCCGCCGATCCGGCGGCGATCGGCGCCGCAAGTTTTCGTTACGCCGGAACGCAGATCGCAATGCCCAATTGTCGCGTCGATTCGGTCACCGCCGAGACCGACTACGCAGGGCGTTCGATCTTGCGATTCGAAATCCTTGATCAGCGCTGGGCCTGGAAGTTCGGCGCAATCTCCGGCGAGTACAACATTCGCACGCATGACGGCAAAAGCATTCAGCCGGGAACCGAGCAGACGCCGCGTCAGCTGGCGCAGCTTTGTCTCGACGCGATGGGAGAGCAGGGGGACGTCGCCAAAATGCCTGATCGGCTGCGTCCCTACGTGAACTGGGACTACAAAGTCCCGGCGCTGGCGCTCGCCGACTTGGCCGATGCCTGCGGATGTCGCGTGGTGCTGAAGATCGGCGGCAAGGTGGCGATCGAACCGGCGGGGCAAGGAGCGGCGCTGTCGATCACGCCGGCTGCCATCGCCGGCGAAGCGGTTTACGATCCGCCGGAGACGCCGACGTCCCTCAAGTTCGTCGCGGCGCCCAGCCTTTACCAGGTTGACTTTGACCTGGCGCCGGTCGCGGTCGAGCCGAGCGGCGAAATTGTTCCGCTGGACGACGTGAGCTACGCGCCGCCGCGCGGTTGGAAGTCAGAGCCGCTGATCGATCTGGGAAACGTCGAGACTTCGTTTCGCGAGCTGGCCCAGAGCTGCGTTTGGAAGTATTACCAGATCCAGCCGAAGTTCACCCTCCCTGGCGATCCAAAGACGAAGGAAAACGTGATCGAGCGGATCGAGGAAGTGTTGCCGCTGCTATCGCATCAAGTCGAAGCCGATCCGCTGCCTGACAAAACGCTGCGGCGCCGGCCTCCGTGGGTTTACGGACTGTTCGAAAAGGGAGCGTCGACCTATCCCCAAGTCCGCGAGAGCCAGCATCCTGATCCAAATTTGAACGACGTGCCGGAAGGCATTTATACCCGCTCGTTCCGGGTCGACCATGAACGCGGCCTGGTGATCTTCACCGAGCCGGTCTTCTTGTATCGCAAAGTGGACGCGGATTACGAGGCGCATCCCGCGCGGCTGAAACTGCGCATCGCCTGTCAGCGTCGCGACAAGAAAACCCGCGGCGTGGTGCGGTACGAATTCTCGCCGCAGAAGCGGGCGCGGCAGATTGCGGCGCAAACGATCGTGCGCGACGACATTGCCCGCGAGGTCTACGTTAATCACAAGACTCGCAAAGTGGTCGCCAACGAAGCGGAAGTAAAACGTCAAGCCGAGTACTATCTGGCCGCGGCCGCCAAAGAGTTGCAAGCGGCCCAGCCGGGGACCCTTACTTACGACGGATTCTGGCCGATCAATCCGGATGGCGCGATTCGACAAGTCAGTTGGTCGATCGGTAGCGGCGGTCGCGGCGTGACCATAGTCAGTCGCAATTGGGAAGACGAACTGGTCGAGATGAGCTATCGCGAACGTCGGCTGCTGGAACGGATGGTCGAAATGTCGCGAACCGAACGTCGCCGCGAACAACGAGGAGAAGGCCGATGAGAAACGCATTTCGCTGGTTGCCGTTTGTGAATCGGGGAACGCGTGAGATTCCGCCGTTTGCGGTGATGGCGCCGGCGACGATTTCGCCGAGTTCGAGTTTGAAGTTGGGCGCCGTCGAGACTGCTGACGACGACGCTTGTCTTCGTCTGGCGCCGGTCGACGAGGCGCATGCGCAGTTGCAAGACGCCGGGCTCCTCTTTGTGAATGGACCGCAAACCGTTCCGGTCCGTCGCCGCGGAAACTGCGTTCAGTCGGGCGTGATCCAAGCGCTGGTGCGTCAGGACGAGAGCGACGGAATCGATCATCGCGCGCTCGTCCGCCCCGACGTTTTGCTCGGAGCGACGGAGGATTGTTTTGCGCTCGGCGCCGGCGGCTCGGCCTATCGCTTTCTCGGCTTCGAGGGGTGTCCCGCCACCGAATATCGAGACCCGGCTAACTTGCAGCAGCGTTATCGGATTGGCTGGGTAACCCCTTCCTATTCGGCCGCGACGCGCTATTTCAAAACGGAAGAACTGCGGCGGCAATACGTTTATCCTTACGCCGGCATTGGCCTGATCTTGGAAGAGAATCGCGCGTCCTTGAGCGGCGGAGCGACTCGGCCGCAACTTTCGAGTAGCGTCGACTTCGCCTATCGCGCGTATGACGCCGCCGTCGCTCCGGGCGGAGCGCCGAACTTTGCGAAAGTGAAATGGGGAACGC
Organism: Blastopirellula sediminis; assembly: GCF_020966755.1. NCBI lineage: Bacteria > Pseudomonadati > Planctomycetota > Planctomycetia > Pirellulales > Pirellulaceae > Blastopirellula > Blastopirellula sediminis. Next base: position 1,529,909 of record NZ_JAJKFT010000004.1, read on the forward strand.
CGCCGCTCCCTGCATCGCGGTCTGGAGATACGCAATCGCCGATCGCCGCCGACGAGAAAGGGGTGATGCAGATCGAGTGCAAAGTGGACGGCGTTTACCAAATCGGGTTCACCGCATCGATCAAAGCGGTCGAAGCCGGAATCGATGTGCGCGGCATGACGCTCGGCTTTCTGGTCGAACGTCAGCGGTTCGATTACCAGGCGAGCCGCGAAAGCGATCTGGCCGACGACGAAAGCGGAATCTTTCTGTCGGCCTGGCAAGAAGGAATCTACGTCCGCCCAGAAAACTGGGCCCAATTCGAAGAGATCGATTCGTACTTCACCACCGTTTCCGGCACGACGATCGTCGCCGCCCAACGAGGCGATCGTTTCCACATCATCAACGCCGCCACCGGCGTGCTGGAGATCCGCTATTTGAACTGTTGGGCGAGTGGACTTTGAAGTAGAAAAGATAAAACACTAGCCCGCAGCGCAAGCGAGGGAATGAGACGGGAAATGTCTAATGACTAATCACGAATGTCTAATGCCGAGGAGCGGCTTGCATTCTTTCTTTATTAGACATTAGTCATTCGCCTGCGCGGCGGGCTAGTGTTGCGGTTACTCGGCGCCTTGCTCGGCAAGCAGCGTCAAGCGTTTCACCTCGCGCTGGGTGGCGATCAATTGGCTTTCGAGATCCATGCATTCGCGCTGGAGATCTCGGACGATCATCGTGTCGTCGCCGGGGGCGAGCAGATTGCCGATCTCGGGGCGATTCAACTCGTTCAATTCGCGATAGCAGGTCGCGTAGCCATGGTGATAACTCAGAAAGGCGACGACGCCGAGCAGTACGCAACTGCCGGCCGAGATGATCAGATAGCGTGAGAAAGCCATGCTCGCCTCGTCTCGATGCCTGATTACCAGTGCGGATGCGGAACTGGTTCGAGTTGACTGTATGGTAGTGGTAAAAAGAGGGGTTCGGCAAGTCCTGGGCGCGTTTTTCTGACGGAGACGTTGAAGAACGTGGATCGTCAGACCCAGTAACTCGTCACATGCGAGTTTCGAAGAGATAAGATACCCTTGTAACCGTGGATCATCGAGAAAGTTTCGAGGGTGACGACTATGTCCGAAAGCCTTTCCAGCGAATCGAAACAGGCCAAGCGTCGGCGGATTATCAAGACGACGATCGTCGCGTCGTTACTGCTGGCCGCTGGGCTCTTGGCGATTGGGTTCGTCATTGGCTACCGATTGGCGACGGTTTTTCCCCCCAGCGAAGTTTCGATCATCGGGGTCGAGACGACTCCGACCGAGCGGATCGTTTATTTGCAAGAAGACGCCAATACGTTTTATTGGTCTGAATCGGTTTCGATCTGGGGAGAGCCGAATCCCTGGGTGACGCTCCATCGTCGCTGGTACTTTAGTCGCCACTTCGCCTCCGACGAATATGGGGATGGCGACCGCTTTTCGGTCCCGCTCGACTGCGAGCGGTTCACGCTGCTCGGCGCCTGGGGAGATACGTACACGATCGAGATGGCTGATTTGCCGGAGATCGCCAGCGAAGATGCGCCGCCAAGCAGACGGGAATTGAAGTTTCAAGATGCGATGCAGGAGTACTAGGGCGCTGAAAAAACAGAGCGCGTACTCGACGAATTAAGGTCCAAATTCCAACCTCATTTCAGACGCTTTTCGGCGCTTTCCCCGGTTTTCTGATGACGTTTGTTTCGCATCCCAAAACCTGCAAAAACCTCGGAAAAACAAGGCTCAAAACAATGCTTGCAAAGTGCACGGATGTTCACTATTCTATAGTTCGTCATTGAGGGAATATTACCGAGACAGCGCAGGGTCGCTGCCGGCCGCGACAGCCGTTGACGTCGCCTCTTTCGCTCGCATTCTAGAGCCGCTTTCGCTGTCTAATTCTCCATCGACCCGACCCCCTTGCGCCGAAGGTAGGTAACTATGTCGTCCACGTATTCTCCTCCTCCATCGATGTCGCAGGAGTCCGCCATTGGGCTCGTGCGTCAGCGTTGTCAGTTGCGCCGCTGCGCCGCTTGCGTCACGCGGCGCGTTTGCACCCTTTCTCTGGAGCGGACCGGAGAGGAGGCGTGCGAAGTCGCATGTGCCGGCGACTTCTGCGCCGCCGCGACCGAGTCGGAACTTGTCCAACTTTAGTGAACCGGGGAGGAAGAACATGGATAAATATCTTGTCGTCACCTACACCAGGTACGCCTCCGAAATGCCGGTCGCCATCTATCGCGCCGAGTCGTTGGAAGAGGCGCATGGTTTTATCGTCGAGTTTGAAAAGCGTTCGCTGCCGCTGGCGACCGAGATCGTCCTTGATCGAACCGGCGCGGAGAGCGGCGATCAGCATTCGGCGGCGTGAGCAAGTGAAAAACTAGCCCGAGGCGCGAGCCGAGGGAATGCGTAGGAAAATGTCGAATGACGAAACCAGAATGACGAGCTCTTCGACATTCGTCATTATATATGTGATCGCATTCCCTCGGCTCGCGCCTCGGGCTAGTGTTGGCGTTGACGAGTTCTTTCGTTAGGCGTTCGATTTCCCGGGAAATCTCCATTTGGCGTTTGGGAACGGCGAAAACGGCGTGATAGAATGACGGCGTTCTATCGTATCGCGTTGGGGAGGATGACGATGATGGTTCGCTACTGCGCTGCGGTTCTCTTGGCGACGTTGATTTGTGGGCAAGCGGTTCGAGCGCAAAATGCCGATCCGTCGCCAGACCTGGCGGCCGAGTTGCAAGCGACGATTGACGCCTATGCCGAGGACTACAACGCCGGCGCCATCGACAAGGTGATGAGCCACTGGGCGGAGAACTCTGACTTCGTCGACATCCACGGAGAGTTTCATGAGGGCCGCGATTTGATCTCGGCCCTTTTTCGTCGCGGCTTCGCCGACAATCCTGGCCGCAAGATTTCATTTACGCCAACGGCTCGTAAGTTTCTCTCGCCGGTGGTCGCCATGGACGATGGCATCTTGACGCTCACCTCCGCCGATGGAACCAGCACGCATCAAGGGCGTTATACCGTCGTCTGGATGAAAGAGGAGGGCAAATGGCTCATTCGAAGCGCTCGCGATATTCCGATTGAAACGCCAGCCGAGGAAGAACCCGTCGAAGCGGAAACGCCGCCGCTGGAAGAGCTTGCCTGGCTGGTCGGCAAATGGGAGGCGAAGTCGGACGCGTTTCAAATCGCCCTGGAGACGAAATGGGACTTGGACAACAGCTTCCTGGTGCAGAACTTTGACGTCACCGTCGGCGAGACGAAGTTTCGCGTCGTGAAGTATATCGCCTATGATCCGCTCGAAGGACGATTCCGGATGTGGTTCTTCGACAGCAGCGGCGGTTTTGGCGGCGGCGCGTGGACCCGCCGCGACAATCAGTTCAAAGCGACGATCGTTTCGGTCTTGCCCGACGGCCAGGTCGGCTCGTCGGTGATGACTTGGGAACAACTGGACGACGATACGATGCAATGGCAGGCGATCGAGCGGGAAGTGGGGGGCGCGTCGTTGCCGGACGTTGCGCTGAAGTACGTCCGGGTCCAATGATCGAGGAGAGAATCATGCGTCATACTATGTTGATCGCCAGTGTGTTGCTGTTCTGCGTGCCAGTCGTCGCGTTGGCGATTCCGCCGCGGGACAAAGGGAATCAAAAAGGAAAGCCGGCGACTCCTTCCGTTAATTCAAGTTCCAAATCGAAGCCCGATCGTTTGACGGCGCCGCCAATCGGCACGCCGTCTCTCAGTCCGGCGAAAAGTAGCGGCCAAAAGCGACCCTCCCTCTCCTCGGGCGGCGCTTCGAGTTGGACTCCGCCCAAAGGTAACGTCAGTCGCAAGCCGGTTTCGATGTTGCCGAGCCAGGCTCCTTCAACGCAAACGTCGCGACCCTCTCTCTCGTCGGGAGTGACGGCGATCAAGAAGCCGCCGCTCGTTTCGACGCAGCCGGTCTTTCCTTCGCGACCACCGGTCGGAACGACGAATCCTTCACGACCTTCTAAGCCGGCGATTCCGACCACGCCGAACCTGCCGAATCGTCCTTCTTTGGGACAGACGCCGAGCGGCAGTAAGAAGCCGATTGTCAATGTTCCGTCGCAGTCAGGCGGGGGCGGCATGCCGTCTAGCCGACCAACCTACAGCTTTTCGAAAGGGAACTACGGGTCTTCTCGACCCATCAATACGCGCCCCGACGTCGTGCAAAGTCGGCCCGACGTCAACATTCTGCGGCCGCAAGTCAACAACACGACGGTCCAGCAGTCCAACACGATCAATCAGAACTTCATCACGCGGAACGTGACGAACAACAACATTACCAACAATACGGTCGTCAACAATACGACGATCGATCGGTCTCGCAACAACTACGACTATTCCGATAACCGCTATTCAAACAACTACGGCCGCGGCGGCTATCGCAACGATGGCTACCGCGATCCGTATCGCCAACTGCACTATCATTGGCAGCCGTCGACCTGGGCCGGTTCGTATCGGCCGGCCTATTCCTACACGTACTCCAACTATTCCACCGGCGGGGCCAGTTGGATGACGATCAGCGGAACCGGGCCGATGTTCGTCAATCCGTACTTCGTCCGGCCGACGACCAGCACGGTGATTTTCGACTACTCGCGGCCAATTGTGTTGCGGCGACCTGACTATGCCGATTCGACGGCCGATTTGATCCGCTCGGAACAAGCGATCAAGCGGTTTGACGAGGCTCGCCTCCTCTTCCGTCGCGGACAATACGCCGCCGCAAACGTCCTGATCGACGACGCGATTCGGCTCCTCCCTGACGATCCGACGCTGCACCAGTTCCGGGCGCTCGTTTTGTTCGCACGGGGCGAATATCACGAAGCAGCGGAGGTCCTGTACTCGGTCCTCGCCGTCAGCCAGGGTTGGGACGGAGCGACGGTCGCCAAGCTTTACGACTCGGTCGACCTCTACTTCCTGCAGTCGCAAAGCTTGGAACAGGCGCTCTTCGACAACAAAGAAGACTACGCGCTCCGCTTCCTGTTGGCGTACCACTACGTGCTGCAGGGGAACTTTCACGATGCGAAGGGGCTGTTGACCACCCTCTACGTCGCGAATCCCAACGACGAAGTGGTCAAAAACTTCCTGCTCGCAGTTCGCAATTCCTAGCGGGATTGCGAGACTAAGGGGTACGTGACGACGCCGGGTTCCAGGGCGTAACGTCCCATAATTGCGTCGTTGCACTCGGTGCAGACGAAACCTCGTTCTTGGCCGTCGTGCGTGCCGCGATGCGCATGTTCAACGACGCAGTCGGCCAGGTCGATAATTTCGCGCACGGCAAGCAGGTCGAGAAAGCAGTCGAAATAGACCCATTCTCGGCAATTTTGCGACCAAGCCGCGCCGCGATACGTTTCGCGAATGTCGCTGGCCAGAATCGCCTCTTCCAGAGGACGGAGATGCTCGCAGGTCATCGTTAAAAACGATCTTCGAAGGTTGGAATGGAGAGGAAGGGAGAAGTTGTGATTATGCGATTCTCGCATGAAGTGAAAAGGGTACGAACGCCAGCTTCACACGACCTGAACATTCGCCGATAGCCGCAACTTTGACACGTTGCCGGCGCTCGTCTATTCTCCAGACAATGCTTTGACGATTCCATCACCCTGCAGAGTTCCTTCCAATGAAACGCCCCCTCGCGATTGTTGTTTCGCTCTCTCTCTTTAGTTTCGTGCTAGCGAACGAACCGGCGCCCCCGAAGACGCAGCAATTGCAGCCGACGAAGCTGATTTCCGCCGAGAAATTCGCAGATCAGTCCGCGTTCGGCGTCAAAGGAAAGCCCGGCGCCAATGGTTGGCGAGCCGGCATCGGCGAGTGGACGATCGTCGACGGCGCCGCCTACGAAAAATCGGAACGGCCGAGCGAAAAACGCCCGAACGGTCACGAAGCGGTCTGCGAGGTAGTGACCGATCTGGGGGATCTGGTCCTAACCGGCGAGTTCAAACTGGGTGATTCGCCGCAGGTTGGTTTTGTCTGCCGCGACACGAACCAGCCGAACCATCATCTCGGCCGCGTCGTCATCACCCCCAAGGCGATCTGGATTCAAAAGATGAGCGGCATCGCCAAGGAGACTCGCCGCGAAGAACTGACCCGCGTCGCCGCCGAGATCGATCCGAAGGCCTGGCACACCGTCACCGTGGAAGTGAGCGGCGACCGCTGGATCGCCCGGATCGACGACATCACCCTCGAAGCGCAGCACGAGCGGTTCGCCGATCGCAAAGGTCGCGTCGGGATGGTCGCTCGGGGCGACGGCGCCCAGTTCCGCAACTTGGCGCTGTGGGATGCGAAACAGCCCGAGGCCGCGAAATAGGTCTTCGCGCTTCCCAGGTAAGGAACAGCCTCATGGGAGAATACGCCGACAAACCTTGGTACCAGCAGCGCGTCGCCCAATGGATCGAGCGCTGCGGCGCGGTTCCTCCGCCGTGGGTTTATGCCGAACACTCTCATCCGTGCAGCATCCGCTGGCGGATGGGAGACGGAGAGACCCACTGCATGGTCTTTGGCGAGTGGTTCCACTCGAATTGCCCTACCGAAGCGGATCGAATTCTTTCGCCGTTGGCCTGCGCCTCCGCGCTGGATGGCGATCATGGCCGATTGGATCTGGGATCTGGAACCATGCGAAGGAGACGAGGATTTCGACTATACTCCTTACTTCCAAAAACTAACCGAACTGGACTTCGCCAGCGCAGACGATTACCAGCGCGACCTGGACGATGAAAAGTGGTTGGAATTGGACGGCTAGGACCGCTGTGGCCTGTCGGAATTTATCGCGTTAGTACAGGGTCTTTTTGCATGGCGATGATTGTTTGCCCCGGGTGTCACGAAGAGGTCGACGGAAACCTGGACGCTTGTCCGCAGTGCGGGCTTTCGTTTCTGGTCTCGTCCGAGGCGGTCGTTGGCAATTCGCAGATACGTGAGATCGCGATCGGGCAGAAGTGGGTGATCTATTCGCTGTTGGCGAATATCCTCACCCTGTTCGCAACCCTCGGCATGCAAGGCGCTGATGTCCCTCCCGCCGCGCGAATGGCGATCTGGATGCCGGTGGTCGTGCTGCAGCTATTCAGCCTCTGCAAGCTAACGGTCGCTTTGCGGATGCACCCCATTTCGATCGTACTGAGCTGCGTCGCGCTTGTCTTTCCTTGCATTTCGTTGATCGTGCTGTTGGTGATCAACCAAAAGGGAATCAAAGAGCTCGAAAAGGCGGGCGTAAAGATTGGGTTCATGGGGGCGAAAATGGATACTTTGCCCCCGGTCGAGTCGTAGCGAAGCGAGGGGAAGTCGCGCCAGCTATTTCCGACTACTATAGAAACACATGATTGCAGATCCCGCCCTGGAGAACCCCATGCCGAAGTCTTCGCTTTCCCTCGTCGCGTTAATCCTGTTCTCCGCGATGGTCGCCACAGCGAACGCCGCTGAAGTGAAAGCAGTAACGATCGGCCTGATCGGCGACTCGACCGTCGCGACCACCTACGGTTGGGGCCCCGGCTTCAGCAAGAAAGTAACCAGCGATACGAAGGTCCTCAACTTCGCCAAGAACGGGGCGACGCTTGACTCCCTCTCCAATAAGCTTGACGAACTGCTGAAGCAGAAGCCCGACTACGTGTTGGTGCAGTTCGGCCACAACGACCAGAAGCGTTACGGCACGAAGGAATACGGCGAAAAGCTGAAGTCGTACGTCGATCGGATCAAAGCGGCTGGCGGCAAGCCGGTGATCGTCAGCTCGGTGACGCGGCGCAACTTCGGCCCCGATGGCAAGATCCAGCCGCGTCCGGCCGGCGATGTGCTGAAAGAGCCTCTCTACGACTATGCGAAAAAGGCGGGCGAAGTCGCCAAACAGGAAGGGGTTCCGTTCCTCGATCTCTACACGATCAGCGTCGCCCACCACAACAAGATCGGCCCGGCCGAAACGGCGACCTACGACTTCAACGAAACCGACAAGACCCACTTCAGCCCGAAGGGAACCGACGCGACCGCCGAGCTGGTGGTGACGGAGTTGAAGGTGGTGGTTCCGGAATTGGCCGGGCATCTGCAATAGACTGAAACCGGCGAAGTCGCACTTGGCGCGGTGCGTTACTTCTTCGGCAAGTGGCGAAAAAGCCGAATCCGTCCGTAGTTCGGGCGGTAGATAGTGTATCTGTGGGGTGGCAGATTGGGCGAATCGCCCAAATTATCGCCGCGTCGGAACGTAACCTTTGGCCATTTCGGGTCATACGTTTAAACTGAAGGTCTCCCCTTCGCCCGCAGGCATTTCTCTTTCCTCGCCCCCAAAATGCGGCACTTATGATGCAGTCACGTCTTCTCCGCTGCTTGATCGCTGGCTCTCTGACGATGTGCGTTACGTCGGTTCGCGCCGAGTCGCCGGCTACGTTTCAGCCCAACCAAGAGGCGTTCCAGCAGAACGCCGTCGGGTTCCTGAAGCAGCACTGCGTCCGCTGCCATGGGCCGGAAGAAGCGGAGGGAGAGTTCCGCGTCGATACGCAGCTGACTGCCGCGTTTGATGATCTGACGACCAGCGGCAAATGGCGGGAAGTGGTCAACGTCCTGAACAGCCACTCGATGCCGCCGGAAGAAGAGCCGCAGCCGAAGGGAGAAGAGGTCGCCAAGATTGTCGACTGGATCACCGCCGAAATGATTCGGGCCGAAGAGGTGAAACGGGACTCGGTGATCATCCTGCGGCGTATGAACCGCGACGAGTATCACAACACGATCCGCGACCTGATCGGCATCGACTACGACACCTCTCACTTTCCGCAAGATCCGCCGACCGGCGGTTTTGACAACAACGGCGGCGCCCTGACGATTTCGCCGCTGCACATGGAGCAGTATTACGACGCGGCGCAGGAGATCTTGGACGAAGCGCTGGTCGAAGGGGAGCAGCCGCCGGCGATTCAGTGGCGCTTCCAGCCCGAGTCGGGGCACTCCGACAGTAACCGCGTCGAGTACGACAAGCAGCGGCTGATCGTCAACAGCGGCAAGAACCGGGAAGATGGCGAAACGATTGTGATGCACCACAATTCGTGGGATCGCACCTTCAACGTCCGCGACTTCGCCGTGAAGAACCCCGGCAAGTACGTCGTCCGGGTCCGAGTCGGCGGCCGCGTGCCGAGCCGCGAAGAGGTGGTCAAATCGGCGACCGGCTTCCTGCAAAAACGTTTGGACGAAGCGCTCGCCAAGAACCCCGATCAGGAGAAGTGGAAGCGACCGGAGTTCGAACGTGGCGTTGAGCATTTCCAAACCTATCCCGACTACGACTACGGCCGACCTCGCTTGAAAGTGACGCAGCACTTGGGTGGTCAACCGCGAGTGATCGCCGAGTTCGACGTCGACGCCGATCTGCCGGAGTTTCAAACGATCGAGATCGAAACCGACTTCTCGACCGAGAAGGCCGGTCTGACGATCGAATACGCCTACGACATTCCGCGCGAGCTCGAAAACTTCTGGATGCAGGGGCACGATGAGTTCGCCCGGCCGGAAGCGGCCATCGATTGGATGGAGCTGGAAGGCCCGGTCTATCCGCAGTGGCCGACGGCGTCGCATGTTCGACTACTCCCCGATTCGTCGCTGCGGGAAAGCGATCCCCGCGAATATGCCCGCGGCGTGATCACCACCTTTTTGCAGCGGGCCTACCGCCGGCCTGCCGATCCAGCCGAAATTGAAAAGAAGCTCGCCCTGTTCGATCAGGCGTACGAGCAAACCAAGTCGATCGACCTGGCGATTCGGACGCCGCTGACCGCGATCATGATTTCGCCCCACTTCCTCTACCTGGCTGAACCGACCGCCAGCGACGAGAAGGCGACGCCGCTCGACGACTATCAGTTGGCGTCGCGGCTCTCCTACTTCCTCTGGAGCAGCATGCCGGATGACGAACTCTTCCGCGCGGCGACCGCCGGCAAACTGCGCGATCCGAAAGAGCTCGATCGCCAGATCGACCGAATGCTGGCCGATCCGAAGTCGGAGGCGCTGGTCAAAAACTTCGCCGGCCAATGGCTGAGCTTGCGGGAAGTGGGCGCCAATCCGCCGGCCGCCGAACTGTTCCGCCGTTACGATCGCCACCTCGAAACGTCGATCATCGCCGAGTCGCTCGGCTTCTTCCGCGAAGTGCTGCAGAACGACCTGAGCGTCGCCAACTTTATCGATTCCGACTTTGTCGTGATCAACGAACGTTTGGCTCGTTTTTACGGGATCGACGGCGTCGAAGGCGATGAGCTGCGGCGCGTCGACTTGCCGGAAGGAGTTCATCGCGGCGGCGTGTTGACCCAAGCGTCGATGCTCTCGATCACTTCCAATGGGACGCGCACGTCGCCGGTCAAACGAGGCGTCTGGATCTTGAAGAACATCCTGGGAACCGATCCCGGCTTGCCGGTCGCCAACGTCGGCGAAATCGCGCCGAAGGTGCCCGGCATCGACAAAGCGACCGTTCGCCAACGTTTGGAGATTCACCGCGAGCTGGCGCAGTGCGCTCGCTGCCACAACAAGATCGACCCGCTTGGTTTCGCCCTGGAAAACTTCGACGGCTCCGGCGATTGGCGCGAGCGGGAAGGGCACGGGTATCAGGGACGGATCGGACCGAATGACCCGTTGATTGACGCCTCGGCGACGTTGCCGGACGGTACCAAGATTGATGGAATTGAATCGCTGCAAGCGGCGCTGCTGGAGAACCAGGACCTGTTTCTCCGCTGCTTGTCCGAAAAAATGTTCACCTACGCGCTGGGACGCGAAATGAGTATCGTCGATCGCCCGCAAATTGACGAAGCGGTCGCCGCAATGAAGTCGAGCGACAAGTCGCTGCGTTCGCTGATTCACGCGGTCGTTCACTCTCCCAGCTTTCAATCGAAATAGCCTCAATCACCCCGATCCACTCGCGACAAGCGAAAGGTAGAAGATGTCGAAATTGATTTCACGACGGATGGCGCTGCGTGGGCTGGGTGTGAGCTTGAGCCTGCCGCTGCTCGACGCGATGATTCCGCGATTGGCCGCCGCTCCGTCGCAGTTCAAGCCGCTGGATAAATCGCTGGTGAAGCAGCCGCGGATGATCTGCTGCTACATCCCGAACGGCGTGAACATTCTGGAATGGGTTCCGGAAACGGCCGGCGCCGACTACAAGCTTTCGCCGACGCTCGAAACGCTTTCGGCGCACAAGAATGACTTCACCGTCTTGACCGGCATGGGGCATCCCAACTCCAAAGGAGGTCATAGCGGCGCCGATACCTGGTTGACCGGGGCTGATCTCAGTGCGACGCCGGGGAGCGACTACACCAATTGGGTTTCGGCCGACCAGATCGCCGCCGAGCATCACGGCAAAGAGACCCGCTTCGGTTCGCTCCAGTTGTCCGATAGCAGTGGAACCGGTTCGGCCGGCCACTCGCACACGCTGTCGTTCAACCGCCGCGGCACTCCGGTACCGGCCGAGAACTCGCCGAAGCGTCTGTTCGAACGCCTCTTCGTGCCCGACAGCGAAGGAGATCGCGCCGCGACGCTCAAACGTTACGCCGAACAGAAGTCGATCCTCGACAGCGTGCTGGATGAAGCGAAGTCGCTCCACAAGAAGCTCGGTAAGAAGGATCAGCAGAAGCTCGATCAATATCTCGGCAGCGTCCGAGAAACGGAACAGCGCGTCGAACGCTTAGAAGCGTGGATCGACGTGCCGAAGCCGGAGATCGATGCGAAGTTCCTGCAACTTGCCAGCAAGTCAGGGGACGCGCATGATCGACCGATGTGGATCGACGTGATGATGGAACTCTCCTATCTCGCGTTTCTCACCGACACCACTCGCGTGATTACCTACGAATGGTCGCGCGAAGCAGGCGGCTACGGCGGCGGTGGCGAAAACCACCACGAACTTTCGCACCACGGCGGCGACGCGGGGATGCTGAAGAAGCTGGGCGTGATCGATCGCTTCCACCTGACGCGGCTGTCGCGGTTCCTCGACTTCCTGAAGGAGACGGAAGATGGCGAGGGGAACATGCTCGACCACACCATGGTCTTGTACGGCAGCGGGATGAACTCCGGCAAAGGGGGCGAGCACTCGCCGAAGAATCTGCCGCTGCTATTGGCCGGCGGACATTCGCTTGGTTTCAAACATGGCCAGCATCTCGCCCACGACGAGAACAATCATCCTCCGCTCAGCAACTTGCTGCTGACGATGATTCAAAAGATGGGGGTCGAAACCGACAGCTTCAGCGACTCGACCGGGACCATGTTCTCGTAAGCGTCCGCAAGCGACTACTTCTGATACCCTTCAATCACATCGGCGATCAACTTCTGGCATTCTTCCTCGTTATGAAAGACTGCGAGGCCGCCGTTGAGATAGGCGGCGGTAAGCTCCATTCGCGCTTTTTCGAGATCGCCGGTCTTATAAAAGACCTGGCCGCGGCGGAGGCGAATCGTGGGACTGGAGGCGCCGCCGGGACAGAAGAGAACGTCGTCGAGCGCGGCCTTCGCTTTCTCGTAATTTTCCAGGTAGTAGAAGCAATCGGCCAAGCCGCTCAGCGCCTGGGTCGATTCGGCGTAGTTGCGCTGCGGCTGGGGAATGAGCTCAAACGCCTCCTGAAACAGCAGACGCGCACGATGATAGTCGCCGGCGTTGAAATAGGTTTCGCCGTCTCCCATCGCGTTCTGAAACAGGTGTTGCCAGGGTTTCATCCATTTTCCCTAGGGTCGCGGATCGATAAGCGCTCGTCTGACATCGGCGCTTGGCCATGTCGGACGTGATCATTGGAAGAGATTTTCCCGGGGGAATGCCCAAATTGTAGCGTAGTCGACCCGAACCACAACGCGTGCGCGAAATCCGCAAATGGTGGGGAATGCGCCTCTCCGTAGCCGTTACAGACCGACCGCTTTGAGCAGCACGGCGATATTTCCGGCTGTAACGATGCCAGTCGGCATTTCCGATGGGCGGCCGTGCGGCGTCAGGATGATGGCTCGCAACGGACGGCCGGCGTGGAAATGTTTCTCTAGCCGATTGAACGCGTCGGTCACCGTCGCGCGATGATCGGCGAACTCATGCTGATTCGGATCGGACTGGTACTGCAGAATATTGGCGACCGATTCTTCCTCGACCAGGCCGACGCCGGTCGCGAGCCGCGCGGCGAGCCAACGGGTCAGCGTTTGCGCCGTCAGCAGCCCGACGCAGGTCTGCTCTTCGTAAACCGGCAGTTGGCGTACATCGTGCTGGTGCATCGTCTGCGCGACGGCGCCGATTGGATCGGAAGGGCGACAGCAGTAGACCACTTTATGAAACAGCGAGTGGAGCGTCGCCGGCTTTAGCAGCGCGTCCCGAATCCGTTCGATCTTTTGCAGACTCAGTTCGCTCGGCAGCGCTAGCGGGGCGTGCTCTCGATAGCGATGGACGATAAAGTTGCGCAGCTCCGCCAACTGACGCAAGTCGGAGCTGAGCCGATGGACCAGCGCGTTGCCGTGCCCCGCTTCGTGCAGCATGTCGGAAAAGGTGCGATGCTCCGCCGCTCCGACCAACTGCCGCAAATGCTGTTCGATCGAGTTAAACGCGGAGATGAAGCGGTCGGTATCGCGATCCATTTCACCCTTTCGTAGCGGAGTGGCCGAGAAGGAGGCGGAAGAGCAGGTGACGTCACCACGTCATGATCGCATCTGGCGGGCCGCTTTGCATCCGCCGAACTGCCGTTTTTAGAAAACGGAGTCTACGGCTTGGCGATCCAGTTCTTCAGCAGCGATCCGTCGCTGATCTTCCAGAGGCGAACTTCGCCGGCGAAATCGCCGCTAACCAGGAGCAGAGAATCGGCGTTTTCCGCTTTGGCGCCATGCAGCGCGGCGGAGAGGACCCAGTCTCCGTGCCCTTCGTATTGCTGGGCCACTTTGTTCTCTTTCAAGTCGATGCGGCGGAGACGCTTGTCGGCGCCAGCGACGAAGAGATCGTCGCCGGAGCGGAGGAGCGTTTGTCCTTCGGCGCCAACGCCGATTTCGGCGATCTTTTTCGCTTCGGCGATTTGCCAGCGGTGGACCTTGTTGTCGGCGCCAACCGAGACCAGCTGCTGATTGTCTGGCAAAATGCTGACGCCGCGGACGGCGGCATTGTGACCGGGGTAGCTCGCCAAGACGTCGCCGGTTTCGGCATCATACGCCTTCGCCGTTTTGTCGAGACTCGCCGACGCCAAGACCTTGCCGTCGTCGCTCCACGCGACTGCCGTCACCCAGTCGGCGTGACTGGCGATGGTACGGACTTCGGCGAGCGACTGCGTGTCGATAATCCGGATCGAACTGTCGGTCAGGGCGACGGCCAGTTGTGCAGTGCCAGGGCGAAACGCCAGATCGAGCGCCACGTCGTCCGACCTCGAAACGACTCCCTTCAGTTCGCCGGTTGCGAACTGCAGCAGACGGACTTCGCCGTTACGGCCTGGCTCGCCGCAGGCGACCGCCAGCGTTGCGCCATCGGACGAGAACGCAAGGGCATAAGTCCGTTCGCCGATGTTCGGAATTCGCCGGACCAGATTCGGCGTTTCCGCTTCCCAGACGGTCAGCTCATGATAGCCGCCGGCGATCACGTGTTTTCCATCCGGAGAAAAGGTGACCGCGGTGATCGGCACGGCGTGGCTGTACGACTGCGGCGGAGCGGCGTAGGTGGACGGGGGAATGACGAGGTGAAGCGCTTGGCCAGGATTGTCGCCGTCGAACTTCGCCCCTTCGGCGATCCACTTCTTGACCAGGGCGATTTGCGCGGCGGCGAGCGGTTCGCTTTCGGCCGGCATTCGTTCCGACTCGTCGGTGCACTGAAGCCGCCGCAGCAGTTCGCTCGACTCCTCCGGCTTCGCAGCGATCGGCGTTTCGCCCGAGTCCCCGGGCTTGAACACTTGCTCATAGGTGTCGACGCGATAGCCACCTTCCGCCTTCTTCGCTCCGTGGCATGCCTGGCAGCTATCTAGAAGGATGGGCGCGACGTCGCGACGAAAGCTGGCCGCAGGCTCCTGGGCGATTGCCGGACTGGTAACCAGACAAAGAAGCGACAACGTGATGCAAGTGCGGAAGATCATGATGGCTTGGTAGGTGTGGTGGGGAGCTTGGCTGCCGCTGCGTCTTAGTGCTGAAACAAAAACTCTTCGGTGTTGAAGAGCGCCCAGCAGACGTCTTCCAGGCCGATCGCCGGATCGGGATTCTTGCTGCAGTGCTCCAGCGCCGTCTTCAGCTCCAGCTCGGAAGGAGAGCGACAAACGGCCGCCAGGTAAAGCTCTTCCACCACTTGCTGCACGCTTTTCCCTTCGGCGAGCCCTTTGCGGAAGCGGTTGTTCCCGTCTTTAAGTTTCGCTTGGACGAGCGGGCCATTGAACAGCTCTATCGCCATGCCGAGATTGGTATCGTCGGAGCGTTCGCAAGCGCAGACCGTGCTCCGCTCTGGCTGACCAAACGCCTTCAGGAATTCATTCTTCGCCAGGTCAGGCGCCGGCAATTGCGTGGCGAGCGTGCCCGGGGGAAGGCTGCCGAAGTTTTGGTGAAGCGACAGCGTTCGATTGATCGCGTCGAGGAGCTGCTCGGCGCTCA
This sequence comes from Blastopirellula sediminis, assembly GCF_020966755.1. NCBI lineage: Bacteria > Pseudomonadati > Planctomycetota > Planctomycetia > Pirellulales > Pirellulaceae > Blastopirellula > Blastopirellula sediminis. The sequence continues at coordinate 1,545,421 of NZ_JAJKFT010000004.1, forward strand.
GCATCCGGGGCAATTGGTGCGAGAAGTAGATCGTCTCATCTCGGTTCATGTCGTTCGTCTTGTAACTGGCCTGATAGGTGCGGCTCGACAGGATCGTTCGCAGCAACTGCTTCCGATCGTAACCGCTGTCGACAAACTCCTTCGCCAGCGCGTCGAGCAATGGGCCGTTTGCTGGCGGGTTCGAATCACGGAAGTCGTCAATCGGTTCGACGATGCCGCGTGCGAATAGCTGGCTCCAGATCCGGTTCGCTTCGATCCGCGCGAAGTAGGGGTTCTCGGGATTGACCAGCCATTCGGCGAAGGCGACGCGCTGGTCGACGTCCGGCTGGCGCTCGATGCTGCCGACCTGCGGCAACCAGGGAGTCATCACTTTACCGGTCCGCGGCTGCGTCACTTCGCCGGCGTAGGAGGTGTAGATGAACATCTCGCCGGGGCGTTCGGTCTTGCGGTGCTCGACGCGGTTGAAGAAGGCGCCCAGTCCGTAGTAGTTGTCTTGCGTCCACCGCTCGAACGGATGGTTGTGGCACTTCGCGCACTGCAAGCGAGCTCCCAGGAAGACCTGCGAGATCGTTTCGACGCATTGGTTCAAGTCGGCCGAAGTGCGGTAGAAGTTGGCCGGCGGATTGGCGAGGGTGCTGCCGGAGCCGGTAATCAGCTTCCGCGCGAACTCGTCGTACGGCATGTTGTTCTTCAGCGAGCTCTCGACCCAGCGATGGTACTTGAAGACCCCTTCATCCCCAACTTCCTTGCTGGTCATCTTCAGCAGGTCTCCCCACTTCAGCGCCCAGAACTTGGCGTACTCGTCGCGTTCCAAGAGAGCGTCGATTAGCGCCGCCCGCTTGTTCGGCGAGGTGTCGGACAGGAAGGCGTTGGTCTCGGCCACCGTCGGCAGCACGCCCAGCAGGTCGAGATGAATGCGACGGACGAATTCGGAATCGCTACAGGTCTCGGCCGGCAAGTACTGCAGTTGCTGGAGCTTCGCGTTGACCAGCTCGTCGACATAGTTGTTCGGCGGCGCCGAGGCCCATTGGTAGCCAGGTTGGTTCTCGACGAACATCAGCGAAACCGGTTCGATATGTTCGAGGAAGCGAACCAGCACGACCACTTCGCCCCGCTCGTGCGGAGTGACCAGGCCGTTGGCGTCGACCGTGGCGACCGATTTGTTCGAGCTTTCGTACGCGACCAGATGCGTGACGTCGCGCGAGTGGCCGTCGGTGAAGTGCGCCGTCGCCGCCAATTGCTGGGGGCCGTCGGCGAGCAGTCGAACCTGTTTTTCGGCGGGATAGACTTCCAGCGTTTTGATCCGCGGCATGTTCGGCGGATCGGCGGCGGCGCCAGCGCCGATCCAATCGCGAAGGATCGCATACGCTTCGTCCTGCTTGTTGATCTGCTTGCCGCCCCCATGGGCGACGCTCATCAGCGGCTTGAGCAGCAGCAGGCTCTTTTCGGGTTCGATCGTGTTGATGCGGCGGCCGGACTCTTCGCGAATCAACGTCAGCTCATCCAGCTGCATGTCAAACGCTCGCAGCGACAGCCGGAATCCCCCTTTGCCGCTCGGCGAACCGTGACAAGCGCCTTGGTTACACCCTTGCTTGGAAAGAGCGACCAGCACTTCCGATTCAAATTCAAGCGGCCGCGTGGTCGCGCGGTTGGAAACCTGAACCGGAATCGTTTGCTTGGCGCCGCCGATCTGAACCGTAATCTCCGCGTCCCCATCGGCCAGCGGATAAACGACTCCATTACGAACTTCGGCTACTTCCGGTCGTGACGAGGTGATTCTGGCCTGCTGCGTCCAATCGCGGGCAGCGCCGGCTTGATCGCTGCCGGTCGCGACAATCCGCTGACGACCCAGCGGATCGTTCAATTGAATCGACGTGGGGTAGAGCGCGAGTTGTTGCGGGCTGTCGATTCGATTGGGCAAGGGATGGGATGAGCTGACCTCAAAGTCCTGGCCGCGGTACTTGCTGGCCGCTTTCCAGGTTAACGCGAGCGGCGAGTCGAGCGGAACGTCGCCGGGGAGCTGCACGTCGAACTCGGCCGTTGTTTGGTCAGCGTCGACCGTGATCGTCTCCGGCGCCGTGATGCCGGCCGGCAAATCGGTCAGACGCAACGTAACCGGCTGCGGATCGCCACCGGCTCGCGTCACCGTCGCGACAACCCGGGCCGGGCCGCCGCGGACGATCGTCTCCGGAAACGTCAAAGCAACCTGAACCGGATCGAACCATTTGATGGGGATCGCGACGTTTTCGAGACTCCCTTTTCCGTGAATCTCGCCAAAGACGGTGACCGTCAATTGATCCGGCTCGGGCGTCGCGCCGCGGGTGAGCGTTATCGTGTAGTTGTCCTTTTCCGCTGTGACTTGTCCGGTCCAGCCGTTTGAAATCGTGCCGGTCAAGACTTCGACGCCTGACTTGAATTCGGGATGAATTCGTTTCAGGGGCAGCGTCGCCGAATGCGATGCGACAGGGCGAGCGAATTCGACCGGCGCCGCCGGAGCGAGCGAAAAGATCGGCGGCAGTTCTCCAATCGCGGCGAGCAGAATCGCGCCGTCCTGATCTGGATTCGGGGAGAGGACGAACGGCTCTTTGGCGCGCCGAATCGCATGGCTGCTTACCAGGCAACTGTTGGTGGGATCGCCGACGGCGGTCGCACGCAGTTTCAACACTTCCAATTGATCGACGCGCCACGTATCGTCGACTCCGACATGAACGCGAAAGGAGTTGGCGCCGGCCGGAATGCGGGCATTGAGGATCCGAAAGCCGCGGTCGCTTTGCGGCAGCGACAGATCGATATCGCCATCGTAACCAAAGCGAGCGACGCTCAGATCAAACGCACACGCTCCCTTCTTAATCGCAACTGGAAATTGCTCGCGGGTCTTGGCGTCGCCGGCCAGCGCTACAGAAAACGTGCCGGCCGGAACGATCTCAACATGGTAAGCGAATTCGGCGCCTCCGCGCTTCAGTAGATCGGAGACCTCCAGGCGATAGTCGCCATCTTCCGTAAATGCGACGACCATGCTCCACTCATCCGCTCCGGTCACCTTCGTCTCGGCGATCACGTTGCCATCGGCTGCGCGCAGCTGCATCTGCAGCACGGTCGGGCTGTTCAGGCTGCGGGTCTTTGCGGCAATGCGAACGGTTTGGCCCTTGGTTCCTTTGACGACGTAGCTGTCAACTTCATCGCCGTTTTCCAAGCGACCCGTGATGCCGATCGGCGCCGCGAGGGGAGCCATTTCGGAAGACTCCATCACCTGCGGATAGCGACTCGTCAGCAGCGGAACCCAGGTGGAGGATTGCCCGTCGGCGGTTTTGGCTCGCACGTTGATCTTTTCGGCCGAAGAGGGCGCGGCTTTCACCTCTTGCGGCGCGACTAGCTGGGCGTCTTGTCCGAGGAAGGCGACGCTCGTCGGCTGATCGTGCTGAGCGGCCAGCGGCATTGCTTGGCTGACGATTGGGAAGTCGCCGATTCGGAGTTGATAGGGAGCGCCAGCGGCGGCGTTGCGGTTGTCGTGGATTTCAATCCAGTAGTCTCCCTCGACCGGAAACTCAAAGCTGAACCGCGTGTCGGGGCCGACCTGCGTGTCGTCGGCTTGAAGGAGCGTTTTGCCGGCGGCGTCGAAGATGCGGCAAACGGGATCCATCGCCGAATGGAGCGCTTGCGTGTGGACTTCAAAGGCCACTCGCTGGGACGCGGTCGCATGGAAGCGATAGTAATCGCTGACTGACGCGTCGCAGATTCCTTCGATCGACGCCAACGTGGATACGGCCTGAGCGGTCTCTGGCGAATGATTGGCGCCGATGTCGGCGACCGCTTCCAAGTCGTCAATCAAGATCGTGCGCGTCTGCACGGCGCCATCTTGAGCGGCAAGCCAAAGGGGAAGCGGCCCGAGCGGGTGATCGGCCGGAATGGTCAGGGAGACGACGGCTGCGGTCGGTTCCACTTTCTCCAGCTTCCACGCGACGTCGTGATGGGGAAGGGCGAGATGTAGGGGCGCCTGAAGGTCTTTGCCGTGGATCGTGATCTGCGTCGTCTGACCCGGTTTGCATGTTCGCGGCTGGATCGAGTCGAAGGTCTCTCCCCTTACGTACGCCGGCCAGGCGGCAAGCAGCATGCCGACAAGGCAGATCGAAATCGATTGGATGCGCATAGTACGTAATTGGGCAGGAGGGAAAGGCTGGAGACTCGGCGAACAAGCGGGCGGAAAAATCCGCGAGCTTATCCAATCAGCAGTTCTTGCAGCACGCGGCCCGAGGTAACGTGGTGCGGACGGTTTTCGCGGTCGAGCAACGTGGCCGAAGTATCGACGCCCATCGCGTGCAGGATGGTCGTAGCGAAGTCTTGCGGGGTGACCGGATCGGAAACAGGGTAAGCGGCATGCTTGTCGCTTTCGCCGTAGACTGCGCCTCCCTGAATGCCGCCGCCGGCGAGCAAACCGCTATAGCAGAAGGGCCAATGCTCGCGGCCGGCGTTCGCTTTGTTGATCTGCGGCTTGCGACCGAACTCGCCGACCCATGCGACGATCGTTTCGTCCAACATGCCCCGTTCTTCCAGGTCTTGCAGCAGCGCAGCCAAGGCCATATCGGACGGCGGGATCAGGTCGTTCTTCATCCGATTGAAGTTGTCGCCGTGCGTGTCCCAGAAGTTCTTGCCGTCGTTGTGCCAATTGACCGAAACGAGCGGGACCCCATGTTCGACCAGGCGGCGCGCCATCAGCACGCTCTGCCCATGAATGTTGCGACCATAACGCTCGCGGGTCGCGTCCGACTCTTGCGTCAAATCGAACGCACTACGAACCTTCGCGGAGCCGACCATCTCGATCGCCCGCGTTTGATGATTGTTGAACGCAGCGCCGGCGAGCGACTTGTGCAGCTCGGCCCGCTGAGCGTCGAGCGTCTTCAGCAGCGCGACGCGCGACTCCAGACGGTCGAGTCCCATGTCGGCTGGAAGGCCAAGCCCCTGCGGTCGCCATTTGGGATCGTTCAAGTCGCCGGTAAGCAGCATGCCGTCGTACGCGGGACCGAGCCAACCGCCGTGTTGACCAGGAGCTTCGCCGCCGGGCGCCGCCGGATGCAGCGCTTTCCAAGGCATCGCGACAAACGATGGAAGCCCAGCGTCGCCGGGGCGAAACTTCGAGATCAGCGAACCAAGATGGGGCGAGTCTTTCGAGCTCGGCGGATCGGCGTCGCTTTTGACGACCGGCGCTAGTTGTCCGGTCAACGTGGCGTGGCCGCTGGAAAGGTGGGCTGGATCGTTGTGCGTGAGTGAGCGGATGATCGCCAGCTTGTCGGTCCACTGGGCGACGCGGCTAAAGTGTTCGCAGATTTGCGTACCTGGCACTTTGGTGGCGATCGGCTTGAAATCGCCGCGCACTTCCTCCGGAGCGTCGGGCTTCAAGTCGAACGTTTCGAGCTGACTCGGCCCGCCCCACATGAAGAGAAAGATGCAGGCCTTCGCCTTCCGGCCGTTGCGCCCTGGTTGCAGCATTTCGGAGGCGGCAAGTTGCTGCTGAAAACTGCCGAGCCCAAGGCCTAGCGCGCTGAGTGCGCCGACCTGAAGCATCTGTCGCCGGCTGACGCTGGTTGCGCGACGGAAGTCTTGGCAGCCGCGAAGTGGATTGCTGGGGGAAGTCGACATGGTTTTGTTGGCTGCTGGAGGGATCGGAAGGAAGGCGCCGCGTGCCGCAGCAGGTCTTCCGGGAAGGTGTGGCTCCCAAGGACGGAGCCGTAACGCAGCGGAATCAGGCGAGGGAGGTAGCAGTCTTGGGGAGGCAGGTTGGATCGATATATCAGTATCGAGAATCACCCAAACTATTGCAACACAAAGTTGTTGCTGAGCCTTGGTTGAATTCGTTCCCCTCTCGCTCAAATCGTGCAGTCGTGGCAACAGATTCATTGGCGCTGATGCTCAAAAACCAAGCGAGCGCAGCCTGTTTAAGTCGCTGGATCGCAAAGATCGACAGGGAGATTGAGAATTACGCCGCTGTTGCTCGGAGAGAACGTCTGCCTAAATCGCCCGACCTCATTAGTTTCCGACGAAAGGCTGGTAGTAGAATTGGCAGACTTTTTGTCGCCTATGCCGGTGGGAGCTTAGTGGAGCCCGTAGCGACTCATCTTGTAATGCAGCGTACGGAGACTGATATCGAGCGCCTTTGCCGTTTTTTCGCGATGAAATTCGCATTGGGAAAGTGCGGCTTGGATCGCTTGTTTTTCGGCCGCTTCGGCCGTCTCGGCCAACGGAACGATTCTGGCGGCGCCAAAGGGGATTGTCGACTGCAGTTCGCTCGGCAGCATCTGGGAAGTGATGACGTCGGCTTGCTCGGTAACGACCAGACGTTCAATCAGGTTGCGCAATTGGCGGACGTTCCCGGGCCAGTGCGCCGAAACGAGTTTCTGCATCGCATCGTCCGCAAAGGCCTTCAGCGGCCGTCGATGGTGCTGACAGAAGTGATTCAGGAAGTGTTCGACCAGCAGCGGAATGTCTTCGCGGCGCTGCCGGAGCGAAGGAACTTCGATCGGAACGATGTTCAGTCGATAGTAAAGATCTTCGCGGAACCGTCCCTCTTCGACCAGTTTCAGGATGTTGCGATTGGTCGCCGATACGATGCGCGCGTCCGACGTCAGCGACTCTTCTCCGCCGACGCGCACGAAGCGATTCGTCTCCAGGATGCGGAGCAGATCGACTTGACTCTTGGCCGGCATCTCGGTGATTTCATCGAGAAACAACGTACCGCGCCGCGCTTGTTCGAAACAGCCAGGCTTCCGCCGCGTCGCGCCGGTAAAAGAACCGATCTCATGGCCGAACAATTCGCTCTCCAAGAGCGACTCGGGAAAAGCGCCCAGGTTGACCGCGACGAACGGCCCGCTGCTGCGATCGCTCAAGTCATGCAGCGCCCGGGCGATCAACTCTTTACCGGTTCCGCTCTCGCCCCGGATCAGCACCGTGGCGTCGGTGCTCGCGACTTGCTGGACCAGGCGAATGACGTCGCGAAACGCGGTGCAATTGCCGATGATGCCGCAAATCTCGTCGGCGGCGATAAGCCGGCTGCGGAGCTGGCGGTTCTCCTCTTGCAGGCGATGATGCGTCAGCGCTTTTTGCACCTGCTGCCGGATCAGAGCGAGGTCGACCGGCTTCGAGATAAAATCATACGCGCCGCGGCGCATCGCTTCGACCGCCATTTCGACCGTGCCTTGCGCGGTAATGACGATGACGATCGTCTCCGGCTCTTCCTGAAGGAGTCGCGAGACGAGTTCGAGTCCATCGAGATCGCCAGGCAATCGCACGTCGGCGATGACAAGTTGAAAGGCGCGTTCCGCGAATTTGCGCAACGCTTCTTCGGCGTCGCCGGCGGTTTCAATCCGCGCAGCTTCTTTCACGAGTCCCTTGGCGAGACCAGAGCGAATGTTGGGCTCGTCGTCGACGATCAAAATGCCGTAGTCATGTTCCACGAGTTTTCTTAGTCCTCGGCGCCGCTATGCGTAACGGGCAACGTCACTTGAAAGATCGTTCCTTCCGTCGAATTCCAGCACTGCAACTCTCCATTATGCTGACGGACGATTTTATCGGTTATCGCCAGTCCCATGCCGGTGCCGGCGCTCTTCGTCGTAAAATATGGGTCGAAGATCCGCGTCTGCATTCCCTCTGGAATCCCTATTCCCGTATCAATGACTTGAATGACGACTGCGGAACCGCTTTCGTGCAGAAAAGTTCGCACCGTCAAGACGCCTCCGTCGCGCATCGCTTCCTCAGCGTTAATCAGCAAGTTCAGCAGCACTTGCTCTAGCCGCACGCGATCGGCGGATATCTTTGGCAACTCCGACGGGGACGTTTCGATCCGAATTTCGACGTTCGCGGCTTTGGCGCGCGGCTGAAAAAGCCGGGTTTGTCGAATGCAGACTTCGGAAACGTCGACCGGCGATAGGGACAAATGCTGCGACATCGCGTAGTCGCGAAAGTTTTCCAGCACTCCCCCAATGCGTACGATCTCGGTTTGGATCACTTCCAGGCTCTCGTTCACTTCGTCCGATCGCTGCGAAGCGGCGAGTTGCTCCTCTAGCAATTGGATATGGAGCGAAAGCGCCGACAACGGATTCTTAATCTCGTGATGCAATCCGGCGGCCAAGGAGCCGAGTCCCATAAAACGCTCCATTCGCAGCATTTGCTCGTCAAGCAAGACGCGTTCCGTCACGTCCTGCAATTGGATCACGCTGCCGATGTTCATCTCTTCATGGTTCTGCAGCGGTTGGCAATAGGCGCGTAGCGTCCGTTGCGATGATGCGGTCGCAACGGGGAAATCGCGCACCAGTTGCGACGGCGGATTGGCTTCGGCTTCGATGCGAAGCTCGTCGAGCGACAACGACGGCGACAAGGCGTCCAGGGACTGACCCACGCAGGCGTCAGTGACCGACAGCATCTCCATGGCCCGCGCGTTGACGCTGGTAACGGCCCCCCGCAGATCGGTCGTAATCACCGCCTGGTCCATGCTGCTTAAGATGTCGGCCGCCAGCGCTTTGACGTCTCGGAGCGAATCTTGCGAATTGCGATAGGCGCGCCATAACAGGTAAATCGCGACCGCCGTCACGGCCAGATTCAGGATAGCGAGTACCGAAAGTCGAATCGTCCAGCGCAACTGCCCCTCAAGCGCCTCGCCCTGCGTCTCTAATTTCGGGGGCAACTCGCGGAGTAGATCGTGGAGGATCTGGCTCTCTCGAAAAAAGAGGTCCCCCATCACCCAGGCAGTCGCCAGAAACGCCGTCAAAATGAGGGCCAAGAGCGTGACGATTGCGCGGCGAAAACTGCGCTCGGAACCATTCGGCCGAACACGGAACATATTGCAAATTCGATCGAAGGATGGAGGGAGGCGCCGGGCATTATCAAGGGAAATCGTCGCCGGCCGTAGCGATCAATAATAGGCGTCCCTGTTCCCGCTGGCGAGGTCGCCCCGGGACGGCAAGCCGCGTCGCGCAACGCCGACCCCGAGAAAATCAACGAGGAGGCGGAACTCGCGCCCTCCGGCTGGAGACTGCAGGGGATGCAGGAAACTGCATGCAAAGTGCAAGAAATTGCATGTTTGTGAAGGCGTCGTTTTACCGGTAGGGCGGCAAAATGGGCTCTAACGGAAAATTGCCGACTATTGCTGTTCGTGGGAAACGTCTCAGCTCGATTCTCCTCTTTCGAGCTTTCCCGGCACGCGAATTGCAGAGGAACGGCGGTACGCTCTTTCGATCGCCTACCCCACCAAAAGTTGGAAAGAGCCTCATTCGAATGATTTCCGGCAAGAAGGCGGGACTTGGCTACTGCAAAATTCGACGTGCGCAACGCAACGTCGCCACCGACCTTCGAATCTTCCCGGCAGTCGCAGCAGGAAATCCTGGAGGCGATTGAGCATGCGGCGGAGTATCTACCCGCCCAAGGGCCGATTACGTCGTTTGTGCATCACAACACGCTGCACGCCTTTGAAGATCTCACGTTCGATGAAGGAGTGCGGATCGGCGGCAGTCTATTCCAATGCCACGAGTATCTGCCGGAGGAAAAATATCGCGAGCACCTTCACCGCGGTCGCATCACCGCATCGGATCTGGACGCAGTCCTTGTGGAAGACCTCGGGGAAGAGGTGGACCGCTTGGTGGCCAGTTTTGGGAGTCGGCACGCACTGCGATTTGCGATGCTGCGATACCCGCTCTTCTTTGGCGATCGGCACGAATTGCATTGGGTGGTCTCGGAAACCGACGCCCTCAGCAAGTTTCGCAGCGACGTCGACCCCGGCGTCCGCGATCGGATGATTAAGCGGACGCGCCAGTGGGTCCTTCGCAATCGGCAACAGATCGAAGGCCGATCGCCTGGCGACGAAGATCCCTTGTCGCGGACGCTCTCTCGATTCCAGAGCGTGAAGTTCGATTCGTGGGATGACGCCACTTGGGAAAAATTCGTCCTGAATTTCCTTTGGCGAGTTTGTCGCGATGGAGTCGCGACGGCGCAGAACTCTACCGATACCGCTGACGAAACTACGTTTGTGCGCCATCGGGATGCATTGCTGGCGGCGACCGGAGGAGACGCCGACGTCATCGTCCACGAACATTTGGTTTCGTTTTGCGCCGCGTTCCTGGATCAAGGGTATGCGACCCTGGCTCCCCCGAACCGCGGTCAGGGATTCTACTTGTCGTTCCTTTCGCTCTACAGTCAAGGCTGGGGCGCACCGACTCGATGGCTGGCGAACCTTCAGCAAGAATCGCAACGGTTGCTGGCAAGGAACTTCTCTCCGCTCGATTCGATCGAAGAATCGCTGACATTGCTTGGCGTCGACCGGGAGGAACGCTCCGTCTTCATTCGGGACGAACTGTTGGCGCTGCGCGGTTGGGCCGGGATGATTTGGCAACTCGAATCGAATCCCAAATGGGAAACTCCGTCGACCTTTCATTGCAATTTGACCGAGTTCCTGGCGGTTCGGTTGATGTTGGTTCGGCTCGCGCTTCAACGCATCGCGGCCGCAGGGGGCGATTCTTCGGTCCGTTTGGATCAAATCCGTGAGCGTTACCAGGGGCAAAAGCGATCTTCCCAAACCGACGATCGCGAACTCCTCGCCTACGTCCTCTTTCAACTCGCGCAGGTGCGAGGTTGGCGCCCCGACGAATTGCACCACCTGCAACACGAGCAATGGACGTCGCTCGTCGGCGAGGTGAACGCGTTTTCCAGTCTGGATCGTCGACGGATTTATCATGCGGCGTACGAACGCAAATACGCTCGCGAAGCGCTCGACGCGCTCCTGGCCTATTCCAAGCGGCGAACTCGCGAAACAACTGCTCCGGCGAAGGGGGAATCGCCAAGCTTTCAAGCGATTACCTGTCTGGACGACCGCGAGGAGTCGTTTCGGCGTCATTTGGAAGAAATCGATCCGAGTTGCGAGACGTACGGTACGGCGGGCTTCTTTGGCGTCGCCATGTCGTATCGCGGGATTGCGGATGCGCGATTCGTGTCGCTTTGCCCGGTCAACGTCGTCCCCCGTCATCAGGTCGTCGAAACGCCCGACTTTTCCGCAGCGCGATCCGAAGAACGCCTGGCGCAAACGCGGCGACATATCGGTCGTGCGACGCATCAGGCGCACCTGGCGTCGAGAACGTTTCTCGGCGGCACGATCGCAGGGCTCCTCGGTTCGGCATTAGCCTTCGTTTTGGTCGTGCGAGTTATTTTTCCGCGGCTCGCGTCGTATGCACATCGCCAGGCTCGCTCGCTGATTTATACGAATCGTACCACGCTGCAATTGGAGCAAGACTCGACTTCGCCAGAGGGGGAAGAACGTTTGCGCGGGTACTGTGTGGAAGAAATGGGCGAAATCGTCAAAGGGTTGCTGAAAAGCGTCGGGCTGACCGGGAATTGGGCGCCTTTGGTCGTCCTTTTGGGGCACGGCTCCGCCAGTTTGAACAACCCGCACGAGTCCGCCTACAACTGCGGTGCGTGCGCCGGAGGACGGGGCGGTCCGAACGCACGTGCGTTCGCTGCGATGGCGAACGATCTGCGAGTTCGTCGCCTGCTCGCCGAGCAAGGGTTGGAGATCCCCGAAACGACCTTTTTCGTCGGCGGCTATCATGATACGACCAACGACGCCGTGACGTTCGCCGATGTGGACCACGTTCCCCACTCGCACCGCCAGCGGTTTGAGGAAGTCGTGCGCACGTGCGACGAGGCGCGCCGCCGCAACGCCCAAGAACGTTGCCGACGTTTCGAGTCGGCCGATTTGAACATTTCTCCCGCCGATGCGCTGCGGCACGTCGAAAATCGACCGGAGGACCTGTCGCAACCCCGTCCGGAATACAACCACGCGACCAATGCGATGTGCATCGTCGGGCGTCGCGAAAACGTTCGCGGATTGTTTCTCGATCGCCGCGCCTTTCTGGCGTCATATGATCCGACGCAAGACGATGCGAATGGGACCGTGCTCGAAAGCCAACTGCGCGCCGTGATCCCGGTATGCGCCGGCATCAACCTGGAGTACTACTTCTCGACGGTTGATCCGGAAGGGTATGGGTGCGGCTCGAAGTTGCCTCACAACATTACTTCGCTGTTGGGGGTGATGACCGGTGCGGCCAGCGACTTGCGACCGGGTTTGTCGACGCAGATGATAGAGATTCATGAGCCGATGCGATTGCTGTTCGTCATTGAAACGACGACGGAGGTCATGCAGCGAATCATCGAGTGCAATGAAACGATCGCTCGGCTGGCGAAAGGGAAATGGATTCAACTGGCGGTGATCGACTATGCGTCAGCTCAAGTTTGGCGCTTTGACGGCGCGAGATTTATTCAATACATGCCGGAAGAGGACGAACTTCCCGTCGCTGCGTCTTCGTACGCCTGGTACCAGGGACGCCGCGGAAATCTTCCCTTCGCAGAAATTGCCCCCTCCTCGGCCGGTCTGGGAGGTTAGAAAGAGATGGATCTCGTGACGTGGGACGCTTTTATTTTCGGTCTGGGGATCGGTTGCCTGGCCGCCCCTGCATTGTTGCTTGTCGTTCTTGCGGCGGCCAGCTTCTTGAGCCGGCGACTCACTGAACGCGCGACGGCGAGACTAACGGCGATTTGCGTTATTTTCGGGATGGTCTGCGCCATGATCATCTTGGGGACGATGCTTGCCAGCGGAAGTCGCAAGGTCGTGATCGAACTTGGCAATTGGGTGGCGATCCCCTCAGAACACTATCACTTCCAACTGCGATTCATTTTCGACCGCCTTTCGATTCCCTTCGTGCTGCTCACGTACGTTCTCTGCGGCGTCGTCGGGAAATTTGCGAGCCGCTATCTGCATCGCGAGATCGGATTCACGCGATTCTTCTTGTTCTACTCTTTCTTTTTCTTCGGGATGGTCGTGTCGTCGCTGGCCGGTACGATCGAAACGTTGTTTCTCGGTTGGGAATTCGTCGGTCTGTCGTCCGCTCTGTTGATCGCCTACTTTCACCAACGCACGAATCCGGTTCAAAATGGCCTGCACGTCTGGGCGATCTATCGCTTGTCCGATGCGGCGCTGGTGATCTCGATGCTGACGCTGCATCATGCGACCGGGGGCGGAGATTTCGATCATATTGTGGGGAGGCAGCCTTGGCCGCTGGGGAATGTCGAACTCGACCAGTTCAACCTCCTGATGATCAGCGGTTTGTTGTTGATCGCGGCGGCGGGAAAGTCCGCGCTGATTCCATTTTGCGGTTGGTTGCCGCGAGCCATGGAAGGCCCGACTCCGTCTAGCGCGATCTTCTATGGCGCACTGTCGGCCCATTTGGGCGCGTTTCTGTTGCTCCGGTTCAGCCCGTTGATCGCCGCTTCGTGGATCGTCAGTACCGTCGTCATCCTCATTGGACTGGCGACCGCTTGTTTGGGCGCCATGTCGGCCCGCGTTCAAGCCGACGTGAAAAGCGCCATCGCTTTTTCCTCCCTCACGCAGGTCGGGATCATCCTGGTGGAGATCGGGCTTGGTCTTCCGTATGTCGCGCTGATTCACATCATCGGTCATGCCTGCTTGCGAACGCTGCAGTTCCTCCGCGCTCCGTCGGTGTTGCACGACTACAACGCCTTGGAAAACGCCATCGGTTCGCGATTGTCGCCTACGCACTTGCCGGAGTCATTAACGGAAGCGTCGTTCGGCCGCCAATGGACGTACCGCTTTTCGCTCGAACGCGGATTCCTGGATGAGATCCTCCGTTCCTATATTGTTGCGCCCTTTATGGGAACGTTCCGCTGGTTCGACAAGCAGGAGCGTCGTTGGACCCAGTTTTTGTCGGGGGAAAGCGGAGAGGAACGGGCCGCGGCAATTCATCAAGATCGCTCTTTGGAAGAACTGACCTAATGGCTGAACTGCACGCGCCCTGGTTGGAACTCGCAGTTCTGGTCACCTTGGCGGGATCCATCCTGACCGCGGCCATCCAAGATCGATCGAGCTGCCAACGCGTTTGCCTGGCGATCTGCATCGTGGCGCAACTTCTTGCGCTCGGCGGTTGCGTCGACTTTTTCGCCTCCGGCGCCGACGCAGGGAGTTTCGCAGCGCTCGGCAGTCTTGGCCTGGTGATCGACGACTTAAGTTCGCCGCTGATTCCGCTGGCGGCGCTGCAATTTCTGTTGACGGTCTTGTCGACGCTAAAGACCAAGGTCGGCCGTTTTTCGTTTAGCGCGGCCCTCTTTTCGGAAGGAATCGCGTTCGCCTTGCTAGGATGTCTCAATTCGCCAGGCATTCTGATGCTGTTGATCGTCGGGGCCATCCCGCTCTGGATGGAGTTGCGGCTGCGCCGACAGTCGACCCGCGTTTACACGTTTTATTTCTCGCTGTTCGCCGCACTTTTGATCGCTGGTGAAATCGTTTCCCTCTCCGGCTCTCCCGTTTGGGGCGGTGCGCTCACGACGGCGGCGATTCTGCTCCGCTGCGGGGTCGTTCCGCTGCATGGCTGGGCGGCCGACTTGATCGAGCGGGCCTCGTTTGGTTCGGCGCTCCTCACGTTGACCCTCATGCCGGGCGTCTACGCGATGGCGCGACTGGTTCTTCCCGAGGCGCCGGCGGCGACGCTGCAAGTGGTCGCGATTCTTTCGCTGATTACCGCGGCGTATGCCGCGTCGATGGCGCTGGTTCAAACGGAGGCTCGCCGATTTTTCGCCTACCTGTTTTTGAGCAACTCGTCGTTGGTTCTGGTCGGACTGAGCGCTGCGACGCCCATCAGCATGACCGGCGCCATGTGCGCCTGGATCTCGATCCAACTGGCCTTAACTGGTCTCGGAATCACCTTGCGCTGCGTCGAAGCTCGGATTGGTCGCATCTCGCTCAGCGAGTACCACGGCTTTTACGATCACATGCCGATGTTGGCCGCCTTGTTTTTGATCACGGGGCTCGCGTCGATTGGTTTTCCCGGAACGATCGGCTTTATCGCCGGTGAGATCTTGATTGACGGCGTCGTGACCGCCTACCCCATTGCCGGGATATTGGCGGCCGCGATCAGCGCGCTAAACGGCATTGCGATTTTGAAGGTCTATTTTCGCATCTTCAATGGGCGCTCGCGCGTCGTTTACTACTCGATCGGCTCGCGGCCTGCGGAGCGGTTCGCCATTTCGATAATCGCCGCGCTCATCATCGCCGGCGGCCTCTTTCCGCAGTTGGGAATGAGTTCCTGTTTCCGGGCGGCGCAGCATTTTGTTCAAAGACGCGAAGAGAACTTCGGCGCACATCCGCCCCACACGACGCAGCATGCGGCCGTTTCGCCGGCGGCGACGCATCCCCGCGAGTGATTTTTGACGCGCCGCTTGTCGCTGAAACGAACGCCCAATGTCCTAGTTTTTATAGTCCATACGCATGATTCTGCTCGACAAAAGCCTGCACCAGTTCGCTCCCCAATACTTTGGTACGGCGTTTGACATTCAGCAGTCGCTGGATGACGACGTATGCGACATTCTGATGATCGCCTGCTCTTGCCATGGGAGCGCACCGGACGAAGTTTCGATCGCAGGGCCGGAGCGAATTTTCACTTTGCAGCATCTAGCCGCGACGGTTCCGGCGGCAACGGAGGAGAGTCCGACTTCTGCGGCGGATGACCTGGCCTATGCGTTTCAGTACTTCGACTTCAAGCATGTCATCCTTTGCGGACATATGGGCTGCAACGTGATCCGCCGCTGGGCTCAGCCTGACCAGAACGATAGTCGGGGGCTGCAAAAGAAGTTTCAGCAGACGACGGCCAGCGTGGTGGATCAGACCTATCCCACGCGGCTCGATCACGAGCGGCAACGACTGCTGATTTGCGAGCACCTATTATGTCAGCTGGAGAATCTCCTGACGCACGACTTTGTCCTGGATCGTCTGGAAACCGGTGAGCTGCGCCTGCACGGCTGGCTGGTCGACGAAATGACGGCCCGCATTCGGGCGTACGATGCGGTCCATGGACGCTTCGTGCCGATCGAAAAGCTCCGGCGCGAATCGTTGGCGCAGTCCTAGCGCAATTAGAAGTTCGTTACGCCAACAGGTCGTGAACGACGTTCCCTTCGACGTCGGTCAGCCGATAGTCGCGGCCAGCGTGACGATACGTCAGCTGCTCGTGGTTGAAGCCCATGAGATGCAGGATTGTGGCGTGGAAGTCGTGGACGTGGACCGGCTTCTCGACGGCGTGCATCCCGTACTCGTCGGTGGCGCCATGGACGATTCCCCCTTTGGCGCCGCCGCCGGCCAGCCATGAGCTGAACGCCCAGGAGTGATGCTCGCGTCCTTTGGCGTCGGCCGTGTTGTTAAACGGCGTCCGACCAAATTCGGTCGTCCAGACGACCAGCGTTTCTTCAAGCAACCCCCGTTGTTTCAGGTCTTTCAACAGGGCGGCGATCGGTTGGTCGACGTTCTGGGCGAGGCCGACATGCGACATCATGTCGCCATGGGCATCCCAGTTGTTGGACGAGCCGGTATCGATCAGTTCGACGAACCGAACGCCCCGTTCGACCAGTCGCCGCGCCGCGAGACACTGCCAGCCGAAACCGGAGGTTTGACCCGGCGCGAGGGCGTAGCTTTCTAAAGTCGCTTGGCTTTCCTGCCGAAAATCGAACGCTTCCGGGACCGCCATCTGCATTCCAAAGGCGGTCTCGAAGGTCCGCAAGCGACCTTCGAGCAGCGGATTGTGCCCGCCGTGCGCGGCGAGATGAGCTTCGTTGAGTTGGCGCAGCGCCGCTAGTTCGAGCGATTGGCGATCGGTCGGAATACGAGGCTGGACGTTCGCGACCGGTTCGGTTCCGGGAACGACGAGCGTCCCTTGATGAGCGGCCGGCAAAAAGTCGTTCGCGTAGACCTGACTGCCGGCGTACGTTTGCTTCGGCGCGATCACGACGAAGCCTGGCAGGTTGCGGTTCAGCGCTCCCAGGCCATAGCTGAGCCAAGATCCAATGCTCGGCCGCGAGAAGGCGAACGAGCCGGTATGCATTCCGAGCGTCGCGTTGTAATGGTTCGAGTGGGACGTATGCATCGAATGGATCAACGCGATATCGTCCATGCACTGCCCGACGTGTGGAAACAGGGTGCTGACTTCCGTTCCGCACTCGCCCTGCGGAGCGAACTCCCACTGGGGACGCTTGAGGTAGATCCGTTCGTAGCCAGGGCGGTTTTTGATTTCGGGATGATCGGCCTTGATTTCTTTGCCGTGATCTCGGACCAGCGCCGGCTTGGGATCGAACGTATCGACATGCGACACGCCGCCGGTCATGAAGAGAAAGACGACGTTCTTCGCTTTGGCGGGGAAGTGAGGCTGCCGCGCGGCTAGCGGATCGCCGGCATCCGCCAACAGTTGCTGGACGATGCCGGGGAAGAGGAGCGATCCTGCGACCGACGAACGAAGGAAAGACCGACGGCTGGCAGATTGGTGGTTCACGTTGGTTGCCTGAGGTTCGTGGTCAATCGACATGGAGGAATTCGTTTCCGGCCAGCAGCACGCGAACGTAAGCTCGCCACTTTTCAGATGCTTCGGCGGGATAGTTCTGTAGGAAGGCGCTGGCCGCCTTAGTCTCGCTTGCGGTCGGCTGTCGCTGGAACAGGAGCCGGTAAGCGATCTGCAGACGCTGGTCGTCGTTCTCTTCGTTCGACAAACGGTCGGCGGTCGCCGCCGCTTGGGCGTGGAAGAAGGGATCGTTCAGAAAATAAAGTGACTGCGTCGGGACGGTGCTGGTTTCTCGCGCCGGAGTGCTTGCATTCGGATCGGCGCCGTCGAACAACGACAAAAACGGATGGCGATGCTGCCGCTGCACCATCAAGTAGGCGCTCCGTTTGTTCGTCTCGTAGATCGCGTTGAACGGAGTGTGCTGCGTGAAGGTCCAGGTTGATTCGTCGGGAAAGGGGTGCTCCTGGGCGGGAGCGAGATCAAGCTGGCCGGAGACGAACAGCAAGCTGTCCCGAATCTCTTCCGCACTGAGGCGACGGAGATTGTAGTGGCTGAGAAGATGATTTTCGGGATCGGCGTCGAGCGAGCCGGTCGGCGGATCGCTGCTCCGCTGATAGGCGGCGGTTTGCAGGATCAGGCGATGGAGCGTTTTCACCTGGTAGCCGCTGGCGACAAATTCCGCCGTCAGCCAATCGAGCAATTCCGGATGCGTCGGCAACTGACCACGCGAGCCGAAGTTGTTGGGAGTTCCGACCAGGCCTTGGCCAAAGTGCCACTGCCAGACGCGATTGACGAAAACGCGAGCCGTCAGCGGATGCTGGGCCACCAGGTCGGCCAATTCGCGCCGGCCGCTTTCCTGGGGATTGGCGATCGAAGTTCCGCCGAAGACGGTGAGCCAGTGACGCTCGACTTCGTCGCCGGGCTGTTCGGGATCTCCCCGCTTCTGGATCTTGGCGTTGGTCGGCTTGGCGTCGATCACGGAATAGGCGACGGGAAGCTTTGGTTTGGGGCCCGGATCAATCGCCGGAGCGGCCGCTTCCTTCCCCATTTCAATCAACCCGGCGCCGTATTGCGGCGCGGCGATCTGGACCAGATCGAAGGCGACCCCATCGCTGCCGCTTGGATGGGCGTCGGCGACGGCGCCAGAGATGGTAACGGCGCCATCGATGGGGCTGATCCACGCTACCGTTACAGGGCGGTTGTGCTCGGGATGGACAAAGAACGCCTTTGCGGGAAGAGTCGTCCAGACGTCGACCGGCTGGTCCGACGTGTTGACGAAGATCGAGAGGGCGTCATCGAATCGTTTCCAGGCCTTCAGCGCCGGGTTGTTCTGCAGCGAGTCGTACCGCTGCGAAAGGGAGATCGGCCCAGTGGTCGTTTCCAAGAAGCACCAGGTCGCTTCGTCGTGGTCGGCGAGCGGGTTGCCTTGCGAGATCTTGTCGATCAAATTGTCAACGTTCCACGTTCTGCCAGCTTCTCCTTCTTCCTTGATGGTCCATTCGACGCGCGTGCTGTCGGCGCCATGGCTTTCGTTGGGAAAGACCGTCAACTGGAGCACTTCTCCTTTGCGTACCGTGGCGGTGAGATTGGCGAACGGAACGCTCGTCCCCTCGGCGACCAGGGTCTTGTCGACAAGTGGCCGCGCGTTCTCTGTACGAAAGCCGAGCAGGGCTGCGGCCGTTTGCTCCAGTTGTTTTTTCTTTGTGTCCGCAGCGGCTACTTTTTCGTTCCAAGGCTGCATCAGCGCGTCGATCTGCTCTGGCGACGCCAGCGAGATCAAGTCCCGCGGCTGGCCCTTCGGTTCGCAGCCGGGAAATGCGAAGCGGGTTGACTCAAAGACGCCGTAGAGTGCGTAGTAGTCGTCGACCGTGATCGGGTCGTACTTGTGATTGTGGCACCGCGCACATCCGGTCGTGAGGCCGAGAAAGTTTTTGCCGAGGTTGTCGATCACGTCCTCGTGCATCAGATAGTTCTGTTCGTCGATATCGTGACCAAAGCGACGAGCGATCGCCAGATATCCGGTGGCGATGATTCCTTCGTTCGTCTGGTCGCGCGGCTGCTTGGCGCCGATCAAGTCGCCGGCGAGTTGGAGCCGGACGAACTGGTCAAACGGTTTGTCTTGATTCAAAGCGTCGATGACCCAATTGCGATAGCGCCACGCGTGCGGCAACGGACGATCGGTATTCTCGCCGGCCGTGTCGGCGTACCGCACGACATCGAGCCAATGTCGTCCATAGCGGACGCCATATTGCGGCGACGCGAGCAGGCGATCAATCACTTTGGCGAAAGCGTCCGGCGACTCATCGGCCAGAAACGCGTCGACTTCTTCTGAGGTCGGCGGCAGGCCGGTCAAGTCGTAGGTCGCGCGGCGGAGCAGGGTCCGTTTGTCCGCCGGCGGTGCGGAAGTCAGACCCTGTTCGGCCAGTTTTTGGTCGAGATAGGCGTCAATCTTTGTCGCAGTTGGCGCAGGATCCGCGTTGGGAAGAGGCTGGAAAGCCCACCAGGCCTTCGCCTCCTCAGCGGTCATGCCTCCCAGTTTTACCGCTGCAATCCGCGGATCCGGAGCGCCGCGGCGAACCCATTCTTCCAGCGCCGCAATCTCTTCGCCGCTCAGCTTGCCGCCAGCTTCTTTTGGCGGCATCGCCAGAGATTCGGCGTCTTCGTAACGAATCGCTTGGATCAAGAGGGAATCGTCCGGCTGGCCGGGAACGATCGCCGTTCCATTGTCTCCCCCGTGCCGCCAACCGTCGCGGGTATCGAGCAACAGGCCCCCTTCGGAGTTCACGCCGGCATGGCAGTCGTAGCAATGCTTGACCAGGATTGGACGGATCCGCTTCTCAAAGAAATCGTCCCCTTCGTCGGCGGAGACGACGTCGCCAAACGACATGCAGAGCAACAGGAGCGACCACGAGAAGACTTTGACAGGGTTCATGTCACGTTCCATTCGGCGTTTGTCACGGCCTTGTAACAAGAGCGCTCGGATAAGACGTCATGCGTCCGCGGGCGGGAAAAACGAGCGGCGCGGCAAAAGGTGTGTCGGCCGCGATTATACCACTCCAGCGGTAGTCTGCGTCCAATTTTATTGGCGCGAAAAATGGGAATGCCGCCTCGGCCGTTTCTCGGCGAATTACTTCCATCAGGGGAAGCGGGTTCGGTAGGCCCAGCTCGAATAGACAGTTTTTGCTTGAACTTTCGGCCTCGGGGCAATATCGTCCGTTAAGCGAGCAGGATGTTCGACAGCACCTAGTCAGGCCCTCCGATATGCAGAGAAGCGCTGGTCGAGATGCACGATTGGCGCAACCGATCGCCAGTTGCGCGACTGCGAAGCCTCTTTTCCTCGCGTCTTTGATTCCTACCCGACGACTGCAAGTTCTCATGATCCGTTGGCTTGTCGCCATATTCAGCCTCTTTGCAATCGCCGCTGGCGCCGCGTCGGCCGAGCCGGTCGACTTCGTCCGCGACGTTCGCCCGATTCTGCAGAAGCATTGCTACGAGTGCCATGCCGGCGACGTGCGCAAAAGCGGATTGCGATTCGATATTCGTTCGGAGGCGATGAAGGGGGGCGAGATTTACGGCGCTTCGATTGTCGCGGGCAAACCAGAGGAGAGTCCTCTCTGGAGTTTCGTCGCCGACGAAGAGGCCGATCTGGCGATGCCGCCGGAAGGGGATCGACTCACCGCTGCCGATATCGGGACGCTCCGTCGCTGGATTGAGGAAGGGGCGGTTTGGCCCGACGGGGTCGATACCGTCAAGCTGGAAGATCCCCGCGATCATTGGTCGTTTCGCCAAATTGAGTCGCCGCCGGTTCCAAGCGTCAAGCAGACCGCTTGGCCGAAAAACGAGATCGATCATTTTATTCTCGCCAAATTGGAGCAATTGCAGCTGGCCCCCTCGGCGCCGGCGACCCGCACCGAGTGGCTCCGCAGGGTCACGTTCGACTTGATCGGGCTTCCACCCACGCCGCAGGAAGTGGAAGCGTTCCACAACGATCAGGCGGATGGCGCCTATGAGCGGGTTGTCGAAAGACTCCTCGCTTCTCCGCGCTATGGCGAACGCTGGGCGCAGCATTGGCTCGATGTGGTTCGCTACGCCGACACGCATGGCTTCGAAGTGAACACCGAACGCCCCAACGCCTGGCCGTATCGCGACTACGTGATCGAGGCGATTAACCAGGACCTGCCGTACGACCAGTTCATCCGCCAGCAGTTGGCCGGCGATACGATGAACGCCAACGCCGCGACCGGATTTCTGGTGACTGCGTCGGTATTGCTGCCGGGACAGATCGGCAAGGACGAACCATCAAAACGACTGGCGCGGCAAGATTCGCTCGACGAAATCGTCACCAACATCGGGACCACCTTTCTTGGTTTGACAGTTCATTGTGCTCGCTGTCACAACCACAAGTTCGATCCGATCTCGCAGCGCGAATACTACCAAATGCAGGCCTTCGTCTCCGGCGTCGAATACGAAGATCGCGAAATCGCGCGTCCGCAGGGAGACATGCAGGCCGATCAACTGCACCGCTGGACTGAGCGTGCGCGGGAGGTCGCCTTGGAACTGGCGCGTCACGCGCCGCTGGCCGACTCAACTTCGCCCCGGGCGATGATCAACTCGTACGAAAACGTCGACCGCTTCGCTCCGGTACGCACGACGCAAATTCGCTTTCACGTGAAGTCGACCAATTCGCTGGAGCCCTGCATCGACGAGCTGGAGGTTTTCAACGCGGATGGTCAGAACGTCGCTTTGGCGCAACTTGGGGGGAAGGTCTCCGCTTCCGGCGAAAGGAGATCCCCGAAGCGTCACGATTTGCGATTTGTGAACAATGGAGTTTACGGAAACTCGAGCAGTTGGATGTCGAGCGAAGTCGGCGGCGGCTGGGTTTCGGTTGAGTTTCCTCAGCCAGAGTGGATCGAATTCGTCGCTTGGGGACGTGATCGACAAGGGAAGTTCACCGATCGTCTGGCGGTCGACTACGTGATTGAAGCGCTCGGCGAGAATGGTCAATGGATACGCGTCGCCGACTCGACGAATCGCCGTCCGTTCGACATCTCGAAAAACTCCCACACGCCGATCGAGGTCGACTCGCTCTCGGAGGAAGAGCAAGCGGAGGTTCGCCGATTGCTGGAGGAGAAGGAAACGCTGGCGAAGAAGCTGAGCCGGCTCGAAGAAAAGCAGCTTGTCTTCGCGGGAAAGTTTCGCCGGCCGGACGAGATTCACGTCCTTAGTCGCGGCAACCCCGAAATGCCGAAGGAACAGGTGTCGCCTGGCGTTCCGGAAGTGCTGGGCGTGACCGCGCTGGCCCAAGACGCCAGCGAAGCGAGTCGCCGAATCGCGCTGGCCGATTGGATCGTGTCGAAGTCAAATCCGCTCACCGCTCGCGTGATGGTCAACCGCATCTGGCAAGGTCACTTCGGCATGGGGTTGGTCGAAACGGCGAACGACTTCGGTCACAACGGCGTCCCGCCGACCCATCCGGAACTACTCGACTGGCTCAGCGCCGAGTTCATGCAAAGCGGCTGGTCGCTCAAGCGAATGCATCGTTTTATTGTCCTCTCCGCCGCCTATCGCCAAGGGGGGGACTACAACGCCGACGCCGCCGCGCTCGACGCCGATGATCTGCTTCTCTGGCGATTTCCGCCGCAGCGGCAGATGGGGGAAGTCATTCGCGATTCCATTTTGGCGATCAACGGCAATCTCAATCTCGAAATGGGAGGGCCTGGCTTCAGTCTGTTCGACAAGCGGGGCGGCTTAACCGGTTACGCGCCGATCGAGACGTTCGGCGAAGAGGGACTGCGGCGGATGATCTATTCGCACCGCGTCCGCCGCGAACGAGACGCCATCTTCGGCGCCTTTGATTGTCCCGACTACGGGCAAAGCACTTCCCGCCGTCGCGAGTCGACCACGTCGATCCAGGCGCTTAACCTGTTCAACAGTCGTTTTGTCCTCGACCAATCCGGCGTCCTGGCTGAGCGATTGCGGGCGGAACATCCAGAGCCGGCGGCTCAGATCAACGCCGTCTACGGCCTAGTCCTGTTGCGCGAGCCTTCGCCGCAAGAGCTGACCGAGGCGACGGCCTTCGTCAATGAGCACGGGCTCCAAACGCTCTGCCGCGTTTTGTTCAATAGCAACGAGTTTCTGTTTATCCGCTGAAAGCTATCGCATGTCTCGTTCGCAATCTCCCATCCTTCCGCCCACACGCTGGCTCGATCGCCGACGATTTCTGAGCGACGCGGCGAGTGCCTTGGGAGCGATCGCCGTGACCAGCTTGCTGGGAGGCGATGGTCTGCTGGCGTCGGATGCGAACGTGATCGATCCGTCTCGTCCGAACCAGCCCCGTCCTTCCCACTATCCCGGCGCCGCGAAGAATGTGATCGTCATTTTCTGCGCCGGGGGCGTCAGTCACCTTGATACGTGGGACTACAAGCCGGAACTGGAAAAGCAAGATGGCAAGCCCCTTGCCGGCGGTCCGGCGGTCACGTTTCAGGGACCCTCAGGCGAGCTCGCGCGGCCGCAGTACAAGTTTCGCCCCCGCGGCGAGACCGGCAAGATGGTCTCCGACATGTTGCCCCACCTGGCCGAACTGACCGACGACTTCGCCTTCGTTCATTCGCTAACCAGCAAAAGCAACACGCATGGCCCGGCGGAGAATTTTCTCTCGACCGGCTCGGTGCTCGATGGTTTCCCGAGCCTGGGCGCTTGGGTGACATACGCCCTTGGCTGCGAAACGCAAGAGCTGCCCGCCTACGTAGCGATTCCCGATCCGCGCGGCGTGCCGCAAAACGGATCGAACAATTGGGGGCCTGGATTCTTGCCGGCGGCGTTTCAAGGAACGACCTTCAGCGCCGCCAGTCCGATTCGCAACTTGCAGCCGTATGGGTCGTCGTCCGATAGCGACGAAGCGGCGCGTCAGTTTCTCGCGCGGATGAACGAGCGGCATTTCAATGAGCACCCGCACGATTCAAAGCTGGCGGCGCGGATCGCCAGTTACGAGTTGGCCGCCCGGATGCAGTTGAGCGTGCCGAACGTGACCAATCTCGACAGCGAGCCGGAACATATCCTGAAGTTGTACGGAGCCGACTCGACCGACAAACACAAGGCGGCCTTCGCGAGAAACTGCATCCTCGCGCGGCGGTTGGTGGAGAAAGGAGTTCGCTTCGTCCAACTGTTCAATGGCGCCTATGCCAGCGGCGGCGCGTTGAATTGGGATGGACACAACAAGCTGAAAGAACAATACGACACGCATGCGAATATCCTCGATCAACCCGCCGCAGCGTTGATCCGCGATCTCAAGCAACGCGGGCTGTTGGAAGATACCCTCGTCGTCTGGTGTACCGAATTCGGTCGCATGCCAATGTTCCAGAAAGGGGCCAAAGGGCGTGATCATAATCCGGACGGATTCACCTGCTGGATGACCGGAGCCGGCGTCAAGCCAGGCGTCAGCCACGGCGCCACCGACGAGTTCGGCGCCAAAGCGATCCAAGACGTCCACCCGCTGTACGACTTCAACGCGACCATTCTGCATCTGCTCGGACTCAATCACGAGCAGCTCACCGTCCGCCATAACGGAATCGACCGCCGTCTGACGAACGTTGAAGGTCACGTGATCCACGAGATCCTGGCCAGTCACACGTAGCCGACGCTACAGCGCAGAAATCCTCGAGTGAAACGCCGATTAAAGGGGCTGCGTTGACCCACGCGCCGACTCCACCGATACTGGAGTGACCCTGCCCATTCTCGCCCTGTCATGCCAAAAGGGAGCCCCCAGTGAAGTTCACGACCCTTCTTCTACTAACCGCGGCCGTCGTTTTCTCCGGATGGCCGAACCGCCAGGCCGCTGCGGCTGACGCAAATCGTTTGCCGAACATCGTCATGATCGTTACGGACGATATGGGATACGGCGATCTCAGCAGCCAAGGGGCGAAGGGATTCTCGACGCCGAATCTGGACAAGCTGGGCGAGCAAGGAACGCGGTTCACCAGTTTCTATGTTGCGCAGCCCGTATGCACGGCGAGTCGCGCGGCCTTTCTGAGCGGCTGTTATCCGAATCGCGTGAGCCTGCAGGGAGCGCTCAACCATACGAGCAAGAACGGGATTCATCCCGACGAATTCTTGCTGCCGGAGATGCTGAAAGAGATGGGCTACGCGACGGCCGGGATGGGGAAGTGGCACTTGGGAACGGTGATGGAGTTCTGGCCGACGCGCAATGGTTTTGACGAGTGGTTCGGCACGCCGTACTCCAACGACAATACGAAGTACCATCCGGTGCTGGCTGACGAGATGCCGCCGTTTCCGCTCTACGAAGGGGAGAACGTCATCGAGCTCGATCCGGATCAAAGCCTGTTCACGAAGCGAATCACTGAGAAGGCGGTCTCCTTCATCAATCGCAACAAGGATCGTCCCTTCTTTCTTTACGTACCGCACATCATGCCGCATGTGCCGATCTTCGCTTCGGACGAATTCCGAGGGCGGACCGAGCATGGTCTGTACGGCGATGTGATCGAAGAGGTCGACTGGTCGGTTGGCGAGATCATGCGGACCCTCGATCGGCTCAAGCTGACCGACAACACGATCGTGATCTTCTTCAGCGACAACGGCCCCTGGCCGAGCTACGGCGAACATGCCGGCGACGCTGGCGGCCTGCGCGAAGGAAAACTGACGACCTTTGAAGGGGGCGTCCGCGTGCCTTGCATCATGCGTTGGCCGGGTCACATCCCGGCCGATCGCGTCTGCGACGAACCAGTCATGGCGATCGACCTGTTGCCGACCCTGACCAAGATCGTCGGGGGGCGGATGCCGACCAAGAAGATTGATGGTCTCGACATCAGCGACGTGCTGCTGACGAAGGATGGCAAGACGCCGCACGAGGCGCTCTTCTTCTACGCGGGGACCGAACTGCAAGCGGTTCGCCAAGGAAAGTGGAAACTCCACTTTCCGCATCCCTACATCACCGTCGCCGGCGAGCCGGGTAAGGGGGGCAAACCTTCGAACTGGGGCAAGAACGCCGCTCAATCGATCACGCAAAGCGGTATCAATGGCATCGCGAGCCGTCACGGTGGTCGCGTGGAACATATCGAGCTGAGCCTGTTTGACCTGAGCGCCGACCCCAGCGAAACGAAGAACGTCGCGGCCGAACATCCCGACGTGGTCGAGCGGATGAAGAAGCTGGCCGAGCCGATCCGGAAGGAACTGGGGGACTCGCTCACCGGCGTGAAAGGGAGCGGCGTGCGTGAGGCGGGGTGGGTACAGTAAGTCGCGAGTGGCGAGACAAAGCAGTTCGGGGAATTTGGGGCTGAGGTTTAAAGCGGCCTCCGTCCCTATTTGGGCCCGCCATAGACAAGCCTCTTGGCACTAAGTGTATGATTCAGCGACCATGCAGCCCGACGCAAGCCAATGATCAATTGCCTCAGCGAAGCCGCTTGCGTAAATCTCGATGTATCTTTCCATTTCGATCGGCATGTAGCCAACAACCCCGTCGGGACGAAGAAGCAAATAATCGCAACCGCCGCTGACATGAATAATACTTGAGTCGAGCCATTCCTTCTGAGGTCGCTGCCGCGAAAGAATCATCCGAGGGTCAGCCTCATGAAGGGGAAATCTATTGAAATTATCGATCCCGAAATAGGGCGGGCTTTCTCGCAGTCCGTCATAAGTCAAAAAGAAGCGATTTACCAGGTTCAGTTCAAAAAGCTGCTTGAGCCGCTTGCGGTCAATCTGAAACGCCGGCTCGCGCAGAAAAACGAAATCGCCAGGCTGGGAGGAAAGCAGGAGGTTCAGATCGATTCCGCCTGACGATCCGCCCCTTTTTTGTAGAACCAGCCAGCATTCAGGCGAGTTCCGCTTCTCCTCCTTGGTGCATACGAGCACTCCGGCAACCTCTCTGGCGTGAAATAGTCGGGCGGTGAAATCGGCGATGACGTCGCAGCCAAAAACCGACTGCAGTTGTCGAATATTGCCCTCGACGTTTTCCTGTCGCAACCAGCTGCCGAACCAATCGCTCGCTTCTGGATATTCCGACGCGTCGCCCAGGGAGTAAAAGCGAAAATCGGCAGCCGTGACGCTCGGTTGGAGACGAATTGGAAAAAACTCGCTACGCATAGGAGCACCTTATTATCCAGAACCAATCGTTAAGGTTATGCCAGGCACGTCACCAACTAGCAGTCTGGGCGGCAATCGCGGCGCCTTTCCGGTTCTTTTAGTAGGCTTTCACAACCACATCTTTCAGTGCGAACGTCCCTTCATTGAACGAGACGCTGAAGTTCTTCTTGTCGCGGCCGTAAGAGGTGTGACGGAACGTCTGCTCAAACTTGTCGCCGATCTTGACGGTGACTTCCTCTCCCTTGCTGGTGACCTGCATGTCTACCCATTCGCCGGATTGGAACAAGGCCTCTTTGCCGGCGGCCGCCTGAATCGAATGCTTTTCTCCTTCTGGCGGAAAGGCGCGCACGTTGTAACCTTCTGGTCGCATGATGATGCGGAAGACATGGCCCTCGGCGTTATTTTCGGTGAAGGTGACGATCGTCGATTCGGTCGCTTTGAACGAAAAGCGAATCACGGCGTCGCGATAGGCGAGATCGTAGAAGACGATCGGGCCGTGATCTTTGAACTTCTTGTAAAGCTCTTGATCGAACGGACAACTGATCACACCCTCTTTCACTTGCCAATCGCCGCGAGCCGCACGCCGGGCAGGATGTTTCGGGCTGACAAAGTGATCGCTGAGAAGTTCCGTTTCGGCCTGCAGCGATCCAATCGCGCCAAGGATCAAGAAGCAGGCAAGGGCTGGGGCGGAAATGCGGATGCGTGATTTCATGATGGTAGTTCGTGGGGGAAGGGGGTGTTGATTCGCAACGTCGAGACGACTTGGCGAGAAGCATCTCCAGTTCAGGGCATTTCCGTTACACGAAAATCGGGAATCCGGCGTAACTCCGATGATAGTCGAATTCTGGGGAAGGTGCTCAAGGACGCCTACCCCTTGGACGAGACGAGCCAACCGGCGATCGAAGCGGCCAACCACCGGGGGACGATTTTGGTGAAGTAGCTGACGATGCGGTTCCCGACGCCGTCGACGACCAGGCTCCGGTTGCGGTCGAAGGCGCGGAGCGCGGTTGCCACAACTTGCTCCACGGTACGCGGGATTCCGACCGCCGCAGCGTTGGCGTTGGCCCGGTCGAAGATTTCGGTTTTCGTCGTGCCAGGGCAGAGGCCGAGAACCCGGACGTTCCGGCCGCGGCACTCCTGCCGCAGGGCGACCGAAAAGGAAATTACGAACGCTTTGGTGGCGGCGTAAACGGTCAGGTAAGGGATCGGTTGAAAACCGGCCAGCGACGCGTTGTTGATGATCCCGCCGGACCGGCGCGCCAGCATCCCCGGCAGAAACGCGTGGGTCAGCCCGACCAGGGCGGCGATGTTGACCTGGATTTCGGCCTGCTCTTGGGCCGGATCGATCGACTCGAATGGTCCGTAGGTGACGAAGCCGGCGTTGTTGACCAGCAGATCGACGTTCCAGCCGAGCTGCTCGGCATGGGCGAAGACGTTGGCCGCGGCGGTCGGCTCGCTCAGGTCTTGGGGAAAGACGTCGACCTGGACGCCGTGGCGAGCACGCAACTCGTCGGCAATCTTGTCCATCGCGGCCTGGTTGCGAGCGACCAGGATCAAATTCATCCCGCGAGCCGCCAGTTCGCGTGCGAACTGGGCGCCGATTCCGCTCGATGCGCCCGTAATGAGAGCCGTCTTGCCATTGTAGGGAAACATGGGAGCGAATCTCCAAATACGTTCTCAGGCGAGCAATCGGTCGCGCTTCGGTGGTCAAAATTTACGCTTGAACGCCCAGCCAACGTAGACGGCAAGCCTTCGTTAATCGGTCGTCAACTTGCCCGAAGTCCTGATTTTCCCGAGGATTCTTCATGTTTTACTCATGCAGTTCTTACCGACATTGGTAATCATGTAGAGGGAATTTCCTTGTTGCCATCGTTTCGCGGCCGTATGGACCCTAACCCATGAACACTTGGGAAATGCGCGATTACATGCTCGAGCGAGTCCAGAGATGGCTCCCCCGGCAAAGCGACTACGTGCACAAGACGCTCGGCGTTTTCTTCTGCTACAAGAACTGCTTGGCGCATCAGCTCTACATTTTCGGCACCTCGTCCGAGTCGGACAAGACATGGGTCTATGACCGCTCGTTCCGCTACATGAAGAAGGTGATGCTCGACTGGTGCGATATGAAGGGGATCAAGGACGCGATCTTCGCCCGGCGCAATGAGTTGCTGAAAGAGCTGTTCGCGGTCCATCAGCCCCTCTTGGTGCATCACGATTATCTGTATCAGATCGACTATTCGCATTTGGCCGCCGCACTGGCGCGGTGGACGGCCGGAGGAGCGATCAGCAATTTTGTGGCGGCTCGCAGCTTGTGCAACGTCCTCTACAATCTCGAGGAATACCATCACATCTGGAACGCCGAAGACGTGCGCTACTATGTGCAAAACAAGCTGAATTTTTACGACAACTGCGAAGTCTGGTTCGACTTTCACGGCTTGCAGCACGACGGCGAGTTCTGGGACATCCTCTACTCGACGATGGGGATATATCGCGAGAAGTATTGCTACATGAAATCGCAATTCGCGTTTCCGTAAGCGATCGCTCTTTGCGATTACTTCGCGCCGAGCAGAAAGCGGAGCGGCACGTCGACGCGGCGGCGCCAGGCCCGCTCGGAATGGTCGTGTCCCCGCCAGACCTGCGCGAGCAGATTGGCTTCCGCGACATAACCGGCGTCGGCCAGGTGAGCGTCCATCCGCTCTTGCAGCGGCCCGTACGATTCGTCGAGCGCTATGGTACCGCGATCGAAGTAGAGTCGATGATTGCTAGGATCGGGAAGGTCGCGCCCCATCGCGTCGACTAGTTCAAATCCTCCGATCACCCAGTGGGTCGAAAGGCACCCCGCGCCGCCGAATACGTCGGGATAACTCTCGATCGCGTTGAGCGACGCGAGACCCCCCATGCTGGAACCCATCACAAACGTCTGCGCTGGATCGGGCGACGTCGGAAAATTCTCATCGACAAATGGCTTGAGTTCTTCGACGATGAACTTGAGGTAGTCGTCTGAGTAGGGAAGACCTCCCTGGTCGGCGACGAATTTGTTGATCACCTCCGTCGTCAGATCTTGCTCGAACGGCTTTTTCGGCATCAGCTCGCGCTTACGCTGCGGGCTGTTCCAGATGCCGACCACAATCGCTCCAGGGATCACGCCGGCCTCGGTCAGTCGAACGATCGCTTCGTCCATTCCCCAGTCGACCCCGGCGAACGACAACGCCGGGTCAAACAGATTTTGCCCGTCGTGCATGTAAATGACCGGCAATGGAATCGCCGACTTGCGACCCAACGGGACGGGGCACCAGATATCGACGTTGCGACGATCGGCCAGATTCGCCGAAGGGAAGCGGACGCGATGCGCAAAGCCGCTTTTGTCGGAAAAAGCGAATCTTTCCAGCGATTTGGGCATGTAGTGAGCAACGTGGGAGGATCAGAACGAAGCAGTGCAGGCTAACCGGGTCACGACTTCCTATCAAGGCGTGATCCGAGAATAGCCAACTGCGTTCATTATTCTACCAGAACTTCCACCACGGCTTTTCGCTCGCTCCGCTCTCATAAACCAGCCGCATTACTTTTCCTTCATGGCCAAAGTTCGACTTGCCGTAGATCACGCGGATCTTCTCGTTGGCGTCTTGGCCGACGGTGTCGCCGTCTCTGATCACCGGTCCATTTTCCAGCACATAACCGGCCAGGCTCATCAGCCGGTCGTATAGTTCGCGGGGCGGTTCGGTCGCCCCATTCGCTTCCAGTTCCATGTGTCCCAGGGCGGCCATACCGCAGGTGAAGCCGGAACTGGTGTTCGAACTTTCGGCGCCGACGCGGAAGTCGACCCAGATATGCAGCGGCGGTCCGTCCGACATCACTTCTGTGGCGAAGTCGAGAAAGATCGCCTTGGGAACGATCAGCGTCGCGTTGCCCCAATAGACCCCCAGCGACGAAGGGGAAGCGGCGAGAACTGCGGTTACGACTTTGGTCAGCATCGTCGAATGAGGAATCGGATCGAGCTCGGCGTTGAGCGATACGATCGCGTGCGTCTGGTGCGTCTTCAACTGTTCCGCCGCATCCTTCCAAAGAATGCTGGTCGCACAGGGACCTTCCAGGTCGGACCACGGAAACGGCGCCGGCATCAGCGCGACGATCACTTGGGCTTCGCCAAGATCGAAGATATAGGTGTTGTCCTCTCCGGTGACGTCGCTGGCCGCGGGGAGTTCGGGCCAGCGGGTCGCCAGCTCTTGTTGAATCGCTTCGATCGAGAGCTGCGGTTGGTCAGGGAACAGGACCATCGAAATCGCTAGCGCCACGGCGTCTCCTTTGCGTTGGATGTTGTCCAGCAAGGTTGGTAGAGATGAGAGTCGTTGAAAAGTTCGTCGTTACCGGCTGCCTGGCTTCAACTGCACGTAGGGTTGAAGTTGGCGGGAAAGCTCGGCCACCGTTTCCGCGTGTTCGGTACTATCAGCCAGGTTCGTCACTTCGCCGG
This sequence comes from Blastopirellula sediminis, assembly GCF_020966755.1. Classification (NCBI taxonomy): domain Bacteria; kingdom Pseudomonadati; phylum Planctomycetota; class Planctomycetia; order Pirellulales; family Pirellulaceae; genus Blastopirellula; species Blastopirellula sediminis. Next base: position 1,577,344 of record NZ_JAJKFT010000004.1, read on the forward strand.
GGTCATTGGCGTGGTCGTATAGTTCGCGCCCCGCTTTCCCTTCCAGCCATTCGGTATAGCGATAGCGATCGGTCCGAATCGAATAGCCCCATGCGTTTCGCCCATGCCAAACTTGCGTGACGGCCGGCTTGTCCCATTTGCCGCCGGTCGGATCGGTAAGTAGCGGCCGGAGCGATTGGCCTTCCAGGTTCTTCGGCGGTGCGAGCCCGCACAGATCGGCCAGCGTCGGATACAAGTCGACCAGTTCCACCGGCTTGGCGGTATTTTCCCCTTGCCGAAGACCCGGCGCCGCGATGATCAGCGGCATACGGGCCGAGCGCTCGAACGCTTTCCGCTTGTACCAAAGTCCCTTCTCGCCGAGGAAGTAACCATGGTCGGACCAGAAGACGATCACCGTGTTGTCCATCAGGTCGTTCTCTTCCAGCGCATCGAGCAACTTGCCGACTTGCGCGTCGACGAACGAGATCGAAGCGTAGTAGGCCTGCTTGCATTTTCGCGCTTCCTCGACCGAGACGTCCTTGAAGTAGTAGGGCCAGTTCTTGGCGTCGCGCTGGATCGCCATCGCGGGGACGTCTTCCAGGTCGCGCTTCGCCTCTTCCAGATCGGGCATCGTGATTTGATCGAGCGGATAGAGATCGAAGTATTTCTTTGGCGCGACGTAAGGGCAGTGGGGATTGAAGAAGCCGGCCGCCAGGAAGAACGGCTCACCTTTCTTCTCGTTGATCAGCTCAACAATCTTGTCGGCGACCTTGCCGTCGGTATGTTCGTTGTCGGCGCTCTCCGGATCCCACCATGCCATGCTGATGCCGAGGTTCGTGTTCTTCTCCTGACCGGCGCCGTAGCGGGTGATCTTTTCCTGCTGCGAACGATCAATGCCGATCGGGTTGTAGCGCTCGTTCCAGGTCGCTGGGTCGTCATTGCCGTCGGTCCCGATCTGGGCTGGGTTGCCGTAGTGATAGATCTTGCCGGCCCGCGCCGAGAAGTAGCCGTTGTTGCGAAACATCTGCCCCAGCGTCACCACGTCAGGGTTCTTTTGCCGCAGCTCATGATTCAAGGTATGCATGTCGAGCGTATCAGGCCGCAAGCCGGTCATGATGCTGGCCCGACTTGGCCCGCACAGCGGCTGTTGACAATAGGCGGCGTCGAAGCGAACCCCCATTTTGCACAGCCGATCGAGATTCGGCGTCTTCACCAGCGGATCGCCATAGCAGCCCAAGTCGCAGTTCATATCGTCGGCCGCAATGAACAACACATTTAGCCGCTCAGCGCCGCGAGCGCTCGAACCGACAAGCAAGAAAACGATAGCGATGAGTGGAACGGCCGCAAAGATTGGGCGAAGGAGAAGGCACACGTGGAGATTCCTCGAACTTGCGCAGGGTGGAGTTCCGCCCGCCCAAAGTGCATGAAATCGCCTGACGAGAGTTCGTCGCTTGAGACAGGGGCAGGGGAGGGGCGACTCTGTTTTACACCACCAGAAGGGCGAGAGGAAGTTTTTCTTGGCCGCCGCTCCCCAGCTATTTCAAAGCGAATCGACGATCTCCGCCCGAACGATCATGATCAACTCGATCTCTTCCATTTCGCCAGGCGCGGTCTGGCTCTTTCCCATTTGCACGAAGCCGGAGAAGAGATAGGTCTCTCCAGCATTCATCTCAATAGCGGTGCGGAGCCCCCGAGTGCGCACGCCTGGTACGGTCACATTTCCCGTCGTCACATTCAGACTCGGATCAAGTTCGCTCAATTCCGGGTGCAAATCAAGCTTGAGTTTTCCCTCTCCCAGCACCACCGGAGTGACGCTCAGCTGCGTGCCGTAAGGGCGAAACTGCGTCGCCGTATTCCCGTCCTTTTGCGCGACCAGAATCGGAAACTCACCGCCGACATGCAACGACGCGGGGCGACCGTCAAGCGTCGTGACCGTTGGCTCGGCCAAAACCTTCCAGGCGCCGGCGTGCTTCAAGTCGGCGATCAGCTTTTTCAAAGCGACGTCGCTATCGAGCGTTCGCGTCATCGAATTGATCCGATCTCTCTCCGCCGCGGACGGCTGTCCCAACTCTTTCGCTTGTCGAGCCGACAGCACGTCTTCGAATCGATAGGTGGGAGGCCATTTCGCGTCAAATCCAGGAACGTCGATCTCCGCATTGCGCGCCTTCGTCAGCGATAGCTCGCAAACCTGCACCGAGACGATCACCTGCTGTTGCAGGCCGGTGGCCTTGCGCAGCTGGGCAATCTCCGTCGTCAGCGCATCGCGCGCCGCGATCAGCCGCTTCAACTCTTCGGCCGCATCGGCACTCTTGGGAGGGCGCAGCGGATTTTGACACCAAGCGACGGCCGGTAGTACGAAGAGGAGCAACAAGGGAAGCGTGCGTTCCAACATGGGAGAACTCCGCTGGCGGTTTCGGCAAACTGAAAGTTCGTGCGAGGAGTGTAGCGGCGAATTCGCACGACTTGAATGTCAGTTTGATGAGCGGTGCTGCTAGCTGCGCGGGCTGGGTTGCAATCCAGCACTAATCGCCACGCTCGCGCGACACCTGATGACGCAAAGCAAGCCCTGCTTTCGACAATGCGTCGATGAACTGCGGATCGAGACAGAGCGATCGGCTTCCGTCGATGGCAAGCATATGCGATTGGATCTCGAGCGTTTTGTCGCAGCGGAATTCTTGGAGGAGCGCGGCGTGCGACACCAACCAACTCAGAACGCCATCCAGGACTTCCTCTGCGTCGGGTGGACGAATGGCGATTTGGATCGCGGCATAATAGTATGCGTCGCCAGAATCCTCTTGCCCTTGATGCAGCCGGCCGTAGATCTCCGCATGGAACAATTCCGGGATCTGATGGATCCGGGGATCAGGGCCGATCATTTCCAGGATTACGTTATCGATCAGCATAGCTGTGTTATCAAAGGATGGATGATCGCGAACCAACGTACCGATCCATCATAGCAAGAATGAACTTCCAGGCCCCGCCCTAGCGCCGACGATCAGGCGCCGCCCACATGATCCGTTAGTCCCACTCCGGACGATAACACTCTTGGGACAGCTCCTCAAATCGCGTCTGTAGCGACGCAACGAACTCGTCGCGATTGCCGGTCCAGGTGACCTGCTCGCCAACAAAGATATCGACAAAGAACGGTACGAGAATTCCTTCGCCCCGCGGCAGGGCTTTCCCCAAGCCGTGCAAAAAGACCGGCACGATCGGCACGTCTGGCCTGCGCTTGGCGATATGGGCGATTCCATTTTGCAGCTTCGCCATCTGCTCCGGTTCGCCCCGTGAGCCTTCTGGGAAGAGGATCAGAATCTCATTTCTTTCCAGCCCTTCGCAGATGCCGGCCAAGGGATCGGTACGCATCCCCGCGACGTTCCGTTCTAGCGGCAAGATGCCGATGATCTTCGTCGAAAACCAGGCGATGCGCGGGTTCTTTAAAAAGTAGTCGGCGGCGGCGACCGGGTGCACCTGGTGAAGACGGCGCATGCCAAACAAGGTAATCAACACGATCGCGTCGAGATGGCTATTGTGATTGGCGACGATAATCGCCGGTCCGTTCTGAGGAAGCAACTGGCCGCGGCGAATGTTCAGTCCCAGCACGATCAGAACGACCGGTCGTACGACAAGCAGGAAGAACAGATATCGCAAGACGTTGTTCAAAACCGAAGCTCTCCAAGGATGACCCTGTTTCCCGTGGTGTGATCAAACGGGACGCATCTTAGCCGTAGCAGTAGTACAAAAAGTGAAAGAAGATCGGGGTCGTGTAGGTAAGGCTATCGACGCGATCCAGGATACCACCATGCCCTGGCAGCATCGAGCCAGAATCTTTGACGCCCAAGTCGCGCTTCAGCGCAGAGATCGAAAGATCGCCAACGAAGCCGCTCACTGCGATCAAGGCGCCGCCCAGCGCAGCGGTCTGCCAGTTCAGGATCGTCAGCCAAGGACCTAGCAGCACGGCCAGCACAACCGTCGAGCCAATCCCTCCCAGCAGTCCCGCGACGGTCTTCCCGGGGCTGACCGTTGGCGCCGCTCGCATCCGGCCGAACGATTTGCCCCAGATATATTGAGCGACGTCATTGAACTGCGTGAGCAACACCAGCAACACCAACAGGGCGACGCCAGGGGCGATCTGATTGTCGGGGTCAGGCCAATCCGGCGTCACCAAGGCGGTCTCGGGGATCTTCAGCGTCAGCAGCGCCACCATGTGAGAAAGACTGAAGACCATGGTCATCAGGCCCCAATTCAACGTAGAAACGGCCCGCAAATAGCCTTTGGTTTCACCGATGGAAATGACGCGAGCCGGCAGGAACAAGAACATATAGACCGGGATGAAAACGAGAAACATCCCATACCAGGCGATGTAGGCCAGGTAATACTGAACCGGGATCGCTAGATAGGCCCAGAAGAGAACCCGCCGATCTGCGCGGCGCGTCGGAATCAACGAGAAGTATTCCTTCAGCGCCAGAAAACTAACGAAGGCCAGGAAGATGGCCGACAACATCGGCGACAGCACCACGGCAAGTCCGAACATCCAGGCGATCACCCACCAGGTGCGCACGCGTAGCCGCAGTTCGGTATGGTCCCGATCGGGCTGCAGCCGCTGCTGCACTCTTACCAGGATGCTGGCGATCACCAGCGCCAGGGCGATGCCGCTAAGCGTGATGATCACTTCGGTCGTCAGATGCTCGAACCGCGTCCATCCGCTCAGCCATTCCATTAGCGATTCGCTCATTGGACCGACTCCCGATTCGCAGCACGCTCACGCATTCTGTTCGCGATGACGCTCAGACGTCTCACCGCGGTGACCAACCCGCCCAGGCAGACAATAAGGAGAGCCACGGCTGCGATCCCCATTTGCGTGTCGGAATGGATCGGTTGCCACGCATCAGGAAGCAACGCACATGCTACGCACGTGAGCGTCATCAACGCCATGCGCTGCTGTTTGGCGAACGGACCGAGAAAGACTTGTCCGACGCCGACGCTGGCGCCAATGGCTCGAACGTAAGCCACAAACACCGCAATCAACGCCGCCGCCATCCCGGCAATGGGATTTCCGCCATAGGCCAGGCCGGCGCCGATCAAAATCGCCGGGTCGGAAAGACGGTCCGGCACTTCGTTGAAAAGTTCGCCCACCGCGGAGGCCTTGCCCCCTTCGACCGCCACCATGCCGTCCAGCAGATTGGCGATCAGTCGCAGTTGGATGAAGACCGCGCCGGCAAGCCACAAGCCGCGTCTTAGCAGCTCCGATTCCACCTGCGAAGTCGCCGCCAGGCAAATCCCCGCAAGCACCGCTGCGAACACGCTGCTGACCGAAATAGCGTTCGGGGTAACGCCAGAATTCGCCAGCTTCGCCGCGAGCCATTGAAAGAATGGCCACTGTCGACTTTTCAGGGGGCGTCGGCCGGCAGGCTCCTCCGCAGGGCTCGGCGATGTGGAAGCGGTTTCGGCCATTCTTAGCGTCCCATAAGGTACATTCCACCAATCAACAGCAGCATGCCAGCTACGTTGATCGGGCGAATCGGCGTTTCGTAAGCCAGGAGCCCGATCAAGGCGGCCCAGATGAAGGTAGTCGCGTAAACCGGATACAGAACGGACAACGCTCCTCCCTTTTTAAATGCGGCCACGAATAGCACCATCACCGCGATATAACAAACGACGCCCCCCAGAATCCGCGGATTGAGCAAATAACTGCTGATTGAACCGCCTGCGGCGTCGGCGCCCGACTTATACAGAAACTGCCCCACGGCCCCAATCAAGGAAGCCAGCAGAAAGAGCAGGATCGACATGTACGGAGTTGACACAGGAGATCTCCTCCCTCAGAAGTGAAAGAAAAGTCGGCGAGGCAACAGGAGCCGCATAGCAAGTCAGCGGCGCCCCAGCGATGGAACGCTGCGTAGATCATAGTTGGCGGCCCCTCCCAAATCACCTTCTTACTGGCCACTTCCAGCGAGACTTCTTCAAGGTCGTCTTCTTCGCGAGGAATATGCCCCTTTTTTTCTGATTTTCTCGATTTGGATGGTCCAGATTTTGAGTTACAGGTCATTGCCTAGCGGCTGAGCAAGACCGACGACTTTTCTCAAGTCGTCGGGGCGACCCACAGCCAGCCAATCCGATCAGACGCACCTACGTCTTCCATCAGATTCGACGCTGGCCTGTTTCTGAACAGCCAAAAAAGAAGCCTACGTGCCGAAACGGCCAAGGTGGGGCGGATGAAGTTGGCGTGCTCTAGCGCTAGCGATCCCGCTTGCGCCGGACGAACCTACCCATAAAAACAAGAATAAATCTCCAGGCCTTGCGCCAGCGCCGACTGCGACAACTGCCGAAAGGTCTCGGCCGATTCCAGATTCAGCCGTTCGCGGGTCGACTCTTCCTCGTCGTCGAAGAATTCGGCGGCCGCCTCGATCCACTTCTGTAAGATCGCTTCGTCCAACGTGGCGCCAGCGATCGCTTCGACATGCGGTACGCTCAAAGCGACGATCCAGGGGCCCATCTCTTCGTTGATCGCGCGGACCAGTTCGCTCCGCGCCGTTTGGGTCGAGAGATCTCCGTTGCTCGACGGGATCGCGGCGGCCAAGAGTTCGAACTCAGTGTCGCCGATATTCCGGAGCGTGATCTTGGTCGCCATCTCCTCTTCGATTTCCGCCTGACGATCTTCATCCAGATCCTTCAGCGCGTCGGCCCACCGTTCAATTTGTTCTCGGGTGCAAAGGAAGTAGTCGATGAATTGAGCCATGGCCATGAAGGTTTTCTGCCGAGGAGCGGTGGAAGAGAAGTTGCGGAGGAATCTGCAGTGTAGCGATTCGTGGTCCGTTGGGTACTAGTCAAAATGTGGGAACTTCTTGCCGCGGCGCCGCTCCGAATTGTTTCGCCGCATTTCGGAGGCTGTTCCGGACGTTCTCGTCTGGGGTGATGGCGATCAAGGCCTCAAAATAGTGAGGCAAATCGGGCCACGCGATCTTTTCCTTTTCGCAGAATCTCGCGTAGTCGCAAAGCCTCGAAACCGCCGAACAGGCGACCGGCATGGCGCTCTGCGAGATCATTGCCTCCACTTGCTGAAGCCCTTCGTGGTGAACGGACTTCGTCGCTTTGCTTTCGTCTTGCATCAGATTCAGCAAGCCGCCTAGATAGAGATAATTGGTGTGTCGGTCGAGGTTCATTTGCGCCGGGCGACAATCGCGATAGAACTGAAACAACGCTTTGCTTAAAGCAGGTTGTCCAGCCTCATGCAGGAAACAAGCGTCCCGGATGGCGGCGAGTCGGAAAATGCACTCTTCATCTTCCGCCATTCTCTTGAGCGTTTGTAAGGCCTCCAAGCGGGACGAAAGGGGCGCCGATTTGTAGCCGGTTCGAACCAGGAAGCTGATTTCCCGTTCGCCGTAGTAACGCTCGTCCGGCGATACCGAATCCATTTCGGATAAAGCTTCCAGGCGACGCAAATGGCAGTCGAACCGTGCAAGTTGCTCCTGGTTCGTGAGCGATCTGGCAGCCAAGCGGTAATTCACAAACTCGTAAACCAGGCTATGGCACTTCGGGTCTTTTAGAAGCTGCCAACAGGCGTCGATCTTTTGCTCGCTGGTAATCGGGGCGCGCACCCGACCATAGGCGGTGAGAAAATTCCGATCGGTGACGGTATCCTGGGCGTCACTGACCGACAGGCACCAACGTGCAAAAAACGGATCAGGATCCAAACAACCCACCAAAATCCGCTGGGCCGCTTGTTCGTCATTTCGCGTCGTCAAGATTTCGGCGATCCGGTCTAGTCGCTTGAGTTCCGACTCGGACGCCGGCGCAAAGAAGATTTCTCGGGGATAGTATTTGTCTGGTGGAAAGTAGGAGTACAGAACTTTGTCGCCAACTTGCGGCGGAACCTTGTTTTCCGACACGGCCAACCAAGAATCACGCACATACCAGAGCGATTCGATTTTCAACGTCTGTTCATGGAACGGTTTTCCAAAGATGACGCGATCGATGGCCAGCGTCAGCCGCAACTCGATGTAATCTGGGTGATGCCATTTGTCGATGTCTTCCTTGCCGGTCTTTTCAATCTGGGTAATGGTTCCCAGCAATAGCGTTCCCTCATTGACGAGATAGGTAAACCTGCTGCCGTAGGGATCAACGCCGGGGTAGCGCGGTCGGTAACCCGACAGCACCTGGGCGCGGGCGGAAGTTGCGGAGATGCATAACGTCAGCAACATGCATGACGCGAACAGGAATGGTCTCATTCGCAGGGGGAAGAAGCGGGGCATGTGCGATCTCGGCAGCAGGAGGAGAAACGAGAATTTGCCAAGCGAATTCTAAACATTTCTGCCTGCTCCCGCCTCATAAATGTCGCTTGACAAAGCGCACGCAATCGTGGTCGATTGCAGGGTGGTTTTGCGGATTGCTCTATCGCGAGATTGGAAGTTGGTAGGTGGAAGATGAATCGAAACGCTCCAGTCCGGGCGTGGAAAAAAACGCGCGAGCGGTCCAGTCCAGTGATCAAAATGTGACCGGCGGGTTTCCCAGATTGCCGTGCGGGGCGGATGGGCAAGGTGACGCAAAAATAAATGCGTTCGCGGTCCAGTCCAGTGTCAGCGTCTTCAGCCCCATCGGGGCGGCGCTAATGTAGCCTAGGGTAAGTCGCCCATGGCGACGCAGCCCTAGGTAGGCTGACGCGGATCAATCGAAAGCCCCAACGGGGCGAACTAAAATTCATGAACGTCCAGTCCAACGTCACCAATTTTTGGGGTCGTGTAACCTAGGGCTACATCACCTGCGGCGATTCCACCCTGGGCTGCTTTAGTAGCGCCCCGTTGGGGCTCAAGAAAAAATGTGCGCCGGCGGTCCAGTCCAGTGAGCCAAATGGGACCGGCAGGTTTCCCAGATTGCCGTGCGGGGCGGATGGGTAAGGCGACGTAAAAAAAATGCGTTCGCGGTCCAGTCCAGTGATGGGGTGGAGTTTGGTTGGTGAGGCCGAGCGGAGGGCGCGGCGTCTTGTCGCTGCGTGACTCGCCCAGTCTTCGGGAGACTGGACGGGCCAACCGGTTTGAAAAAAAGTGTGCGGGCGGTCCAGTCCTGGGATCGAAGACATGCTCATCCGGCGAAGACGCCGCAAGAGCATGGCACCAGTGCCAGTCGGTCCGTGGTCTGGCTCGACTGAGTGGTTGGCAAAGAGACGGCTCACAGAGCCGTGGCACGCGGTATAGGTAGAATGCGCATGAAAAAACGAGCCGTCTAAAAGACTGCTCGTTTTGATGTAAGTGTTTGCTGATAAACAGCTTAAGTAGCGGCGGAGGGATTCGAACCCCCGACACGCGGATTATGATTCCGCTGCTCTAACCGACTGAGCTACGCCGCCAGAAGATGGTTAAATCTAAGCGTCACCTTTATATAGGTCAAGGAGGGTGAAGGCCGCGAGAAGGTTCTCGCCATTTTTTGGGGTAGGATTGTTCGGTATCGACCGGGATTGTTCCCCTAACAGTTGGTTTGAACGTGCGGAAATCAGTGATCCGAACTCGACTTACGGCATTTGCGACCTTCGCCGCGGTCTTGCTGACCGCTTCCTTGGCGCTGGGGGCGAAGGGGATTTTGCATTTGAAGGTGATCGACGCCGCGACCAAGGCGCCTCTGGCCGCTCGGATGCACCTGACCAATCCCCGCGGCAATCGCCAGCGAATCCCCGGCGTCCCGAACCTGGACGATCACTTTGCGTTTATCGGCGAGCTCCATTTGGAACTAGCCCCCGGCCGGTACACGTTCGTGGTCGAAACCGGGCCGGAATACAAGAATCGGAGCGGCTATTTCGAGCTGAAAAGCGGGGACGAAGATAGCAATACGCTGGAGATGCACCGCTACGTCGACATGGCGAAAGATGGCTGGTGGTCCGGCGATTTGTACGTCGCGCGAGAAGAGCGGGACCTGGAAACGCTGATGCTGTCCGAAGATCTGCACGTCGCGGTTAATCACACGTGGGACAACAAGCAAAACGCCTATGCCGGCCAGCCGATCGAAGATCCGCTGGCGACCTTCGCCGGCAACCATGCCTGGTGGAAGTTGGGTGGTCGCGACGAGCGGGCAGGGGGGCGAATGCTGATCATCAACGCCAACTCGCCGCTGGCGGTGCAATCGGCAAAACCGGAATATCCTGCAACCCTCAGTTACCTGAAGGAATTGAACGGCCAAGAGAAGGTCCATCGCGCTGTCGACGCCGCGGCGTGGGACTTGCCGCTGTGGATCGCGCATGACGTCGTCGATTCGGTGGTGATCGCCGGGCCGGAGCTCGAAATGAAGGGGGGATCGAGGAAGATACCGCCTGGTTCGCGTCCGCCAGATCGGCTCCTCTTTCCTGGCGTGCAAGGGAACGCTCGCTGGGCGCAGCAGATCTATTTCCATCTGCTCAACTGCGGACTGCGGATTCCTCCGTCGGCCGCCAGCGGATCGGGCACGAGCAACAACCCGCCCGGCTACAACCGCGTTTACGTCCATTTAGATGGAGAGTTTTCGTACGACGCGTGGTGGCGAGAGCTGGCCGCGGGTCGCGTGGTGGTGAGCAATGGACCGCTGATTCGTCCGGTGGTCGAAGACAAGATGCCGGGAGACGTCTTCACCGCGCCGGCCGGGCAGACGCTCGAAATTGATATCGCGCTGAACCTTGGTACCCGCGGCACGATCTCGTATCTCGAAGTGATCAAAAACGGCAAGGTCGAAGAGGAAGTGTCGCTGGTCGACTACGCGAAGAATCAGGGACACATGCCGAAGCTCCACTTTGAGGAGAGTGGGTGGTTTTGCATCCGCGCGGTGGAAGAACTGCCGGAGACCTACCGCTTTGGCCTGACCGGGCCGTACTACGTCCAGATTGGGGATCAGCCGCGGATCAGCAAAGCGTCGGCCAAGTTCTTCTACGACTGGGTGTTTGAACGGGCCGGAGCGATCGACCTGACCGATAGCGAGCAGCGGGACGAAGTGCTGGAAATGCATCGCCAGGCGAGGAACTTTTGGCGGGATATCTACCAAAAGGCGAATGCCCCCTAGCGGCGACATGCGGCGGCGATTCTCCTGTATACTGGGGGTTTTCACCACGATTTAGCTGATTGCCTGTATGCTCGCGCCGGCCGATTGGCGGAAGTTGTACCCTTTCGCCTCCCATACGCTCGACCTCGACGGTCAACGTTATCACTACGTTGACGAAGGAGCGGGTAAGCCCATGCTCTTCGTACATGGGAACCCGACCTGGTCGTTCTATTGGCGGAACTTGATCACGGCGTTTCGCGGGACGCATCGGACGTTAGCAGTCGATCACATCGGCTGCGGGCTGAGCGACAAACCGCAGAACTACGAGTACACGCTCGAGCAGCATATCGAGAACCTGACGCGGTTCCTCGAACGGCTCGACCTGCACAACATCACGCTGGCGGTGCATGACTGGGGAGGCGCAATCGGCTTGGGAGCGGCGGTTCGCCAGCCGGAGCGGTTCGAGCGGCTGATCCTGTTCAACACCGGCGCCTTTCCGCCGCCGTACGTGCCGTGGCGAATTGCGGCGCTCCGGTTTCCGGTGCTGGGCAATGCGGCGATGCGAGGACTGAATCTGTTCGCACGTCCGGCAATCACGATGGCGACCGAAAAGCCGGAGCGAATGACGCCGGAGGTCGCGGCGGGACTGCTCGCGCCGTATGACAGCTGGACGAATCGAGTGGCGATCGCACGCTTTGTGCAGGACATCCCGCTTTCGTCGCGACATCCAACTTACGAAACGCTGAAGCAGATCGAGCGTCAACTGCCGGAGCTAGGTCACAAGCCGATTCAGATGATCTGGGGAGCGAAGGATTGGTGCTTCACGCTCCAGTGCATGAAACAGTTCCAGACCTACTGGCCCGAAGCGGAGTCGCACCAATTTGACGACTGCGGCCACTACGTAGTGGAAGACGCGTACGAGCGAATCATTCCGCTGGTCGAATCCTTTTTACAGCGAACTGCAACATGAGCGACGATGGCCTGTCGGATCAGCGTTGGTCGGAGATGACGATCGGGCAGATGGCGACTTTGGCCTGCCTGTTGGAAGTCAACGCGCCGAAGCCGGGGAATGTGCATCGGGGCGCCGACTTTCATGATCTCGGCCTGAACGATTTCGCCGCGAGCGCCGTGGCGATCGGACCCGCGTTTGAAGCGGCCGGCCGCAGCCGGATTGGGCGAACCATTTTGACTGCGATCCGAGCGACGCGGCGGTTTGTCGACTCGAACACGAATCTCGGCTTGGTGATGCTGCTCGCTCCGCTGGCGACCGTGCCAGTCAGAGAGCTGAATCAGGCGGGGGTCGCCGCGCGTCTGGCCGATTTGAACCAGGATGACGCCGCCGACGTTTACCAGGCGATCGCCATCGCGCAGCCAGGCGGCTTGGGGCATGTCGACGAGATGGATGTGCAGGACGCTCCGCCGGCCGATTTGCTGGCGGCGATGAAGTTGGCCGAAGGACGCGACCTGGTCGCTCGGCAGTACGTCAATGGTTGCGAGCAGGTCTTCGCGGCGGTCCGGTTTTTGACCGATCCGGCGACGGCGAAGTTGCCGCTGTCGGACCGAATTGTCCACGCGCATGTGCGGCAAATGGCGGCGTTTCCCGACAGCCTGATCGGGCGGAAATGTGGCGAAGAGATCGCGCAGAAGAGCTCGCTGATGGCCAGCCGCGTGCTGGACGCAGGAGAGCCGATCGACGAAGAATACTTTCAGGAGCTGCGGAATCTCGACTTTTGGCTGCGGGCCGACGGCCATCGTCGCAACCCGGGAACCTCGGCCGACATCATTGGTGCGGCGATCTTCGTCGCGCTGCGTCAGCGGAAGTTGACCTTGCCGCTGCGAGCTTTGTAGACAAGTCCAGGCGGAATAATCGTTATGTCCGAAACGTATTGGGTACGCATCGCGAAAGACAATCTGGTTTTCAGCGCCGGACATTTCATTACGTTCGGCGGCGGAACCTGCGAGCGCGTCCATGGCCATAACTATCGGGTCGAAGCGGAGATCTTCGGTCCGCTGGACGAAAACCACTACGTCGTCGACTTTATCGCCGCGCGAGATGCGCTGGCCCAAATCGTCGGCGAGCTTGATCACCGGATGCTGCTGCCGACCGAGCACCCGCAGATTCGGGTCGTCGCCGACGGCAAGGAGGTGACCGCGACGTTTGAAGATCGGCGTTGGATCTTTCCAGAGTGCGAATGCGTTTTGCTGCCGGTGCCGAATACGACGACGGAACTGCTGGCGCGATACGTCGGACGCCGTTTATTGGATCTTCTGGAAGAGCGAACCGGCGCTCGCCCGCAACACATCCGGATCGCCATTGACGAAAATTACGGTCAGTGGGGCGTCTGCGAGTTGCGCGGAGAATAACGATTGCGCCACGGGCCGCGGCTGTCTGGGCCTCGTCCCTCTCGCGGAGATTGTCTGCGGGTATTACGACCATGCGCGAAATACATCTGAATCTTTCTTGACGACCATTAAGCCGGACCTAGGTTTGCTTGACGCTAAGGAGCGCCGCATAGATACATTCCCATCTCGTAGCATCGAGACTTTCACGCAATTCGGCAGGACACCCGAAACATGCAGGTCGAATACATTAACCCGTTCATTCGGTCGATGACCAAAACCTTCGACACGATGCTCGGCTGCGAGATCACGCGAGGCTCCCTCATTCTGGCTTCGGACTTCAAAGGCAACTACGACGTTTGCGGCGTGATCGGGCTTTCCGGTCGAGCCCAAGGGGTCGTCGTTGTCAACCTCTCGAAGAGCGTCGCTCTGCAAGCGGCCGCCACGATGTTGATGATGGACCCGGCCGAAGTGACCGACCTGAACGAAGACGTCATCGACGCAGTCGGCGAAATCGCCAACATGGTCGCTGGCGCCGCCAAGGCCGAACTGGAAGATTTCGAGCTGTCGATCAGCTTGCCGAACGTCGTCGTCGGCTCCCCCCCGGACATTCGCTTCCCGTCGGAAGTGCACGCGATTGCGATCCCGTTCGAGTGCCCTTGGGGCCCGATGTCGATCAAAGTCGGCTTCGCCCCGGTTCACGCGTCGGCGTAGCTAGCATTGATCCCGATCGGGGCGGCAAAGTTTTCCTCATCGATACGAACCGCCGCGACGATAAAAGAGGTAAGCGCTTTTATCGTAGGGAAGGGGCATGCCAAAAGTTCGCGACAACGGGTCTCACCAGACCAATCCCAATCTGCGCAAAGCGGCCATCGTCTTGATGAGCCTGCCTGAGGATGACGCCGCCCAACTGATGGGCCGGATGTCTCCGAAGGAAGTGGAGCTCGTCTGCATCGAGATCGCCCATCTCGATCGACTTACCGGAACCGACCAAGAAGCGGCGATCCTCTCTTTCGCTGAACAGAACCCCAACCAACTTGCTGGCGCCGGCGGCGGCATCGGTCTGGCCAAGAACCTGGTGACCCGGGCCCTGGGCAAAGGGGCGAATGAGACGCTCGATAACGTTCGCCAGTCGGTCGAATCGATTCCGTTCGGCTTCCTGCGGAAGGTCGACAGCCAGAACTTGCTGACGTTCATCGTCGACGAACATCCCCAAACCATCGCCCTGATCCTGTCGCACTTGCCGGCGTCGTACGGCGCCGAGATCATCTCCGGCTTGCCGGCCGATCGCCAGCTGTCGGTCATTCGCCGTATCGCCAACATGGGACAGACGAACCCCGAGGTGATCGAGGAAGTGGAGAAGGGGCTCGAATCGCGGATGGCGAGCGTCATGAGCCAGTCGTTCGAGAACGCCGGGGGCGTGCCGACCGTCGCCGAGATCCTGAACGTGACCGATCGCGCTACCGAACGAGCGCTGCTGGAACACCTGGCCCAGGAAGACCCGGACCTGGTCGAAGAGATCCGCCGCTTGATGTTCGTCTTCGACGACATTCAGAAGCTCAGCGACAAAGACATGCAAGCGGTCCTCAAGAACGTCGAAAGCTCGCAGTGGGCGATGGCGCTCAAAGGGGCCAGCCAGGAGCTGCGCGACAAAGTCGTCGGCAACATGTCGAAACGTGCGGCGGACATGCTGCTCGAAGAAATGGACTTCCTCGGCGCCGTCAAGGTTTCGGAAGTCGAAGGGGTACAGCAGCAGATCGTCGACATCGTCCGCCGCCTGGAAGATGCTGGCGAAATCTCCCTCTCGGCGGGAGACGAGGAAGAGCAACTCGTTCAATAGCCAGGCGAATCGTAGCCCGAGGCGCAAGCCGAGGGAAAGCGGATGGCCTATCGCGAAGAGAAGCTATCCGCATTGCGGCTTGAATGACCGTCGAATCTTGTTTCGCTATTCCAACCACATTCCCTCGGCTTGCGCCTCGGGCTACGATCGGTCGACAGGGTCGAAAGCATGGGAGTTTGGTCTCGCCGCGCATAGAATAGGTAGAGACCTAGCTCGACATCCCTGAAGAGATCCCCCATGTCGATTCGTTACGAAGTCTTAGGCCCGCCCGGTCGCGACAACGCGCTGATGGTGACGGTCAATTCGGGGCATGGGCTGCATCGGTTGCTGTTCGATTGCGGCGATGGGGTCTTTTCGACGATCTCGATCGCCGACCTCCAGTTGATCGAGGGACTCTTCTTCTCCCACTTTCACTTCGACCATATCGCTGGCTTCGATACCTTTTTCCGGATGAACTGGGGGCGGACCGATGCGCCGGTTCGCATCTTTGGACCAAGCGATACCCGCGAGATCGTGCATCATCGATTACAAGGAGTAACGTGGAACCTGGTGTCGGAGATCCCGGGCGAGTTTCGCGTCACTTGTCTTGACGGCGAACGTCTGATTACGACCGGCTACAAGACCTGCGAAGGTTTTCGGATTGAACGCCTGATTGGTTCCGAGGACTTCGACGGAGTCATCTATCGAACCGAGACCTTTGAAGTCGCCGCGATGCCGCTGCCGCATGGAACGGTCAGCATGGGATATGTGGTCCGAGAGCTTCCGCGGCAGAATGTGGATCTCAGCGTTCTGAAGGAGCTTGGTTTAAAGCCGGGGGCTTGGCTCAAAGCGGTCAAGGACGAAGCGAGACCGGACGCCGAAATTATCGATACAACCATCGGACCGAAGTCGCTCGGCGAACTGCGCAGCAAGTTGCTGGTCACCCATAGCGGCGAGAGTATCGCCTATCTGACCGACTTCTGGCTCGATAGTGAAGAGACGGAAGATCGTTTGCTCAAGATGCTGGCGGGATGTCGCGTGATGGTCTGCGAAAACAACTACGCCGATGCGGAACTGGAACTGGCCCGCAAGAACTACCACATGACTTCGTCCGAAGTCGGGCGCCTGGCGGCCAAGGTACAGCCGGAAGAGCTAATCGTGTTTCACGTCTCCGATCGCTACACGCCGCCTGAGCTGCTGGCTCAATTAAGCGAGGTCCAGCAGCATTTCCCCAAGGCGACGTTCCCGGCGGCCTGGATGGAAGCTATTTCTCAAAGGTGAAGATCTGCTTCCAGTCGTCCTTCATGCTGATCACGACCCAGCCCTTCTTCTCCGCTTCTTCCATCAGATCTTGCGGGAAATTGCCAAACTTGGTGTCGGGCATGCCGTTGGCGGGGCCATAGGCGTATTCCCGTTTGGCGTCATCGTGGAAGACGAGCATCTTCAGGCTGAGCCCTTCGCCGGCGCTGGTCCATTCGAGCATCTCGCGATCGCCGCCGGAATTGCCGAATGACGCGATCGGGCGCTTGCCGATGAAGCGGTTGATACCGACCGGCTTGCCGTCGTGGTCATCGATGAAGTCGATCTCCGGCAGACGCATCAGGACCGGCCCGCCCTCTTTCATTTCGAACTTCGTTTTGGTGGTGGAGCCGACGACCTGGTCGGAGGGAATGCCATAGCAGCCGAGCGTGATCGGACGCATGAATTCAATGCCGCCGCCGGAGACGATAAAGGTCTTGAAGCCGTTGGCGCGGAGGTATTCGAGCAACTCGACCATCGGCTTGAAGGTGCACTGCGTGTAAGGCTGCTGGAAGCGGGGATGGCGATGAGTGGCGAACCACTCTTTGACGACCGCTTCAAAGTCGGTCGTCGTGATGTCGGTGTGCGACGCCAGGACCAGATCGACCAGACCCTTTTGCCCGGTAAAGGACAACGCTTGCAGATCGTTATCAAGGACCGCCTTGAATGGCTGCTGGTCTTTCCACTCGGGGTGCGTCGGCGCTAACGCCTTCACGCGGTCGATCGCGAACGCCATCTGCGTGTACATCGGGTGTTCGGTCCAAAGAGTGCCGTCGTTGTCGAATGTCGCGATCCGATCGGCGACCGGGACGAAGTCGGGCGAGTTCTCGTCGGTCACTTTCGCGACGAAATCGACGATCGCCTTCTTCGCGGCGGTGTTGTTCCACGACGGCAAGACGTCTTGCGCGACTAACAACGCAGGAAGGAGCAGGAGCGTGGCGAGGGCCGAAACCGCCCAGCGACCGTTAGTTCGATTGATCATCGGTTGTTTCCTCATTGAGGCGAATGGAGAGCCAATTCCCAGCTATTTGACTGACCGCGGCGCCCGTATCCGCGTCCATTTATCGTAGCGGCGTAACGCATGGAATTCGAACGAATTTCGACGCGTTCCTGGCAAATGAAGAGTTCGGCCGCGGTTGATTGCGACCGAACTCAAAGGACGACTTTCCCTTTGCTTAAGGCAGGGAGTGAGCTATCGCTAGTTTCCGGTCGGCAGCGGTAGCGAGATTCCCTGTTTCTGCAGTTTCTCGCGCACGAACTGGATGTTCTGGTATTCCGAGATGGTGATGGGACCGGTATAGACCTCGCTTTGCATCTTGCGGGGCGGATACTGGACGTAGGTCTTCATCAGCTTCGCGACCTCATCATTGAACGTCACCAACGTCCAAGTACGTTCGGTGTAGTTGTTCATGAATATGTCGTAGCGCTCTTGCGGATCTTGCCAGAGGTCAAAGACTTGCGGAACGGTAGCGACGTACTTCTGGGCGCCTTTCCAACCGAGGTTGGAATCGACCGCCAAACCGCCGGTCGACTGGCCGTCGTCGCCGCGGAGATTGAAGACCGCTTTGTAGTTGCCGGCTCGGGCGGCGCCAGGGGTAAGTTCATTCTCGGTGAAGTAGAACCACGACTTGCGTGCGCACTTGCCGGTTCCGGTCAAAAGCGGCGTCATATCGTAACTGTCGAAAATCATCGGTTGACCTTCGCGGTCTTTCTCCGGCAGTTTCACATCAGCGACGGCGGCGAACGTCGCCATCAGGTCGAGACCGCCGACGATGTCGTGATTGCGGACGCCAGGTTTGATCTTGCCGGGCCAAATGGCGATCGCCGGAACGCGGCTGCCCCCTTCGCGAACGGTACCCTTGGTGCCGCGGAACGGCGTGTAGCCGGCGTCGGGATAGACGTCTTGCCAGGCGCCATTATCGGTGGTGTAGAAGACGAGCGTGTCTTGGTCGAGATTCAGCTCTTTGAGCTTGTCCATGACGTGGCCGATGCGAGCGTCGAGTTCAACGAGCGAGTCGGCGTACTTCGACTTCGAAAGCGATTTGTGCACGTACTCGGGGGCGGGAAGGTTCGGCTGGTGGACCTTCATGAAGTTGATGTTAATGAAGAAGGGAGTTTCCGGGTGCTTCGCCGCGTCTTCCAGAAACTTCAGGCCGGACTCTTCCACGTACTTGTCGAGGAAGGGAATGCCGACCACTCCTTTATCCGGTGTGTCGACGTACTGGCCATTGACCTTCCAGTCTTCTTTGGGAGGTTGGCCCGCATTGCCCGAAAGCGAACCTTTGGTCACCTTGGCGAACATGTCGCGCAATTCCGCGGGCATATCGGGAAACCAGGTCGGATCGCCGTAGGTATACGCGTTGCAGTGATAGAGGAAGCAATGCTCCATCACGTCATACCCTTGGGCGTTCGGCAGCGCGTAGTCCGATTCGCCCAGGTGCCACTTGCCGGTGAAGTAGGTCTTGTAGCCGGCCGCTTTCAGCACCGAGCCCAAGGTCCACTCCGCGGCTGGCAAGCCGCCTCCTTGTCCCTGGAAAGCGACGGTGGTCATACCGCTGCGATTCGGGATGCGACCGGTTTGCATCGCGGCGCGACCCGGCGTGCAGCTCGGCTGGGCGTAGAACGAGAAGAAGGTCATCCCTTGCGCCGCCATTTGATCGATGTTCGGCGTCGGCATACCGCGTCCTTCGCCGCCGCCGTACGGACCAAGATCTCCGTAGCCCGTGTCATCAGAAACGATGAACAGAATGTTGGGCTTCTTCGCTACGGCTGCCGCGCAAAGGCTAAGTAGCAGCGCTCCTGCGAATACAAACGTAGCGAGACGTAATACTTGGGGTGACTTCATGACAAATGCTCCCAATCCTCGGTGAAAAACAAATGTGCCAAATTCGGGGTCGCAACCGTGGCGCACGCTAATCTGGGGCAGGGGCGTTTTGCGGCAATCGGCTGCGGACTGGTTGGAAAGGGCAAGTGAAGAGACCGCGAGGGAAGAAGAGGCGACTCGCGCTTCTCGCTCTGGGAATTGCTCCGCTTGCGGTGTTGCTGCTCACGACTTTGGGCCATCGCTGGCCAAGAATCCAGTTAGAAAGTCGCCCCGTCATAACCATGCCCAAGGATGACGTAGCCGCCGCCGAAGGTAGCGGCTCAGGCGTTACATGTGGTATACCCCGCTAATCGTAGGGATGCAAACGGAGCGGGTCATTCCGTTGAGAAAATCGGATGAAGTTTCGCGAGTTTTTACTTCAACGCGCGGCGTTTGCACGGTTCGCGAAGTTCAACAAGAGGCCAATACTCGATTCAACCAGCGTTCACGAGCTTTCGCTCGTTTAACGCCTGGTGAAAGCGATTTGCGCAGATTCGGCGGCGAATGCATTGCAGTCGCCGATTGCAATGTGGAGTTGTGCGAAGCCATTGACACCCGGTCCGCGAAAGGGGGACAATTCAAGTAGCGACGCATGACGAGTCAGCGCGGAAACGCCGACTTGATTGCAAGCGATCCCCCGCCGGTTTTGATCCCCATCAAAGCTGCCGCCGGCCATGTTGAGACCGTTTTGGCAAGTTGCGAGCCATCGCGAATGACTTCCAAACGCCATCGCCGCTCTATCCATTCCAAATCTTGAATCTGTTGCGAAAGGAGAGATGCGATCATGTCCATCAACACCCAAATTCCGCAGACCGAATGGAGCGAATTTTTCGTCGCATTTTCCAACGGCAACCAAGGACGTGAAGTGACCCTAGAAGTCTTTTCCGTCGAGGAAGGCGCCGAAGGGCAAGCGCGGCAAGGGAAACTCCTCGCCTTGGATTACGATTCGCCGGAGAAGGGGAATCGGCTCATGCTGACTACCGGTGAGGGGGAAGTCGAGTATTCGCACACGGTCGACGCCCCGGTCGAAGTGATGCGGGCGCAAGAAGACGACGGCGAAATCGAAGCGCTCGAAATCATCGACCAGCAGGGAGTGAGAACGATTCTATCGCTGAAGTAGGTTCGCGATCGCAACCAACCGAACAGGCCAACGATTCAACGCCATTCTTTACGACACGGGAGACTCAACATGGAAAGTACTTTGGACATCGTCGAAGTCGGCAAGCTGGTGCACGTCAAAGCGACCGGCAAGCTGACCAAAGAGTCGTATGAGGTGTTCGTGCCGGTGATCGAGAAGCAGATTGCGGAGCATGGCAAGCTGCGGATCTTGTTCGAGATGCATGATTTCCACGGCTGGACGATGAGCGCCGCGTGGGAAGACATGAAGTTCGACTACAAACACTGGAACGACATCGAACGGCTGGCGATCGTCGGTGAGTCAAAGTGGGAAGAAGGAATGGCGAGCTTCTGCAAGCCGTTTACCGGCGCAAAGGTCAAGTACTTTGATCATACGAAGCTGGACGAAGCGAAAGCCTGGTTGGCGGAAGAGTAGCCCGTAGGAAGGATTAGGGCTGGCCGCACTTGCCCATGGAATTGCGGTCGGAACGGTTCCGGCAGGCACGGCTTGCCCTGCATTCTGGCTCCCCCTTTGACTCGGGGGAGCGGGGCCTTTAAAATGGCACGTTCCACTTCACTGTCGAAGAGCGACCCTCGCAGAGGGGAACCGGGAACCTGGTCAGGTCTTAACTGAAGCAGCCATAACCGGGGTACTCTGGTGCGGGGGTCACTCCTCGACAGTGGAATGCTCCTTAGTGGGCAGGACCGGCGGTCAGATGGTACCATGCATGCAATTCTGTCGCATGTGGTTTGCCGGATCGCCAGGCGGAGCCGCTAAGCGACTCTCCCTCCTCTAAACCGGCCGCGAGACGATGACGGACGAAGGAATCGAAAACGCCGAGCCTTCAGGCGCCCATGACCAATATGTGGTCGTCGCTCGCCGATATCGCCCCCAGTCGTTTGAGGAACTGGTCGGTCAGCATCAGGTCGCTCAAGCGCTGAAAAACGCCATCGAGCGCGGACGCGTCGGACACGCTTACCTGTTCACCGGAGCCCGCGGGGTCGGAAAGACCTCTTCGGCCCGTATTTTGGCCAAAGCGCTGAACTGCCAGAAAGGGCCGACGGCGACTCCTTGCAACGAGTGCGACATCTGCCGCAGCGTGACGGTTGGCGAAGATGTCGACGTGCTCGAAATCGACGGCGCCAGCAACCGCGGTATCGAAGAAATTCGGCAGTTGCGGTCGAACGTCAACATCCGCCCGAGCCGCGCCCGCTTCAAGATTTACATCATCGACGAAGTCCACATGTTCACCAAAGAGGCTTTCAACGCCCTGTTGAAGACCTTGGAGGAGCCGCCGGAGCATGTGAAGTTCATCTTCTGCACGACCGACCCCGAAAAGATCCCGATCACCGTCCTTTCGCGCTGCCAGAGGTTCGACTTCGGCGGCATTCGGATGGACGAAATCGTCGGCCGGTTGGCCTACATCGTCGAAAACGAAGGGGTAAAAGCGGAGCAGGAAGCGCTCCGGCTGTTAGCTCGCAAAGCGAATGGTTCGATGCGCGACAGCCAGTCGCTGCTGGAACAGCTGTTGGCGTTCGGCGGGAAGGAAATCACGGTCGCCGACGTCAATCAGATGTTGGGCGCCGCGGGCAGTGAGCAAATTGCCGTGATCATGAGCGGGCTGGCGGCTCGCGACGCGGCGGCAGTGCTGGGACAGTTTGATCACGCACTAACCCGCGGCATCGACCCGGGGCAGCTGATCGAGCAGTTGCTCGGCTTTTTCCGAGACATGATGACGCTGGTCGTTGGCGCCGACGCGTCGCTGCTGCAGACCGTTTTGCCCGCCGACGCCGAGAATATCGCCGCGGTCGCCAAGAACTATGGCCTGGCAAATGTCATGGCGGCGGTGCAGATTCTGGACGATGCTCTCGTCCGGATGCAGCGTTCGGCCCATGCCCGAATTCTGGCCGAAATGGCCCTGGTCCGGGTCTGCCAACTTGAGGACCTCCAGAGTGTCGCCGACCTGGTGGAGACCATCCGCTCGGGAAAGCCGCTGCCGGCTCGGCCGGCAATTCAGGTGGTCGCGGGGACCGTGGCGGCGCCGCAAATCGCCCCCCAGGCGATTCCTCAAGCGGCCACAGTGGTCGCCGAACGACCAGCTGAGTCGTCGATCAATCAGGCGACGGTGATTGCTCCGAGCCGCCCAAGCGCACCAGAAGTCCTACCGCCAGCAGGCGAAGAAGAGCCAGAATCGCCGCCAGAGGCCCAGAAACCTAAGGGTGGGATCGCGTTAACTGATTCGTCTGCGAAAAATATCTGGGACCGAATTCTGTCAGATATGTCGGATCTAGTAGGGGAGTATGCTCGCCCTTACAAATCGGTAGCAACTTCTGGGCCAAACCGACTAGTCGTCTCATTTTCTGCAGCGTATAATACGCAGGTCGAGTTCTTGCGACGGCCGGCGGCGAAAGCCCGGCTGGAAGGAATGCTGACCGAAATGGTCGGCGATTCGGTTTCGTTAGAGTTTCGCCTGCTGGACGATGTTCCTGCAGCGGCCTCGCCAGAACCGCCGAAGAAAAGTGGCCCCTCAACGGGTCAGATGATTCGAAAAGTGCAGCAGAACCAATTGGTTCAGCAGGCGATTGAGATGTTCGGAGCGGAAGTCACCAGCGTCCGAGCGCCCGAGTCGGGAGGTTCTTAGCCGCCTGGCTGAACGCTGCAGCACTTTCCTCAATCAAGGAGAAAAGCGGTGTTCAATCTCGGCAATCTCGGCAACATCGCCAATATGCTACGTAGCGCCCAGGAAATGGGCGCCAAGGTGCAAGGTTTGCAGGAAGAGCTACGAGCGAAGCGCGTCACCGGCACGGCCGGCGGCGGCATGGTCGAGGTCGAAATGACCGGAACCGGCGAAATGCTCTCGCTGCGAATCGATCCTGATCTCGTCGCCCGCGGCGAGAGAGAAATCATCGAAGACTTGGTCCCCGCCGCTGTGAACCAGGCCAGTATGAAGGCGAAGCAATTGCACGCCGAAATGATGAAGGAACTGACCGGCAGCATGAACGTCCCCGGTTTGGACGAAGCCCTGTCCAAAGTGACCGGGGGAAGCAAGTAGGAATACTCGCCTAGGTGAACGGACGCCCCTGATGGTTCAAACGACAGATTCAGTAACGCGCTTGGTGGACGAATTCGCCAAGCTTCCGGGTATCGGACGCAAAAGCGCCGAGCGGCTCGCGTATCACATTCTGCGCGTGCACGAGTCGGAAGCGATGGCGCTTGCCGATGCGATCCGCACCGTTAAACAAAACGTTCGCTATTGCTCTCAATGTTTTAACCTGGCGGAATCCGAACTTTGTTCGATCTGTCAGGACCCGCGTCGCGACAAGACGCTGCTCTGCATCGTCGAACAGCCGCGCGACTTGATGGCGATTGAACAATCGGGCATGTATCCCGGCTTGTATCACGTCTTGCTGGGACGCATCGCTCCCTTGGAAGGAATCGGTCCTGATCAACTGACGATCGACGCGCTGGTCGATCGGGTACGAGCCGGTTCCTTTCGCGAGATCATCATGGCGACCAATCCCACCACTGAAGGGGATGGGACGGCGCTGCATATCTCGAACCTTTTGTCCGAGCTGCCCGTAACGTTAACGCGACTTGCGCGCGGGATCACGACCGGCAGCATCCTGGAGTTTACGAACAAAGAGATTTTGGCCGACGCGCTTTCCGGACGTCAAAAGCTATAATTCACGTTGTTCATCCCGCTACTCTTGAAACCTAGAAATTCCTATGCGACTTTCGCTTGGTCTCGAACAGAAGCTGGTCCAGAAGCAAGTTCTGGCGCCCAGGATGATCCAGTCGATGGAGATCCTGCAGCTGCCCGTCATGGCGCTGCAAGAGAAGATCGAACAGGAGATGAACGAAAATCCGTTGCTCGAAATTCAAGAGGTCGAGCCGGACGGCATCCCGGATGGGATGGACGATTCGTTAGATAAGTCCGACAACGATTCGATCGCCGATACCGAAAAAGAATTCGTCGTCGACGAAAACAAAGACAACGCCGACGACTTTGAACGTCTGCTCGATCTCGACAACGAATATCCCGATACGTTTGAGGATCGCCCGCAACGTTCGCTCAACCAGATGGAAGACGACGCCAATCGCAAGCATGACGCGTTGGCGAACGTCGCATCGCGAGTGGAAACGCTGCAGGATCATCTTGATACGCAGCTTGGCGAACTGAACATTGAGCCGGAACTGCTCGAATTGGCGATGCGAATCATCTCGTCGCTCGATTCCAACGGCTATCTGACGACTTCGCTCGAAGATCTGCTCCCTCCTGACTCTACCGAAGAAGTGCTGGCGCATGCCCGCGAAGCGCTGGCGATTGTGCAAGCGCTCGAACCGGCCGGCGTCGGCGCTCGCGATCTCCGCGAATGCTTGCTGCTGCAACTCGATCCGTCGCAACCTTATTTCGACGAATTGCGGACGTTGATCAGCAATCACCTCGAAGATTTGTGCGAAAATCGCCTGCCGCTGATTCAGAAGAAGACCGGCTATTCGATCGACCTGATCCAGGACGCGTGGTCGGAACTGCGAAAGCTGAATCCGAAGCCGGGCGCCGCCTACAAAGACGACTTCATTCCGAACGTCGTGCCGGACCTGACGCTCGAAATCAGTGATGACGGCGAATATGGAGTGCGGACCGAAGATGGCGACGTGCCGCAACTGCGGATCAGCAATTACTATCGCAAACGTTTGATGGATCCGACGGCAACGGCCGAAGAGAAAGAGTTTATCAAGCGGAAGATTAACGCCGCTCAGTGGCTGATCGATTCGATCAATCAGCGCAAAAACACGCTGGCCCGCGTCGCCCAGGCGATCGTTGACCACCAGCACGATTTCATCGAAAAGGGGCCCGAGTACATCGAGCCGCTGAAGATGCAGCAGATCGCCGACAAGGTGGGAGTCCACGTGACGACCGTCAGTCGCGCCGTCGACGACAAGTGGATTCAAACTCCTCGCGGCATTTTCCCGCTCAAGCGATTCTTCGCCGGCGGTACGACGAACGAAGCCGGGGACGAAGTGACCTGGGATGCGATCCGTCTGAAGCTGCAAGAGATCATCGACAGCGAAGACAAGGCGAAGCCCCACAGCGACGACGAACTCGTGACGCTCCTCAAAAACGAAGGGTTGAACGTCGCTCGCCGTACCGTCACCAAGTATCGCAAGAAGATGGGAATCCCCAGCTCGCGTCAGCGGCGCGATTGGTCGAAGAAGGGGTAAGAGTTCGATCGGTTAGCCGCGCTCGCTTTACTCGCGCGGCTCGGCCGTCGAATCCGCACTCGCCATCATCTCTAACAACTCGCCAGCATAACGCTCGACGAGGCCAATCACTTCCGGCGTGGGATCGGTACGCGACATGAAGAGTCGGCGATAGACCGGCATGAGCGGGGTCGCCGCTAATTGTGCGGCCCGTCTGGGAGTCCAACCAGCAAGCTTTGCCGTCTGGCGGATCAAACCCATGCCAACGTCCATGCGCCCAAACGCAGCGACGTTCCAACCGGATTCAATGATTCGCCATGCCAAGGCCGATTGGAAGTCGGCGTCGGCCAGCAGTTCCGGACGCTCGCGTAGTCGTTCGGCAATGGCCTGCAGCACCTCAGCGAAACCAAGCGTGCTCCGATTGGAGAGGTTTTGTCCATGGACGCGGCGTTTGTAGAGCGGCTCGTCGATCACCACGAGGCCGGAGCGTGCAGCCAACGCCAGCAGAAAATGGAAGTCGGAGGCGACGATGAAATCTTCGCGCACGCCGCCGATCGCCTCCCAAGCGTCTCGTCGAAAGACAAGCCCAGGGTAACCCGCAGCGAACATTCCATGTCGCACGCATGTTGCGATCGCTTCGTCGCTGTTCAAACGGTACGTTCCTGCGGCGATCGGATTGCGTCGCCAACGGCGGTCTCGTAGGAAACGACCTTGGCCGATCGTGGCCGGCTTCTCCGGAGAATGCAGCACGTTTCCTCGTGAGACGATGCAATCGGCCTGGGGATACAGGGAGATTGCCGTCAACGCTTTCTGCAAACGATCGGTGAGAAACAGATCGTCCTGGTCCAGGACGGCGATCCAGGGACTGTTTGCCGCTTTGATTCCCAGATTCGTCGGACGAGAGGGGCCTCCGCTGTTGTGCTCGGTCGAGAGAATCCGAACCGGCGAGCCGTTTTCGTCATTCCATCTGCGGACTTGCGCCAGGGAATCGTCCGAGGAGTGATCGTCGACGAGCACTATTTCTGTAGCGGGGGACGACTGATTCAGGATCGACTGAAGCGTTTCAAGAACAAAAGGGGCGCCATTATAATGCGGCACAATCACCGAAATCGGTATCGCTGAGTCGTTTACGAATTTCTCAGACATGCCGAAATGATCGATTAAGATTGAATTGTTATCAAAGAGTTAAGTCGGAGTGAAATCTGACGCTTTTCGCGCGGCATCCCGAATCGGCGCCCGGCGATCGGCCGAACGGCTGAGTATACTCGATCCCTTTCAGAGAGCGGCCGTTGTCGGGAAGAACTTCGCGAAATCTTCCCGGCGTCTCGCTTCACTCGACCTTGGAAACGCCTGACGGCGTCGCGCAACCGAAGCATGAGCAAGACCGTTCTCGTTACCGGCGGAGCAGGTTTTATCGGCAGTTGCCTGGTGCGGCAATTGGTGCAGCTGGATGGTCTGACGGTCGTTAATCTTGATAAGCTGACCTACGCCGGCAATCTCGATTCGCTTGCGGAGCTCGAAGCCGATTCGCGGCATGTTTTCGTCGAAGGCGACATTTGCGATGGTGAGTTGGTTGCGCGCTTGCTGGGCGAGTATCGACCCGGCGCCATTTTGAATCTGGCCGCCGAATCCCATGTTGATCGCTCGATCGATGGGCCGGCCGAGTTCGTTGCGACCAATGTCGTCGGTACGTTTACGCTCTTGGAGGCGGCACGCAATTACTGGAGCGATCTCCCGAAAGAGGAGGGCGCCGCATTTCGCTTCTTGCACGTTTCGACCGACGAGGTCTATGGCTCGCTCGGCAAGACCGGAAAGTTTACCGAGACGACCCCGTACTATCCCAATTCTCCCTATTCGGCGTCGAAAGCGTCCTCCGACCATTTTGTGCGGGCCTATTTCCATACGTATGGCCTGCCGACGCTGACGACCAATTGCTCGAACAATTACGGCCCGCGTCAGTTTCCCGAAAAGTTGATTCCAGTGATGATTCTCAACGCGCTGGAAGGAAAACCGCTGCCGATTTACGGGGACGGGCAAAACGTCCGCGATTGGCTTTTTGTGGAAGACCACTGCCGAGCGATTCGTCGCGTGCTGGAGGCTGGGAGAACCGGTGAGGTTTATAACATCGGCGGCAATTGCGAGCGAACCAATTTACAGATCGTAAAAGTGATTTGCGACGCGATGGATCGTCTGCGTCCTGATCTCCCTCACCGTCCGTGTGAAGAGTTGATTACGTTTGTCAAAGATCGTCCTGGGCACGATCGACGATATGCAATTGACGCCTCTAAGATGAATGTGGAGTTGGGCTGGAGCCCGCAGGAAACGTTTGAGACTGGTCTGGAAAAGACGATTCAGTGGTACTTGGATAACCAGGCCTGGCTCGACCGAATCGCCACCGGCGGTTATCGACGCGAACGACTCGGTCTGCGCGAGTTGCAGAAATAGTTTCATTCGAAGGTTCGGCGATGTCATCCAGTTTGTACCAAAAGGGAATTATTCTCGCGGGCGGTTCCGGAACGCGACTTTACCCTTTGACGCGCGCCGTCAGCAAGCAATTGCTGCCGGTGTACGACAAGCCGATGATTTTCTATCCGCTGACTACCTTGATGCTGGCCGGTATTCGCGAGATCTTGGTGATCAGCACTCCAGAGGATATCGGCGGGTTTCAGCGGTTGCTTCAAGATGGTTCGGACTGGGGTTTGCGGATCGAATATGCCGTGCAGCCGAAGCCGGAAGGTTTGGCGCAAGCGTTCGTAATCGGTCGGGAGTTCATTGGTGATGATTGCGTCGCCATGGTCTTGGGGGACAACTTGTTCTACGGCCAAGGATTTCAGCAGATTCTAGCGCGTGCGGCGAATCGGCTGGAAGGCGCCACGGTATTTGGATATCCCGTCCGCGATCCCCAGCGATATGGCGTCGTCGAGTTTGACGAAGAGGGGCGGGTCGTGTCGCTGGAAGAAAAGCCCCTGCAGCCGAAGTCGAACTACGCCGTGCCCGGGCTCTACTTTTACGACAACGACATCGTCGAAATCGCGGCGAATCTTAAGCCGTCGGCTCGCGGCGAGTTGGAGATTACGGACGTCAACCTTGAATATTTGCGCCGCGGGCAATTGCACGTTGAATGTTTTTCACGCGGCTTCGCTTGGCTTGATACCGGCACGCACGCGTCGCTGATGGAAGCTTCGAACTTCGTGCAGACGGTCGAAAACCGTCAAGGTCTGAAGATCGCGTGCGTTGAGGAAGTCGCATACAACAAGGGTTTCATTTCGGCTGACCAATTGCGAGAGTTGGCGAGTCGTCTGAAAGGCGAGTACGCCGATTACCTGCTTCATTTACTAGAGCCGATGATCGGCGGACGCAAGGTGCAGCACACCAAAGGAGAATGGGTATCGTGAATGTAGTCGCTACGACGATTCCCGACGTTCAACTCATTGAGCCGCGGGTTTTTCGGGACGAACGAGGGGAGTTCTTCGAGACCTTCCAGGCTGATCGCTACCGCGAAGTGACGTCGGTCGATTTCGTGCAAGACAACTGCTCGCGCTCGAAACGTGGCGTCTTGCGGGGACTTCACTACCAGATTGAAAACCCTCAAGCCAAGCTTGTGACGGTACTGCATGGAGAGATCTTCGACGTCGCGGTGGACATCCGCCAAGGCTCTCCGACCTTCGGCCAGTGGGTCGGTATGAATCTCAGCGGGGAAAACCGCAAGCAGCTCTATCTGCCCATCGGTTTCGCTCACGGCTTTTGCGTCGTAAGCGAATCGGCGGAAGTACTTTACAAATGTTCCGATTTCTACAATCCGCAAGGAGAACGCACAATTCAGTGGAATGACCCTGAATTGGCGATCGATTGGCCAGTGGAAGTTCCGATTCTTTCGCCCAAGGACGCTGCGGCGACGTCCTTTGCGGACGCACCCTATTTCGAGCGGATTGCCGTTTAGGCGAACCGCCGATCGGCGAGATAACGCTGCAATGCGTCGCGCCAGGTCGGCATTTCCTGGCCTGTCGCTTGGGCGTACTTGTTTAAGCTCAAAACGCTGTAGGCGGGCCGAGGCGCCGGCGCTCCATATTCGGTCGTTGTGATCGGATGGACATGCGTCGATCGCCTGGTGAGCGAAAAGACTTCTTGGGCCATGTCATACCACGTTACGCTCTCGCTATTCGTGACGTGATAGAGCCCGGTCGCGTCCTGTCTGATCAGGCGCAGGACTGCGGTCGCAACATCGCGGCAGTAGCTTGGCGTGCAGCGCTGGTCGTTTACGACGCGTAGCTCCGGTTTCGATTCGGAGAGCCGTATCATCGTTTCGACGAAGTTCCTTTTTGTCGGCCCGCCGCCATACAGGCCGCAGGTTCGAACAATCAGGTGATTGGGCGCGGTCGCTGCCGCCAGTTCGCCTTGTAATTTCGACTGGGCGTAAATCCCTTGCGGCGACGTGGGCGTTTCTTCGCTCAGCGGAGTTGGGATTCCAGCATAGGCGTCAAAGACGTAGTCGGTGCTGATCTGGACGAACCGGATGTTCAAGTCGTGACAAAGTTCGGCCATGGTCGCTACCGCTTTGGCGTTCGCGCGAAAGCAAGCGTCGGCGTCCGTTTCCGCCATATCAACAGCGGTGTATGCGGCGCAATTGATGAGCACGGAGGGACGCAGCTCGGCCAAGACCCGTCGGATCGAGTCATCGTCGGAGAGATCGAATTGGCTTCGCGTCAGGGACGCGGCAGCGCCTCCGAGTTGCTTCGCTAGTTCGCCGCCGAGTTGGCCAGCCGCGCCGGTAATTGCGATGGTCGAATTCATGGTCGGTACTGTAGCAATTCCCGGCGCAAAAAGGGATGCGGTAAAGGGGATTTAGAGCGATTCGGGCGGCTTGTCGGTTAAGAAGCGGTTAAAGCCGGTGGGGCAGTCGATTGTTGCCCTGGTCTTCGTCAAAACTTCACAGTTATGCGACTAGAATACGAACTTTTCTTAAGAAGTCTTTCCGACATTGGATGCGTCGCTGGGGAAACCAAGCAAACGATACGCATCCCATGCCGACCGCGTAATCCCTTTGGCAGCAATGCATAAAGCCCTTGATATCTCCGTATCCCGCGACAGTGACGCGATGATCGAGGATTCGAACCAGCCGAACAGCGGGAGGCTGAATCTGGCGTCCGAGTCTGGGGAGGAATTCACCAAAGCCGATGAAGTGAATGGGCTGGTATACTTCACCCCGCCGAGCGGATGGGGGGTGTTGGGGCTGCAAGAGATCTACAATTTTCGCGAGCTGATCTGGACGCTGGCCGCTCGCGATCTCAAGGTGCGCTACCGGCAGACCGCCATCGGCGTGATTTGGGCGATTCTACAACCACTGGCGATGATGACCATCTTTACGGTCATGTTTCGACTCATGGGACGTGTCCCAGTGGAGGAGGGCGTTCCTTATGTGGTCGCCGTACTCTGCGGTTTGTTGCCTTGGCAATTGTTTGCGTCAACGCTGAACAGCGCCAGCGGCAGTCTCGTCGAACACCAGAATCTGATTGCAAAAGTCTACTTTCCCCGCGCCGTTTTACCGATCGCGTCGATGGCAGGCGGAATCGTCGATTTTACCATTGGCTTTAGTCTGTTGGCTTTGGCGATGATGTGGTACGGCGTCGCACCTACGTGGGCGATGTTGTTGATTCCAGCGTTCATTCTGCTGACGCTGGTCGCTTCGCTAGCCGCCGGACTTTGGCTATCCGCACTCAATGCGATTTACCGAGACATTGGCTACGTCGTTCCGTTCGTCTTGCAGGTCGGATTTTTTCTAAGTCCGGTCGTCTATGAAACGGACGCGTTGATCCCGCCGGAGTATCGCTTGATCTACTCTCTGAATCCGATGGTGGGCGTGATCGACGGCTTACGTTGGGCGGCGCTCGGCCATACGCCTCCGGCGATTGGATCAATGCTCGTGTCGCTGGGTTGTCTGCTGCTGGTGCTGTTGGGCGGCATGGCCTATTTCCGTCAAGTGGAGCGGCATCTCGCCGATCGGATCTAAGGTCATGAGCCATATCGCCATCCGAGTTGAAAACATCGGCAAACGCTATCGTCGCGGCTCCGCCGCTCCGTACCAGCGTTTCTCGGAAATGCTGCAGCGCGTTCCCGCAGCCGTGCTAGACGCCGCGCGAGGAGCGTTTCAGGCCAAGTCGCAAACGGACGACCAAAGCGAATTCTGGGCGCTGAAAGACGTTTCCTTCGACGTGAAAGAGGGAGAAGTGCTAGGCGTCATTGGGCGTAATGGCGCTGGCAAAAGCACGCTACTCAAGATCCTCTCTCGCATTACGGAACCAACTACCGGCCGCTTCGGCGTCCGGGGCCGTCTGGCCAGTCTGCTTGAAGTCGGAACCGGCTTCCACCCGGAACTTACTGGGCGCGAAAACATCTACCTAAGCGGCGCGATCCTTGGCATGAGCCGCGCCGAGATAAAACGCCGCTTCGACGAGATCGTCGCCTTCGCCGAGATCGATGAAGCCCTCGACACTCCGGTCAAACGCTATTCGAGCGGCATGTATGTCCGCTTAGGCTTCGCCATCGCAGCACATCTGCAACCTGAGATTCTGATCGTCGACGAAGTCCTCGCGGTCGGAGATGCGGCGTTTCAGAAGAAGTGCTTAGGGAAGATGGGAGAGGTTGCCAACTCGGGACGGACGGTGTTGTTTGTTAGTCACAACATGACGGCGGTTGAGCGACTTTGTACGTCGGCGGTCTACTTGGAGCACGGAGAAATCCATTCGGCCGGCGATGTCGCCGATGTGCTTAAGCGGTACCTAAATGGGACAGACGCGTGTGAAGAGTCGCGTGGCAAGTTTGATGCATGGGGAAATGATCGCGTCAAACTTCACGGCGCAAGAGCCTACCGAAACTGTGGCGACGACCATTCGCAACGGCTCACGGTTGCAGACGAGATTACGTTGGAGTTTGACGTCAGCCTGTCGTCGGAGAACGTCGTCTTAACGCCAAGTCTAATTGTCAATACTTCTGACGCTTATCCGGCGTTTAACGTAACGCCGGCCGACAATCACCTCGGAACGCTTACACCGCTGCAAAGCGGTCGCCAGTTTATCCGCTGTCGCATTCCCGAGAATCTGCTCAATAACGGGGAATATAGCGCTACGCTCTATATCATCCGGGACGGTAGTCAGCCGGAATTCATGTTCGATCAAGCGATCCGATTTGAGGTAGACGAACACCCGCAAAAAAAGCTGAGTTGGTTCGGAAAACGCGTCGGCGCGACCAGGCCCCTTTTGAATTGGGAAATCTCCGTGGTGGAGCAGGACCTAAGTGTTGTTGGAAATGGATGACTCAAAGTTGTTGGAGAGAGCGTCATTGTTCCATGACGCAGTTTTTTCCCCGCGAGTACGGTTTCAGAACAAGCGGGCGAACAAGCGACGTTAGCAGAGATTGTCTATTGGCAATAACGATTTCGTCCGCGTGTGGCGAAATCGGCCGTTAGACAGGTAACGAGTAATTGAAAATGAGCGTACGTGCAGGAATGTTGGCGACCGCAGGAAGAGTAATTCAGAGAGCTGGCGACACGTTGGCGTTCATCGGACAACGAGTCGAGCAGAGAGCGAATCGAAATTCTGCTCAAAGGCGTTTGTCGCAAAACGCTCAGCCTTTGAAGCTTCACATCGGCTGCGGCACGATCCGTTTTGACGGTTGGGTAAACATCGACGCGCTCCCGACGGAAGCCGCCGACGTGGTTCTGGATGTGACGCACGGGATCCCGGCCCCCGATAATTCCTGCAAGTACGTCTATAACGAGCACTTTCTAGAACACATTTCGGTTGAAGACGCTGTACGCCTGATTGCGGAAGTTCACCGAATCTTGCAGCCTGGCGGGGTTCTTCGAATCGCGATGCCGTCGATTGAAGTATGCGTCGCACGATATATGCGAGAGAACTGGAAAGAAGACGAAGCGATCATCCGGAACGGACTGACTTGGTTAGAGACGAAGGCGGAAATGCTCAACGTCGCATTCCGGAACTGGGGGCATCAATGGCTCTACGACGAAGAAGAATTGCGTCGACGCTTGCTAGAGGGCGGTTTCCAGGACATTGCGTTTTTTCCGGCTGGCGATAGCGGCCATGAGGAACTGCGTGGAAGGGAATCGCGGCAAGAGTCGTTACTCGTTTGTGAGGCGACCAAACGATGACCCGTTCTGCGGAACTGGCTGACAGCGGAGCCCAAGAGAACGTGACTCGCCAAAGCGGTTCCGAGGACCAATCGTGGCGTGACGTTCTGAATAGGGAGTTTCTCTTTATCATCGGATCTGATCGAAGCGGAACGACGTGGCTTCAATCGATGATTGCCGCTCATCCCCAGGTCGCGACGACGGTACAGTTGACATTGTTCCATACTTACGTTCCGGACTGGATTCGCAGTTGGAACATGGAAGTCGGCTACATCGAGGACGCCGACCAGTGGGATATGGGGCTTCCGGTCGTTTGGTCGGAGCAAGAGTTTCACGAGTTTCTGCGGGAGTTTGTTGCGAAGGCCTACAGCAAGGTCGCTGAGAAGTCGCCAAATGCGTCGCACATACTCGACAAACATCCCGCCTATCGAGAGCACGTCGAGGATATCAATCTTCTGCTTCCGAATGCGAAGTTTATCCATGTTATTCGCGATGGACGCGACGTCGCGCTATCACTGATCGCAGCAAAGAAGGGCCTGGGCTGGGGATTCTCGTCTGTTCGGGAAGCGGCGGAGGCGTGGGCGAGATTCGTACGAAGAGGTCAGGAAGCTACGAAATATGGCGAGCGATACGTTGAAGTCCGTTACGAAGACTTGAAGACCGACGGCGTTGCGACGCTCCAGTCGGTATTTGAGTTTTGCGGATTGGCGGCGTCGGAAGAAGAGGTTGGGCGAATTCTCGAAGATCACCAATTCGAACGGATGAAGCGAAATCGCCAAACGCCTGACGCGACGCGAAATGCGCCAGCAGCGCATTATCGAAAAGGCGCTAGCGGTCAATGGAAAGAAGGTTACTCGGCAGTTCAACGCGGAGAGTTTCACCAGATCGCAGGGGGCCTTTTATGCGAACTAGGCTATGCGGAGCCTGGCTGGTGGTATCAAAGCCGCATCGAATGGATGTTCGTGAAGGCGGTATTGTTGGCCAAGTCGGGGCTCAGCGTTGTGCGAAAATTGATTAGCTGGGTCGGACGAACTGTGTTGGGGTAGTGACGATTGTCGCCAACGCGGCGATACGAAGAACAGGCGAACGCTATTCGTCGCTTCAAGGAAAATGAGACGTGGATTGGCATTCATTTTGGGACGTATACCCGAACCGATTCGGCGATGGCAATTTGCTTCGCCAAGTTGGAAAGACCGTGAAAGGGGTTCCCATTTCGGAAAGCCAACTGCAGAGCCTGGTTCAAGACGTCATTGGGAAATTGGATTTGCAGAAGGACGATTTCCTGTTGGACCTTTGCTGCGGAAACGGGCTGCTGACGAAAGAACTTGCGGCACGTTGCGGCGGGGCGGTCGGCGTCGATTTCTCGAAGCCAATGTTGGAAAGTGCGAATGAGGTTAATAGCGGATCGAATATCGAATACCTGTTGATGGACGCTCGAAATATCGAGTCGCTAACGACTCGCTTCGGCGGGCGTTTCACGAAGGTCATGATGTACGAGGCGTTGGCCTATTTTGACGAAGACGACGTCGCCAATTTGCTGCGTAGTTTAAAACCGCTGATGTCCGACGACGCGAGGATTCTATTTGCAAGCGTATTGGACAGCGATCTGAAGTGGCGATTTTTCAATACTTGGGGACGACGGTGGAACTATCTCGTTAACATTCGCATGCGGGGTAGGGATCCTGGAATCGGAAAATGGTGGGTCCGGCGCGATTTGGCTCGTATTTGCGAGAAGGCTGGTTTTGATGCACAGTTCATACCGCAGGACGCCGCTCTTCATACGTCGCACTATCGTGTCGACGTAGTTGGGACGCTGGTGGCGTAGAAATCAAAGCGATCTGACGAAAGTCGCGGCAACAGTTGCGAACGTGCCGAAAGGCTACGAGTTCCAAGGGTGAATGGAGAGAAGCGGTGAAACTAGGAGTCATGCAGCCCTATTTCTTTCCGTATGCCGGATACTTCGACTTGATTGATCAAGTCGATCGCTGGATCGTATTCGATACGCCGCAATACATTCGCCATGGCTGGGTCAATCGCAACCGAATCCTCCATCCAACGACTGGCTGGCAATACATTCTCGTACCGCTGCAGAAACATTCGCGGGACGCGGCGATACGCGAAATTCGCGTTAAGGACAACGATTGGCGCGACCGGATTCTGGGGCAACTGAATCATTATCGAAAGAAAGCGCCCTATTTCGCAGAGACTTGCGACTTGGTCCGCGAGAGCTTGGGAGGGGACGACGACAGGCTGTGCTCGATAAATGTGCGCATATTAGGCGCCGTCTGTTCTCGGTTAGGGATTTCGTTCAACGAAAAGGATGTGTTCTCTGAGTTAGATCTAGAAATCGAAAATGTCGAAGGTCCAGGCGATTGGGCGCTGGAAATCGGTCGCGCGGTGGGAGCGAGCGAGTATATCAACCCGCCGAACGGGAAGGACTTGTTCGACGAAGAACGATTTCGCGATGCTGGCATAGAGCTTGTCATTCAAGAGTTTGAGAACCTGAAGTACACGTGCCGAGGTTACGAATTTGAGCCGGGTCTCTCGATCATAGATTGCCTGATGTGGCGACGTCCGGAAGAGATCTTAGACATGTTGCGAGCACAACGCCGGGGTAACGCCTTCGCGGCAAGTTCGGGAAATGACGCATGAACAACGAAGTGAAGCTATTGTCCATGCCGCACAACGCCCTTGCCGTTCCGCTTCATGTTGGTCGTCCCAACATTGGTGACCAGACCATTCTAATGGAACGCATTCAGGCGATATTCGACGGCAACTGGCTCACCAACGACGGACCCTTGGTCCGAGAGTTTGAACAACGTGTCGCGGATTTGGTCGGCGTGCGGCACTGTATCGCCATGTGCAATGGGACGGTGGCCCTGGAAATCGCAATTCGCGCCGTCGGCCTGAAGGGAGAAGTGATCGTGCCGTCGTATACCTTCGTCGCGACGGCTCATGCGCTGCAGTGGCAAGAAATCACGCCGGTCTTCTGCGATGTGGATCCGCAGACCCAAAACTTGGATCCGACCCAGGTAGAGCGGCTGATTACGCCGCGCACATCAGGGATTATCGGGGTTCATCTTTGGGGACGTCCCTGCGACGTCGCCGCATTGGAGGAAATCGCGGAACGCCGAAATCTGGCTCTGATGTTCGACGCGGCTCACGCTTTTGGCTGCTCGCACGAAGGAAAGATGATCGGCAGCTTCGGCCGGTGTGAGGTCTTTAGCTTTCATGCGACGAAGTTTGTGCATTGCGGCGAAGGGGGGGCGATCGTTACCGACGACGATGAGCTGGCGGATAAAGTTCGCTTAATGCGGAACTTTGGGTTCTCGGGATACGACAATGTCGTTTACCTCGGAACGAACGGGAAGATGAATGAACTTAACGCCGCAGTTGGGTTGAGTTCACTGGAGGGAATGCCGCAATTCATCGACACGAATCAGCGCAACTACGCTTGTTACGAAGAGGCCATCCTAGAGTTGCCTGGATTGCGGCTCTTGGAATACCCAAAGCAAGAGCGGCAGAACTACCAATACGTCGTCGTCGATGTCGATCCGAGTATCTGCCCACTGTCGCGCGATCAACTTGTGCAAATCTTGCACGCCCATAACGTGCTTGCGCGTCGCTACTTCTTCCCCGGCGTCCATCGCATGGAACCTTACTGCTCATTTTACCCCAATGCCGGACTTCTGTTGCCGGTGACCGAGCAATTGGCGAATCGCGTTTTGGTATTGCCGACAGGAACTTCGGTTACTGCCGAGGATATTGACGCGATTGGCAGCATTTTCGCTTGGGCGGCGGAAAACGCCGGCGAACTTCGCGAACGTTTAGCGAGGACTGTTCCCCAGGGAGAGTCCTTCGACGCGGAGGTGTCGGCATGAGCGTTCCCAAGGTCAGCGTTTGCATCATTACCTACAATCATGAGCGGTACATTCGACAGGCGATCGAATCGGTCTTACGGCAGAAGACGTCGTTTCCTATCGAAATCGTCATTGGTGAGGACTGTTCAACCGACAAAACACGCTCGATTGTAGAAGAGGCCCAAAAGCAGGAATCAGAGCGGATTAAGTTGCTGAAACGGGACGCGAACGTTGGAATGATGCGAAACTTCCTCGAAACGTACCATGCGTGCCGGGGAGACTTTATCGCTCTGTTGGAGGGAGATGACTACTGGACCGATCCAGGCAAGCTACAG
This sequence comes from Blastopirellula sediminis, assembly GCF_020966755.1. NCBI lineage: Bacteria > Pseudomonadati > Planctomycetota > Planctomycetia > Pirellulales > Pirellulaceae > Blastopirellula > Blastopirellula sediminis. The sequence goes on from NZ_JAJKFT010000004.1 coordinate 1,615,290, forward strand.
CGACAGGTGGAGCTGTTGGAAAGCCATCCCAATTGGTCGCTTTGTTTTCACTCGGCCGATTACGTCGACGGGAAAGGGCGTTCGCTGGGCTATCGACATCCGCAAAGCTGCAACGAGACGCTCGACGTCGGCGAGATCGCGAAACGGAATTACGTACAGACCTGCTCGGTGATGGTGCGGCGAAGCATGCTGCCGCAACTGCCAGACTACTTCTTGGACTTGAAGCTCGGAGATTGGCCCCTCTGCATTTTGGCGGCGAAGCAAGGACCATTGGGTTACTGCGACGCTCCGATGGCCGCCTATCGCGTGCATGACGGAGGCGTTTGGACATCGGGGGCGAACGACGTCAAGATCGCCGCCGTGATTGACATGTACCTGCGCGTCCTGCGAGATAATCCCGATTTGCATGAGGAGATTCGAGATGCGATTGCATCGGATCGACAGGAGGCGATCGCTTGGTTGCAAGAGTCGCTGGAATTGCAGACCAAGTCATGGACGTGGCGCGTCGGGAGTATGGTGACATGGCCAGCCAGGGCGCTCCACAAACGAATCGCACTGTGGTTCGCCCTGGCCGCAATTTGGTATCGTTTCACGAGCTTCGACTGAAAAGCGACGAAACGTCCTGGAAAATTTGGAGGTGACTCTTGATTGCAAAACTCGCTTCGTATTTTCAGAAGGGAGGGAATCTGTTGCTGAAGAACGTGGTTGGCTTGAACTTATTGCCAGGCGAAACTTCGCAGACGTTTTACGCGGATGATGGCCTCTGGACGTTACACAATCACGACTTCATGCAGGACGAAAAGTATCGAAACGCCTACGAGCGAGGCGTGCAAGCTTGCAGCAATAACCGGATGTACTGGCGCGTTCACACGGCGCTGTGGGCCGCGTCCGTGGCGCAGCACGTTGCGGGCGATTTTGTCGAGTGCGGCGTTAATCGAGGATTCGTTTCTTCGGCCGTGATGACCTATTTGGATTGGAATCGCCTGACGAAGAGCTTTTACCTGCTGGACACGTTTGGCGGAATTGACGCCCGCTTCGTTACCGAGGAAGAGAAGGCGGGGGGCGTCCTCACAAAGAATGACCGCGTTCTGGCGATGGGGGGATACGCGACCGATGTGGAAGCGGTTCGAGCGAATTTTCAGGAATGGGATCGCGTTCACATCATTCAAGGGACGGTTCCAGAAACGCTCGAACAAGTGCCCGCTGAGCAAATCGCCTATTTGCACATCGATATGAACAACGCGACTCCGGAAGCCGCCGCGACCGACTATTTTTGGCCGAAGATGTCCCCGGGCGGAGTGATTCTTTACGACGACTACGCTTATGTCGGCTACACGCCGCAGAAGAAAGCAATTGACGCACTGGCTGCGAAATACAACGTCCCAGTTCTTTCTCTGCCTACCGGGCAAGGCATTCTCATTAAACCTTGCATCTAATCGTGTTAAAGTCCTCGCTACCGCTGAAAGTCTTGCAGATCTCGGGTGCAGCTCCTGCCGACGCCGGCGATGGACGCTCGGCCACGTATTGCACCGTTCGAGCGATGTGCGACGCCGGAGATTCGATCGAATACGCGTATCTGTGGTCCCGAAATTCGCCCCCTTCGTCCACCTTCATTCGACAATGGGAAGCTGAATGCGAAGGCCGTTTGAGATTCTCGGAACTGCGAAACATGTTTGCTCTTTCCGATTGCTGGAGTTGGACGACGCGCATGATGTCGGGAGGGATGCGGTTTTCCAAAAGCGGACTGTTGCGGCGATCTCTTTGCAGTGTCGGTGATGCGAAAGCGATGTACGTACGCTTCGCTGGAATGCTTCTTGATCCGCCGCCGAAGGTAGTTCGATCGCTCCAACGCATCGCGGCGGATTCGAATGCGGACGTCGTTCAAGTCGACTACCCCTGGATGGTGAGATTTCCACGCTGCTTGCCTCGTACGACGCCGCGCGTCTTTGTGGTGCACGAACTGCAGTCCTCTATCATCCAGCAACTGTATCCCGGCGACGCAGAAATGCTGCGTATCGCTCGGCGTCTCGAGGTCGAAACTCTCCGCGAGTACGACGCAGTGATCACCCTATGCGACGAAGATGCACAGGTGTTGACCCACGAGCATGGACTACAAAACGTCGTCGTTTCTCCGCTCGCTATTCAAGGGATTACTGCGGAGTCGACGTCAACGGAGGAATTCGAGTTGCGAACGCCGCTACGTTTTACCTTTTTAGGCGGACATTCGCACTCGCCGAACGCCGACGCTGTACGGTGGTTGCATACGGAGATTGCGCCGCTGATTTTTCAGGATATGCCGGATGCCATTATTCGGATTGTAGGAAGCTATCCACAATCGTTTCAGCAAGATCTGGCGAGCGATCGGTTTCAGTTTGCAGGTTTCGTCGACGATGTTGACGCGGAGCTCCGTGGTTCGATTTTTCTCTGTCCCCTGCGAATTGGTAGTGGGATGCGGATCAAGATTCTGGACGCGATTCGTGCAGGCGTCGTCGTGCTGTCAACGACGCTAGGCGCGCGGGGACTTGGACTTCGAGACGAGCAGGACGTGTTACTTTGCGACAGTGCCGGCGCCTTTGCGGCGAAGGCGAAGACGCTCTCCGCCGACGCAATCCGTTACTCGCGAATCGCCCAGAACGCGCGGCGACGGGTAGGCGAACGGTTTTCGGCAGAAGTTGTCGGTCAAGTACGGCATCAACTATTGAACGAAGTGGTCGAGCGATTTCGGCAACTTCAACGGGCATAGGCGCAGGTACGGAAGGTGGAAATGGAGAGTTCGCTGGACGCTGTCGCGTGCGTAATCGTGAACTATCGCTGTGTCGATGAAACGATCGCTTGCGTCGAAAGGTTGCAGGGAAGCGAACATGCGTCGCCGCACATTTTTGTTGTGGATAACAACTCCCCGGATGATTCCGTAGAGGGTCTTACCGCACGTCTGCCCGAAGGGGTTGAGCTAGTTGTGAGCGGTCGGAATCTCGGTTACGGGGATGGCTGCAATCTTGGTATCAGAAAGGCGGCTGAGCAGGGATTCCAGTTCGTATGGGTGTTGACGCCGGACGTTCAGGTGGCGGACGGCGCTCTGTCGAAGCTGATGGAAGTGATGCTTCAGGAGCCGACAATCGGGATCTGCGGCCCGGAAGTGGTTGCCGGCGACGAAGTGATTGCGCAGTCTCTGGTCTTCGAGAATCGGGGTTTCTTACCGATGCACAAGATGCGGCCGACCGACAGTCCGACGCCAAATCGGGAAGTGCGATCTACCGGCTACGTCGACGGATGCGCGATTCTGTTACGGGTGGCGACCCTTCGTCAGATCGGCCTATTTCGCGACGATTTCTTCCTCTACTTCGAGGAAACTGAGCTTTGCCTTCGGGCGGCGGACTTTGGTTGGAAGGTCATGATCGTAAGCGACGCGAAAGTGATCACACGGCCGATGAACGAAGAACGAAATGGCCGCGACTATTACATGATTCGCAATAGCATCTACCTCGCTCGCGTTCGACGACGATATCGAATGCGAACGGTGGGGCGTCATGTGCTGGAGACCGCTTACCTGACGTTACGTTATCCGCGGCTCTGCTTGCGTCGCATTTCAATTCTCTTTCGCGGCGTCTACGCCGGATCGACGGGGCGTTTAGGGGAATTGCCCACGATTGGGTAGAGCCATACCGAATCGGTTCTATTCTTCCGGATTGGTCAGCACCTCATGTACCGTCGTCGCACAAAACTCGCGGCGAGGGTCGAGAACGCTGACGCGGGCAGCGATAGTTTTCGCCGCTTCGTAGTCTCCTAGTTGCGCCATGAGCAGCGCTTTTGCGGCGTATGCGGTCAGGTAGAGCCGCATCGGCAGGTTTTGCTGATGTGTGGCGAGTAGGGGTTCGAGTTCATCCCATTCTGTCGGCAGGTTCTGCTCCGAGCGGATTCGTTCTAGCACCATCTCGGCCAGTTCTAACGCTCTGGTCGGTTGGCTTTTGTAGAAGTAGTAGCGATAGGCGCTGACGAGCGTCTCCATATCGTTCGACTCTTCGAGGGCGCGTTCGACGTATTGCGACGCCACTTCGGATTGATCCCAGTTTTCTGCCGCAAGTTGAAAGAGCTTTTTCGACTCCGGCGGTAAAGCGGACCAAGAGGCGATTTCGGCTGGGGCGACGGTTTCTTCGGTTGGGCTATTCATGAGGGGGCGTTTTCCTTTTCCGCGGCGCTGGCCACGGCGGTACGGAGCAGTTTCAAAACAGGGGGACTCGCGGCGGAGTCGAGCGCTGTGTATCCGTCTAACGTTTCCGGCGCCGTGCTGGCTCCTCTTTCGAGAAGTCGCCGCACGACGTCGGTTTTGCCAGCCGAAGCGGCGTAGATCAGTGACGTAGCGCCGTTGACGTTCTGAGTGTCCAAATCGGCGCCGGCGTCGATCAGTAGGTCGATTGATTTCAAGCTGGAACTAAAACAGGCGAACCAGAGCGCGGGGTTTTTATCGGCGTTGAGTCGATTCGGATCGGCGCCCCGTTCAAGCAGGTCTTGGATGACGTCTGCACGTCCCAGCCGAGCCGCACGCATCAAGGCTGTGGTTTCGTTTTCACGCGTCGCTTCCAGGTCATCCGTTGGATAGCCTTCGGCCTCTAGCCACTTATCGAGTTGGCGTTGATTTTCGCTGGTCGCCATGTTTCCCTCATTGGCGCTCATTCAGATGAGCGTAAGGAGCGATGGTTTGTAGACGGGGATCCAAAAATGGAAATCCGACCGTGAAGTTGTAGAGACACTGGAATGAGGTGTCGTGTATGCCGAGGATCTGATGGATCTCGAGGTCGAAGAAGCAGCCGATTCCGGTGCCGCGAAAATTGGCGACTTCCGCTTCCAGGTACATCAGTTGGCCGAGCGCCCCGGCCTCCCAATAGAGCTGGCGATATTTCCAGGCGCCTTCCTCTATCACGTCGGCAAAGTCGGCGATCATGGCGATCGTAAAGCAACTGTCGGCCGCGATCGCTTGATTGCAGGAAAAGTGCTTGGCCGCTTTGCGGCATTTGGCGCCAACCAGTTGATAGAACGGCTGATCGGTCGGCAAAGAATCGATCTGCTTCCAATCGAATTTGTCGCGAAGCGTTGAGCGGAGCAGCGCTTCGCCGCTTTCGCTGCGCGGCGCGATGTAGACGCCAGGAGCTATCCCTTGCACATTGTGGACGAAGAAGACGGGATGCAGCCGAGGTTCCCACGGGAAGAGGTCGAGCGGAGGAACGTCCCGCTTGGGAGACAACGTATCGAGGAACCGTGCGAAAGCTGACTTCGGGTAGACCGCTTCGTCGTCAAACGCTTGAGCGCTGCGTCGCCAGGAGAAGATGTCAGTCGCACTTTCATCCGTGGCTGGTGCCAATTTGACTTTACCGGCAGGGGGAGTCCAGACTGGTTCATCGGTCGGCGGCTTCTTCGTTTTCTCGGGAACAACGTCAGCAAGCGGCCATTCGACAGGATCGTCGGTGCTGAGCCGATTGGGGACGCCGTGCCAGGCGGACTTGGCGCTTTCCTGAACCAGCGTCACCAATCGAGCGAGATCTCCGATTGCCTCTGATTTCGCGCCAGCATGCAATTGCAGAACGACTTCCGGAATTTCTCGTTCGCATTCGGCATAGTCGGCGGAACGATCGATGCCGAACAGAGCGGCGATCTCATCGTCGCCGATCGATTCGACCAGCGTGACAGTCCAGCCGAGCGCGGCGGCCGACATTCGGATCGCGGCGACAGCATGTCCGATGTCCAGCTGACAGTAGCGATACGACCGTTCGCCATACTTCCAGGCTTCGCGCCAAGGAATCGACGTCAGACCGATCCAGAGCGTGGGGGCGTCGGACGTTGACGGTAAGTTCGCTGGAGAGATCGCGTAACGTCGTTCCAACGCATGCTGGTGAACGTCGTAGTGGTAGATCCCGGGCAATAAGGATGCGAAGTTTTGCACCGCCAGATAAGTTTCGGTCGGATGAAGGTTGCCGCTCGATGGATTGCAGCGTAGAGAAAATTTGACCTCTTCGTAAACCTTCCAACAAGAGATGCCCATCGAGTAGGCGAGCAACTGCCCGAGCGCTTCGAGACTGGGCGCCTGCGGTTGGATCACGGTTCCATCAGAAAGTTGATGGTACTTGGGCGTCGGCGTTCGGGTGGGGAGGGGCAACTCGACAGCCGGCGCTCCGGCAAACGTACGAAAGGGATTCGGCTGCTGATCCCAATCGAGCGCAAGCGGTCCAGGGGCATACTCGCCGACGTGGTGCTTCGAGACTTCGTGATAGTCCGAGACGCTGATCTCTCCGTTGGCGATCGCTCGCGGTAAAACCACGTTATCCTCCCCAGAATTGCAGTTGTGTCGAATGTGCGTCGTGGCGACGCGCCATGGCGCAAAACCGCCAACGCTCGATGGCCGAAATCCGCGGGAAATCTTCGTCCCGCCTAGCGGCGTCCCGTCGCACCTACTCGGGATGCAAAAAGCTTGCCAACCCCGCTGAGAGGAAATGTTTTGCAGTTGGTTCGATAGCTTTTGGAGGGGCGCTGACAACTATGTAGCATTTGTCGGGATCGTGCCCGTCGGTTGTGCTATTTATGACATTGCAGCTTGTATTTAATCGGGATCGTCAATTTGGCCCAAAATTTCTTTCGATGCTAACGGATGTCGGGTGGCCGTTAACGCTGGTTTAAGGAGAGGAGGATCACAAAGAAGGCGCGCTGCGGCAAATTTGTCACTAACCACGGCGCACCGTTTGCGATTCTTCTAAGAAAAGAACATTTTCGATTTCAACCTGCTGCGACTTTACGCACGACGTTCACCCCTGTCCTGCGGCGCCGCCAATGTTGAGCCGTTCCGCTTTGATCGGTTAGGTTGTTCGCACCTCTCTTTTTGAGCGTGAGTCGATGCTTTATGCCGAAAGGTTTTGAAAGGGCGAGTGGAGAAACGTTCGAGTGTCATGCGTGTCCGCTCAATCTAGAGCTGGAGGCGATGTACAACCTCACGACTTGCATGTCGAGTTCGGACGTCGGGCGTTCCACGCTCTCGACAGTCCTGGACAACCTGCAACTCAACGAAATGTCGCGGGGTATGATCACGCTTGTCGATGAGAATACCCGGAAGTTGGTCTTGGAAGTGATCCAGGACACTGCAGTCGATAAGAACAGTATCGCTTACCATTCTGGGGAAGGGATCATCGGCTCGGCGTTCGAGCAAAACCGGGTGGTTATCGTACCGCGAATTGCCGACGAACCGCGTTTTGCCGGCAAGCTCGGCATTTACGAACGGGATCGTCCCTTTATCGCAGTTCCTATTTCGGCCAACGGCAAGGTGATCGGCGTCTTGGCCGCACAGCCGAAAACGGCCGACCTCGATCGACTCGAAAGCCAATCTCGCTTTCTGGTGATGATCGCGAATCTTGTCGGACAGATTGCCAAGCTTGCCCAAGATCACGAACGCGAAAAGTCGCAACTGACCGATCAGCGCGATCGCCTGCTGGAGCAATTAAGTCAGCAGTACGGCTTTGAAAACATCATCGGCCGATCTGATCCGATGCGTCGGGTTTTTCAACAGATCAGCGCCGTCGCCAAGTGGACGACCACCGTACTGATTCGAGGAGAATCGGGAACCGGCAAAGAGCTCGTTGCTCACGCGATCCATTACAACTCGCAGCGCGCCGATAAACCGTTCGTAAAACTGAACGCAGCCGTGCTTTCGGATAATCTGCTGGAGTCGGAACTCTTCGGCTACGAAAAAGGGGCGTTCACCGGCGCGACCGAAGGTCGACCGGGACGTTTTGAGCGAGCCGACGGCGGAACGTTGTTCCTGGACGAAATTGGCGAGATCTCGCCGGGGTTCCAATCGAAACTGCTCCGCGTCTTGCAAGAGGGAGAGTTTGAACGCGTCGGCAGCTCCCAGACGAAATGCGTCGACGTCCGGATTATTGCCGCGACTAATCGCGACTTGGAAGCGGACGTCGAAGCGGGCAAGTTTCGCGAAGACCTCTACTATCGGCTCAATGTGATGCCGATCTATATGCCCCCGCTACGGGCACGAGCCGAGGATATTCCGGACCTGGCGTTGCATCTGGTACGACGAATCTCTGACCGGCAAGGTCGCGATTTGTCGCTGTCGCAGGCGGCGACCGCTCTCCTGATGCGTTACGACTGGCCTGGCAACGTCCGCGAGTTGGAAAACTGTCTGGAACGAGCTGCGGTGATGTCTTCGTCCGCTACGATCGATCGCGAGGCGATCGTCGATACCGGATTGGAAGATCGGATTATGTCGCGCGGCGGAACGCTGGTCGAAGCTCCGGCGAACTTCAATGACCCCGATCTTGACGAACGCGACCGCATCGTCGCCGCCCTGGAGCATTGCGGTTGGGTGCAAGCGAAGGCGGCTCGGCTACTCGGAATGACCCCGCGTCAGATCGCCTACCGCATTCAGACCTTAGACATCAAGGTCCGCCGCATTTAGGCGTCTTGCGAAGTCGTCCGGCTCGTTTGGCAAATGCATATTCTTGCTGCTAGGAAAAGTTCCATTACTGATTTGATTCCTTTGGACCATGGAGAGACTGCATGGCAAGTTCTGAGTTAATTGACAAACTAAACGACATATTGCGTTGGGAGTGGACCGGCGTCGCTCAATACTCGCAGTACAGCTTTGTGCTGACCGGCATTTGGCGCGAGGTTTACTCGGGACGATTTGGCGAAAGTGCGTCGGAATCGTTCGGTCACGCGAAACAGATCGGCCAGAAGATCACGGCGCTCGGTGGAGTTCCAGTCGTCGAACGCGATCCGGTCAAGCAGACCGGCAGTTTGCACGAGATGCTGATGAACAGCCTCTGCTTTGAGGAAACGGCCGTTCAACTCTACCAGGAAGCGCTCGCGTTGGCCGACGGCGTCGATCGCCCTTTGGTGGTGATGCTGGAGGAGATCCTGCTGGAAGAGCAAGAAGGCGTGGACGAATTCACCCTGATCCTCCGCGATTACGATTCCGGCGAGATGGCGGATGCCGTTTCCAACGCCGGTTAAACGCGCCAAGTTGTTTCAACTTGGAATTGAAGTCATCACTGCTCGAGGCTCGCAAATCCATCCGGAGCAGTTTTCTTCTTTCGACCGCTAGTGACGCAGCGCTCGCGCCGCTACGCGACCGTCCAGGTTTCCCCTTCATCCAGCAGACTGTCGAGATCTCCTTCGCCGGCGGTTTCTCGGGCGAATTCAACCTGGCGATTCAATTCGATTTCGTATTGCGGGCGCTGAATATCTCGCAACACGCCAATCGGTTCGGGGAACCCGAACTCGTGTCGAAGTTGCGACAGCATATAGGCCAACGTCGGCGACTTCGCCTGCTCGTCATGGACTAGCAGTTCTTCTTCGCCGCAATCCTTGCCGATTTCAACCACTTCCGGTTCCAGGTTGCGAATGCGGATCCCCTTGTTCCCCTCTTTGCCGAAGATCAGCGGCTTGCCATGCTCCAGTTCCAGGAGATTGTCCGCTTTGGAGTCTTTGTCTTTGGCGTAGTTCCAGGCGCCGTCATTAAAGACGCTGCAGTTTTGCAGCACTTCGACAAACGACACCCCTTGATGCTCGGCCGCACGTTGCAGCGTGGCCGCCAGGTGTTTGGTGTTCGTATCGACCGAGCGAGCGACGAACGTCCCTTCGCAAGCGACCGCGACCGAGAGGGGATAGAGCGGATTGTCGATTGCTCCCATTGGCGTGCTTTTGGTCACTTTGCCAATCGGCGAAGTCGGCGAGTATTGCCCCTTCGTCAGGCCGTAGATGCGGTTGTTGAACAGAATGATGTTGATGTTCACGTTACGGCGAATCGCATGAATCAGATGATTGCCGCCGATGCTCAGTCCGTCGCCGTCGCCGGTAATTACCCAGACCGAAAGATCGGGGCGTGACGCCTTCAGACCGGTGGCGATCGCCGGCGCTCGGCCGTGAATGCTATGAATTCCGTAGGTGCTGACGTAGTACGGAAAGCGGCTCGAGCAGCCGATGCCGGAGACGAAGACCGTCTTGTGCGGTGGGATTCCCAGCGTCGGCAGAACCTTCTTCATCGATGCGAGGATGGCGTAGTCGCCGCATCCGGGGCACCAGCGAATTTCCTGGTCGCTGGCGAAGTCTTGAGGCGTCAAATTGAGCGGTGCGGAGGTAATCATTTTCGTCTACCTTTTCCAATGAGTTGTCGCGGTGATCGAATGGGATTCGCAAGGGAAGGGCGGCGTCGGCGAAACTAGCAGCCGACCGCCTCGTGCTGGGCGAGAATCTCTTCGATCTTGCGGACGATCTGTTGAACGCCGAATGGTTTTCCTTTGACTTGGTGCATCGGAATCGTTTGCCGGCAATAGGCCGCTTGGATCACCGTGCGGAGTTGTCCCAAATTGAGTTCGGGAATGAGAACTTGATCGTAGCGCGAGAGGAGTCCTCCCAGGTTTCTCGGCAGCGGATTCAAGTACCGCAGGTGAGCGTGCGCGACGGAGCCACCCGTTTCGAGAACGTGTTCGACTGCCGTCGCACAAGCGCCATAGGTTCCCCCCCAAGACAAGACCAACAGCTTGCCCGAGTCTGGTCCGTTCACTTCCTGAAGCGGAATGTCGAGTGCGATGTTGGCGACCTTCTTGGCTCGCGTCATTACCATGTGCTCATGGTTGTCGCCGTCGTAGCTGACGTTCCCCGTAAGATCTTGCTTTTCGAGCCCGCCTAGGCGGTGCGTGAGCCCTTCGGTTCCGGCGATCCCCCATGGTCGAGCGAGTCGCTCATCACGGGCGTACGGATAGAACGTTTCCCCTTCGACTTTATCGGGATGGGTGATCTTCAAGGTGGGAAGCTCGTCCGACGTCGGAATTCGCCACGGCTCGGTCCCGTTGGCGATGTAGCCGTCGGTCAGCACGATCACTGGCGTCATGAAGCGGACGGCGATCCTCCAGGCTTCCAAGGCGACATGAAAGCAGTCGCCGGGACTTCGGGCTGCAATCACCGGGATCGGCGCTTCGCCGTTCCGGCCGAAGACCGCCTGCAGCAAGTCGGCTTGTTCCGTCTTGGTCGGCAAACCGGTGCTGGGACCGCCGCGCTGGACGTTGACGATCAGCATCGGCAATTCGAGCATCAGCGCCAGTCCCATCGCTTCTCCCTTGAGCGCGATGCCTGGACCGCTGGAAGTGGTGACCGACATCGCTCCCCCAAAGGCGGCTCCAATGGTCGAGCACATGGCGGCGATTTCATCTTCGGCCTGAAAGGTTCGAACGCCGAAGTTCTTGTGATGGCTCAGCTCGTGCAGAATGTCGCTCGCCGGGGTGATCGGATAGGTCCCGAGGAACAACTCTTTGTCGCTCTTCTTCGCCGCGGCGATCAGGCCGAGGGCCATCGCCTTGTTGCCGTTCAGGCTGCGATACTTGCCCGGCTTCAACTTTGCCGGGTCGACCCGGAAGTTGCTGCCGAAGGCGTCGGTCGTCTCGCCGTAGTACCAGCCGGCGTTCAGGGCGCGGCGATTGGCGTCGGCGATCGTCGGCTTGGAACCGAACTTCTCTTCGATGAAGTTCAGCGTCGGTTCCAGGCTACGGCCATACAGCCAGTAAACAAGACCCATCGCGAAGAAGTTGCGGCAGCGGTCGGCTTGGGCGGAAGAAAGACCAAGTTCGGCGACCGCTTCACGCGTGATGCGCGTCATCGGGACCTGAATCAGTTGGTATTCGTTCAGGCTTTCGTTTTCGAGTGGGTTTTCCGCGTAGCCGGATAGTTGCAGCGACTTCGCGTCAAACTCGTCTTCGTTGACGATCAAAATGCCGCCGCCGGCTAGGTCGTGCAGATTGGTTTTGAGCGCGGCCGGGTTCATGGCGACCAACGCGTTAAGCGTATCGCCGGGGGTAAAGATTTGCTTGGAGGAGAACCGCACCTGAAAACCACTAACGCCGGCCGTGGTTCCTTTGGGAGCGCGGATTTCGGCGGGAAAGTCAGGAAAAGTCGCCACGTCGTTGCCAAGTCGAGTCGATGCTCCGGTCAGCTGGGTTCCGGCCAATTGCATGCCGTCGCCCGAGTCGCCGGCCAGGCGAACTGTAGCCCCCTCGATATTGACCGTTTGTTTGTTCGACTTGGGCGAGAGGCCAAGGCGGTCAATGACCGGCAACGTCTTGGCTTCCGGGCTAGTCTCGTCGGTACTCTTCGTTTTACTTTCCAAACCGCCGTCAGGTGTCATGGTTCTACCCTTTGCATTCCGCCTTGAAATTCGTCGTTAAGTACGACTTACGCCGCGCAAGCCTCTCCTGGAAAGGCTCCCTTTGTACGCAACGCCGCCCGAGGCTCGCACTTCCCGGGGCGGCGTTTGACCAACGCATGTGACCGCTAGTGACGAAACACTCGCTTGTCGCGTTAGTGAGTTGGTTGAATTGTGTGAAGCAGGAGTCGCTACGAGACGATTCGCAATTGCTGTCGTCGCGCGGCGGAGAACTGCTTTCTTGTCCGGCTAGCCTGTTGGGGCGGAGCCGTTTGACAATCTTGGCAGGATTGCAGCGTGCATCGAAGCGGTCCCAGTTGGTCGGAACCGATTTCGACGCTTCGCTGCGTGTACCAGCCAATTCCGTCGGCCCAATCTTGTTGTCGCAACACCAGGTAAGTTTGCTCCGGTGCGTCAACGCGAACCACAACCAGTCGGCTGGTATCGCCGTTTTGATTGATCACTTGCACGACCGACTCCTTGGTCGCGGGACGAGCGTCTCGCGACAAGGCCTCGGGCGCTTCCGAAGCGGCGGCCGCGCAGTCGTACTCGGCGATTGCGCGAGCCGTCCCGGGATCGAATCGTAGGATGACTGGGTTGGTGGATTCCGTTTGCATAACCGTCGCACGCTTCCGTAGTGGTGTTCGTTGCTATACAAGAGGCGCCTTGTCGAGCGGCAAACCGGTTAACGACCCAAAGGGGTTGACCGGCGAACCGTCCGAAAACTCGATCGCGCATTCGATAGGACAAATGCTCGAACATTGAGGCTCGTCGTAGGATCCGACGCATTCCGTGCAGGTATCCTGGTTGATCAGGAAGTGAGCGTCGTTTTTGCCTTTACGAATCGATCCGGTCGGGCAGACCATCTGACACGCGTGGCAATTGACGCATCGATCCACAATTTTCAGGGCCATCGTCCGGTCCTTTGCTGTTGCGTTTGGGCCAATGCGGCTCGCACGGAAACTCCCTGCGATTTCCTACGCCGTCATCTGAGTCTGGTTGTCGGTCAGTTTGCCGTTCTGGTACATCTCGACATAGACGGCCCAGACGGCGTCTTCAATTTTCTCCATGGCATGCTCGCCGTTCGGCATGATGCCTGCGCTTTCCAGCGTTTCCCAAGGTTCGTATCCGATCTTGGAGCACAGAACCGCTTCGCAACCTTCCAGGGCTTTGATGATGCCGCCGAGCAGGCTATCGCCGTCGCCGCACGTGTCGCCGCCGGTGCAGTACAAGTCGGTCTTGCGATGGCTGATGAAGCGGACCCCTTCGGGCGAGGCTTCATAGACCAGGAATTCTTTCGCGTGACCGAAGTGCTGATTAACCAGGCCGCCCCCTTGGGACGCGATCGCCATCAAGACGGGGCGCGTTTCGGCGGGAATTGCGTGGTCGGCATTGACGCTTTGCGATTGCGTCGTCGCTTTGGCCAGTTCGGCGTTGATCGCGTCGTGCACCTTCTTCCGTTTGACCATGGCCGCTTCGTAGTCGATTTCCATCGCTTCGATTTTTTCCATGGTGAACTCGGCGCCGCGGTCTTCACCGAGTAAACCGACCGCATCGGCGCGGCATTGTCGGCAGTGACGCATCATGTTCATGTCGCCGGAGCATTCGTCCTGCAATTCCTGCAGTTCTTTCGGCGTCGGACCGCGTTGTTCCATCAGACCGAAGTAGGTCCCATGTTCCGGTTCCGCGATCAGCGGCATCACGTTGTGGAGGAAGGCGCCCTTCGATTTGACGACGCGGCTCACTTCCGCCAGGTGTTTGTCATTGATCCCCGGCAGCATCACTGAGTTGACTTTGACGAGGATGTCGCGTTCAACCAGCTTTTCGAGCCCTTCCTGCTGGCGATCGATCAAGATCTTGGCGCCTTCGACGCCGCGAACTCGCTTGTTGTTCCAGAAGACCCACGGATAGATCTTGGCGCCGATTTCAGGATCGACGCAATTGATGGTGATCGTAACGTGATCGATGTTGTGTTTCGTCAATTCGTCGGCGTAATCAGGTAGCGCCAAACCATTGGTCGAAACGCACAGCTTGATGTCGGGAGCTTGTTCCGTCAGCATCCGGAACGTCGAAAACGTTTTGTTCGGATTGGCCAGCGGATCGCCAGGACCGGCGATTCCCAGCACCGTCATTTGCGGAATGTTGGCCGCCACCGCCATCGTCTTTTTGACCGCTTGTTTGGGGGTCAAGAGCTCGGAGACGACGCCAGGTCGTGATTCGTTGGCGCAGTCATATTTGCGGTTGCAGTAGTTGCACTGAATATTACAAGCCGGAGCGACGGCGACATGCATCCGAGCGAAATGATGATGCGCTTGCTCTGAATAGCAGGGATGATTGAAAACGCGCTGACGAACGCTTTCGGAGAGATGGGACAGTTGATCGTCGGTCGAACCGCACGATCCGGAGGAACAACCTCCTTGGGGGACTTCGGTTTCCGAGTGATCGCCGAGCACTTTCAGTTCGAGCATATTGTTCTCCATCCACTTGATGAGTTGAATTCATCCGGTCATGGGTAACCGAACACCGCCGCCCTATTGAGTCGCGATGACGCCATATGCAAGCGGTGTGCCACGTCGCGGACCGCTCGAATTTTCGATTGCTGCGCTAGATAACGCCGGTTCCAGGGGCTTGAGGGAAAAGTTGGACGTCGCACGTCGGATGTTTTGTGTCTTGTTCGAGACAGAAACGCGTCGCGTTGGCGTCAAACCAACAGCGAAATCGCTGCGAGCGCCCAAATCACGCGGAAATTGCGTCTGGGATCGTTGTTCGCTTCTGTTTTTGACGTCAACCGACATAACCGAATCCTCGCTTTTCCCTTTGGCCGTTGGCTTACGTTTCGACAGCGCTCTCCTGAGCCGCTTCCAAGGCTTGGAGCAGATCGCTGGTCGACGCTTCGATGATTTCGACCCGCTTCGACTCACAGAAGCGGCGTTCTTTGGCGGTCGGGGATTCAATCAAGACCCAGCCTGCGGGATCGCCGGCGCTGTAGATCATGTCAGTAAATACCATCCGTTCGGTGTCGCGAGTCAGACGGAGGCCGATGCCGAGATATTGCCGATTTAACCGGTATTCCTTCACAAAACCAGGAATCGCGAAACCTCCCATCAGCTCGGTGATGTAGTCGACGTAGTCAGCGTCCGAGGCGATATAGTCGGCCGACGGTCGCGGGGTTCCCATCGGTTTGAAGAGAACAGGGAGCGTCACGTCGACTTCCGCATTCTTCACTTCGCGATACGCTCCATCTTGGTAGTGATAGAGACGATAGCGGAAGTCGGTTCCGGCGATCCGGGCGAGGCCGACAATCAAGGTGTGGGGCGTTTCTGCGTACAAATCCTGCAGCTGCGTATCGCGGTTGATGTCGAGCACGAGGTGAGGATTCAGGTCAGCGACTAGTTTATGAAGGCGCGACTGCGTCCATTTGTCGTGACCATACGTATCGGTCAGAAAGCGACTGATGAAGGTGCGCCCCTTCTTTAACTCCAAATTCATCGCCGCGCGGGCAAACTCCCACATCAGCTTTGGCGCCATCGGCTTGCCGCCGTTCATAGCCAGAATCAGGCCGTCGCTCGTTGCAGGGATTGGTTCATCGGTTTCTTTATGAACGACATCCGACAAAGCTCCTGGGCCGAGATAGGGGACGATTTCGCCGCTGCGAATACCCTGGACAAGTTGGTTCAGAAGTGAGTCAGTCACGGGGATCGCTCCTTTGCTTATTGGTTAAGGGGGATGGCTCGTATATAGGACGCGGCGAGTGCGCAATAAGCGTCTACGCGCGGCGTTGCTGCTATCACCTGTTTTCGCAAGTGGTGTGCCGCTGGGATTTTGTCTTCCCGTGTTGACGGCAATGGTGGTGCGACGGCGAAGGGCGTCAGCTTTCGCGTCCATCAACCTCTTGGCGTGCCTTAACGTCCGGGATTACCGACGGTTGCGCTTCTTCTCCACAAAACCTGTTTTCAGCCGGTTGTTTTGTTTGTGTCGTTCCCTCCAGTTGCGTTTGTCGGAATGGAAACAGGAGGTCGGACGTTGCGACAAGAGAGCGACGACAAATTCGAAAGAGGCGTATTCTTCGAAGAAAACCGGGGTTTTTCTTGCCGGCGACGGCAAGACTGGTCGCGACTTTTTCTATTGGCACACCCATTGCATTAAGGGTCCCGCGTTGCCGATGACGTGCGGCAAAAAACAGGAACGCTATTTTTCACACTCACCTACACCTTCAGGAGAACCCTGTATGGCCCTCCGACAATGTGCGATCTACGGTAAGGGAGGAATTGGGAAGTCGACGACGACCCAGAACCTCGTCGCCGCGCTCGCAGAAGCTGGCGAAAAAGTGATGATCGTTGGTTGCGATCCCAAAGCGGACTCGACCCGACTGATGCTTCACGCCAAAGCGCAAAACACGATCATGCACCTGGCCGCCGAGGCCGGCAGCGTGGAAGACCTGGAACTCGAAGACGTTCTTAAGGTCGGTTATGGCAACACGAAGTGCGTCGAATCGGGCGGTCCGGAACCGGGCGTCGGTTGCGCAGGTCGTGGCGTCATCACGGCGATCAACTTCCTCGAAGAAGAAGGCGCCTACGATGAAGACCTCAGCTTCGTCTTCTATGACGTCCTTGGCGACGTCGTCTGCGGCGGTTTCGCGATGCCGATTCGCGAAAACAAAGCCCAGGAAATTTACATCGTCGTCTCCGGCGAAATGATGGCCATGTACGCGGCCAACAACATCGCCAAGGGGATCGTGAAGTACGCCAACTCGGGCGGCGTGCGTCTGGGCGGTTTGATCTGCAATAGCCGCAACACCGATCGTGAAGCGGAACTGATCGAAGCTCTCGCCGAGAAGTTGGGAACCCACATGGTTCACTTCATCCCCCGCGACAACGTCGTTCAGCGTGCCGAAATCCGCCGTATGACCGTGATCGAATACGATCCGAAGGCGGCTCAGGCTGACGAATATCGCAACCTGGCGATGAAGATCCGTGACAACAAGAAGCTGGTCATTCCGACGCCGATCACGATGGACGAACTCGAAGACTTGCTGACCGAGTTCGGCATTCTGGACGAAGAGGACGAATCGATCGTCGGCCAAACCGCCTCGGCCGATGCGTAAGCCAGGCTGCGGCCTGACAGATATAGGCTGGCGTTTCGAATCAGCGGGATTCGAAACGCCTTGTGTAGATGGCGGAACCAACAACCAATCAATAGCTACGCTACTAACAAGTCATACGAAGCGACGCCAAAGGGGGACTGCCTTGGTCACGCTTGGCGCATACCTGAAAAGGAGCTCTTGCAATGTCTGTGATGACCAAAGAGGAAACTGAGGCCCTGATCCAAGAGGTGCTGGAGATCTATCCAGAAAAGGCGAAGAAAGATCGCGCGAAGCACCTGGCTCCCAATGATCACGAAGTCGAGCAGTCGAAAAAGTGCATCACCAGCAACAAAAAATCGTTGCCGGGCGTGATGACGATTCGCGGCTGTGCCTATGCCGGCTCGAAAGGGGTCGTCTGGGGTCCGATCAAGGACATGATTCACATCAGCCACGGTCCGGTCGGTTGCGGGCAATATAGCCGCGCCGGTCGCCGCAACTATTACATCGGCACGACCGGGGTGAACACTTTCGTCACGATGAACTTCACTTCCGATTTCCAGGAAAAGGACATCGTCTTCGGCGGCGATAAGAAGCTCGCCAAGTTGATCGACGAAATTGAAGGCCTGTTCCCGCTGCACCGCGGCATCTCGGTCCAGTCGGAATGCCCGATCGGTTTGATCGGCGACGACATCGAAGCGGTCTCGAAGAAAAAGACTGCCGACATCGGTAAGGTGGTCGTGCCGGTTCGTTGCGAAGGTTTCCGTGGCGTCTCGCAGTCGCTCGGTCACCACATCGCCAACGACTCGATTCGCGACTGGGTCTTCAAAGACGGCGAAGGCGCCATGGGGACCAGCTACGAACCGGGACCGTACGACGTTTCGGTCATCGGCGACTACAACATCGGCGGCGACGCCTGGTCGAGCCGCATCCTGCTCGAAGAAATGGGGCTGCGAGTCGTCGCTCAGTGGTCTGGCGACGGTACGCTGGCCGAGCTCGAAAACACGCCGAAAGTGAAGCTGAACTTGCTCCACTGCTACCGCTCGATGAACTACATCTCGCGGCACATGGAAGAAAAGTACGGCATTCCGTGG
Organism: Blastopirellula sediminis; assembly: GCF_020966755.1. Taxonomy (NCBI): domain Bacteria; kingdom Pseudomonadati; phylum Planctomycetota; class Planctomycetia; order Pirellulales; family Pirellulaceae; genus Blastopirellula; species Blastopirellula sediminis. The sequence goes on from NZ_JAJKFT010000004.1 coordinate 1,633,654, forward strand.
ATGGAATACAACTTCTTCGGTCCGACCAAGATCAACGAATCGCTCCGCAAGATCGCGGGCTTCTTCGACGACAAGATCAAGGAAGGCGCCGAACGGGTCATCGAAAAGTACAAACCCGAAATGGACGCCGTCCAAGCCCGATTCACTCCCCGTTTGAAAGGGAAGCGAGTCATGCTGTTCGTCGGCGGTCTCCGTCCGCGTCACACGATCGGCGCCTACGAAGATCTCGGGATGGAAGTGGTCGGCACCGGTTACGAGTTCGGTCACAACGACGACTACGATCGTACGATCAAGGAAATGGGGAACGCCACCCTGATTTACGACGACGTGACGGGCTACGAATTTGAAGAGTTCGTCAAGCGTCTCCAGCCTGACCTGATCGGCTCCGGCATCAAGGAAAAGTACATCTTCCAGAAGATGGGAATTCCGTTTCGTCAAATGCACTCGTGGGACTACTCCGGTCCGTATCACGGTTACGACGGTTTCGCGATCTTCGCCCGGGACATGGATATGACGCTCAACAATCCGTGCTGGGACCAGGTGACTCCTCCCTGGAAGAAGGCCGCGGAAGCGTCGACCGGCGGGGCGGCGTAGTGCAAACGGAAACAAGTAGGGTCCGGCCGGAACCGGCGCAGTATCGATTCCGGCCTCGCTGACCGATCCAAAAACATTTTAATCCTGAAAGGATTTTAGTCATGAGCCAAGATGTCGATACCATTAAGCCGTGTTACCCGCTCTTTCGCGATGCGGATTACAAAGAGAATCTGAAGACCAAGCGTGAGCTGTGGGAAAACTACGACGGCGACGAAAAGGTCAAGGAAGTTTTTGAGTGGACCACCTCTCAAGAATATCAAGACCTCAACTTCAAACGCGAAGCGCTGACCGTCAATCCGGCGAAGGCCTGCCAACCGCTGGGTGCGGTTCTCTGCTCCCTCGGCTTTGAAGAAACGATGCCGTACGTGCACGGTTCGCAAGGCTGCGTCGCTTACTTCCGGACCTACTTCAACCGTCACTTCAAAGAACCGATCGCCTGCGTTAGCGACTCGATGACCGAAGACGCGGCGGTGTTCGGCGGCCAGAAGAACATGTTCGACGGTCTGGAGAACGCCAAGGCGCTCTACAAGCCGAAGATGATCGCCGTCAGTACCACCTGCATGGCGGAAGTGATCGGGGACGACCTGAACGCCTTCATTCGCAACGCGAAGAAGGAAGGTCACGTTCCGCAAGAGTACCCGACCCCGTTCGCCCACACGCCGAGCTTCGTCGGCAGCCACACCACCGGCTGGGACAACATGTGGGAAGGGATCGCTCGCTACTTCACGCTCAACGAGATGGAAGGGAAGCAGGTCGGCTCGAACGGTAAGCTGAACATCGTTCCCGGCTTCGAGACCTATCTCGGCAACTTCCGCGTCATCAAGCGGATGCTGAAGGAGATGGGGGTCGACTACTCGATGTTGTCCGATCCGGAAGAAGTGCTCGACACGCCGGCCGACGGCGAGTTCCGCATGTACGCCGGCGGTACGACGATCGACGAAGTCAAAGACGCGCCGAACGCGATCGACACGCTGTTCCTGCAGAATTGGCAATCGGTCAAGTCGCAAAAGTTCGTGCAGAACACCTGGAAGCATGAATCGAAGGACATTCAGATCCCGATGGGTCTGCAGTGGACCGACGAATTCCTGATGAAGGTTTCGGAGCTGACCGGCAAGCCGATTCCGGCTTCGCTCGAGAAGGAACGGGGCCGCCTGGTCGACATGATGACCGACAGCCACACCTGGATGCACGGCAAGAAGTTCGCCCTGTGGGGTGATCCCGACTTCGTGATGGGGCTCACCAAGTTCCTGCTCGAGTTGGGCGCCGAACCGACCCATGTCCTCTGCCACAACGCCAACAAGCGTTGGAAGAAGGCGATGGAAAAGGTCCTCTCGGAATCGCCGTACGGCGTCAACAGCAAGGTCCATCTCGGTTGCGACCTGTGGCACATGCGATCGCTGGTCTTCACCGACAAGCCGGACTTCATGATCGGCAACTCGTACGGCAAGTTCATCCAACGTGACACGATCACGAAGGGGAAAGAGTACGAAGTGCCGTTGATCCGGCTCGGTTTCCCGATCTTCGATCGGCACCACCTGCACCGAGACACCACGCTCGGCTATGAAGGCGCCATGCACATCCTGAAGACGCTGGTCAACGAGATCCTCACCCGACTCGACCAGGACACGATGGGCATGGGGACCACCGACTACAACTACGACCTGATTCGCTAGTTCCTAGCGAAGAGGATCACCTGGCTGCGTGGAAGCGCAGCGCACCAAGGTTCAGATCCGGTGGGTGCTAGCGACGCCCTGTCGCCCCTCAGGGCGTCGACTCCCCAGGTCTGACTTTACCACCCAAACGTCAAAGGAATTCACCAGTGCCAAAGATCATGTTGCGACGGACCGAATCGGGCTCCATCTCGTTTTACGTTCCCAAAAAGGATCTCGAGGCGGAAGTGAAGACCCTGGAGTTTTCAACTCCCGAGAAATGGGGTGGAGAAATTGAACTGACCGATGGATCGCGATTTTACGTGGAACCGCTCAACTACGAGCCCAAGCTGCCGGTGACGCTGCGTGCGTCGCGCGTCGGCGGTATGGATGACGACTAAGCGGCGTTAAGCGTAGATCGCCCTACGTAACTCGTTGGCAAAGAACATATTCATCGAACGAAGGAGAACGAATCATGGCTATGAAAATTGATCCGGATGAATGTATTTCGTGCGGCGCCTGTGAACCGGAATGCCCCACCAACTCGATCAAGCCGACGCTGCTGGCCTACGCCATCGACGCCGCGACCTGCACCGAATGCGCCGGCGAATACAAGAAGCCGCAGTGCGTTACGCTCTGCCCGATTGACGATTGCATCACCCTCCTTTCCACGTAGCGCTGGTTAGCCGCCGCTTACGGTGGGCTGATGCGGATATCCACCCTCAGCCCCGCTTTCCATATCGCTCATAATCAGGTCAGGGGGGGCATCATGGGACCGTTGTTATCAAGGGAACTGGCGCATCGCGTCGCTATGGCCGCCCATGTCTTGGGGATCGAGCCTCGCGCGATGCTGCTGACGTTGTTTGACGCAGTCGGGCTGCCGTTCTCGAAAGCTCGTTTCACGATGCTGACGGTCAGCGACTTGCGAGAAGGGCTGGAAAAACAGCATGTTGCGATTCCCACCTCGAGCGAAACGCCCGAGAAGGAACAGCTCCTCAAGCTGAAACATGCGGTCCGGTGCATTTGGGGATACAAAGACGACGACCGCCAGCGTCTTCCCGAACCGACCGGGCGTCTCGATTCGCCGCTGCCTGGTTCGATCCGCGTCGCGGTCGCGACTTCAACCGGAAAGCAAGTCGACGAACGTTTCGGCGGGGCGCTCCGCTTCTTCGTCTATCAAGTCAGCAAAGAAGAGACGCAGTTGGTCGACGTCCGCTCCGCTGCGGAAGCGGTCGACTCAGAGGACGCGATTGACTTTCGCGCTCAGCTGATTCCCGATTGCCAGGTTCTCTACACGCAGGCGATCGGCGGCCATGTCGCGGCCAAAGTGATTCAGCGCGGCGTTTACCCGCTTACGGTGGACAGTCGACCCAAAGTCGATGAAGTGCTGGATCGTCTTCAGCAAAAAATGCAGGACAATCCTCCGCCCTGGTTAGCCAAGGCGATGGACATTCCGCTGGATGACCGCATTCGATTCCAAGATCAGGGGGTTTTAGAACCGCTATGAGCCAGCAAACTGCCGCAATTACCAGCGAAACGGTCGACGCCATCGCCGATCAATTCGCACAGACCGACCTGGGACCGCTCGCCTTCGACGCGGTTCGTTCGCAATTCCCCAGCGTTCGAATCACGCACTGTTTCGACGACGACATCTTCTCCGGAAAGCCGGTCGCGCGACGTCCCAAATTCGCCATCTACTTGGTTGGGGGGGATGAACATTGTCTGTCGTTGACCAACGATTTCGACATCGCCATCGGCGTCGTGATCGCTGAACTGCTCGACGACAAATAGAAGGCGCCTTGTCGGCGACTTCGGTCGATAGCGTTTCCACCAATTTCAGCGGACCTACGACTATGGGAATGAATCAGAAGGATGTGGCGGAGCTGCTCGACGAAAAAGCGTGCGAGCACAACAAAAAATCGAAGTCGGGCTGCGCGAAGCCGAAGCCTGGTTCGACGGCTGGCGGCTGTGCGTTTGACGGCGCCCAGATCGCGCTACTGCCGATCGCCGACGTTGCGCATATCGTCCATGGGCCAATCGCTTGTGCCGGCAGCAGTTGGGACAACCGGGGTACGCGATCGTCGGGACCGGAACTCTATCGGGTCGGCATGACGACCGACTTGACCGAACAGGATATCATCATGGGACGCGGCGAAAAGCGTCTCCTCCATTCGATCAAGCAGGCGATCGACTCCTACTCGCCTGCGGCTGTTTTCGTTTACAACACGTGCGTCCCGGCTCTCATCGGCGACGATGTCGGCGCGGTATGTCGTACCGCCGAACGAGAGTGGGGCGTTCCGTGCGTGATCATCGATTCGGCCGGTTTCTACGGGACGAAGAATCTGGGAAACCGGATCGCTGGCGACGCGATGGTTAAGCAGGTCATTGGAACTCGTGAGCCTGACCCTATCGCCCGAACGGGGCGAAATGGGATGCGGATTCACGACATCAACCTGGTCGGCGAGTACAACATCGCCGGCGAGTTCTGGTATGTTGCGCCGTTGTTCGACGAGCTGGGAATTCGAATTCTCTGCACCCTCTCGGGCGACGCTCGCTTCCGCGAAGTGCAAAGCATGCACCGCGCGGAGGTCAATATGATGGTCTGTTCCAAGGCGATGCTGAACGTCGCTCGCAAGATGGAAGAGAAGTACGGGATTCCCTGGTTTGAGGGGAGTTTCTACGGCGTCGAAGATACCTCGCGGGCGCTCCGCGACATCGCTCGCTTGATCGGCGATCCCGATCTGATTCAGCGGACCGAGGCCCTGATCACGCGGGAAGAAGCTCATGTCGATCAGGCGCTGCAGCCTTGGCGAGATCGACTGCGCGGTAAGCGGATTCTGCTTTACACCGGCGGTGTGAAGAGTTGGTCGGTGATCTCGGCTCTGCAGGACCTGGGAATGGTGGTTGTGGCCACTGGCACCAAGAAGTCGACCGAAGAGGACAAGAAACGCATTCGCGAGTTGATGGGTGATGACGTCAAGATGATTGACGACGGAAATCCCCTGGCGCTGCTCGACTCGGTCCGTGAGCTGAAGGCCGACATGCTGATCGCCGGTGGGCGAAACATGTACACCGCCTTGAAGGCGAAGATTCCGTTCCTCGACATCAACCAGGAACGGGAGTTCCCCTACGAGGGTTACGAAGGGATGGTCGAACTCGCCAAGCAGATTGCGTTGGGGCTGGAAAGTCCCGTCTGGGCTGCCGCGAAAACCGAGGCGCCATGGAAACTGACGACCGGATCCGACCAAGCGCTACTTCATGCGATGACAGGGGAGTCCAATGGCTGAAATCAAGAAACGGAAGAAACCCCTTTCGGTGAGCCCGCTGAAGGCGAGCCAGACCATCGGCGCTTCGATCGCCTTCTTGGGAATCGATCGTTCGATTCCCATGATGCATGGATCGCAGGGGTGCACCGCTTTCGGCAAGGTCTTTTTCGTCCGGCACTTCCGCGAGCCGATTCCGCTGCAAACGACCGCGATGGATCAGGCTAGCAGCGTGTTGGGGGCGGATGAAAACGTCATCATCGGCCTCAAGACGATTTGTGAAAAGACCAAACCCGATTTGATCGGTTTGCCGACAACCGGCCTGGCCGAAACGCAAGGGTGCGACGTGCAGCGAAACGTGGCTGAGTTTCGCGAGCGGTTTCCCGAATTCGAGAGCGTTCGGATCGTGCCGGTCAACACGCCTGACTTTACCGGTAGCTTTGAGCACGGATATGCGGCTGCGGTCAAAGCGATGATCGAAACGCTCGTCCCCGAGTCGAGCTGCGCTGGCGAAAAGCCGCAGCAAGTGAATGTGCTGGCAGGTTCGGCGCTATCGGTCGGCGACGTCGAATGGCTGGGGGAACTGATCGAGTCGTTCGGACTCGAACCGATCATTCTGCCTGATTTGTCGATGTCGCTCGATGGGCATCTGACTGATCGAGATTATAGTCCGGTTTCGGCCGGGGGCATGCCGGTCGACAAATTCAACGAGCTGGGAAAATCGGCCGCTACGCTGGTGATCGGCGACTCGCTCACCAAAGCGGCCGATGCCCTTCAGCAGAAGACGGGCGTTCCCAATCACTACTTCCCGCACCTGATGGGGCTGGAAATGAACGATCGCTTCATCATGGCGTTGATGGCGGTCAGCGGAAAGCCGGCGCCCAAACGTTTGGAGCGACAGCGTTCGCAGCTGCAAGATGCGATGCTCGACGCTCACTTCACGCTTGGCCAAGCCAGAATCGCGATGGCTGGCGATCCCGATCTCTTGATCGGCTTTAGCGATTTGCTGAGCCAAATGGGTTGCGAGATCATCGCCGCGGTTGCGCCGGCGAACGCCCCAATTCTTACGAAGATCGCTACCGAATTCGTTCAGATCGGTGATTTGGAAGATCTCGAAAAGATGGCGTCTCAAAAGGATGCACAATTGATCATTGGGAATTCCCATGCGGTGGCGACGGCTGAGCGATTGAAGCTGCCGTTGATCCGGGCTGGTTTCCCGCAATACGACCTGCTGGGCGGTTACGGACGCTGCTGGAGCGGATATCAAGCGACACGACAGGCGCTATTCGACTTTTCAAATGCAATCACGCTCCATCGCGAGCATTTGATTCAACCCTATCACTCCATTTACTCCCAAAAGCGTTCCCCCCATGCACAGGAGCGAAACCATGACGATCAAGAGACATATCAAGCTGATCAACTCCGAATCTGATAGCTGGCAGGAGACCGAGATGGAAATTCCCGCACTGCGCGTCGCGCTCGCTTCTTCCGATGGCGTCCATGTCGACGAGCACTTCGGCTCGGCGAGCCAATTGGTGATCTATCGCGTCGATGGAAGCTCTGCGCAGTTGATCAGCGTTGCGTCGTTCAGCGACATGAAGCAAGACGGGAACGAAAACAAACTCACCGAAAAGTTCACGGCGCTGGAGGGAACCCATGCGGTATTCGCTCTGGCGGTGGGCGCGTCGGCCGTTCGACAACTAGTCGCCCTGGGAACGCAACCGATCAAGCTCGGGGAAAAGGCGGACGTCAACGAAGTGCTGTACTATCTGCGCGAAGAGATTCGTAACGGTCAAACCCCCTGGATCAACAAGGCGCTGAATCCGCCCATCAAGTCGTCGGAGGAACGTCTCGAAGCGTTGCTCGGCGAGTCGTGGGACGAATAGCCGAACGATTCGGAAATTGCGACTCAACTGATTTCCATATTCACGCTTATCGCCCCGGTAAGGTTATCTGGCTGAAAGGAGCCAACACGATGAGTGAAACGACCACCGTCTCCGACTACGTCGAAACCCCGTTTACTGCCGAATTGCTGAAGCAGATGCGGGCCCTCGACACCTACGACGCGCATGCCGACAAGACGCCTGCCGAAACGTTGGATCCGTACATCATGACGAAAGAACGGAAACGCGAGATTCCGATCGTCGGCGATCCGGATGAAATCACGATGGCCCGCGTCGCCGCCTACTACAACGCCTTGGCGACCTCGATTGAGCTCCGCTGCGGCCTGATGGCGGTGCCGATGATCAAACTGACGCATGAAGGTTTCGGCCGCGCGTTGATCTCGGTCGGCAAATTGATCGTGCTCGACAAGACGCTGCGGGATGTCCATCGCTTCGGCTTCCCGACCTTTGAGAAATTGAATGATCAGGCCGAGACGCTGATCGCGGGCGCATTGGCCATGATTGAGAAGTTCAACGAAGTCGCTAAGTCGTAGCGGAACTTCTCTTCAGATCGAGCTTACCACCATAGCGGGGCGCAGTGGGTTGCACTTCAGGGCAACTCATTGGGGCCCGCTTTTTCGTGCGCTGTCGGATTGTCCGCGGAACCGCCTGTTTTCCGCTTCAATGCGAGTTTTGTCGCAGAACTCACAAGGAATTTGTCGCGAAGGCGACGCATATTCGATGGGGAACGAGAACGTTGCCATGCTGTGTTACCAGCGATCGAATTCCCGATGAATTCGGCATCTGTTTCAGGGAAACTGAAGCGACGGCAGGCTTTGAATAAGGGGGATTCCTACGACATTGGACCTCTTCGGACATCGGCGCCATTGAATAGTGCGATTGAGGCACGCGAAGGTGAGCAAAAGAAAAAGATTTCTGGAAGAGTGGCGCGTCATTTGCCTATCGTCAGATGCCTTTCACCCCAAAAAGCAAAACTCAAGCAAAAGGAACCGCACGATGTCGCTGACTCCGGAAGAACTGAAGGCCCTGCAAAAAGAGGTCAATAAGAAGAAGCGGATCGCGAGCGAATGGGCGGGGCAGATGCACGACCTGGCCGAAGAACGCCTGCCTGACGGTTTCGACGAGATCCACACGATCGCCCAGTCGACCTACGAGGCGTGCGTCGCTTGGAAAGAAGCGGCCGACAAATTGCAAGCGGCGGAAAGCGAGGCGGTTTCGTCATGAGCGCCGCCGGAATCGTTGGACGAACTCGCGGCGGCTCGGAATGGGTCCCGCAGTTCATCCAAAGCTTGAACGCCTCGACGTGCATTGGCTGCGGCAGGTGCTACAAAGTCTGCCCGCGGAACGTCTTTGAGCTGGCCAGTCGGGAAGACCTGCTCGATGACGACGATGATGAAGATGAGTTCGACACCGACAACTCGATGGTGATGATCATCCAGGACGCGATGGATTGCATCGGATGTCAAGCGTGCTCCAAGGTGTGTCCGAAGGATTGCCACACGCACGCGGCGGCGTAGCCAATTCCAATTTTAAATCCGCAGGGGAGGGGGCGATTCTGATGTGCGTTAAAGGGAAGAACCGAAACGGCAAAGTCAAAGGACAGCTAGTCTTCGTCTGCAAAAAGTGCGGCCAGGTGAGCGATAACCCGCTCGACTTGTGCAAGGCCAAGCAAGCGGACGGCTTCTTCGACAAAAAAGGGAAGGGAAAGAAGTGACCGGAACGAATCGAATCTCCGCGCTTGCCGCGTGAATCGATTCCGTTCCGGCGCTTCTCCTTGGCAATAACATGCTAACGCCAACCAAAAGAACGCCTCTGACCGCAGAAGAGCTCGCAACCTACGAGTGGCAGATGTGGTCCGAGGGGGTTGGCGTAGCGGGACAAGAGAAGCTGAAAAACGCGTCGGTGCTGATCTCGCGAACCGGCGGGATCGGCAGCGTCGTCGCCTACGAGCTGGCAGCGGCCGGTGTAGGCAAGTTGGTGATTATCCACGGCGGGGTCGTAAGGCCGACCGACCTGAATCGACAGCTGTTGATGACGCATGATTCGATCGGGCGACCGAGAATCGAAACGGTCCGAGCCAGATTGCTGGAGCTGAATCCACGCCTGGAGATCGTTAGCCTTGGCGAACATGCCAGCGCCGAAAATGTGCTTCCCCTTGCCGAGCAGGAAAATGTGGACGTCGTCGTAGACTGCGCGCCGATGTTCGCGGAACGCTTCGCGCTAGCGGACGCGTCACTAAAGCTGCAAAAGCCGATGGTGGAGTGCGGTATGTACGACATGGAAGCGCAGCTGACGACGCTGATTCCCGGTGAAACTCCTTGTCTCCGTTGTCTCTTTCCGGAGACGCCGCCAACCTGGAAGCGGGAATTTCCCGTCTTTGGCGCCGTCGCCGGCAGCGTCGGCGCGATGGCGGCGACCGAAGTGATCAAGCTGATCACCGGAGTCGGTCAGCCCTTGGCGGGGCGTTGGATGCATTTCGAATTCCGCGAGATGCGCTTTCGGACGCTGAAGATCGACCGCCGCGATGATTGCCCCTATTGCAGCCCGTTAAATCCCAATTCCCATCCTTAGAGTTCTGGCGATCACACCATGCAAATCATCATTCCTACGTCGCTTCGTACCTGTGCCGAAGGGGCCAGCGAGATCGATCTTGAGGCGACGAGCGTCGCCGAAGCTCTGGAAAAGGCGTTCGGGCAATACCCGGACTTGTGCGAGGCGTTGATGGATGAACAAGGTGCGCTGCGAAGCCACATCAATCTGTTCGTCAACGATCGCAACATCCGCAATCTCGAAGGAAGCGAAACCAAGTTAGCTGCCAACGACGAGCTGCTTATCTTAGGGGCCTTGGCCGGAGGTTAAACGGAAAATGAATACGACGTTTGATCGCGAGGAACTCCAGCGCTATAGTCGACAGATCACCTTGCCTCCGGTCGGCGTCGCCGGTCAAGAGAAGCTGAAGGCCGCTTCGGTGTTGGTGATTGGCGCCGGTGGGCTAGGCTCTCCTGCCGCGATGTATCTGGCTGCGGCCGGAGTAGGGCGTCTGGGAATCGTCGATGCCGACGAAGTCGATCTTTCCAACCTGCATCGCCAAATCATTCACTCCTCGCAGCGAGTCGGAAAAAGCAAAGTCGATTCGGCTGCGGCGACGTTAGGTGCGATCAACCCGCATGTGCAAATTGAGCCGCATCCGGTAAGGCTCACCGCGGAAAATGCTCGCGAATTGATCACGCCGTATGACGTTGTTCTCGATGGTACGGACAATTTCGCCACGCGATACCTGGTGAATGACGCCTGCGTCTTGCTGGGGAAGCCGAACTGCTACGGCTCGATCCTCAAATTTGAAGGTCAGGCCGCCGTCTTTGGATTGGCTGGCGGACCTTGCTATCGCTGCTTATATCCGACGCCTCCGCAGGCCGGGTTCGTCCCGAACTGTGCGGAAGCCGGCGTCTTTGGCGTTTTGCCAGGGGTGATCGGCACGATTCAAGCGACCGAGGCGATCAAATTGATTCTGGGCATCGGCGAGCCGCTCTCTGGCCGGCTGCTTACGTATGACGCGTTGAAGATGCGGTTTCGCCAACTGCAGATCGTGCGCGACTCCTATTGTCCAGTCTGTGGAGACGACCCTACGATTCGGACGCTGGAAGAGGTTGCCGGCGCTTGCTCCGCGACGCCGGCTTCTGCAACGATCAGCGCGGCATCGCAAAGTCCGTGGGACGTTTCGGTCGATGACTTGAAGCGACGGATCGATTCTGGCGACGCGATTACGATCCTAGACGTCCGGGAGCCTGCGGAATTTGAGATTTGCAACATCGGCGGAACGCTGATTCCGATGAGCGTCTTGCCGGCGCGGTTCCGCAAGCTCGATCGATCTGCGACCTATATCGTCCACTGTAAGTCAGGCATGCGAAGTTCGACGGCCGTTCAGCTGTTGCGCGACTTTGGCTTTGAGAGCGTATACAACCTCAACGGCGGAATCGACGCCTGGTTGCAGAAGTTCGGTCGCGCCTAGTTGCGACCGAGTTTGCGAATCGAAGAAGTCGTATTCGCGTCTCGATTCGGCGATCCTAACGCATCGCCGAATCGTTTGCCGGCGGCCCAGCAGGCCGCGTCTTAGACCTGGAACGAAGAGCCGCAGCCGCAGCTCGACTTGGCGTTCGGGTTCTCGAACTTGAAACCGCTGTCGGTCAGCGTTTCAAAGAAGTCGACGGTGACGCCGTTCAGGTACGGAGCGCTCGCCGGATCGACGTAGATCTTGACGTTGCCGGAGCTGGTCTCCAGATCGCCTTCGTCCGGTTCATTCACGAGCGCGATCTTGTATTCAAAGCCGCTGCAGCCGCCGGAAGCGACCGCCATTCGCAACGCCGTGACCGGTTCCGAAGCGTGTTTGATGAAACGTTCGGCCGCTTTTTCCGCACTGGGGGTAAGGGTAATCATGCTAAAGGCTCCTGGTTTGTAAAGTTACCGCTGGAAGGATTGAGGAATCAACTTGAATTGACGTTGAGCTGTTCGCTCGAGCCGGACTATTCGTCTGACGCAGCGCCGAACTTGGTTCGCTGTTCGGCCGGAATGTTCAGAATCTTGGCCAGCCACGGGGGCGGATTGTTTTTCATCTTTTCCTGCAGTTGCACCAAGGTCGCAGTCACATCGGGACGATCTTCGACTTTCATCGGATAGATCCCGCGATTGATCACCTTGGCCGCTGCCGGGCCGCCGATCGCGGCGACATACAGGACGTGGCAGTCTTTGATCAGGTCGGCTCGGTCGGCGGAAGGATCGTCCGAGTCGACCGCTTCGCCGGTAGTGCGATAGTCTCGCAACCGAAATTCTTCTTTGTTGACTTCGTAGACGTAGTAGCGAGGGCAACCGCCGAAGTGTTCATCGATGGTGGACCCGTCCGACGTCGCGATCGCCACGCGAATCGCTTGCGGCAGATCCTCAGCGGCCGGCGAAGGAAGCATTTCCTCTTCTTCCGCGGATAGGCCCCAAAGAATGCGAACCGCTTCTTTGAGCGACTCCAGGCTCGGCAGCGCTCGCGTCGCTGAAGTCGCGTTGTAGTCCGCTTCGGGCGCATCTTGGTCGACGCCGCCGGCGATCGTGTTTTTCAACCCGGTGACGGTGATCGTCGCCAGTTTCGCCTCGGTGAGGGGGGCTTCGACCATGTCGAGCAACAGGTCGACCAGTTCTCGCGCCTCAATTTGTTTCAGCGTACGCGCCGCCAGTGCGACTCGCAGGGCGACCTCTCGCGATAGTGCGGTTTCGGTGGTCATGGTTTTTTCGCTTTCTCGTTCAGTTACCAAAGTGCGATTAGGTAAAGTTTGCGATCCGGACGGTCGACTCGCGGATTCCGGGTTTCAGTTCGCCGTCAAATTGGGAGCGGCGGACAACGTCGATGATCTTTCCCCCGCTCATGTGGACGACGACGTCGGCCAGAGCGTTGATGTCTTCCTCGTGATGACTCACTTGCACCACCGTGCAGTTGGTTTCCAGTTGCAGGTCGAGGATCAACTGCCGCATCGAATGACGCGTCGGGGGATCGAGGGCGCTGAACGGCTCGTCTAGCAGCAGGAAGTCCGGCGCCGTTGCTATCGCACGGCCAATGGCAACCCGCTTCCGTTCTCCGCCGCTTAACCCAAAGGGGCGGCGATGAAGCAGGTGTTGAATCTCAAGTCGAGCCGCGAGAAATTCGACGATTCGCTCTTGCTCTTGTCGGCGAACCTTGCGGGCATGAAGTCCAAACGCCAGGTTCTGCCGAACCGTCATTGACTCGAAGAGGACGGAGTCTTGCGGAACGTAACCTATGTCGCGATCGGCTGGTCGCATCGTGGTGACGTCGACGCCCCCCAAGACGATTCGTCCTTTTCGCTGCTTGCGCAAGCCAGCCAACGTTTCAACGAGGGTCGTTTTGCCGCTACCGGTCGGCCCGCAAACGATCACGTAGGCAGGCTGTTCGATCTGGAAGTCGATCGGTCCTACCCGCATATCGCCCGCTTGAATTTCGACGCCCTGCAATTGAATCATGGTACGATCTCGACTTTCTAGCCTTCGCTCCGGCGATGTTGGTAGTGGCGCGTCAGCCAGCGCGAAACGCTCAGCACGAGACCAGCGACGGCGATCATGAAGAGGGAAGCGGCGACCGCCCCGTCGATCTCCCCGCCGCCAAGTTCCAGGTAAACCGACGTCGCCAGGACCTCGGTCTTGTTGCGCGTCGCGCCGGCGAAGACGAGCAGCGGGCCAAAACAGCCGAAGCAGCGAGACCACGCGGTAATCGCGGCTGAGAACAATCCATATCGCGCCTCCGGAATGGCCACCTTCAGAAACGCTCCGAATCGCGAGCAGCCGAGCGTCAGTGCGACGTTTTCCAGCCGAGGATCGAGCTCTTTGAACGTTGTTCGCAGCACCGGAAGCGAAAAGGAGATCGCCACGACGAAATAGACCAGCAGAATTGCCGGGACCTGGTAAACGATTGACGGCGAGAGCTGACGGAGCGGAGGATATTGAAACAAGGTCAACAGCGCCAGCCCCAGAACCATCGGGGGGAAGACATTGGGAATGTCGAGGATATTGTCGACGACTCCTTGTCCGAAGAACCGGGCACGTCCCATCAGGTAGCCGATTGGAATCGCAACCAGCATGGCGGCGACCGTTGCGACGGTACTCGCCCAAAGGGTGAGCCAGAGCGAATGGGCGATCGCCGGACGGGTCAAGATTTCAACGACCCGTAGCGGCGAAGTATAGCCAGCAAGCGACGCGGTCATCGACGCCAGAAACAGCACATAGCCAAAGCAGACCGCCCCCAGCAGCCAGTGGAACCAGCGATCCGAGGAAGGATGCGACGGTCGACGCGTCGAGCGAGGTTTTGTCGCCGCGTATTCGGCCAGCGGCGAACGTCGTCCATCGTTGTGGTCGGGGTAGCTCGCGTAGAAGTGGTGAATGTTATTCATCGGATTTCTCCGCCGCTCCGATCACTTGGAAGTGGAGCTTCGCGTAGAGAAGCTGCGCTTCCGGCGAGTGGGCGAGAAACTCGGCAAAGTCGCGCGAACGTTCCGGCGCAGCGGAGCTCTTCAGCACCGCGACCGAGATCGTCGACTTCCATCCATCCAGCTCCGGCAAGCGAAAGACTTCGAGACCCTCTCGCTGCATGCCAACCGTGTCCCAGACAATACCGACGTCTGCGCTGCCAAGCGCCACGGCGCCTGCGACGTCTCCGACGGTCGGCTTGATTACGCCGCTTGATTGGATCTGGCCGGCGACCTGGTCCCATTTGCCGCATGCGACGAGGGCCGCTTTGGTTACTTGCCCGATTGCGGCAGCTTCCGGATCGGCGATGGCGATTCGTAGATTCCCCTTGGTGAGCGCATCAATCGTGTCGATGTGTAGGTTCTTCCCTTTGGTGGTGATGACGACCGGGGTGATCGCAGCGATCGGAAACACTTCGCTGGTCAGCTCTTTTTCCACCGCCAGATCGATATAGCTTTGATCGGCCGCCAAGTAGAGGTCGCCGCCCCCTCCGATCGATAGCTGACTGAGGAGCGTATTCGAGCCGCCAAATTGGAGTTCGATCTGTGTGCCGGTGTTCGTTTTATATTCTTCGGCCAGCAGCTCGATCGGTTTGCGCATGACCGCCGCGCAGTAAACTCGTAGCGATGGCTGTTCCGTTGAAGAGCTGCAACCTTGGCTCACGACGCAGGCGATCGTCACCAGAATCATCCACAATTTTCGACCTGCGTTCATTGCGAACTCACTTCGGCAATAGAGCCGTTTCGGGAATTTGGAACGTGCGTCCGCGGAGATAAACGTGGTAGGCCGGACCGCCGGGAGCGTTGCGGAGCACTTTGACCACTTCTCCTTCGGAGCCTGCTTCGGCGACCAATTCTTCGCCGATTGCCAGGCGGTGTTTGGTGATCACGTGATCGCGAAACTCGAACTGCGTTTCGACCCATACCTCGTCGGCCGGAATCAGCTCCTCTTCGCGGCAACCGACCAGGAGGTCTTCTTCCACGAAGTGGACGGTGTAGATGATCTGGTCTTGGAGGAACGTTCCGACGTTGCGAACGAATCCCGAGGAGCCGGCCGTCACCAGCTTGGTCCCCGTTTCCATGCCAGGAAAGGTGCCGTCGTTGCGAACGGTGCGGGTGACGCGAACCCGCTCGCCGAATTCGTATCGAGGTTTCATTTTGTCTTGATTTCCAACGAGTCGACGGAAACGAAGTTGTTCTTCTTGACCTCTAATGAGTCAATGGAAACGAAGCTGTGACAACCGCCGGGAGTGTGGAAGACCTGAAACACCTTTTCGGTCAACGCGTCGGATTCGACGAAGTCCTGATAGGCGCGCTGCAGCAGACGCTGGTGAACCGCCCAGCGAGCTGCGCTTTCCTCCGGCATCGAGTCGCCGGCCTTATGCAGGTAGTCGTGGAATCGCTGCAGAATGTGGAGCCGATTCACATGCACGACCGACGCCTCATACGGAATCTGGAAGAATTGCAGAAACTCTTCCGCTGCGACGAGTTCATCCAAGTCCTCTTCCCAGTCTTCGGCGATTTCAATCGGCGTAGTCGCATCGGTCGTCATGGTCAGATCCCTATTGCGTTTTGCGTAACTTAGTGGAGGATGTTTGTGCGAGAGGGCGGCAATGGTCAGCAGAGACTCGCCGCTAACTCCGTTCTCAGGTTTTGCAGTTCTTCGATACTGGGCGAACGTTTGAATTGGGTGACGAAGCGGCGGAGCGGCGCGAGCAAGGCGGCCGCATCCAGTCGGCTAATCAACAAGTTGTGGTCGGCGTAAAAGCGTTCGATCGCACGCGTCCCGGAGTGCTTGCCGAGCAGCAGTTCGTGGCGGCGGCCGAGGATCGCGGGATCGATTCCCTGGTAGTTGCGGGGATCTTTCAACAGGCCGTCGACATGAACGCCTGCTTCGTGGGTGAAGACTCCTTTGCCGACCAGGCTTTTTTGCCAGCCGACCGGACGGAGCGAAGCCGCTTCGACCCGCTGCGAGAGTTCCGGCAGCCGTTCGAAGCAGATCTGCGTTCCCATCCCATAAAGCTGCGACAGCCCGAGAGCGACCTCTTCCAGCGCCGCGTTGCCGGCCCGTTCCCCGAGGCCGTTTACGGTGGTGTTCACGTGGGTGGCGCCGGCTTTGACGGCGGCTAGCGTGTTGGCGGTCGCCAACCCGTAGTCGTCATGGGCGTGCATTTCCAGTTCCAGGTCGCAAGCGGCGCGGAGCTGAGCGATCGTCGTATAAACCCCGAACGGCTCCAGCACGCCGACGGTATCGGCGAACCGAAACCGTCGAGCCCCGCTGCGCTGGGCGACTTCGAGCGCCTGCTTCAGGAAGTCGACGTCGGCCCGCGACGCGTCCTCGCCTCCCACGCAGACCTCGAAGCCATAATCGACCGCTTGCGGAACGATCCGTTCGATTTGGGCCAGCGCCCATTCTCGACTCCGGTGGAGCTTGTGGCGGAGATGTTGATCGGAGAGGGGGATCGACACGTCGATCATCTGAACCGGCAGATCTTTGGCGACCTGAAGATCTTCCTCGTTCATTCGGCACCAGACGAGGAGTTGAGCGCGAAGGCCCAGGTCGGCCACCGCCCTGATGCTTTCGCGCTCTTCCTCTCCCATGGCTGGTATGCCGATTTCCATCTCCGGCACGCCTGCTTCGTCGAGCAAGCGTGCGATGGCTAGCTTCTCTTCGATCGAAAACGCGACGCCTGCCGATTGCTCACCATCTCGTAGCGTCGTATCGTCGATCACAACACTTGGGGAGTCCATGACAGTTTTCTCGTTTCGCTTTCGATCTATGCCAAGGTTTAGGGCGTCGCGGTTTACGCGAAGACCGGCTTGAATGCGTCGCCGGCGTCTTCAATCGGCGCCCCGTTATTCCAGTAGGGGGAGAGCTTGCGCAACTGGGCGACGATCGGCGGCACCTTTTCAATGACGTAGTCGATCTCTTCCGCCGTGTTGTGTCGCGACAGCGAGAAGCGAATGGTTCCGTGAGCCGCCGTATACGGAATCCCCATTGCTCGCATCACGTGCGACGGTTCGAGCGAACCGGACGTACAGGCGCTGCCGCTCGACGCGGCGATCCCCGCCTTGTTCAGCAGCAACAAGATCGCTTCCCCTTCGATGAACTCGAACGCAATGTTGAGGGTATTCGGCAGGCGGCTTTCCTGATCACCCATCACGAAGGAATGCGGGATCGCGGCCAACAGCCCCTCTTGCAGCCGATCACGCAGCGCTTTCACTTCGGTGTTTTCCTGCTCGATGTGGGCCATGGCGATTTCGCAAGCGGCGCCCAGACCGACGATCGACGCCGAGTTTTCGGTACCCGCACGACGTCCACGTTCTTGATGGCCGCCGCGGAGCAGGGGACGATATCGCGTTCCCCGGCGAACGTAGAGGACGCCGATTCCCTTCGGGGCGTGCAGTTTGTGCCCCGAGAGGGAGAGCATGTCAATTTTGCTGTCGGCCAGGTTGATCGGAATTTTGCCGACGGCCTGAACGGCGTCGGTATGAAAGAGAACGCCCGCCGCGTTGGCCATTTCGGCCATTCGTTCCACCGGGAAGATCGTGCCGGTCTCGTTGTTCGCCCACATCACGGTGACGACGGCGACTTTGTCGCTCAGTAGCTGGCGATATTCGGCCAAATCAACGCGCCCTTTCGAGTCGACGCCCAGAATGTGGATCTTGTAGCCGTCTTTCTTCAGGAACTCGCAGAGGGTCAGGATCGCCGGATGTTCGACGGCGGTCGTGATGATTTCTTTCCGTTCCGGAAAAGCTCGCAGGGCCGAAAGAATGGCGGTGGAGTCTGATTCGGTGCCGCAGGAGGTAAAGATGATCTCGGAGTCGTGCTCGGCGCCCAAAATGGTCTGCACTTGCTTGCGGGCCTTTTTCAGAGAGCGGCCGACGCGATCGCCGAAGCTATGGATCGACGACGGATTGCCGAACTGCTCGGTGAAAAAGGGGATCATCTGTTCGACGATTTCCGGGAGCACTTGGGTCGTGGCGTTGTTGTCGAGATAAATGTCGTGCATCGTACGTTTCCTATTAGTCCTATATGAGTCCAAATAATGATTTGCACTGGCTTGCGTGTTATTGCTGACGCAAGCCGCTTGACGTTTCCCCGACCTTTCGCCGCCAAGTCTCCAAGACCGAAGGGATGCTGAATCGGAACCGCACTTTTCCGCTAGGCGTTCGCGGTCGCCTTCGTGGCAGGAACGACGCGGATGAATTCGCCCAGGTCTTCCAGGATTCGCTGCTGCACGCCGCCGAGCGTCGCCGACGCCAACTGGCAGTTGCTGCACGCGCCGGTCAAGTTGACGAAGACGGTCGAGCCGTCAAAGTCGACCAGTTCGATGTCGCCGCCATCCATCTGAACCTGCGGACGGATCGAGTCGATCACGCGTTCGATGCGGCGGATCTTCTGCAAGATGGTAAGCGTTCCGGTCACCGGCGCCGGCGTTTCTTCGGGCGTCGTTTCGACTTGCTCGGCCACCACTTTTTGGCGTTTCGAGGTCAGCGTTTCGAGGATGTCTTCGATCTTTTCGTGGCAAGACGAGCAACCGCCCCCCGCTTTGGTGAAGTTGATGACGTCCTGCACCGACTGCAACTTGTTTTCGGTGACGGTCTTTTCGATCATCGCCGAGTCAATGCCGAAGCACTTGCAGACCAGGTCTCCCTCTTCGTGGTCGTCGGTCCAAACTTCGCCGCGATAGTTGGCGATGGCCGCTTCCAACGCTTCGCGACCCATGACGCTGCAGTGCATCTTTTCCGGCGGCAGACCATCGAGATAATCGGCGATGTCCTGGTTGCTGACCTGGAGCGCTTCTTCGAGCGTTTTCCCTTTGATGATTTCGGTCAGGGCCGACGAAGAGGCGATCGCCGATCCGCAGCCGAAGGTTTGGAAACCAGCGTCCAGAATGATTTCGGTTTCCGGATCAACCTTAAGCGTCAGTCGCAACGCGTCGCCGCAAGAGAGCGATCCGACATCGCCGACCGCATTCGCGGAATCGACGGCCGCGGCGTTTCTCGGGTTGAAAAAGTGCTCTTTGACTTTCTCTGAGTATTCCCACATTTTTCAGTCCCCTGTATAGAAGCGTATGTGTAGAGAGAGGAGGATTTGCTCACCCAAGCCTGGCGTGGCCTTTGGCGCGAGAGGCGTTCGGGTTGTCGATCCCTCTAACGCAAGTCGAATACCAAAACGCAATGTCTTTTTTTCCGCCTTAGCCGCGGCCTACGGGTGCATATGGTTAAGGTTGCGCGTGTAAACATTCGAACTAACGTGGGTCTATGTCCGACAAGACACACGCCGGTTGTCGTATTTCAGCGGTGCAACCCAACCAGGCTCGATAACCCCGTGTTTTTCGCAGAGAAAGGGGGTTGGAGCGGAGAATCTCGACGTCGGCAGCGACGCGAGCGGGCGCTTGAATCAGCGCATTATTCGAAAGAAGCGGTGAGACTGAATCTCGTTAGGAGTTCTCAAGCGTGGCGACTTTGCTCAATCTTCTTAGGTGACGTTCGGCGTCACTATACTCGGCGGCCAGAAACGTCTGCACCAGATCCCAGGCGACCGCAGGACCGACAGTTCGCCCGCCCATGCAAAGGACGTTCATATGATCGTCCTCCACTCCTTGCTTGGCGGAGAAATGGTCGTGGATGAGTGCCGCCCGGATGCCGTGGATCTTATTCGCACAGACCGAAGCTCCCACGCCGCTGCCGCAGATCGCCACGCCGCGATCGACTTTTCCCGCGACGACCGCTTCGGCGAGCGGGGTGACGAAATCGGGATAGTCGTCGCCAGGATTCAACGCATAGGCGCCAAAGTCGGTCACGTCATGGCCTGCCGCACGGAGGCTGGCGACCAACTCTTCTTTCAGCGCAAATCCGCCGTGATCGGTAGCAATGCCGACGCGCATGACGTTACTTCCCCTTGGGTTTCGTTACGTCCGCCGTCTGGGCGATCGCACGGCGAAGTCGATCGACGCCTGCCGCGACTCCTTGCGGATCGCCAAAGATCGCCGATCCGGCGACCAGTACGTTGGCCCCGGCCGCGACGCCGATAGGCGCCGACTTTTCGTCGACGCCGCCGTCCAGTTCCAATTCGCACTGCGGATTGCAGCGGTTGATCATCTCCCGGACGCGGCTGATTTTTCCGACCATCGTTTCAATAAAGTGTTGATGGCCGAATCCCGGATTGACCGTCATGACCACCACCTGGTCGATGTCGATCAAGATTTCCTCCAGCACGCTGGCCGGAGTGGCCGGATTGATCACAATGCCGACCCGCTTGTTCAATTGCCGCACGCGTTGAACGGTGCGGTGGAGATTGTCGTTTCCTTCCCAGTGGACGAGAAACGAATCGGCCCCCGCCGCGACGAAGTCGTCGAAGTAATCATCCGGGTCGGTGATCATCAGGTGGATTTCGAGCGGCAGCTTCGTGATCCGCCGGACCGCTTCGACGACGATCGCCCCAAAGGAGATGTTCGGGACGAAGTGCCCGTCCATCACGTCGAGATGGATCCGATCGGCGCCGGCGCGTTCCGCCTCCGTGACTTGCTCTCCCAGCCGTGCAAAGTCGGCGGAGAGTATCGAAGGGGCGATCTTCACGGCGCTGGCGTTCATCGACGAATACTCCTTCGCCCAACGAGAATGATTTTCGGGATGCCCCAGATCGGAATACGGCGGCGCGTAATTCTACGCTTCGCCGCCGAGTCGTTTGGCGTGTTCCGTCATGTCGAGCAGACGTTCCCAGTAAGGACTCGAGAACGTGTCGTCGGTGCAGCGCCACGCCCAGTTGCCGTCCGCTTTGCCAGGGACGTTCATGCGAGCTTCTTTCCCGAGATTCAAGATGTCCTGCAGCGGGACGATCGAGAGCGCCGCTTGCGATTCCCAGGCCAAGCGAATCAGCGCCCAGGAAATGTCGGGGCTTTCGATCGTCGGAGCGTTCAAATACCAGCGAACCGTCTTGCGGCTATCGGCGGGCAACTCGTCAAACCACTCGCGGCTTGTCGCGTTGTCGTGCGTACCGGTATAGACCACCGTGTTGGGCGTGTAGTTTTCCGGCAGGTATGGGTTGTGGGACTCGCCGTCGAAGGCGAATTGCAGGACCCGTGAGCCCGGCAGATGAAACTTGTCGCGAAGCGCGTAGACGTCTGGCGTAATCGTACCCAAGTCTTCCGCCAAGAAGGGAAGGGCTCCCAGGTCGGCTTCAATCGCTCGGAACAGATCGGCGTCGGGACCGGGAGTCCATTCGCCAACTTTGGCGGTCGTTTCACCGGCCGGCACATACCACGCGGCGGCGAATCCGCGGAAGTGATCGAGTCGGACCGAGTCGACGAACTCCAGCACCGCCCGCAAGCGATTGATAAACCAGCGATAGCCGGTCCGCTGATGCTCTTCCCAGTCGTAGACCGGATTGCCCCACAATTGGCCGTCGGCGCTGAAATAATCTGGCGGTACGCCGCCGACAAAGCGGGGATGGCGTCGGTCGTCGAGCAAAAAGAGCTCGGGATTGGCCCAAACGTCGCTTGAGTCGGGCGAAACGAAGAAGGGAAGGTCGCCGATGATTCGGACCCCCTTCTTGCTCGCATGTTCCTTCAGGCGGGCCGCCTGGCGGAAGAGGATGAATTGGATGAACCGCGTCTCTTCAATTTCAGGGGCCAGCATCCGCTTCGCCGCAGCCAGCGCCTCTGGCTGACGTTCGACCAGTTCGGCCGGCCAATGGAGGTAATAGGCGCCATCGTGGGCGTCTTTGATCGCGCGGAACATCGCGTAGTCGTCGAGCCAATGGGCATGGTCGATGCAGAACTGCTCGAACGTTCCCTTCAGTTTTGGATTGGCGCCGCCGCGGAAGTTTTTCAGCGCGGTCGCCATCAACCGCCGTTTGAAGGCGATGACCTTGTCAAAGTCTACCCAGCTTGCCGAGTCCCAAGTCGCTTCGCAGTCGCTGGCCTTTAGCAGCCCGTCTTCGATCAGCCAATCAGGACTAATCAGCAGCTCGTTGCCGGCGAAGGACGACAGTGGCTGGTAGGGGGAGTTCCCATAACCGGTCGGCCCCAGCGGAAGCAACTGCCACCAACTTTGTCCCGAGTCATGCAGCCGATCGATCCACCGCAAGGCCGTTGGGCCCAGGTCCCCAATCCCGTACGGCGAAGGGAGTGAAGTGACGTGCAGCAACACTCCCGAGGAACGATAATGCGCCGGAAATGGCGGAAGGCTGGAGAAACAAACTTCGGCGGTCATAGACAAGGTAAGAGGTTCCTACTATTTCCTCGTGGCAAGGGCGTATTTTTCGCAACATCGCTAACCACGCCCTAAATGCATCCATCCTGCATGAACCACTTTATCCGTTACCTAACGTTTGGCGTCAATGGAATTTAGTGAGAACTCGCTAACGCCGCGTCGACGATCTCTTGCGCTTCGCTCACGATCGAATCGAGATGGTCGGTTCCCTGGAAGCTTTCGGCGTAAATCTTGTAGATGTTCTCGGTCCCCGAAGGGCGGGCTGCAAACCAACCGTTGTCGGTCACCACCTTTAAACCTCCGATCGGCGCGTCGTTCCCCGGAGCCTTCGTCAACTTGGCTGTGATCGCGTCGCCTGCGAGCGTTGGGGCGGCGACCGCTTCCGGCGAAAGGTTCTTCAGCTTCTGCTTTTGCTCCGGCGTCGCTGCCGCGTCGATGCGCGTGTAGCAGGGGCTGCCGAACTCGGCTTCCAGCTCTTGGTAATGAATGCCGGGGTCTTTCTCGGTACGGGCCAGAATCTCCGCCGCTAACAGGTCCATGATGGGACCGTCTTTGTCGGTCGACCATACCGTCCCATCAAACCGCAGGAAGCTGGCCCCAGCGCTTTCTTCGCCACCGAAGCAAAACGACCCGTCATACAGTCCAGACACGAACCATTTGAAGCCGACCGGCACTTCGCACAGTCGCCGTCCCAGTTTGGCGACAACGCGATCAATCATGCTGCTGCTGACCAGCGTCTTACCGACCGCGACGTCCGGTTTCCAGTCGCGATGATTCAGCAAGTAGCGAATTGCGACCGCCAAAAAGTGGTTCGGATTCATCAGCCCGGAAGACGGGGCGACGATGCCATGACGATCGGCGTCGGGATCGTTGGCGAAGGCGAGCTGGAACTGATCCTTCAGGCTCAGCAGGCCCGCCATGGCGTAGGGGCTTGAGGGATCCATCCGGATCTTGCCGTCATGGTCGACCGTCATGAACGAGAAGGTCGGATCGATCTTCTTGTTCACCACCTTGATATCAAGGCCATAGACCGAGTTGATCGGCTCCCAGTAAGGTTCGGCGGCGCCGCCGAGCGGATCGACCCCCAGACTGAGTCCCGCCGCACGGATCGCCTCCATGTCGACGATGTTCCTCAGGTCTTGTACGTAAGGTAGGACCAGGTCTTCCTCATGCGTCGTGGCGGCCTTCAGGGCGGACTCGAAGGGAATCCGCTTCACGTCGGCGTTGCCGTCGCGCAAGAGGTCGTTGGCTCGCTTCTGAACCCAGTTGGTAATGTCGACGTCGGCCGGGCCACCGTTGGTCGGATTGTATTTGAAACCCCCGTCCGTTGGCGGGTTGTGCGACGGCGTGATGACGATGCCATCGGCAAGATGTTCCTGGCGGCCTTGGTTGTAAACCAGGATCGCGCGGGAAATGACCGGCGTCGGCGTGACGCCGTCGTCCTTCTGAATAATCGTTTCGACTTCGTTGGCGGCCAGCACTTCGAGCGCAGTTCGCTGAGCCGGCGCCGAAAGAGCGTGGGTATCCTTCCCCATGTAGAGCGGGCCCGTGGTCCCCTGCATCTTGCGATATTCGCAAATCGCCTGGGTGACGGCCAGGATGTGGGCCTCGGTAAAGGTATTTTGCGACGGCGTTCCCCGGTGACCGCTCGTTCCGAAGCTCACCAGCTCGTTCGGATCGTCGAGATTGGGGCGACGCTCATAATAGAGACGCTCCAATTCGGCCAAATCGACCAACATTTCCAGCGGGGCCGGTTTGCCGGCGAGAGGGGAAAGCGCCATGACTCATTCCTTGTAGTAATTCTTAGTCGAAAGTCACGGGGCAGGGTTCGACCTTCCAAATGTCGGCGGCGTACTCCGCAATCGTTCGATCGCTGGAGAATTTTCCGCTACTAGCGACGTTTAAAAGGGCCTTCCGTGCCCAGGCGTGTGGATCTGCGTAAAGCTCTCGCACCAACAGATCGGCTTCCAGGTACGATCCCAGGTCGGCGAGATGCATGTAATAGTCTCCCCGTGAAAGTAACGCATCCCGGATCGGAGAGAAAGCTCCCGGCTCGTAGCAACTCAATTGGTTCGTAAAAATCATGTCGAGCGCGTCGCGGGTTTCCTTCTCGTGCTCATAGTGCCAGTACGGATTGTAGTAGCTGCGGCTGTCGGCGACTTGTTCCGCCGTCAAGCCGAACAAGAAGAAGTTTTCTTCACCTGCCGCTTCGGCCATTTCGATCGTCGCTCCATCCCGCGTCCCGAGCGTCAACGCCCCGTTCATCATGAACTTCATGTTGCTCGTACCGCTCGCTTCGAAACCGGCAGTGGAGATCTGATTGGAAACGTCGCTCGCCGGAATCAGTCGCTCCGCCTGCGAAACGCAGTAGTCAGGCAGAAACAAAACTTTCATCCGCCCACGCATCAGCGGGTCGCCATCGATCGTCCCCGCCAGGTTATTGATGAACTTGATGATCACCTTGGCCAAGCGATAAGCGGGCGCCGCTTTGCCGGAGAAAAAGAAGGTCCGCGGAGCCATCTCGAGCGTCGGATTCTCACGCAGTCGTCGGTAGAGGATCAGAACTCGTAGCGCGTTGAGTAGCTGCCGCTTGTATTCGTGGATCCGCTTGATCTGGCAGTCGAAAATGCTGTCCGGATCAACCACTTCGCCGGTCGTTCGGTGGAGCCAATCGGCGAAGGCGACCTTGGCGCAGCGTTTGGCATGCCGAAACTCATCCTGCATGCCGCGATCTTCAGCGAGCGGACGCAACTTTTCCAGTTCGCTGAGGTCGGTAACCCAGCTGTCGCCGATCGCATCGGTAATCAACTTCGACAACGTCGGGTTGCACATCTGCAGCCAGCGCCGCTGCGTTACGCCGTTCGTTTTGTTGCTGAACCGTTCCGGAAACATCTCGGCGAGATCCTTCACGGTATGGGTGCGCAGCAGTCGCGAGTGAATCGCCGCGACGCCGTTGGTGCAGTGCGAACCGACGATCGCCAGGTTGGCCATTCGTACGTGCTGCGTTTCCCCTTCTTCGATCAAGCTGATCCGCTGCACCTTCTCCTCGTCGCCGGGGTAGCGCGTCCGAACGTCGATTAACAGGCGGCCATTGATTTCGTAGATGATTTCCAGATGGCGAGGAAGGAGCGCGCGGAACCACTCGACGGGCCATTTCTCGAGCGCTTCGGGCAACAGCGTGTGATTCGTATAGCCTAGCGTCCGCTGCGTCAGGTCCCAGGCCTTTTCCCAGGAGAGTTCGGCGTCGTCCAGTAAGATCCGCATCAACTCGAGGACCGACATCGTGGGATGCGTATCGTTGAGCTGGATCGCCGCCTTCTCCGGTAAGAGATTCCAATCGTCGTTGCTCTGTCGGAAGCGGCGAATCAGGTCGGCCAACGAGCAAGCGACCAGGAAATACTCCTGCACGAAGCGGAGCCCTTGTCCCTTGCTCGTGGAGTCGTCGGGGTAGAGGACGCGAGTCAGCGATTCCGCTTCGAGCGTTTCGGCGACCGCGCCGACAAAGTCGCCGCCGCTGAACTCTTCAAAATTGAAGTAGTCATGGGCCGCCGCTTCCCACAGTCGCAGCGTGTTGATCGTTTTTCCCCCGAATCCCACGATCGGCCGATCGTAGGGAACGCCAATCAAGCGAGACTCCTTTCCTGGAACGGCGCGCAGCGAACCGCCGCAAACTTCAAACGAACAATTGAGCGAGACTTCGACCTTCTCGTGCGGTCTGGCGACTTCCCACGGATCGCCGCGGCGGAGCCAGTTGTCGGGCTGCTCCTTTTGCCAGCCGTCCTGAATAATCTGTTTGAAGATCCCGTATTCATAACGGAGGCCATACCCCATGGCCGGGATTTGCATGGTCGCCATCGAGTCGAGGAAGCAAGCTGCCAAACGGCCGAGTCCGCCGTTACCCAAACCAGCGTCGGGCTCCTCTTCCAGCAGTTCGTGCCAATCAAGATCCTTCCGCTCGGCGAACTTCGGAATCAGCTGAGCGAGCAGCAAGTTGGTAATGTTGTTGATGAGCGAGCGGCCGATCAAAAACTCCATCGAGAGATAGTAGACTCGCTTGGCGTCTTCGCGCTGATAGGTTTCCTCGGTTGCGATCCAGCGCTGCGAAAGGATGTCGCGAATCGAACGAGCGGCCGCCTCAAATCGTTCGCGGGCGCCAACGGCGTTTGGCGACATGACGTTGTCGAAAACGATATGCCGATCGTAGAAGGCATGCTCGACGCCGGTGATTGGAACGGGGCCGCAGCCATATTGGCGAATCAACTGCTGGATGTCCGCGTGATGATTGGAACTCGCGGCTTCCGACTTCTTCAGCGTTTGGGGATTCATGCGGTAAACTCCTCTCGCTCGACCTATTTAGCAAAGGGCCATATCGAAACGGAGTCGTTGCTGAACGCCTCCGCGAGCAACCACGCATCTGCCGGCGAGGTTAAACTCGCCACGGTTCTATTCTAGCAGTCTTTCAGGCCTTCCGCGTACAGGCCCAATACTGCAGGGTGGCGATGTAGAATCCCGCTCGGCGGTAAGCGCCTAGTCGGCGACAATCGACGCTACTTCCGACTCTTCTTTCGCTTCTTCCAGCTTAGCCGCGTTGGAAAGGGTACGGTCGAGCAGCGAATCGTAGATCGGTTTGCTTCCCAAGAGTTGGGCCGTAATGCTGGCGACAATGCAGGTAACGATTAACACCCCCAGCAAATCGAAGCTGGAGGTCAACTCGGCGACCAGCACGATGCCGGTCAACGGCGCTCGTACGGTGGCAGCGAAGAGTCCTCCCATCGCCGCCAAAGCGAAGACGCCAGGGGGAACTTCAACATACGGCACGTATTCCTTCGTAATCACGCCGAAGCACATGCCGATGATGGCGCCAATCGCCAACATGGGAGCGAAGATGCCGCCGGGGACGCCGGAACTGTAGCTGAGAAACGTCATCCCAGTCCGGACAATTAACAGAACTACCAGGATGTGCAGGAAAGCGGTATTGGCGAACACGGCTTGGACAAACGTGCCGCCACCTCCGACGAAGCTGGGGGCAAGCAGCATCAGCGCCCCGGCGAGCCCACCCAAGACGAGTGCGAACAAGAATCTCGCTCGCGAACTCATGCGATCAAAGAACGCTAGGCAGGCCAACAGCGACGTGTTGAAACCGGCGCCGCAAATTCCAATCAAAATTCCCAGGCCCACGTAGAGCGGAAGCTGTTCGAGAATCAGTTGCGGAAAAGGAGCGATCTCGGACATCGAGAATTTCAGTTCGATCGGCAGCAGCGGCCCGATGCCAAACACCTGATCGTTCATCACCTTGGCCGTCAATGAGGCGATCGCAACGGCATGGATCGCGATGAACGAAAAGTGAAACCGATTACGCATCTCTTCCATGACGAATAAGATGCTCGCCAGCGGCGCGCCAAAAGCCGCGCTTAATCCAGCCGCAGCGCCGGCGGCCAGCAGGGTATTCATCGTTTCGGGATCGGCATTTGTTTTTTCCCCAATCCATTTACCGACGCAACCTCCCATGTGAACCGTCGGTCCTTCACGTCCCAGGACCAATCCGGCGCCAATCGCCAGGATCCCGCCGACGAACTTGACGATCATGACCCGCACCCATCGCATCGTGCGCAGGCCGGCCATGGCGCCTTCGATCTCTTGAATGCCGCTTCCGCCGGCCTCGGGAGCGAATCGGACGACCATCCAATAAGCGGAGACGGTCATCACAGCGCCGATCAGCGACGCAGCGACGATCGAAAGGGCAGTCTCGCCGCCAAGTTGGGCCGCAATCGCCGTATGAAATGCGTAGGCCTGATCGAGGCAATAGTGAAACGCGGCGCCGAGGGAGCCAGCGATCAAACCAACCGGCAGAGCCAAAAGGTAGGCGCGCGGAAATCCGATCAGGCGTCCCCCGTGAATCTCCTCGTTGCGTTTCATAGTCGATTCCGTGAAGAGACCGGTTCCAGACTGCAGGGCGTCATTATCTCAGGTTCCACGTTCCCTGTTGTCCTGCCGCCCGAACTCTCCCCCAGCTGATTCTTCGTCCGCGATCGCGTGATACTTTCGCTTAATTCGGGGAAGTTTGCGTCTGGCGGCGGAGATTCCGGCTTTAACGATTTTGTCGCCTCCTCGTCACCATACCGAAGTTCCTCCCTTTAGGAAACCATTTGCAAAAAGAGGGGCGCAGAAACGGCGGCCTTAGAAGTAGAATCGTGGATGTCATGGTCAAAGTCGGTGCTCGTCTCAGGAGCCGTTTCATGGCTATCAATGTCGAACAGTTCGAGGGTCGCGACGTCGTGCTGCTGATGCCGACGGAAGAATTGTTGTCCGCCACGGTGATCGAGGCGATTCAGACGCTCACCGACACTTACCTCACCAAGCGGGTCATTCTCGATTTGCGTGCGATTCGGTCGCTGGTCAGCGGCAGTCTCTACCCCGACGCCGAGCCGTTCTCCCCGCTGTTGAAACTCCAGAATCGATTGCAGGAGGGAAAGCGGGAACTGGTGCTCTGCAACCTGCGAACTGAATTGGCCGAGGTGTTTCGGCTTATTCGCTTCGACAAAGTCTTGAATGTCCAGGCCGATCGGGCGACGACGCTCGCCGACGTCGAATAGCTGGAAAGTCAGGCTGCGCGGAGCTAACATAGACCCTTTCCTGCCTGTCGTCCTTCCCACTTGATCCTTCTTTTGCCTGCCTGACCAATGCCACGATTATTGTTGCGACCCACGTACCATCTCTTGGCGGCCTTCTTCGTATTCGCTCTGGTTCCGAACATTGGTGTTGAGATGATTCAAGCCGCTGACGCTCGCCGCGACTATGTCGAAGCGGAAGTCGTCAGCTCTTTTGACAAGACGCGACAGCCGCTTCGGTACATCCTGCCAACGGGAGACGGCAAAGCGGCGCGTCCGGTCTTGGTGTTTCTGCATTCGTGGAGCACCGACTATCATCTCGAGCAACCGGAATGGGTAAACGCAGCGCTCCAGCGCGGCTGGATCTTCATGGAGCCGAACTTTCGCGGACCGAACAAACGCCCAGAAGCGTGCGGATCGGAAGCGGCTCAAGCCGATATTCTTGACAGCGTCACTTTCGCCATCGAAAAGCTGAACGCCGATCCGAAGCGGATCTATTTGGCGGGCGCTTCCGGCGGCGGACACATGTCGATGTTAATGGCCGGCCGCCATCCAGAGCGGTTCACCGCCGTCTCGGCCTGGGTTGGCATCACCGATTTGGCGAAGTGGTACGAAGAGCACACCGTCAAAGGCGTTCCCCAGAACTACGCCAAGATGCTGGCGAAGTCTTGCGGCGGAGCCCCCGGCGATAGTCCGCAAGTGGACCAAGAGTACCAGAGCCGTTCTCCCCTGACTTGGATCACGCGAATCGGCGATCTGCCGATCGATATCGCCGCTGGCGTCCACGATGGGCAAACCGGCTCGGTCCCATTCCAACATTCGATCCGCGCCTACAACAAGATCGCCGCCCAGCGCGGCGCCGCCGTCGTCAGCGAAGAAGAGATGCAGCAGCTTTGGGACAACAGCCAACTGACCAGCCCGCACCCGCAAGATACCGAAGTCGACTCGACCTACGGCCGCGATCTCAAACTGCGTCGCAACGCCGGCACCGCTCGCATTACGATCTTCGAGGGCGGACACGAAGGACTTGCCGAAGCGGCCTGCGCCTGTTTGGAAGAGTACGAGCGTCCAACCAAGTCCTCCTCTGCTGTCAACGGAGCGGAGAAGTCTGGTAAGTAGTTTCCCCTCAACGCCAAACTTGGCATACTGCGGCGGGATCCTACTCTCACGGCGAACACTGACCAGAACGGCCACAAAAAAAGCCTTTACGCAATCAGTAA
The DNA here is from genome assembly GCF_020966755.1 of Blastopirellula sediminis. NCBI lineage: Bacteria > Pseudomonadati > Planctomycetota > Planctomycetia > Pirellulales > Pirellulaceae > Blastopirellula > Blastopirellula sediminis. The sequence continues at coordinate 1,664,128 of NZ_JAJKFT010000004.1, forward strand.
ATGCGTAAAGGCTCGTTAAAGTCGGGGTAACAGGATTCGAACCTGCGACCTTTTGACCCCCAGTCAAACGCGCTAACCAGGCTGCGCTATACCCCGCGGCGTCAAACAATTTTGACGAAACCGGCAATTTACACCGGGTTAAAATCTGTGACAAGGCCGGACCGGCGGCGGTTCGGCTGGGGCTCGGGAAATTGAGGGGCAAATCGCTGGGATTGCGGCGAAAAGCGATTTTGCCGGCGAAAATTTGCGGCGCTTCGGGGCGGTTTTCCACTTCGGCCCATCTACTCACGCGGCGGAAATCGCTCGATACTCGACGGTCGCGGCTTGCGAGCAACTTTGACCGCCAAGTGAAGTGACGATGGTGAAGCGAATCGAATTCTGGATTGACGTCGGCGGGACGTTTACCGACTGCTTAATGCGACGCGACGGCGAAATTCGCCGTATCAAGGTGCTCAGTTCCGGCAAGTTGCAAGGAACGATCGGCGCCGACAGTTCGCCTGGGGCGATCGTCGATGGCGCGCGGCGGCAGGATCCGTCGAATGTCTGGCGCGGGTATCGTTTGCAGTTGCTCAGCGAACAGGGGGAGCCGCTTGCCGCGCGGCGGATCGTGCAGTTTGATGCGACCGCGGGACGGATGACCCTCGATCGTCCTTTTGATTCGCCGCCGCTCGCCGGGGCGCTTTACTTGCTCGAAGGGGATGAAGAGGCGCCGCTGGTTGGGATGCGGCGGCTGCTGGGACTTGCTCGCGACGAGGCGCTGCCGGCCGTCGACGTTCGTCTGGGAACGACGCGTGGAACGAATGCGCTGCTGACTCGGACCGGCGCTGACGTTGGCTTCGTGACGACGGCCGGCTTCGGCGACATCCTCGACATCGGCTATCAAAATCGTCCGCAGTTGTTTCAGCTCAACATTCGCAAGTCGACGTCGCTGGTCCGCCGCGTTGTCGAATTGGAGGAACGTCTCGCGGCCGATGGTTCTGTACTCGTTCCGCTGGACGAAGCGGAGACCGAATCGAAACTGAGTCAACTCTATGACTTGGGGATTCGGTCGTTGGCCATCACCTTGCTGCACGGCTATCGCAATCCGGAACATGAGCGGCAAGTCGAAGCGATCGCGCGGCGAGTGGGTTTCGCGGAAGTAAGCGCTTCGCACGAAGCGGCGCCGCTGATCAAACTCGTCGCACGCGGCGATACGACGGTGGTCGACGCCTATTTGAATCCGATCCTTCGCGACTATGTCGGCGCGATTCAAGCGGCCCTTGGCGAAGGGAGCCGCTTGAGCCTCCTCACGTCGGCCGGCGGTTTGATCGCCGCCGAGAAGTTCTCCGGCAAAGATAGCATCTTGTCGGGACCGGCCGGGGGCGTCGTCGGTTACGCTGCCGTCGCGCAGCAAGCGGGCTTCGGCAAAGCGATCGGCTTTGACATGGGGGGAACCAGTACCGACGTTTCCCGCTTTGACGGTTCGTTCGAGCGGCAATTCGAGACCGAAAAGGCAGGCGTTCGCATCGTCGCGCCGATGATGGCGATCGAAACGGTCGCCGCCGGCGGCGGATCGATTTGCGACTTCGACGGTGTGAAGCTGACGGTAGGTCCGGCCAGCGCCGGCGCCGATCCTGGTCCGGCTTGTTACGGTTGCGGCGGTCCGTTGACGGTGACCGACATCAATCTGGCGCTTGGCAAGCTGCAAGGGGCGCAGTTCCCGTTTCGTCTCGACAAAGAGGCGGTTGAGCGACGCTTGCAGGAGATCGCTCTGAAGATCGCCGCGACGACCGGACAACAGATGACGCCGCGGGAGTTGGCTTCCGGCTTCCTGCAGATCGCCAACGCCAACATCGCCAAGGCGATTCGGACGATCTCGGTCGCCAAAGGTTACGATCCGCGGGCCTACGCACTTGTGCCGTTTGGAGGCGCCGCGGGCCAGCATGCTTGCGCGGTGGCGGAGCTGCTGGGGATTGAAACGCTGATCTCGCATCCCGATGCCGGCATTCTGAGCGCCGTCGGTATTGGCGCCGCCGTTACCACGCGTTATGCGACGCGCGGCGTCTATCGCTTGCTGGCAGGAAGTGCGGAGTCGCTCGACGCGGTCTACGCCGATCTGCAAACCGAGGCGATCACTCAGGTCGCGGCCGAAGGAATTGATCAAGCGGAAATCGAATGTCGCGAAGAGATCGAGCTTCGTTATCGCGGGCTCGAAGCGTCCCTCTCGATTGCCGCTCGTCCCTTTGCCGATTTGGCCGAACGCTATCATGTCGCGCATGAGCGAAGATACGGCTATTGTCGCCGTCAACAGGCGATCGAAGTGGTCGCCGCGCGGGTCGAAGCGATCGCTCAAGAAGGTCGCGATCAAAAGGGGAGCCAGCCTGGCGAGTCGTATTCGCCGGAACCGACGGGGCGCGTCCCTGTTCTGTTCGCCGGCAGCGAACGGGAAACGCCGACCTACCAGCGCGAGCAATTGCGCGTCGGGGCCATTATCGAAGGTCCAGCGCTGATCGCGGAACGATTGGCGACCACCGTGATCGATCCAGGCTGGAGCGCTGAAGTATGGAGCGGCGGCGAACTGGTGATGCGGCATCACGGCGATTCCGCCGAGTCGCACGCGACAACAATCGATGCCGACGTCGCTGATCCGGTCTTGCTTGAGATCATCAACAACCAGTTCGCCGCGATCGCCGAGCAGATGGGGGTCGCGCTGCAAAACACGTCGGTCAGCGTCAACGTGAAAGAGCGGCTCGACTTCAGCTGTGCGATCTTCACCGGCGACGGCGACTTGATCGCCAACGCTCCTCATATCCCTGTCCATCTCGGCGCGATGGGAGAGACGGTCAAAGCGACGATCGCCGCCAATCCGCAGATGCGTCGCGGCAGCGCGTTCGTGACTAACAATCCGTACCGCGGCGGTTCGCACTTGCCCGACGTGACGGTGATTACGCCGGTTTACATCGGAGAGAACGTTGCGAGTCCGCAGTTCTTCGCCGCAAGTCGGGCCCATCATGCCGAGATCGGCGGGATCGCCGCCGGGTCGATGCCTTCGGGGTCGAAGACGTTGGCGGAAGAAGGGGTGTTGATCGACAACTTCCAGCTGATGTGCGACGGCGTCGCCGATTGGGAAGGGCTCGAAGCAATTCTCCGTGGGGCGAAGTATCCGTCGCGCAACGTCGCCGACAATCTGGCGGACGTCGCCGCGCAAGTCGCCGCCAATCAGCATGGGCGAATCGATCTTGAGACGATGGTCGCCGGCTACGGTTTGCCGGTCGTCGAGCAATACGCGCGGCATATTCAAAACGCCGCCGCCACCAAAACGCGGGCAGCGCTGGCCAGATTGACTTCCGGTCAACATCGGTTTGAAGATCATTTGGATGACGGTTCGCCGATCGTCGTGCAGATAGAGATCGCCGGCGATGCGGCGGTGATTGACTTTACGGGAACGGGGCCTGTGCTGCCGGGCAACTTGAACGCCAATCGGGCGATCGTCACCGCGGCGGTGATGTACTGTTTGCGCTCGCTGCTTGACGAAGACATTCCGCTGAACCAGGGAGTGCTGGAGCCAGTCGAGATACGTCTGCCGGAGTGCTTCTTGAATCCTCCCTTTCTGGGCGAACCGGAAAAGTGTGCGGCGGTCGCCGGCGGTAATGTCGAAACTTCGCAGCGCGTCGTCGACGTGCTGCTGGGCGCTTTGCAACTCGCCGCGGCGAGCCAAGGGACGATGAACAACTTCAGTTTCGGCGACGCGACGTTCGGCTATTACGAAACGATCTGCGGCGGCGCGGGCGCCACTCCGCAGACCGACGGCGCTTCGGCGGTCCATACGCATATGACGAATACGCGAATGACCGACGTCGAAGTCTTTGAATTGCGTTTTCCTGCGCGTGTGCGGCGATTTGCGATTCGCCGCGGTTCCGGGGGCGCCGGTCTACACCGCGGCGGCGACGGCGTTGTGCGGGAGATCGAGTTCCTGCGGCCGATGACCGGTTCGCTGCTCACGCAGCGCCGCGGACCTTATCCGCCGTACGGCCTGTTCGGCGGCGAGCCTGGCAAGGTTGGCGAAAACCAATTGCGTCGCGCCGACGGAACGGTGATCGATCTGCCGGGGATCGCTAGTTTTGAACTAGCGCCAGGCGATATGATTGCGATTCATACGCCTGGAGGCGGCGGTTGGGGTTCAGCAAAAGCGTAAAACGCTGGGCGCCGTTGCCACGTCTGCGTGTTAGTGAGCAATTCGGGTGGCACTGCTGGCTTGTCCAGCAGTGTGAACCGGGCACCAATCGCCCACTGCTGGACAAGCCAGCAGTGCCACCCTTGTTATTCCAAATTCCGCAAATCAAACTTGCAGCAGCCGAAGTCGAACGAACTGGCCGCTTTGCTTTTCAGGAAGGCGGGGTTCAGGTCGTAGTAGACGAACTTCCCTTCCTTGTGCGTCGTGACGATCTGCGCGTGGTAGAGAACGCGCAGATGGTGCGACGCGTTGGCGATTTCCAGTTCCAGAAGCAGTGCGATGTCGCTGACGCTCATCGCCCCTTGTTGCAAGGTGCGAATGATCTGCAAGCGGTGCGGATCGGCCAGCGCCTTCAAGTAGTTGGCGCAAGCGTCGACGCCGGGAACGTCCGAATCTTCTGGAATTTGCGACATGTCTTCCGCGGCGGTGGATTCTTGACGAAGGGAGTTCGGCGAAAAGAGCCGAACTTCGACGTTTCAATTATCGACGGCACGTCCTTAATTCACAAGGCGAGCTGCCAGGCCCCCACTACTGCGGATAGGCGGCCGTACCATCTTTCAAGCTTTGCAGACGATCGGCGATCGCCTTTTGTTCTTGCTTGGTGATATGGCCGGCCGGTTCCGGATAGCGACCTTTGTCGTCGGTCGTTTCTTCCCAGTCTTGCAGCGCCTTTCGCAACTTGTCCGCTTCGGCGGCGTAGGCCGGAAACTCGATCAAGTTCTTCGTTTCCCACGGATCGTTTTCCAGGTCGTACAGTTCTTCCTTTGGCTTTTGGGGCTGCATCAGGTAGGCCTGGACGTCGTTCATCTTTCCATCCTGATATAACTGCCACAGGACCGGGCGAATCGGTCGGACCTTTTCTTCGTAGGCGTGGGTGGTGAAGTAGGGGACTTCGGGCATGTCGTTACGGATGAACTTGTAACGCTTGCCGACGATCGTGCGGCACTTGTCGTAAACTTCGTCCCAACGATCCCGCGCGGCGAAGACGTACTCCCGCGGCTCGACGCCTTCTTCTAGGAAGGGGCGTCCTTCCATGTAGCTCGGAATCTTCGCGCCGGCGACCGCCAAGACTTCGGCGCTCATGTCGATCACGCTGACTAGCTCGTTGCTCTTGGTCCCCGGCTTGATATGACCGGGCCACGAGAAGATCGCTGGGATGCGAATCCCATCTTCAAAGACAAAACCTTTACCGCGGAAGACGCAGCGGCCATTATCGCCGATGAAGATGATCAGCGTGTTGTCGATCAGGCCTTCCTTCTCCAGCCTCGCGACAATTTCGCCGACTTGCTCGTCCGCTTTCTCCATCTGATCGAGATAGGTCGCCCAGTCGAGCCGGATCGCCGGATGATCAGGCAGGTAAGGGGGAAGTGCGACTTTCGCCGGATCGACCGGATCGGCCGATTCCTTGCGATTCTTTTCCCACCAACCGCCGCGATGCGTCACGCCTAGCTGAATGTGAGCGAAGAAGGGTTGTCCTTCTTTGCGGAACTTCCAGTCGTTACCGTCGAACTGGTCTTCTTTGTCGACAGTGAAGTTGAAGTCAGTTTTCTTGCCGTAACCGCAGCCGATGGCGCAGTAGTAGCCTTGTTGTTTCAGAAAGTGGGTGATCGGGCGAATCGGTTCCGGCAACTTGCCGATCGTGCTGCGGTGGTGATGGGCGCCGATCGTCGTTTGGTACATGCCGGTCATCATCGCCGAGCGATTGGTCGAGCAAATCGGCGCCGTGCAGTAGGCCCGCTCCAGTTGCAGCCCACTGGCCGCCAGTTTATCGATGTTGGGCGTTTGCAGCGCCGGCGTTCCATAGCAGCCAAGATCCGGGCCAATATCTTCGGCCATGATCCAAACGATATTCGGTTTGGCCGCTTCGTAGGCGACGGCCGGCAGGGCGCCGAAAGTCACGCTGCCGAGCAACGCGAGTGCGCAACGGAGGAAGTCGAATCGGCGGTTCGTCATGGAACGATCTCGGGGCTGGGACGAGCGAGGTTGGCTGGGTGTTCGTATCATCTTAATCCGAATCGCGTTGATGGACTGTCTCCCATCGATGACGAATCATCCATCCACCAGCGGTGGACTGGACCGCGGCGCGCATTTTTTTCGAGCGAGTGGACTGGACCACGGCGCGTTTTTTTTGCCGCGGCATGCGAATCTGCCGTAATCTCTCTCGTCGTCCGGACTTGTGACCTATCACCGGTTTCCAACGAAACGCACCAGGGTTTGCCTATTTTTCCTGGTCTTCTCATCATGTGGACCGCGGCGCTCCATTTTTTTTCACGTCCGAGTGGACTGGACCGCGATCAAAAATTTTCTGCCTCAGCGGTCGGTTCGTGATGCGTCCGGAGGCGCCCTGTCCGGAGCGAGTGGACTGGACCGCTGCCTGTTTTTTTTTTGCGACCTTGTCCCAGACCAAGGTCGAGAGAAATCGGACGTGCCGGGCGATGATCAGACGCCCGCATCTTGAGGGGGTAGTTTACCCGAAAATCGACCCTTTTGGCAAGGAAAACCGGGGCTCGGCGGCGCGGCGGAAATGCGGAATTCCACGAGACTTGGGTGAGATTTCGCTGTAAACTAGAAAACGTCAGAAAATCGCTGATCCTGCCTCTCGCCTCCTTTTCCTCCTCCCTGGTTCAGGCCGCTCGCTTCATGGTTCGAATTGCCTTCCTGTTGGTCGTTCTTGCGTCGCTTTGCGGTTCGGCGTTCGCCGAAACCTCGGCGGTCGATTTCCAACGCGATATCCGGCCGATCCTGTCGGAAAACTGCTTCCAGTGCCACGGACCGGACCCGAAGCATCGGGAGGCCGATCTGCGGCTTGACAATGCGGAAGGCGCCCATGCCGCCGCGATCGTCCCCGGCAATGCGGCCGAGAGCGAACTGGTCGCGCGGATCATCTCGACCGATCCTGATACCTTGATGCCGCCGCGGGAGTCGGAGAAGTCGCTCACCCCGGAGCAGATCGACCTGCTGAAGCGGTGGGTCGCCGAAGGGGCGAAGTACGAAGGACACTGGGCCTTCACGCCGCCGACCCGGCCGGAGCCGCCGCAGACGAAGGACGCCGCTTGGATTCGCAATCCGATCGATGCGTTCATTTTGAACCGCGTGGAAAACGCTGGCCTGGCGCCGGCGGCCGCCGCCGATCGGGCGATCTGGCTGCGGCGGTTGAGCTTGGACCTGATCGGCTTGCCGCCGTCGATTGAAGAGGTCGACGCCTTCGTGGCCGATACGTCTCCTAATGCCGAACAGCGGCAGATCGAGCGATTGCTCGCATTGCCTCACTTTGGCGAACGCTGGGGACGCGACTGGTTGGACGCGGCTCGGTACGCTGACTCGGATGGCTATGAAAAAGATTTGCCGCGGCAGAATTGGTTCTATCGCGACTGGGTCGTCGCCGCGCTGAATCGCGATCTGCCGTACGACCAGTTCATTGTGCAGCAGATCGCCGGCGACTTGCTGCCGCATCCTGATCAAGACCAATTGGTCGCGACCGGCTTCTTGCGGAACTCGATGATCAACGAAGAAGGGGGCGCCGATCCGGAAGAATTTCGGATGGCGGCGATGTTCGACCGGATGGATGCGGTCGGCAAAGGGGTGCTTGGCCTGACGCTGCAGTGCGCCCAGTGCCACACGCACAAATACGATCCGCTGACGCAGCGCGAATACTACGGGATGTTCGCCTTCTTGAACAACACGCATGACGCGATCATTCCGACCTACACCAAAAGCGAAGCCGAACAAATCGCCGCGATCCAACAAGAGATCGCCGCGATCGAAACGAAGCTGAAAGAGTCCGATCCCAACTGGCGGAAGCGGATGGAAGATTGGGAGAAAGAGGCCCAAGCGAAAACGATCGAGTGGGAAGTCCTGAAGCCGGGCGACTTGCCGTTTGAAGGGCAGAAGTTTCGCGTGCTCCCGGATCAATCGATCTTGAGCGAGAGCTTTGCGCCCCATAGTTCGAGCCCGCAGTTTTCGATGCAGGCAATCAAAGCGGAACAAATCACCGCGATTCAGTTGGAACTGTTGACTCATCCGCAGCTTCCGTGTCGCGGACCGGGACGTTCTCTCCGTGGAACGGCGGCGCTGACCGACTTTTCCGTCTTCGCCGCGCCGGCCAATGATCCCGGCAAGCGAACGAAACTGAAGCTGGTTTCGGCCACGGCCGACGTGAATCCGGAAGAGGCGCCGCAGCCGGAATACTTGATCAACCCCAAGACGGCCGGCGGCGACAAACGAGTCACCGGGCCGATCGAGTTTGCGATTGACGGCGACGGCAAAACGGCCTGGACGACGGACAACGGACCAGGGCGCCGCAATCAGCCGCGGAAAGCGGTCTTCGTCTTTGAGAAGCCGGTCGGCTATCCCGAAGGGACGATCATTACCGTGCAGCCGGGGATGAATCACGGCGGCTGGAACAGCGACGACAAGCACAACTGCATCTTCGGGCGATCGCGCTATTCGATCACCACCCATGGCGATCCGAAAGTCGATCCGCTGCCGAAAGAAGTCCGCGAGATCTTGGCGATTCCCGCCGATCAGCGAACTGAAGCCCAGCAGGAACAAGCGTTTCAGTATTGGCGAACGACTGTTCCGCAGTGGTCGGAGGAAAACGCGCAGATCGAGGCGCTCTGGAAAAAGCATCCGGAAGGCGCCTCGCAAATGGTGCTGGAAGAGCGGGCAAAGCCGCGGACGACGTCGTTGCTGAATCGCGGCGACTTTTTGAGCCCGGTCGAAGAAGTGGGCCCCGACGTGCCGGAGTTCTTGAACGACTTGCCGGAAGGCGCCGATCATTCGCGATTGAGCTTCGCCAAGTGGCTGGTCGCCCGCGATGCGCCGACGACCGCCCGTTCGATCGTTAATCGAATCTGGCAAGGCTATTTCGGCATCGGCTTGGTCGAAACGAGCGACGATCTAGGTTCGCAAAGCACGCCGCCGTCGCATCCGGAATTGCTTGATTGGCTAGCGGTCGAATTGATGGAGCACGATTGGAGCCTGAAGCACATTCACCAGTTGATCGTCTCGTCGGCGACCTATCGGCAGTCGTCGCAGGTGACGCAGGAGAAACTGCAAACCGATCCCTACAATCGGCTGCTAGCACGAGGCCCGCGGTTCCGCGTCAGCGCCGAGATCGTTCGCGACATCGGTTTGACGGCGAGCGGACTTTTGAACGAGGAGATCGGCGGACCGCCGGTTTATCCGCCGGCGCCAGATTTTCTATTTCAACCGCCGGCCAGTTATGGGCCGAAGACCTGGAACGAGGAGCAGGGGGCGAATCGCTATCGTCGCGGGCTCTACACGTTCCGCTTCCGGAGCGTTCCGTATCCGATGCTCGAGACGTTTGACGCCGAGCCGGGGAATGTCGCCTGCGTGCGGCGAAATCGCTCGAACACGCCGCTCCAGGCGCTGTCGCTGTTGAATGAGCCGGTCTCGCTCGAATGTGCCGAAGCGTTAGCGTCGCGGACATGGCGCGAAGGGGGAGAGACCGACGAGGATCGACTTACCTTTGCGATGCGGTGCTGCATTGCCCGCGTTCCAGCGGCCGAAGAGATCGCGCTCTTGAAGACGATGCTCGACAAGCAGCGAGCGCGAATCGCAGCCGGAGAATTGAAGCCGGAAGAGATCGTCACGGCGAAGGTTGGCGACGGAATCGACGCGAAGGAATTGGCCGCCTGGACGCTGCTCGCGCGCGTCGTGCTGAGCCTGGACGAAACGATCACCAAAGAGTAGTTCCACGCGATGTGGAAAGGAAATAGAGACGATGAGCGGTAACGAGATTTCCCGGCGATGGTTCATGCGGGACTGCGGCGTTGGCCTGGGCGCGATTGCGCTGGCCGATTTGCTGCGCGGCGAAACGTCAGCGGCGACGGTCGATCCGCTGGCGGAGAAGAAGCCCCACTTTGCCGGCAAGGCGAAGAACGTCATCTACTTGTTTATGGCTGGCGCGCCGAGCCATCTGGAGATGTTCGACTACAAGCCGCAGTTGGCGAAGTTCGACGGAACGTTGCCTCCGGCCGACCTGCTGAAAGGTTACCGCGCGGCGTTCATCAATCCAAACTCGAAGCTGCTGGGGCCGAAGTTCAAGTTCGAAAAGCATGGCCAGTGCGGCGCCGAGATCTCGGAACTGCTACCCCACACGGCGAAGATCGCCGACCAGATGACGATCGTCAAAGCGATGAAGACCGACGCGTTCAATCACGCGCCGGCGCAGATCATGATGAACACCGGCTCGACGTTGTTCGGTAAGCCGAGCTTGGGCGCGTGGACGTTGTACGGGCTTGGCTCGGAGTCGCGCAATCTGCCGGGCTTCGTCGTTTTCAGCTCCGGTAAAAAAGGGCCGAGCGGCGGTTCGAGCAACTGGGGAAGCGGCTTTCTGCCGACCGTTTATCAAGGGGTGCAGCTTCGCAACGTCGGCGATCCGGTTCTTTATCTTTCGAACCCCAGCGGAATCGACGCCGCCGTGCAACGCGATTCGCTCGATGCGATCAATCAGCTAAATCAGATGCGGTTAGAGACGACCGGCGATCCGGAAATCGCGACCCGGATCAACTCGTTCGAGATGGCGTACCGGATGCAATCGAGCGGGCCGGAACTGATGGACGTTTCGTCGGAGCCGCAGCATATTCTCGACATGTACGGAGTCGAGCCTGACAAACCGTCGTTTGCGAAAAACTGTTTACTGGCGCGACGTTTGATCGAGCGAGGAACGCGGTTCGTGCAGCTCTTCCACGAAGCGTGGGACCAGCATGGCAACTTGAAGAAGGATATCGAAGCGAACTGCCTGGCGACCGATCAGGCGTGCGCGGCATTGGTGCAAGATCTCAAGCAGCGGGGGATGCTCGACGATACGCTGGTGATTTGGGGGGGCGAATTTGGACGAACGCCGATGGTGCAAGGGGGAGGCGACGACGGTCGCGACCATCATCCCAATGCGTTCACCATCTGGATGGCCGGCGGCGGAACCAAGCCGGGCGTTTCGTACGGCGAGACCGACGACTTCGGCTTCAACACGATCAAAGACCAGGTCCACGTGCATGACCTGCACGCAACGATCCTTCACTTGCTTGGCTTCGACCACAATCGGCTGTCGGTCAAATTTCAAGGGCTCAGCCAGAAGCTGACCGGCGTCGAGCCGGCCCGCGTGGTGAAGGAAATCTTGGCGTAGAAAAGGTCGTAGGGCAGGCCGTGGCTGCCGCTCTTCTTGCGGGCGTATTCATTTGGCAGGCACGGCCTGCCCTACATCTTTAGAAATTCTTGCCGGCGTCGTAGGCCTGGCGGATTTCATCGTCGGTGAAGAGTCGCGAGAAGACCCCCATCTCGTCGATGCGACCGCGCAGTTGACGCGAATATTGAACGTCGTCCGGCTTGTCTCCTCCGGTCATGGCGTAGGCGCCGATCGAACAAGGTCCAAAGCGAACTGGCGTATCGACGTCCCAGATCGCCTGACCGACTTCGACGCCGTTGAGGAAATAGGTGGAGACCTTCTTCTCGCGATCGAGTCGCGCGGCGACATGGGTCCAGTGGTTCGAAGGAATCGTCTTGGTGGTGGTGATCGCATACGCATCGGCGATGCCGACCCGCAGTTCGCCGTTGCGGAGGAGGTTCCAGTGATGCTCGCCGGTCTCGTAGTCGCGCGAGTTGAAGAGGGCCTGGATCGCGTGATCGTAGCGATGGACCTGGACCCAGCCCATGATCGTCACTTCGTCATATTCGCCGGTAATATCGAGGTCGATCCGCGCGTCGCCATGCTCCAGCAGCAGCGCCCCTTTTTCGGGCCAACGACCGGTCGCCCAGATTCCTTCCTTCACGTCGCCGGCGGGCAACTTCGGATTCTTGGCGCGGTTGAGGATCGTGTTGGGATCCCCTTCCTTCGGCTCAAAGTCGAAATAGAAGATCGCGGAAGGATCTTTCCGAAGGTTCTCGCTTTGGGCGAGCCAATGCCGGTAACCGATGGACGTGCCGGTGGCGAACGCGTCTTCGTTGGCGGCGATGGTGCGCGGCTTGGCGTCCCCTTTCCACGCGATCGCCTGATTCTCTTCCATCAGTTCCGGCGGTTGATTCGGTTCATGGAGACGGACCTCGCCGGCGAAGACGTGGAGCTCGCCGTTTTGCGCTTCGTCGACGACGACGCCGAACTCGGTTCCCAGGTCTTCCACTTCCAGCTTCGAAGTGGCGATAACGAAACCATGCCCTTCTTCCGGCACGATCGCGCGAGCGCGGCCGAGCTCCAGTTCCATTCGCTTGGCGTTGATCAAGGTGAAGCGCGCGGGACTTTCGACGGAAACCGAGACGCCATTGGCGAACGCTAACGTGACGGCGCCTTCGGTCAGGCGATACTCGCCCCGTTTGAATTGATCCAACTGCGGAGCGAAGCCCTCTTCAAAGCGATAGTGATAGCCGACGTCGAGCTGCGCGAGGGAGCGAATCGTCGTGGGGTTTAGATGCGCGCTATCCAGATGCGAACGACCGGGGGACCAGTTGGCGAAGTAGACGCCGCCGACAATTAGCAGCGATGCGGCGAGCGCCGCAAGCCAGCCGAGCTGCGCCATTTGTCCTGACTCGCGCGAGCCTGACTTCGAGCGCGATTCGCCGCTGGCGAGATAGCGGAGCTCGGAGTCGATCATCGCCGCGTTGCGGAAACGCTCCCGCGCTGCGGCGTCCGCCTTCAACGTGGCGGTCAGTTCGGCTTGTTCCTGGTCGTCGAGTTGGCCGAGAAAATGCTTCTCGATCAGTTCGTCGACTCGCTCTTTGGACTGGTCGTTCATCTTGGCGTACCCAATCTTAGATGGACGCAATCGTGCAACTTCAGGCGGAGGCGCCCCAAACGTTTGTAGAGGCTGTTGGCCGTTTTGCCGGCCGCTTCTGCGATTGATTTTACCGCATCGTCGCGCATGTAGGGGGCGAGCAGTAGCGTCCGGTGTTCGGTGGAGAACTTTTCGAGGCAGGCCTGCACCGCCGAGCGCCGTTCGGCGTGCAGGTCGGCGGGCGTCGACGACTCTTCTACCGCGATCAGCTCGACCAGTTCGTCATCGAGCAACAACCGATCGCGGCTCAGGCTGCGGCGGTACTTGAGGATCTCAAACCGCAGGATCACTTTCGCCCAGGGTAAAAACTCGTCGTCGCTGCGCAGTTGATCGATCTTCCGCCACATTACCAGACTCGATTCTTGCAAGACGTCGTCGACGGCGTCCCAAGTCGGCAAGCAGGCGCGTGCGACGCCGGCCAACTCGCGCTCGTGCTGCAAAAACAGGGATAAAAAGCGTTCTTCGTTCAAATCGGAGCTGCCTGGGAGAGATGCGGCTACTTCCTAACTCCCGGTTATGACACGATCTGCCGGGGGAAAGCTTGCGAATTGCAAAAATAGGGCGGCAGGTATTCCGTCGAGGGGGAGTAAGATGGTGACCGAGGACCGGCCCTGCCAACTTCCCCCCTCCTAGGAATGGTGTTTTGCTACCAACTGCCACGCGACCGCTGGCGGCGATCTCCGTTTTGCTGACGTTTGCGCTGTCAGCCGCCGCCGACGAAACGATCGACTTTCGCAGCCAGGTTCAGCCGATTCTAGCGGACCGCTGTTTTCATTGTCACGGACCCGACGCGAAGAACCAGGAATCGGCCTTCCGGTTGGATAGTCAGCAGAACTTGTTTGCCGATTTAGGGGGGTATGCGGCGGTCGTCCCAGGCGACTTGGAGAAGAGCGAGCTCCACGCGCGGATTCATAGCGCAGACGCTTCAGCCCTGATGCCGCCGGCCGACAGCAATCGTTCGTTGACGGAGGAAGAGAAGCGAATCCTTGACCTGTGGATTCAGCAAGGCGCCGTCTATCAAGGTCATTGGGCCTTCTCGCCGCCGGAGCGAAGCGAAGTTCCGCGGGAGGCGATCGCCGCGAGCGATTGGTCGGCCGAGACGAAAGCCCTTTGGTCGCAGAATCCGATCGACGCGTTTCTCGCGCGGCGCTTGATCGAACAGAAACTGCAGCCTTCTCCCGAAGCGGATCCGGCGACGTTACTGCGCCGCGCTTCCCTCACTCTGACCGGATTGTTGCCGCCGCCAGCGCTGCACGATCGCTTCGTGAAAGATCCGACCGCCGAGAACTACGCCGCTGCGATCGACGAGTTGATGCGGTCCGACGCCTACGCCGAGCGGCAGACGCTCCATTGGCTCGACGCGGCACGCTACGCCGATACCGATGGCTACCAAAACGATAGCGAGCGGACCAACTGGCCGTGGCGCGACTGGGTGATCGCGGCGATGCAAAGCAACATGCCGTTCGATCAATTCACGATTGAGCAACTCGCCGGCGATATGCTGCCGGGCGCCACCGACTCACAACGATTGGCGACCGCCTTCAACCGCAACCATCGGCAAAACGCCGAGGGAGGCGCCTTGGCTGCAGAGTTTTTCGTCGAGAACGTAATCGACCGCGTCGAGACGACGTCGACCGTCTGGCTCGGTCTAACGATGGGGTGTGCCCGTTGTCACGATCACAAGTACGATCCGCTCAGCCAACGCGAGTTCTATCAGCTGTTCGGCTATTTCAACAACATCGGCGAGGCGGGCGTCGGCGCCGGCGTGAAAGCGAACCCGACGATTAAGGCCCATTCGCCGCTGGTGAGCGTTCCGCCGGAACTAGTTCAGAATCGCGACGCGGCGCAGCAGGAGGTCGCCAAATCGCGGGAAGCGATCGACACCCGGATGAAGAGCTGGGCCGCCGCCCAACGCGAACGGCAGACGGAGCGGGACGAAGAGTGGACCGCCGTCAACGTCGCCGATGCGATGCTGGACGGGGACGGCAAGCTGGAAGTGAGCGAGCACCGCGTCGTCCGCTTTTCGCCGGGAGGCTCCGGTTTAAACCTGGCGTATGAACTTAAGCTGGCGCCCCAACCGTCCCACTGGACGGCGCTGAAGATCGAGGCGCTCGCGGACGGAGCGTTCGCCAAGCCGCGCCAATTGGCGCCGAGCGTCAACGGCAACTTTGTGCTGACCAATTTGGAAGTGCTGCGCGGCGGCGAGCCGCTGAAGCTTCATTCCGTTTCGGCTTCGTTTGAGCAAGCCAGCCATTCGGCCGCGTTTGCGATCGACGACGATCCGAAAAGCGGCTGGGCCGTCTTTGATCCGCAGGCGAAAGGAGAAAGCGTCGCGCTGGTGATTCGTTTGGCGCAGCCGATCGACGTCGCCGCGGACGATTCGCTGGTGGTGCGGATGCGGTTCGACAGCCAGTACGCCAATCATGCGATCGGCAAGTTCCAGCTCTCGGCGACCTCCGATCCCGATGCCGGTCTTGCCGAATCAGATCAGTTCACTCCGGCCGTCGCGGCGGCGCTTCGCAAGGACGAAGGAAAACGAACGGCGGACGATTGGAAGAAGATCGAAGGCTTTTACGAAACGATCGACCCGCCGCTGCAAAAAGCGCAAGGCGTATTAGATGCGGCCCAGAAAAAGCTTTCGGCGGCGAGCGGCCCCGAAGTGAGCGTGATGGTGATGAATGAACGGTCGGGCGAGCCGGTCGCGACCTATCTGTTGAATCGCGGGCTATACAATGAGCCGGTGAAAGACGAACCGCTAACCCGCGGCGTGCCGACGGCGCTGGTTGGCGATGAAGGGAAGCAGCCTGGCGATCGCTTGGAACTGGCCCGGTGGATGGTCTCGCGTGAGAATCCGCTGACTGCGCGGACGACCGTCAATCGGATTTGGCAGCAACATTTTGGCGTTGGCTTGGTGAAGACGGCGAACGACTTTGGCTTGCAGGGAGAACGCCCGAGCCATCCGGAACTGCTCGACTGGCTGGCAGTCGAATTGATTGAATCGGGCTGGGATCTGCGTCATTTGCAGCGGCTGATTGTGACCAGCGCCGCCTATCGGCAGTCGTCGCGCCATTCGGCCGAGCAAGAGGCTGTCGATCCTACAAATCGCTTGGTTGCCCGCGGACCGCGATTTCGGCTCGATGGTTTTGCGATTCGCGATATTGCCTTGCAGTCGAGCGGCCTGTTGGTAACGAAGCTCGGCGGTCCTTCGGTCAAACCGTATCAGCCCAATGGGCTGTGGGAAGTGGTTGCGGCGAACGCAGGGACCAAGTATCGCCCCGATAGCGGCGACGGACTCTATCGCAAGAGCATGTACACCTACTGGAAGCGAGCGGTCAATCCGCCGCGGCAGACGATCTTTGACGCCGGCGGACGCGAGGTCTGCAGCGTGCAAGCGAATCGAACCAACACGCCGCTCCAGGCGCTCGTCTTGATGAACGATCCAACGTTCATTGAGTGTGCCCGCAACTTGGCGCAGCAGGAATTGCTTGCTCACAAAGGGAACGAAGGGGCTGCTATCGCCGCCATTTATCGCGCCGCGATCGGACGCGACGCCGATGCGGAGACGCTGGCGATCTTGCAGAGCAACTGGGAGTTCTTTCGCAATCACTTTGCCGAGCAGACGGAAGCGGCGAGCAAGTTGATTGCGATTGGCGCGTCAAAGGCCGATCCGCAGATTGACGCGCAGGAGTTGGCGGCGATGACGGCGGTCGCCCACTTGATTTTGAACCTTGATGAATTTGTGACGGTGGAATAATGAGCGCGAACGAGTTGACGCAAGAAGGCCGCATGATGCTGACGCGGCGCCGCTTTTTCGGCCGCACCGCTTCCGGCGTAGGAGTCGCTGCGCTCGCATCGCTGTTGGGAGAGAACGCGCTGGCGGCGAATGACGATGCGGCGATCGCCCCACCGACTGGTTTGCTCAAAGCGTATCACCATGCCCCGAAGGCGAAGCGGGTGATCTATCTGTTCCAGAGCGGCGCGCCGTCGCAGCAGGAACTGTTCGATCCGAAGCCGGTCCTGCGCGAGAATGAAGGGAAAGATCTGAAAGATTTCGTCGAGATGACGCAGCGGGTCACTGGGATGACCGCCGGACAGAAGTCTTTTCCGCTCGCCGGATCGCGGTATGGCTTTTCCAAAATGGGCGAGTCGGGGATCGAGCTCGGCAATGAGCTGCTGCCGAAGATCTCGACGCTTGTCGACGACATGTGCCTGATCCGTTCGATGCACACCGAAGCGATCAATCATGACCCGGCGATGACCTTCTTTCAGACCGGCAATCAGCTGCCTGGTCGTCCTAGCGCCGGGGCTTGGCTCCATTACGGGCTCGGCACGCTCAATGAAAACCTTCCGACCTTCATTACGATGGTGTCCCGCGGATCGGGACGCCCGAACTGTCAGCCGCTTTATGATCGGTTGTGGGGAAGCGGCTTTCTGCCGTCGACTTATGCCGGCGTCAAACTGATGAGCGTCGGCGATCCGGTGCTGTATCTCAGCAATCCGGAGGGACTCGATTCGACGGCACGCCGGCGGATGCTCGACGACCTGGCGAAGCTGAACCAGAAGAAGCTCGACGAGTTCGCTGATCCGGAGATTCATACCCGGATCCAACAGTACGAACTGGCCTATCGGATGCAAACGTCGGTGCCGGAGTTGACCGATTTCTCCGACGAACCGCAGCACGTGCTCGACGCTTATGGGCCTGACGTGCAGAAGCGGGGAAGCTACGCCTACAACTGCCTGCTGGCGCGACGATTGGCCGAACGGGACGTGCGGTTCATCCAGCTGTTCCACATGGGTTGGGATCAGCATTTCACGCTGCCGAAGCAATTGCCGGGACAATGCCGCGACGTCGATCAGGCGACGACGGCGCTGGTCAACGATCTGAAGCATCGCGGCTTGCTGGAAGATACGCTGGTCGTCTGGGGGGGCGAGTTCGGGCGAACTTCGTATTGCCAGGGGACGCTCAATGCCGAGACCTACGGCCGCGACCATCATCCCCGCTGTTTCTCGCTCTGGATGACCGGTGCCGGCGTCAAGCCAGGGATGACCTACGGCGCGACCGACGACGTCTGCTACAACATCACGGAAAACCCGGTCCACGTGCATGACCTGCACGCGACGATGTTGCATCTATTGGGCATCGACCACACGCGCCTCACCTATCGCTTCCAGGGACGCTACTTTCGGCTGACCGACGTCCATGGGGAAGTGGTGCGCGACATTTTGACGTAGCGACTTCAATTCTAGCCAGGCGAAACGAATAGCTCCGACGTCAGTTCAATCTGGCCGTCGACGACATGCACGCGCAGGAGCAACAGTGGCATCTTTCGCGTTTGCGTATGGGCGATGAAGAGTGCGGTTCCGCCAAGTCGTCGCACGTTCAAGTCGACGTCATGCCGGATCAAGCTGAGTGCCGCGTCGCTGGCGTCTAAGATCGCCAGGCTCGTTTCTTCGAATCGATCCTCGCGAATCTCGGCCGCGGTGACGACTCGCTCTTCAATGACGTTGTCGCGCTCGAGCGCTGCCAAGGCGACTTGCTTTTCCTCTGCGGTAAAGTCGGGGACCGATTCTTCCTGGGCGTTCAGGAAATCCTCGCGCGGTTGAGGAAGAAAGACGCGGTGGGTATAGCCGCCGTTTGCAAGCGCCTCGGCAAACGCCAGATCGGCGCCGATCGCGACCTGCGAGATTCCGCAAAAGGATTGATCGGGCTGCAGTCCCAAAGGGTTCCGTAGCCCTT
Source organism: Blastopirellula sediminis (assembly GCF_020966755.1). Classification (NCBI taxonomy): domain Bacteria; kingdom Pseudomonadati; phylum Planctomycetota; class Planctomycetia; order Pirellulales; family Pirellulaceae; genus Blastopirellula; species Blastopirellula sediminis. The sequence continues at coordinate 1,682,867 of NZ_JAJKFT010000004.1, forward strand.
CGATTTGTTGTCGCAACTGCACGACGAGTTGCTTTTCGAGCGTGGGGATCTGCGCTGGCGGAATCGAATCGTCAAAGAGACGTCGCGAGCCGGCGAAGCCCAGTTGAACCGCAACTGGTCGGCCGTTCGGCTGTTGATCTGTCATCGCGCTTCCAGATAAGAGACGTTTGCAAGCGGAAGGGGGTTCGTGCGGAACGTAGGATCGAACCAAAGATTTTACGAACTACTAACGGAGGACGCTACGAGTTTCCGGGGAAGGATCTTCATCGCTGAGCGAGCCGAGACGTCGTTCGCGTAGACTTTGCTATTGGTCATGGCGACATCGGTCGGCGATTGCGGCCCGGCTTGTTTGAACTGCTCGACTACGATCGGAACGGGGCGCTGTCGCGGCGGGAACTGCGCTACGCTTGGAGACGCATCAAAGCGGCCGGCGCTGTGGAAGTTGGTGCGATCCAACCGGAGAAGTTGCCGCGACAACTCCACCTGACGGTCAGTCTGGGGCAGCCGTCGTCGCTGCTAATTTCTTACCGCTAGCTCATGCACGCCGCTGGTAATTTGCCCGCTGTCGCTGCTGTGCTGTCGTCTATGCGGCAAATAGGTAATTGGCAGGTCGCGTTTCTAGATGCAGGCGTTAAAACCGGCAAAGATTCACGCGGTTTACTATCTTTTTGGGTGACTAGAGAAGATGGGAAGAAGGATCTCAAAGAGCTCGTTTTACTGGAAAAAGGGGGGATAGATTGGCGAATTCTAATTCGTCGAAGCGGACCTCACCCCATATACGAAGTAGCGAATCGAGGAGCTGTCGTGCGTTGTACTGCTACCTTTACCCTGATCGCGCTCATCGCCCTCTCGTCGTTTGCAAGCGCGCAAGATTTTTGCGGCTGCGGAAACTTCGAAGATCCGACTCTCACCTTCTCAGGCGAAGCGCTGATGCTGTGGCGCGACCAGAACTACGCTGGTCCGTTGGTCTTCAACGAAACGACGATGGCGCCGGCGCTGACCGGGGACGACGTCAACTATGGCGGCGCTGGGGGCACCCGATTGACGCTCCACCGCGAGGTCCAAAATGGCTGGGCGTTTGAAGCGGTTTACTTTGGCATGAACGACTGGAGTTCCAACTACCTGGTAACCGGCAATAACAACATCAGTTTGCCGGGTGACGCAGGGATTGGAACCTTCGACTTTTTCGCCGCCGATGCGATGGGAGTCGCTCTGGGATCGAAGATTCAGAACGTCGAATTGAACGTCACCAAGACCGCGGGAAATCTTCAACTGCTGGCCGGGTTTCGCTTCTTTGGTCTGACGGAAGATCTCACGATCTCCTCCTATGACGCCGACACCTTCCTCAGCGACTATCGCGTCAAGGCCGACAATCACTTGTACGGCGGTCAGCTCGGCGCCCGTTATCACGAACAGTGGAATCGCTTGTCGCTGTATGGCGAAACGAAGCTCGGCATCTACGACAACTCGTCCGACAACTCGACCTTGTTCCGCGATTTGAACAACACGCTGGTGCTGCGTAATACTCGCAACAATGCAAATTCGACGTCGTTCGTCGGCGAGCTCCGCTTCGGCGTCGACTACCTGTTGACCGAGCACCTGCATGCGACGCTCGGCTACAACATGCTGTGGGTGACCGACGTCGCCTTGGCGCCGTATCAGCTGGACTTCACCGATACGATGACGAGCAGCCAGTTTCTGGATGACTCGCACTCGGTCTTCTATCACGGTATCAACGTCGGCCTGGTCGCGACCTTCTAAGCCGATCGCAACAAACCATGCGACTGGCGATTATCCGAGGAAATCGCCGGTCCATTCGTCGTCGGTTTCAAAGAAGCCGTCGTCGAAGAATTGGTCGATTGCGTCGTTCCACTCGAGCTTGCGAACGATCGACGAACGTCCGTCGGACAGTTGTCCGATGAAGAGTTCGTCATCGCCGTCCCCGTCGGCGTCTTTGGTAACGCCGCTCAAGGGGCTCAATGCGTCGTCGCCGGTGTAGAGGGCGCCGAGCAGAATCGCCGTCGAGTTGGCCGGGATGTTCGCCGAGCCAGGGACGTACGACAGCAATGATCCGCCGCGGCGTCCGGCGAGGATCAAGATCTCGTCATAGCCGTCGCCGTCCAGGTCGCCGGTGGTAGTAGTGATTCCGCCGCGACCGTAGGCGGCGTCGACCTGAACCACGCCAAGTAGCGCGCCGGCTCCGCTGAAGATCGAGACGCCGGGATTACGACCGGTCCCTGTCGAAACGATAATCTCGTCCGTGAGGTCGCCGTTCAGGTCGCCGGTGCTGACGCGAACGCCGCCGCTGGCGTTCGGATCGAATCCGCTGTCGAACGAACGGACCTTCTCAAAGTGATCGTCGACCCACTTCCAAATGGTGACCGCCTGACTGCCGCGTTCCATCGAGGTCGCAATTTCGACCATGCCGTCGCCGTCGAAGTCGCCGGCCGAGACGTAGACGCCGTAGGTATTCGACGGATCGCCGATGGTTTGCGAGATCGACATCGGTTCGCCATTGACGCCGTTGAAGACCTGAATCCGCGGAGCGAGATTGGCGCCGGAGACGGCGATGATTTCATCCAGGCCGTCGCAGTTCAGATCGGCCGTCGTCGTGCGAACGCCGCCGACCACGTGGTTCTTATTCGCTTCGATGATAATCGCCGACAGGAAACTGCTGATATCGATGACGTTGACCGAACCGTCGCGGTTGGCGTCGAGCCGCGGATCGTACTGCCCGGGTTGCTCGTCGAGATGATCGAGGAGGATCTGCAGATCCTTCGGCGAGACCATCCCGTCATTGTTGACGTCCAACCGCTCGAGCGACGCCGGCATCGCCCCCGGCTGGAAGACCGGATAGTCGAAGATGCTGAAGGCTTCGAGCGGCTCCGAGGAGAAGTTGGTGACGACGTCGGAATACTTCGTCAGCGTGGTAGGCGAAATGACGTCAATCAACGGTAGCGAATTGAAGCCGGCGTCGTCCGAAACGGTAAGCTTGTCGAGCAGATTGAACCGTTCAATGCTTTCGAATTGGACTTCTTTATGGGGCGCGTCGAACGTCCAGACCCCTTTGGTCTGACGACCGTTGACGATTTCGGTGAAGGTGATCTTGGGGCCGGTCACAGGGTTCAGATCGACCGGGGGAAGGGGAGCGAGATCTAGCTCCAGGAAGTCGCCGCCGCCGGGAGGACAATCCTCCACGCCCGGTTCGTTCCCATCGACGTAGAAGACCGTGAACTCGCTTGGCCGGACCGAGAAGCGATTGACTCCGTCGGTACCGTCGAGCCGGACGAATTCCATGGTCTCGTCAAAGTAAACGCCGGCGAACGTCCGATCGGGAGCGAAGTTCGTTTGCAGCCAAGTGACCGAATGGGGCTCCAAGCGATAGTCAAACCGCTCTTCGCCGTTGTCTCCCCCTTGGTCGTCGAGATAGATGCGGTCGCGTTGGTCGGGCTGGCCGTTGTCGTCGGCGCCGCCATGAATCGTCACTTTTCCTTGGTAGTTGTCGAGATCGCCGCTATGGAAGTTGAAGAAATCGTCGTCTCCTTCGCCGTTCAGAATCATCGCGAACGAAGTCGCCTTGACGTCGAACTTATCGACCTTGGAGCCGCCGGTAAGTTCTTCAAAGTTGGAGAAAACAAGCGTTCGCGATTTCGCCTGGTAGGTAAAGCTGGGCGTTTGGGAATCGATCGTCCAAAGAGCCGTCGCGTCGATGCCGGTCAACTTGTCGGTGGTGGCGCTCGTGCTGCCGGCGATGGCGTTGATGTTCGCAAATCCCATTCCGATCGTTCCGCCGACGGTAGTTCCATCGAAGCCGTCAACGGAGCCGATGTCTGAGAGCCGAACGTCTTGTGCTCCGAGCGCGGTGAAGTCTAGGATGTCGGCGCCTGCTAGGCCTTCTATCTTTCCAGATAAGGAGCCGTTCGTTAGGAACTCAAACGTGTCGACCTTGGTTCCGCCAGTTAGATTCTCCACTTGCTCGAAGTTGAGCCCGCGTACTTGTCCTTGGTTCTTCTGCGAGATTTGCCAATCGGTAGCGGCATTTGGACCAACGATCTCATCGGTTCCTGCACCGCCAATAAATGCCATCACTGGAGATGGGTCAAGGCTCACTAGGCGTAGCGTATCTTCTTTAGATCCGCCGTAAAGAGTCTCGAAGTTGCTGAACTCGAGAGTTCGACCAAGCGAAGAGTAAGAGTTGTTGACGATTGTCCAAGTTGCGACTTGATTAATTCCACGGATGGAATCAGTGCCGGAACTGCTTCCGATTAATTCGTCGATGTTGAGGAATGTGCCTGCGTTGGCAGTAAAATTAAAGCCATCGACGGAACCGATGTTAGTGAGCACAACGGTCTGTCCATTCAAATTGCGTAAATCGGCCGTGTCCTTTCCTGAACCGCCGTTAAATTCGACCGCTGCACCATTGGAAAGTACAATTCTGTCATCGTCTTCGTCGCCAAACGCCTTTACCGGCACGCCAACATCGTCAGTCACGAAAATGGAGTCATTTCCCTCCTGAGCGTATATGATTACGTCGCCATTTGGAGAGTAGTTGCCCTCAAAGTTTCCATTAATGGTCACGTCGATCCCACCCATCCCGCCCGGTTCTATCAGAATAACGTCGTTTGACGTCGTCCCACCGATTTGGAGGTCGAAAATGCTAGGATTATTGGGACGCGGAATCAGCGCGACGGCGCGGATTTCAATAGTGCTTGATTTGCTGTTGGCGCCATTGTCGTCATCGCGGACAGTCGCGGTTAAAGTATACGTCCCGTTCGCTTTGTATTTGTGAAATGGCGCTATGTTGAGACCCGCGATATCATTCGTTGGAGCGAACGGAAGCACCGTGCCGTCGCCAAAATCCCACCTGACCTCATGCGTGTCGAGATAGCCGGGGTCGGTGAAGTTGGTGGAAACTCGAATCTGGTGACCACGCACTCCAATAGGTGGATTCGTAACTGCGGTTACCGTCGGGGCGACATTATTGCTAGTGATCGTAAAATCTTGGAAACTTGACTTGCCGGTGCTGTCCGTCGCCCGAAAACGGAGCGTTACCGAACCATTGTCGCCAAGGGATAGACTAGCTGTCGGAGACGTTGCGTTGGCAATGTTACTGGTGGTTAGCGCTGCCAGATCTCCTGTGCTTGACCGCACGCTCCACTGGTAAGTTATCGTCTCGCCTGGATTGGGATCGTATGTGCCGCTTCCATCCAAGATCAGGGTCGTTCCCTCATCTACTGTGGTGCCAGGCTGGATGTTTACGCCAAGAATCGGTGGCTGCGGAATCAAGCCATCAATGATGCGATTAAGCTCGGCAACTATTAAATCGTCATTGGGAAAGACGCCGTGCTGCAGATTGTTCGACCGACTCGTTGTGTAAGGCAGGTCTGGCAACGGGGGCGTTACTAGAATTACTTCGCAGTCGCCGAAGAGCGTATCGAACGCGCTGCAACCATGAAATCGCGTATCGCCGTCCGCTTCCCTTGAGATGCTTTGTTCCTTCTGGTCCTGAATTCCAAAATCTTGCTGTATGTCTCCGTCATTCGCAAAGCTGCGATTGTCGGAAGAGCCGACGTCGAATGGAAACGGGCCGTTGGTCTGCCATCGATTGTAGAAGTATTTGACATTTGACGTGACCGCACCGCGATCCGGCTGCGCTCGAAATCCTCCTGTTCCGACGCGGTCTAACGTAACTAATAGATCGATTTCGCGCTTGCCGTCTAGGTCCTGCGCGACTTGCAGTACGGAGTCAGCGCCAAAGCTGTGTCCGATTAGGATTATGACGTCATCGTCGTCGTAATCCGTTTCGAGTTTATCAGCGAGCGCATCAATAAACTGATCGTCAGTGGGTGGATCGGCAACTGCCAGGAGTCCGGCGATTATAGTGGTAGCTACGCCTCCTGTCAGATACGATGCGACTGCAGCAAGCAACGCGGTCCCGTCTCCAGGGTTACCGCTCTCTGTGGTCGGATCAGGGCTATTCCAGTTCGTCTCAAAAATATCGAGATTGAATGCACTGGTCGTTGAGGAAAGTTCATTCTGTCGGTCAATCAAGTGGTTCCACGTTCCAACTGGGATGGCTTCGCCACCGTATCCATTTACAAAGAATGCTGCGACGGTTCCGGCCAACATCCGGCGATCTTCCAACAGTTCAACATTCTTTGTTTTCTTCGAAATTGCAGCGGCTCGGTCTTTTTTCGATTTCTTAGTTCGATTTTGGCGGTGCGGAGTCATCAGATGCTGGACCTTGTATGCCGGGTGGAGAGGCAGAGAGAGCCGCGGGAGAATCCAATAGTTGGGTGTTGGTCTAAGGGAGAGGCGACGCTGGAATTAAAAACCCAGCCCATCGCTCACCTAGGTGATCTTAACTTCCCTCATAAGATTGCCTATTTTGTCAACTTGTGCCTAGATTAACGGTCGTGACGCCCCTGTCAACCGATTTTTCCCCTGGAATGGAGGGTTTGGTCAAGAAACCCATGGAGATCGGTTTATCTATCAGGGGGTTTGCAACATCCACCTAAAAGAGGTGATTTTGCCGGCGGAAGAGAATCCGATCACGACGCAAAACCGATCGACTGCATGGCCGTCCTTTAGCCGTGTCGGAGTGCCGGAACGACCTCGGTTGTCGCCGCTTGCCAGGCCGGGGCGACGCCGGCGATGAGGCCGGCGGCGATGGCGATGAGTACGCCTTGGAGGGCGAGCGATAGAGATGGCGTGAACGCGACGGCGACGGCTTCGGCGGCTACCGATAGGTGGCCGAAGTAGAGCGTGATCATGGCGATGATGACGCCGACGGTTCCGCCGACGAAGCTGAGGATCGCACTTTCGGAGAGGACGAGCGAGAAGATCCGCATCGTGCTGAAGCCGAGCGTTTGCAGCACCGCATATTCCTGCACGCGGTCTTGGACCGCCATTACCGTCGTGGTGGCGACCAACGCCAGGACGAGTCCGACGCACGCGAGGCCGAGGTACTGCGCCATCTCAATCAACTGTGTGAGATCGCCAAGGCTCTTCGCTTGGAAAACTCCTTTTGACCGGGTATCGGTTTCGACGGGGCCGCCGCGGAAGAGGTCGTCGATCGCTGCGCAGACGGCGCTCGGATCGGCGCCTTCGATCAGCGCGACTTCGTGTTGGGTGACGGTACCGACCAGGTTCAGACCTTTGCCGCGCTGGAGAAACTCGAGATGCGAATAGATGTAGTTTTCTTCAGCCGGATCTTCGGCGGTGAAGATGCCGGCGATGTTGACCGACAAGTCGCCGATCGAAAACTTCTCGCCGACGTTGATTCCACGGCGACGTGCGACTGCGGCGCCGACGACGGCGGCGTCCTGATGCGTCTCAAACTCACTCCAGCTTCCTTCAACGAGTTCGAATTTGCGAGCGGCTCGCAGCTTGGCGGGGGGAAGTCCGTAGAAGACGATGACGTCGAGACTGGCCCGGCAGTTGTTGGTGAAGACCTGGATCGGAGTGACGTCGCGGACGCCGGGGAGTTTGGTGATCTTTTGTTCGTAGTCTTGCGGCAGATGGCTGGTCGCGGGGCAGAACTTGTTGGCCTGGAAGACGATCAGGGCGCCTTTTTCATCCTGGCGTCGCTTCAGGTCATTCATCCCTTCGCGGATCGCGCCGACGAAACAGAAGACGAAGATTGCCACGGCCGAACCGCTGACCGTCAGGATGGTCCGCGAGCGGTGTCGCCAAAGCGTTTTCAGGGTGTACCGCAGGAATTTCATCAGCCGTACCTTCTAACTGTTGGCCTGGGCCGGAGTCGTTTCGACCAGTTTGCCCCGATCGAGACGGAACTGCCGTTTCGCCGTTTCCGCCGCTTCCTGGTCGTGCGTCACCATCAGCAGCGTCACGCCGAGCTGCTCGTTCAGTTCGCGCAGCAGTTGCAGGATTTGCTCGGAATTGGTCGGATCGAGATCGCCGGTCGGTTCGTCGGCGACGACCACTTTGGGATGAGCGACGATCGCCCGGGCGATGCCGACCCGCTGCTCTTGACCGCCAGAGAGTTGCCGCGGGTAGTGATTCGCCCGATCGAGCAAGTCGACCGCCCCAAGGGCAATTTCCACGCGGCGATGCCGTTCTTTGCGGGACATCGGTAGCAGGAGCAAGGGGAGCTCGACATTTTCAAACGCCGTCAGAACGGGGATCAAGTTGTGCGTTTGGAAGATATAACCCATGTTCGCGGCTCGCCACGCGGCGAGCCTGGTCCGGGACAATCGCGTGATCTCGACGCCGCCGACATGAATCGAACCGGAGTCTGGCCGATCGATGCTGGCGACCAGGTTGAGCAGCGTCGACTTGCCTGTGCCGCTCGACCCCATCAACGACAGGAATTCTCCTTCGTCGATGTCGAGCGACAGATCGTCAAGCGGCGTGATGGTTTCTTCGCCTTGGCGATAACGTTTGGTGACGTTGCGAATTTCAACCAGGGGCATTACGAATTTCCTGCGCTGGGTAGCCGCGAAAGTTGCGAGCGTTGGGGAGAAGCGTTGGCTGCGGGGGAGGCATCTTCCTGGACGACGATGCGGTCTCCCTCGGCAAGCGGCCTTACCGCGGAGGTGATTACCCGGCTGGTGACGTTCAGGCCGTCGGCGATTTCGACCAGGTCGTCGACCTTTGCGCCGGTCTTGATCGCTTGCCGAACGGCGCGGCGATCGCTTTGATCGGCCAGCCAGACGAAGTCGCCGAGTCCTGACGTATGAATCGCCGTCGCCGGGATGAGCAACTGCCGCTGCTGGTTCGGTTCGGTCGAAGCGACCTGGTGCTGCGGTTCGAGGAAGGTGACGTCGACCAGCATCTCCGGTTTAAAGAAGGGAGGCGGATTGTCGAGCGCCACCTTCACCTGCAGCGTGTTTTTCTGAATGTCGGCTTCCGAACTGATGTAGAGGACTTGACCCGTCAGCGGTGCTGAAAGCGCCGGATTGTTGATTTCGACCGACTGACGCAACGAGACGTGCGGCACGTCTTCGAAGCGAACGTCGACCCGTACTTGCAGCTTGTCCGGCTGATACATGGTGACGATGGTGCTGCCGTCGTAGCCGACCGAGCGGGTCAAATCTCCACCAACCTTGGCGCCAGGGTGGCCGATCAGTTGGTAGATCCGACCGGTTACCGGCGCCGAGATCGTCATCCGGTCGAGACGCAACTGCGCCTCGGCCATTTGCACTTTGGCTTGCGCAACGCGGGCCTCGGCCGCTTTCAGACGGGCGGTCGATTCGCCGACCGCTTTCTTCTCGTCGGTCAGCAGTTCGAGTTGCCGCTTGATCGCGTCGCGGCGTTGACGGAGCGCCGTTTGTTGACTCTCGAGCGCCGATTGCCGTTGCTGCAGCTCTCTGACGAGCGCATCGGCGGCGTCGAACTCCGACTTGGCGGCGTCGACCTCGCGCGCGGCGATGGAGGTGCGAATCCGCTCTTTGCTTTCAAAGTCAATCTGGGCGTACTCGCGCCGGGCGATCGCGCGGGTTGTCTCGAAGGGAAGGTTCTTGAGCAGCGTTTCGAGTTGGGCGAGCATCGCTTCTGAGTCCCCGAGAATCGCTTCGAGGTGAACCGGCTCTTCGAGTCGCGTATTGGCGGCGACAAGATTCGACTTCGCTTCGTCCATTTCCGCTTCGCGCAGCTTGACGTCGGCTTCGGCTCTTTCGAGGGCAAGCTGCGCATCTTCGACGACCAGCTTGGCGATCGGTTCCCCCTTCCTAATCGGTTGATCGTCGACGACCAGCAGCGACTCGACGATTCCGGGCGCCAGGGCGGCGACCCGGATCGGCGTTGGTCGCGGCTCAATCCAGCCGGCCGCTTGGAACAACGGGCTGCCGCCGCGCTGCTGGGCGGAGCGAACCGAGATCACCGGCGATACGGTCACCGCCGTGGGAGGAAAGGCGAAATCGCGCAGCGACCAGGCGACAAGCGCGAGAAAGCCGGCGGCGATAGCGCCTGGGATGACGTATCTGGTCAGAAGGCGACGCCGCGGCGCAATGGTAGTTGCGCCGCGATCAATCGCCAACTGCCGAAGATCGACGGAAGAGTTCATCGGAACGTCTCGCTACTTCACGAAGATGTTGGTCGCCAGGATCGTCAGGTTGCCGTCGGCGTCGCGATCCGCTTTCCCTTGCACGACGACGGTCGACAATTCTTTTACGCCGAGCAGCTTCCGGGCGTCCTCTTTCACCACTTCGCCGTTGGCGTCGACCACTTTCACCAGCGCCATCGACGACGGCAGCTTGTCCGTTTCGCAGCAATAGTCCCAGGGAGACTCGCAGGCGTCGCCAGGGATGTCGCTGCAGGCTTTCAGCGCGTTGTCGACCAGCGAAAAAGCGGCGCGGTTTTCAATCCAGGGATTCTCGCTGCCGCCGATCCGACCGACGACGATCACCTCGGATTCGTCTTCCGCTCTTTCCCGAGCTTCCGCGACGCCGAGGGCGCCGGTTGGTTCCGCGGCGAGGATGTAGGGGACGCCGGCGGGAGAAGGTCCACTTGCCGTCGGCGCTGACGTCTTAACCGACTCTGAAGAGCAGCCAACAGCCGCCAAAGCGATCAGGCCGAACGTAATCGTCGATAGATTCCAGTTCATTTCATTGTCCTTTCAACATGTGCGGATTCATTCCGCGTACAGGGGTTCGTCATACGGCGCGAAGGGCCGAAACCACAGGCATTCGCAACGCGCGAATCGCCGGCGGAATCGCTCCGGCCAGTCCAATCAACATGCCAATGCCGCAGCCGAGAAAGACCGTCGACTCGTCGAGCTGCAGCGAAACCGCCCCCATCGTGAAGCGAAGCGCGGTTCCTTGTACGAAAGCCAAAGTGACGGCCGTTCCTATCAAACAAGCGGTCGCCGCCAACAACATTCCTTCCTGAATCAAGCTGAGCGCGATCGCGCGGCGGACGAAGCCGATCGTTTGCAGCGTGGCGAGTTCGGGGATGCGTCCCATCACGCTGCCGTACATCGTGTTTAGTCCGGCGAAACCGCCGGCGCCGGCGATCAGCACGACCAACAGCCAGGCGAGCGATCGAATCGGTCGATAGTCGCGCTGTAAGCCAGCGTAATAGTCGGTCTCGCGGATCGCTTGCAGTTCGAGATCAAGTCGCTCTTTGCAAAACAAGTCGACGTCGGCGAAGTCTCCGCCGGGCTCGAGCGTCGCGGCGATTAAGCTGAGATCCTGCCGCTTCATCGCTTGTTGCAGGTCATCCAGGCGACACCAGATTTCGGATTCGAACGCGGCGCCTCCGGACGAGAAAAGGCCGCTGATCCGCCACGTGCGACCTTCAAACTCCAGCGTATCGCCGGGGTGAAGCGCCGATTGGGATAGTCCGAGCTTGGTCGCGGCCAGACGCCCCACCATTACTTCGCCAACCTGCGGCCATGCCCCTTCCTCAAGTTCGACCTGGCGGCGGACCAAGAGCACGGAAGAGGTAACGCCGCGAACCAGCCCCATCGCCGGTTCCGGCAGGGGAGGGATGCCGATTTCGCAACCGCCGTATAGTTCCGGCGAAACGTAGCTTTGGCCATATCGACGCTCGATCGGCTTTACGCTAGCGGCCAGCAGGTCGCTGCTTCGCATCGGGATCGAAGAGTACTCGAGGTTCTCTCCCATCCCCAGCGAAAAGACGAGGGCCGTGCGGCGCTCGCCGCTGGCGGCGAGCGATTTTTCCAAGCCGCGGATGAAGCCGATCACGACCAGCGTCAAAACGACGACCAGCGACAACCCGGCGCACGTCAGCGACGTGCGCAGCGGACGGCGAAGGAGGTTTCGAACCGCGTACTCCCACGGTAATGTGCGAATGAACATCGCGCGCTCAACAACGGCTTCCGGGAAACGAAGAAACTAACGACAGCAAGAGAGTGACGTACGAGAAAAACGTCAGCGCTGGCGATTTAGCACAAAATCAGGACGTGCTGCGCGCGCAGCGTCCCTGTCGGTTGTGCGGAAGAGTGCGAGTTTCGCGAGGAAGCGTACGCTTGGACCTGGCGAGTCAGCGTCGCCTGGACGTCGATCACACGGGGAAAGTCGAGCGAGAGGGGGAGCGGAAGTTCTACCGTGACGTCGCCGTCGAGAACGGCGCCGCCGCAAATGCCCTGGCAATGACTTTCGTCCGAATGCCGCTGGGCCGGCGGGGGCGAATTCTCTTTCTGGCAGCAACAACAAGCGGGCTCGTCTGCTGGCGCCGCAGTTGGTTCGGAATGATTATCGCAGCAGGAAATTCCCTGCGCCGACGCCCAACTACACCACAGCGGACAGCTGAGGAGGACGAGAATCAAGAGCGGCGAGATGAGTTTCGGACGCATGAGAAATTCTTACCTTCTAGACTTACCCTACCCCCTGGCGATTGGATCTGCAAGGCGAATTCTCAAAGCAGGGAAAGCCTGAATGTTCCCAGATCGCCGCCGCCAAACGAGAGAAATCGAGCGTTATCTTAATTTTCGCTCGTCAGAAGTCGGCATTGCCAGAGACGCGAATTCTGCTGCGGAGTCTGGGAGTGGGACATGAAGATTCGGGTCAGATCTTGTGAGACGCAGGTAACGATTTTCCATGATCCGGTGGGAAAAACCGGATCGAAAAGGACTGGGGGCCCGAACGGTTGATCCGTTGAAGCGCGGTTGCAGACGAACAGGTTCAACCCTTGATAGCCGGTACGAAAGGAGGAGAAGAGAAGGACCGTTCCATCCGGCGATATAGCTGGGCAGGTGTTGGTGACGCCAGCGTTGATCTCGTTTTCTAGCGGGACCGGTTCATCGAAAGGTGCGTCAATCGATTTGCGCGTAGCGATCATCAGCGTGCCGTAGAGGGTCCGACCCTCAACCCGTTGGCGTTCGAACACCAAGGTCAAGCCGTCGTTGGTGATCGCGGCATGCGCTTCTCCTTGGTCGGTGTTGATCGGCGATCCAAGATTTGTCGCCCGACCGAAGGGCTCGTCGATCGAATTGCGGCGCGCGATCCAGATGTCGTCCTGACCCATGCCATCGGTCCGTCGCGAGTGAAACAGCATTCTCGTTCCGTCGGCGAACAGACGTGGACCATGTTCCAGTTCCGACGAATTGATTTCGGAGGAAAGGAGCGTCGGCTTTTCCCAGGTACCGCTCGGCGTTGCGGGTTTTGAGACGGCTAAGTCCGCTTTGTCAAGTCGCTCGGGAGAAATCGCGAAGTAGAGTTCGCCAGTCTTGTCCAAAAGGTAAGGATTGCAAAGGGTTTCGCTATCCTCCACGCCGGCGACGACCACTGGTTCCGGCTTCGACCAGCGCCACTTGCCGGAGGTAAAGACATCGACGGCGGAAACGCCGGGGCCAGGGGGCGGAGCGGAAGGAGTTGGATCGATGGACGTCATCGCCGGGGAATCGGCAGAGGTCGTTGGCCCGCCCACTGCGCCGGTCGGATCGCCGTCCCAAACGACGCGGCAGGTTGGGCGAGCTTGTTTGAATTTTGCGACGCCTGCCGGGGTTACCTTCGTTTCTGTGAGGTGAAGGTTCTGGAGGAGCGGGAGGTTCAAAAACGTGTCGAACGACTTGTCGGTCAGCGACGTCTTATTGACGTTCAGCTGACGCAGTTCTCTGGCGTCGGCCAGACAGGCGATCCCTTCGTCGCCAATCGATGTGTTCGAAAGCATCAGGCACCGCAATCTTGGCGTACTGGGGAATTCGCGAAAGAACTGCATGTCGTCGTCATTCAGCGAGTTGTAGCCAAAGCGAAAATCAATCACGGAATCCATCTTTTGCAGGTGCGAAAAAACGTTGGAGGTCAGCTGGCATCCCCACAGTTCAAGGAAAGTGATGCTGCGGTTCTCAGCGAGGTGCGCGAGGCCGGCTGCTGTCACCTTTGACGAATTGAGGACCTTAACTCGTCGTAGATTGGAGGTTCCTTGGAATGCCGACAGCCCTTGGTCGGTGATTTCATTATTGTTCGCAAGTTCAACGTGCGTCAGTCGGAACGCTTCATTCGGCAATTGATTTGGATTCTTGATAAGCGTGTTCGTCCCGAGGTGGGAGTCGTCGTTGATTCGAACTTGTCCACCGATAGAGAGAACGTACTCGGCGGCGCGGCGATCGGCGGAGTCGTCGACCGATGTGGCGTTAGCGGCGCCCAGCCACTGTGGATTTCCCTCGATCTTGCCGTGATGATTGTTGCCGGACGAATCGAGGAGCTGAGTTCCGGAACCTTCCTCAAAGAGATACAGCGCCAAGGTGTCGGCGTCCTTGGTCAACTGCGTGGGAGGAGTGAAATTGTCCTGATAGCGAAGCGATTTCGAAATCCGTACGCCGCCGATCTTGCCGGCGAACATGTGACTGAAGTCCATGTCGCCGCCGAACACGAGCGAATCGGGCGCTGGACTTGTGCGGGGGTCCTTCAAGGCGTTCGGAGTCAAGTCGGACTTCTGGCCGTCAACGAAGATCAGAGGTCGGTCGGCGAAAGTGGCCGCTACATGGACCCATTTTTCGTACGGGCAGGGCTGATGGATTAAATAGACGTCTTCCTTGTTTTCGGCAGCGTAGAGTTTGCCGTTGGGAGAGAGGCAGACCGTGCGCGAGTCGCCGTGCGTAATCGCACGCACGAAATAGGAATCTTTGGAGTTGCCGGGTTGGGTTTGGCAGAAGAACTCAATCGTGAGTGGGCCGTCGACCAGATTTTCGGAAATGGGAATCATGACTCGATCATCCACCCCATCAAACTCCATGCCGTGCGGCCGCCTCAACGGCTTGTTCGAAGTGACGCCGTCCGCGACGTTGGCGCTCACCTTCACCCGGCGTGGATTGCCATGGATTTCTCCGTTGCGATGGTTGCCGGAGGAATCATGAAGGATGGTTCCGGAAGCTTCCGTAAACCGATAGAGCGCGAACGTGTCGTCATCCGGGAAGAATTCGTACTGCGGCGTAAAGTCGCTCTCGTATCGCTCGGTCATGGAGACGCGGACCTGTTGAACCTGGCCGCGATACGGGAAATCGAAGTCGCCTGGTTGCCTGGCCCGGTCATTGGCGCTCGCGCCGAGCAAGAAGTTGAGGCGACTATGATTGCGTTCTGATTCCGGCAGGGCGGCTTTCCCGGCCAGTTTGCCGTCGACATACAAGCGATATTCAACTGGCCCAAGCACAAACGTCAGGTTGGTTAATGTTCCGGTCGTCGGCAAATCGGTCGTCTCCAGCATCGCGTAGGTTTTGAGGGGCGTCGAAGAGAGGGCCAGGTGCGCAATCCGCTTGCCGGTTTGCGGCTGACGGTTAATGCCGAGGCCAACGCCGGAGACTTCCGTATTGCCGAAAATCGTGCCTGATTCCATCGAGTTCAGCGGCATCGGCAAAACGACTTCGACGGTGATCGGCGTTTTTCCCTGATACCCGAAGGGAAGCTCGACGAAGTCGTCGACTCCATCGAAATCAATCGCGTAAGTCGGCGGAGCAATTTGGTCAGGGGACAGGCGAACCCATTGGGGATCGCCGTGGATTACGCCGTGACGATTGTGACCGGAGACGTCGGTCAACTCAGCGCCTTCCCCCTGTTTGAAATCGTAGAATGCGTAGGTCTCGTCGTCGGCGGCGAACTGGTATTGCGGCGTGAATTCGGAGGTAAAACGCTCGGACGTAGAAATCCGAAACTGCTGAATCTTGCCGCGAAACGGGAATCTGATCGGGATCTTTAGATTCGGTTTCTGGCTGGGACTAGCGCCAAGCATGGCTTTCAAATCGCCGTAGTTCCGCTCCGCCTCGGGGATGGCAATGTTGCCTACCAACGACCCATCGACGTAGTAGCGAACGTTTTCTTTGTCAGAGACGACGGTAAAGTTCACCGGGGTATCCGGGGGCGTAATGTCCTTAGCGGTTAATCCGATATAGGCGCCGTGGCGACTGGAATGGATGAGAAACTCGGCATTGAAGAATCCGTCGGTCTTCGTTTTGCTGAGCGTCCAACCAAGTCCGCTGAATTCCGTCGTCGAGAAGAGAGCGCCCCCGATGTTCGTAGGATTTGTCGGCGTTACCGCGACCATCTCCAACGACCAAGGAGCGGGAAGATCGAAGGGATAGGGAAGCTCGACGTAGTCGTCAACGCCGTCAAATTCAAGCGCAAAGGCGCGATGCGCGTTTGGATCGAGGTTAGCCTTCGTGAGCGGGATCCACTGGGGATCGCCATAGATCGCGCCGTGACGATTGTGCCCTGACGAATCGGTCAACTGCGTACCTTGTCCCTCTTTGAACTGATAGAGAGCCATCGTCTGCGGGCTCGAGTCGAACTGATACGTTGGCTTAAAGTCCTCCTGGTAGAGGACGGCGTTGGAAAGCCGAACTTGCTGAATGACGCCGCAGAAGGGGAAGTCGACCGGGAGGGGTTCCCCTTGGTTGAGATTGGGACTGGCGCCCACGATCCAGTTCAAGTCGTTGAAGAGACGATCGGTCTCCGGCAGCGTGCTCTCGGCCACTTTTTTTCCGTCGATAAAAAGGCGGAACTGCTGCGAATCGATCGTCGCCGTCAGATTGACGGTTGTTCCGGGAGGCGGATAGTTTTGGGACGAAACCATTTGGTAAATGCGCGACGGCTTCGCTAATCCGATTTGAGCCGCCATCGTTTGGCCGTCCGGATGCCCGGCGAACTCGAAGCGAACGCCGCTGTCTTCGGACGTTCCCAAAATGTTGTGCAGCCCGGGGGCAGGTGCGGGGACTTGCAGCACCACTTCCATCGTGAGCGGATGTTCTCCCTTGTAGCCGAAGGGGAGCTTGACGTAGTCATTGACTCCGTCGAACTCGAGCGCGTAGGCGCCGGTTGGAGAGGGAGCCTTGGGGGGCGATTGCGCTGGCACGTCGGGAAATGCCTGGACGATGCGGAAGCCGCCGATGTATTCGGGTTTTTCCGGTTGGTAGACCGAGCGGGCCGCCGATCGTCCGACGTCGCTGCCGTAATACCAGGATCCGCCGCGCTGCACGTGATAAGGACCGCTGTTCGGTCCCGTAGGATCGACGAGGGGCGCGAGTTTGAAGTAGTCGCTTCCGTACCAGTCGCTGCACCACTCCCACACATTGCCCGGCATGTCATAGAGGCCGAATGGATTCGGCAGCTTCTGGCGAACCGGATGGGGGAATTGTTCGTTCGCGTTGAGGGCGTTGGCGTTGAACCACGCATAATTCACGAGTTGCGTCTGGTCGTCTCCAAACGAGTAAGCGGTTTCGGCGCCGGCCCGACACGCGAATTCCCACTCCGCTTCGGTCGGCAAGCGATAGGTCTTTCCTTCTTTCTCGCTGAGGCGACGACAGAACTCGGTCGCATCCTCCCAGGTAATCGGACTAGCCGGTATGGCGAGAGGATCACGGATGCTGTTCGAGCCAACGACATTCCAGGGTCTTGGTCCCATCACCGCGTCCCATTGTTTCCGCGTGACCTCGGTGTCCGACATCAAATAGGGGCGTGAGATGCGCGCTTCGTGTTCCGTCTCGTCACTGAGACGTTTGAATTGCCATTGGGGCGATCCCATGACGAATTCGCCCGGAGGAATCACGCGGAACGTTATGCCGACGCTGTTGGTCGACAATTCAGGCACGCCGAGATAAGAGGCCCACGCCGCTTGATGCGCTTTGGCCTGGGATTGATCAAACGGAGCGATCGCCATGGCCGGGGCGAGATTGACGGCGGTTTCGGGGACGGAGGGCGGGGTTGATTTTGCGGCTTCTTTCCAGAAGAGATGGACTTTCGACGAAGCGTCGCTCAGGATCGTCAGCTGGCTGACGTCGGTCTTGATTGCGCCGCTGGCGTCGAGGTCGAACTTGTATTCGCCCGGCGCGAGCGACACCGTCTGCTCGGTATTGAGCAAGCGGATCGGCGTTCGCTTCGCCGTTTTCAAATCGACGATCGCCAACTCTTGATCGCGGAGATGGGCCGTAAGGTCTTCTTGATCGACTTCGACGACCAGCGTGCCAAGCGGCGGAGCGCTCGGAAAAAGGATGCCAGCGGCGTAATAGAGGAAACCGAACAGCAATACCAAAGCCCCGATTACGCCGCCGTAAACGGGGACGCCACGACCCGAAAGAGTCGGCAAGGATGTTTGCGGACGAGCATCGATCGAGCGAGTAGGTAGCACCTCGGCGTCGGCCGAGTAAGGTTGCGTCTCGAAAAAGGCGGTGGGGGACGTGTCGTTCGCCGTCTCCATGCTGCTGATCGAGAGCGCCGGCGGGGCGTCGCTCAGTTGCGGACGAATGCGGCGCAATGCGGCGATCAATTCGGTCGCGCTTTTGTAGCGATCCGCGGGAGACTTCGCCATGCACTTTTCGTAAATCGCTTGCAGCGCCGGCGGCACGTCGCGACGAACGTTGAGCAAACTGGGAGGCGTTTGTTCGCGATGCCCGAGCAGCTTGACCATCAGCGTCTCGCCGCCGAACGGCGGACGGCCGGTCAGCAAGTAGTAAAGGGAACAGCCAAGGCTGTACAAGTCGGCGCTGGCCGTCGCGGCTTTGGCGTTGACCGCTTGTTCCGGCGCCATGAAGTCGACAGTTCCCATGACGGCTCCGTTTTGCGTCAGGCCGGACTGATTGCTATCGGTCTGGATCCGCGCGATCCCCATATCGAGAATCTTTACGACGCCGTTTTGATCGATCAGCAAGTTGGCGGGCTTGATGTCGCGATGCACCAGTCCAACGCCGTGGGCGTATTCGAGGCCTTGCGCGGCTTGCAGCAGACAGTCGACCGCCGCCGCGACCGAAAGGGGACCGGCGCGACGGACCTGCGTGTTGAGATCGCGCCCCTCGACGTACTCCATGACGAAGAAGTGGATTCCGTCCGACTCGTCGGCGTCGTACGCGGTAACGATGTTTTCATGCCGCAGTTTCGCCGCGACCTTCATCTCCTGGTTGAATCGCTCGACGCTTTGCGACTTCGCCATCGCCGCACGAGGTAAGACTTTTAGCGCGACGACGCGTCCCATTTTACTGTGCCGCGCTTTGTAGACTTGCCCCATTCCTCCTTCGCCGATCTTGTCCAAGACCACGTAGCGGCCAAGTTTGAGACCGCGGGTCTTGCCGTTGGCGATCGAACGCAATTGAAACCGAGTTACCAGATCGTTTTCCAGCAGCAAGCCGGCCAATTGAAATCCAGTCCGGACCCGGTGGGAATCCAACAGCTCCTTCAGCTTGGCGG
The DNA here is from genome assembly GCF_020966755.1 of Blastopirellula sediminis. Taxonomy (NCBI): domain Bacteria; kingdom Pseudomonadati; phylum Planctomycetota; class Planctomycetia; order Pirellulales; family Pirellulaceae; genus Blastopirellula; species Blastopirellula sediminis. Next base: position 1,701,961 of record NZ_JAJKFT010000004.1, read on the forward strand.
GAGGGATGATCTCGGCCGCCGCCAGATGGGTCTGGAGGGTCTTGAGCTGGAGATCGTCCGGCATCAACAGGGACGAATGGAGCGATTGGGCCGTCGGCAAATGCAATTCTTCGGCGGGCGCCTGGGGAGCGTCGAGCCAGGCGATCTTTTGGAGGGCGGCGACGTGTTGTTGCAATTGTTCCAGGAGCTGTGGGTCGCCGTCGGCCAATTTCGCCAAATCGGCGTCGGTCCCGCTGGACGCCGCTTCTTCCCATTGCAGTAACAGATCGAGCAGTCGTTCGTCCATGGACAACGGTTCCGCTTACTTGGCGCCTGGAGAAAGGTCTGGCGTCATCTCCGCCAGCAGCAGTCGGGCCTGGATAAATCGTCGCTGGATCGTCTTGGTCGAAACTCCCAAGATCTGCGCTGCGTCGCCATGCGTCGCGTCGGCGTACCATATCAGCGAAAACGTGTCGCGCAATTCCTCGGGGAGCTTGTCGACCGCCTCGTGAAACTCGGCCCATTGAGCGAGCGAGACGGGGGTATCGTCGTCGTCCTGCCGTGGAACTTCGGCCAAATTGAAATGGGACTGATGGTTGGCCGCTTCGGCCATCGGCCCGAGATGCTTGCGAGCCAGGTCGATCAGCGTCCGGCGAATCTGCATTGTCGCCAGTTTGAAATAATGTTGGGCCGACTGCGGTTTCACATTCTTCAGGCTGCGATATAACCTAATCGCCGCTTCCTGGAAGACGTCGTCGGTTTCTTCCCAGCGGACCAGGCTCGGATACGAGCGCATCATCGCTTTCGTCAGACGCCGCAATCGCTCGAGCGACCGTTCCAGGATCAGGTCATACGCGACCACCGGGCGCTGACGCTCGGCTTCGAGAATACGTTCGATATCCTGCGTCGTGGCTGATGTCGTTGGCAACGCAAATCTCTCCCCCACCGCGATTCGCTTTTCCAGGGCTGTTCGTGTTGATTGTAACCCACGCAGACCAGACAGTCGCCCTCCAAAGTAAGCGGAAAAGACGCGCCGCACTGGACAATCTTTTTTGAGATTTTGGCGCTGGGGGGCGTTTCGATAGTACGCAGCTGGCATTTGCAGGAGGGCTAATCTCCCGCCCGATTACTTGGCCAGCGCGGCGTCGACGGGCGCCAGATTGCGGCGCACGAAATCGAGATAGACCGGGCGATCCGAGGCTCGTTCGTGTTGAAAGCCGTCCAAGATTTGGCCGCAATGGTAGAGATAGACGCCTGGCATCTGAAAGCTGTTAGCGCGAGGAAGGCCTAGTCCATGCCCCCCAAAAATCCCCGCGGCAATTCCGCGCGCCCAGACCCGAGCCCCAAAGAGCTGCGAGAAGGTGCCGATATCCAGTCCAAACTGCCGGTAGAGTCGACACGTGGGGTCGGAGATGCGGGGGAGGTCGTCGAGCCCGTACTTGCTGAAAGACTCGGGATCGTCCTCTTTGCCGACATGCACCAGAATGATGCCGCAACCGGCCGCTTCAATTTCGCTTCGCTGCTTGCCGAGATCGTGCGCCGCTTCGCGACAGAACGTGCATCCTGCGTGACGGAGGAAAACGACCAGCTGCGGATGCTCGTTCGCTAAGTCGTCGAGCCGGCGACCGTCGTTGGTGCGCAGTTCGCGAATCGGATCGTCCGCTTCCGGCATTTCGTAGGCGTTGCCGATCAAGTGCTGGTGACGCACGGCGCCCCACAAGATCATCGCAAACGGCGCCCACCAGATCAGGTCGTTCGTCAGATTCATCCAGCCGAAAGTCAGCGGCAACGTTCCCGCGCCGTAGGCGAAAAGAAATCCGATCGGCCCTAGCACTTTGCCGATAAATCCGACCAGCACGAGCGGCCAATGGCGATACGCATCGGTCGCTGCGATCAAATAGGCCAAACCGTAGACCCCGACCAACATGCCGATGCACTGCCAGAACGCCAGCGTCGAACCGGTCGCATCGACCTGCAGCCACGACAGCATCGCACTGGGAGCGAAAATCGCCGCGGCGCCCCAGATGAAGTTATACGCGCCGGCGGCCAATAACAGATACTTCATCCACGGCGGCGGCTGATCAGGCAGGTTCATAATGTCCCTCCCTGATTCGAGCAGGCGTTTGGGTGGCGGATGAATTGGTACATTTCAGGATCAATCGGTCGAATGAGTCGAATTGTTGACGTTAGGTGGAAGCGAATAGCGCCTCGAACGGTTTGGCGACTTCCGCCAGTTTTTCGATGCTCCGCTGGTACAACTGCCGGGTTCGTTCTTTGCTGATGCCGAGCTCGTCGCCGATCTCACGAAGCGACTTTCCTTTGCCCAGCTGATCAAGCCCGAACCGCTGACGGACGATGAACTGTTCGCGGGGATCGAGGGCGTCGTCGATTCGACTCATGATCGCGTCAAAGGCGTTTTGCACTTCCACGTCGGTCGGCCGATCGGGATCGACAGCCGGCGACGCGGCCGTCTGAATCGCCGCCTCCTCGGCCGATTCCAACTTGCGGCGTTTGTTCCGCTTTTCGATCAGGCGAAATAAGTTGCGCTGAATAGCGTGTGTTGCGTAGGTACTGAAGCGATAGCCGCGGGCATAGTCGAACTTATCGATCGCGTTCAACAAAATGGCGTTCGATTCGGCCAGGAACTCCTCAAACTCGTCGCGCGACTGGGCATGTTTCTGGGAGATGGAAGTCGCCAGGCGGAGATTCGCATGGGCGATCTCCTCCCGCGTCTGGTTGGCGTCCGATAGGAGTCGGTCAATTTCGGCGTCGGTTTTCTTCGTGTTGCGGCGGTTCTTCAGGGTCGACTGTAGTGCGCTAGCCCGAAAGCGGAGAAAGTTCAGTCTCTTGAAGAGAAACTGTTCGCCCTCAAACGTCAGGAGCCGGCTTTGTTCGACCGCACAAAGGAACGACTCCGCCGCTAACTTCGGATCGCGGGGGAGGGGGCGATCTTCTGCTGCGTAAAGCTCAATATCGATCGCCTCAAAGTCCATCTCGGTGGTGGACTCGAAATCATCGTTGGGAACGAAATTGATTTTGGAGTTGGGCAATCCTGACCCCGGTTTGGGAGCGGAGAAATCGGCCGCTGCGCCGCTTTAAAGCACTTTGTAGGGGGTAGCGGCGAAATGACCAGCCCAATTCCCCGGAAGTCGTAAGTTCCCTGCAATTTCGGACTTTGGTCTGGTCATTCCAATTTTCTCATCTACAAAGCCAACGGTAAACGTTAGAAACGGTGACAAGCGGGAGTCGGACGTGAGAATCGCAATCATTGGCTCCGGAATTTCCGGCCTGGTGTCTGCCCGATTGCTCTCTTACGAGCATGATGTCGTCGTTTTCGAAGGGGACGATCGGATCGGCGGCCATACGAATACCGTCGCCGCCCACTGGGCGGGTGAGACCTGGCCGATCGACGCCGGGTTCATCGTCTACAACGAGCGAACCTATCCCAACTTCACCCGCATCCTGGCCGACCTGCAAGTTGCGACCGCGCCGACCACGATGAGCTTTAGCGTCCGCTGCGATCAGACCGGGCTCGAGTACAACGGCGGTTCGCTTAATGGGGTGTTCGCTCAGCGGTGGAATCTGCTCCGGCCGCAGTTTTTGCGGATGATGGCTGACATCCTTCGTTTCAACCGCGAAGGGGAGCGGGATTTAACGAGCGTTCCGGCCGAACAAACGGTCGGCGAGTACCTGGCCGAGAAGGGCTACTCGCCGCAGTTCGGCGAAAAGTACTTGCTGCCGATGGGCGCTGCGATCTGGTCTTGCCCGCTGGGAGACTTCGCCCAGTTTCCGATTCGGTTCATTCTCGAGTTCTACGTGAACCACGGGCTGTTGAGTTTGACCGATCGACCGACATGGCGGGTGATCGAGGGAGGATCGCAGCAATACGTCGATCGTTTGGCGGCGCCATTTCGGTCGCAGATTCGCTTGAACTGCCCAGTGCAGTCCGTACGCCGTTCGAGCGAAGACGTGTTGGTGATTCATGCGGCTGGAAGCGAACGGTTCGACGAAGTGGTGTTCGCGTGTCATGCCGATCAGGCGCTGAAGATGCTGGCCGACCCCGATGACGTCGAGCGAGAGATGCTCTCGGCCTTTCCCTATTACGCCAGCAAGGCTTGCCTGCACACCGACGAATCGGTGTTGCCGCGCAGTCGCCGCGCCTGGGCGGCCTGGAACTATCACATTCCGGCCCACGACGCGACCCGTCCGACGCTCACCTACAACATGAACATCTTGCAGCATATCGACTCGCGGCATACCTACTGCGTGACGCTGAATGAAGAGGAGTCGATCGATCCGGCCAAGGTGATCGCCCGGTTTAACTACTCCCATCCTTTGTTCACGACCCGCCGCGCCGAAGTGCAACACCGCCATCAAGAACTGATCCGGCATCGTCACACGTCGTACTGCGGCGCTTATTGGCGAAATGGCTTTCATGAGGATGGGGTCATTAGCGCTTTGGCCGTTTGCCGCCGTTTTGCGATTGGGGATTGGTCGCTCGGTCCGCGTCGTCCGTATGTTCTTGACGCTGCGAAGGAGTCGCGTCACGCTGAGACCTCGCTGGCGGGAGAACATGCGTGATTCGGCAGGTTGAACGACAACAGGAAGGGAGTGATCCGGAGGTTTCCACGACGCTGCAATCGGAGCGCTTAGCGGTCAAATCCCGCAAGTCTTGCTTGTACGTCGGCACGGTTCGCCATCGACGCTTCGCGCCGGTCGAGCATCATTTTCGCCGCCCGCTTTACATGGTTTCGATCGACTTGGCGGAAGTGGAATCGACGTTTCGCGTTCCCTTTCTCTGGTCGACCGGGCGGTGGAGTCTCTTTCGCTTTTGTCGCGCCGACTACTTGGGGCCGGCCGATCGGCCGCTGGCCGATTGCGTGCGTGAAGCGGTGGCGGAGAAGCTGGGACGACAGATTGATGGTCCGATTCGTCTCCTCACGCAGATTCGTTGCTGCGGCTTCGCGTTCAATCCAATTTCCCTCTATTACTGCTTCGACGCCGAGAAGCAGTTGCGGGCGATCGTTGCGGATGTCACCAACACCCCCTGGGGAGAACGTCACTGCTACGCCATTCCGGTCGACGGAGCCGATCGGATCACGCATTACGCAAGTCCGAAAGAGTTTCACGTCTCTCCCTTTATGCCGATGGAGATGGAGTATCGCTGGCGCGTGTCGCAGCCGGACGATCGCTTGACCGTGCAGATCGACAATCTGCGGGGAGAAGAGCGAGTCTTCGACGCTTCGCTCGATCTCTCGCGGCGCGAGTTGTCGTTTTGGAACGTCTTTAAGGTGGCAGTTCGCCTTCCGCTGATGTCAGTGCAAATTGTCGCCGCAATTTACTGGCACGCGCTGCTGCTTTGGTGGAAGAAGACGCCGTATTTTCCGCATCCGCCGACCCATCATCAGACCTCCCCCAACGATCCGACCCCCTCTTCGCTCGTACCATAAATCCTTGAAGGAACATCGATGAGCTCTAGCACCCTACTTTCCCCAGAGACGAGCGCTCGGCCGCTTGCGCTGGAAACTCCGGAGACCGCGGCGCCCCGGCGAAGCTGGCTGCAGGAAATGTCACGGCGGAAGCTGCTTCGCTGGTTGGACGAAGTCGCAGGAGGAGAGATTCGCTATAGCGACGCCAGTGAGACGAAAGAATTCGGCCGGCGGTCGCCCGATCAACTGCGGTCCGATTGGATCGTGAGCGACGACCGCTTTTTCTCGCGTCTGGCGACCGGCGGAAGCGTCGGGATTGCGGAAGCGTATCTGCAAGGGGAATGGCGGAGCGATGACCTGACGGCGCTGTTGCAGATCCTCTGTCGCAACATGGACCGCACAACCGTAGCGGATAGCGGGTTTGCGACGCTGGCCGGCTGGGGACGCCGGCTGCTCCATTACTTCGATCGAAATACCCGCGACGGTAGTCGCCGCAATATCGCCGCCCATTACGATCTAAGCAACGACTTCTTTTCGCTCTTCCTCGACGCAACCTGGATGTATTCGTCCGCCTATTTTGAGTCGGACGAGATGTCGCTGGAGGAAGCGTCGATCGCCAAACTGCAGCGGATCTGCGACAAACTGGAGCTGAAGCCGAACGATAGCCTGCTCGAAATCGGAACCGGCTGGGGGGGATTCGCCCTGCATGCGGCGCAGCAGGGAGTACGCGACATCACGACGACCACCATTTCGCAAATGCAGAGGGAGAAAGCGCAGGAGCGCTTTCAACGGGCCGGCGTCGCCGATCGAATCCATCTCCTCAACGCCGACTATCGCGACCTGACCGGCCAGTACGACAAGATCGTCTCGATCGAAATGGTCGAAGCGGTGGGCGAAAAGTTCTTGGACGATTACTTCCGGCAGTGCGCTCGATTGCTGAAGCCGGGGGGCCGTTTGGTGCTGCAAGCGATCGTGATGCCGGAGCAGCGGTACGACTCGTATCGGCGTTCGGTCGACTTCATTCAAGCTTACATCTTCCCCGGCGGATTTTTGCCGTCGGTTGCGGCGATGCAAGCGTCGATCGGTCGCACCTCCAACTTGCGGCTGCAGGGGCTAGAGGATATTTCGTCGCATTACGCCACGACGCTCTGGCATTGGCGACAGCGGTTTTTCGATTCTTTGGAAGAAGTGAAGCAGCTCGGTTTTGACGAACGATTCATTCGGATGTGGGAGTATTACCTGTGTTACTGCGAAGCGGCGTTTCGGGAGAAAGCGGTGAGAGTTGTCCAGATTGCGTGGGACAAGCCGAATTACTAGAGAACTCCCGCCGTAGCTCTTGGTTCGGTCTGCTGCTCGACGCAGCTGAGAATGGACGTTTGCCGGACGCGTTGATCCGGTTCGGCGTCCGTCGATTGCTTAATGAAGGGATTGAGCAGCGGAGTCTGCGCTGCAATGAACATGCGCTTGAGAACTTTTTGCGCGCTGCGCAAGCGGCGCCGATCGCCGTCGTCCCGCAGAAGGCGAACGAGCAACACTATGAAGTGCCAGCTAGTTTTTTTCAGAAGGTGCTCGGCGACCGGTTGAAGTATAGCTGCGGCTACTGGTCGCCTCAGACGCGATCTCTGAAGGAAGCGGAAGAGGTGGCCCTGCGAATCACTTGCGAACATGCGCAGCTGATGGACGGGATGGACGTGTTGGAGCTGGGCTGCGGTTGGGGATCGCTCTCGCTTTGGATGGCGCAAAAGTATCCAAACAGCCGGATTACGTCGGTTTCCAACTCGAACTCGCAGCGAGAGTTCATCCAGGCGCGAGCGGAGAAGCTCGGCCTCAGCAACTTGACGGTAATCACGGCCGACATGAACGACTTCGCCCCGACGCAAACGTTCGATCGAGTCGTGTCGGTCGAGATGTTCGAGCACATGCGGAATCATCGCGAGTTGATGCGGCGGATCAACGATTGGTTGCGCCCTGGTGGGAAACTGTTTGTACACATTTTCTGCCAGCACGAGCCCCCCTACTTATTCCAGTCGGAAGGAGAAGCCAACTGGATGGGACGCTACTTTTTTTCCGGCGGGATGATGCCGAGCGTCGACCTGTTGCCGAAGTGCGGGTCGCCGCTACAGCTGGAATCGCACTGGACTTGGAACGGCAGTCACTACGCGAAAACATGCCGCGCTTGGCTGAAGAATCAGGATGCGGCGAAGCAGGAGATCCGCAAGCTCTTCGCCGAAATTTATGGCTCCAAAGAGGCGAATCGCTGGCATAACCGGTGGCGGATGTTCTTTATTGCGTGCGAAGAGTTGTTCGCCTATCGGGGCGGCCAACAGTGGTTCGTCTCTCACTATTTGTTCCAACGATGTCCCCTGAACTAACCGACGTATTATTCCGCTCGGCAAGCGTCATCGCCGGGTTCATGGCGCTTGTTTGGGCGGTTAGCTTGTGGCGCAAAGATGCGAGCGTCGTTGACGTTGCGTGGGGCTTGGGATTCGTCCTGGTCGCATGGACCGCGTACTTCGGAAGCTCGGAGCGGAATAGCTTCGGCTTACTATTGCCGATCCTTACGACGATTTGGGGCGTTCGTCTTAGCGGCTATCTCTTCTGGCGAAATCATGGTCACGGTGAAGACTATCGCTACCGCGAAATGCGCGACTATTGGGGCGCCTCGTTTCCCTGGGTAAGCTTGCTGACCGTCTTTGGTCTGCAGGGATTGGTGATGTGGACCGTCTCGCTGCCGCTGCAGGCTGGGATCGCTTGTGCCGATCGCAGTGTTCTATGGCTGACGATTGTCGGCGTGCTGCTGTGGGGAGCGGGGCTCTTTTTTGAAGCGGTAGGAGATTGGCAGTTGGCTCGTTTCCGTGCGACGCGAACGAGTGAGAATGCAGTGCTCGACACCGGACTATGGCGCTACACGCGCCATCCGAATTACTTCGGCGACTTTCTGGTTTGGTGGGGCTTCTACCTGGTCGCCGTTGCGCAAAGCGGCGCGTGGTGGACCGCGATCGGACCGGCGGCGATGTCGGTCTTTCTGATGAGGGTTTCCGGCGTCACGCTTTTGGAGAAGTCTCTCTCCATAAAAAAGCCGGGCTACGCAGATTACGTAGCCCGGACCAATGCGTTCTTTCCTGGATTGCCGAAAGGCAAGTAGGAGCGTTTACTTCTCGACCGTCAGCTTACGGCGGTAAATCTTCGTGCCGTGAGCGATGTAGAGCGTGCTGTGGTCTTTGCCGGCCAGCATACAGGTGGTCAGCGGCTGACCCTTGTCGACCTTTGGCAGGACGCCGCAAGGACGGCAGGTCGGATCAAAGACTTGGACCCCCAGATCGCTGGTGACGTAGTAGCGGCCCGCCTTGTCGATCGCCATGCCGTCGCCGCGCGAGGAAGCGACGTACGGGGGAGCTTCGTTAAACTTGAATTCTCCCTTCGGATCGATCGCCAATCGCATCGGCATGGTCGACTGTTTCGCGTCGAGTACGCCGCCTGGATTGACGCGGAAGGTCCAAGTGTGGTCGCCGCCGTAATCGGAAACGGCCAGCGTGCCGCCGTCATTGGAAAGGGCGATGCCGTTCGGTTTCGAGATCCCGACGTCGACCGGGGTCACTTCGCCCGTTTCCGGATTGATGCGGGTGACCTGCTTCGCGCCGGTCTCGGTGATCAGGATGAACCCGTCCTTGGTGACGGCCAGGTCGTTTGGTTTGACCCCTTCGGCGACGGTTTTGATTTCGCCGCTCTTCAGGTTGATCGAGATGACCCGGTTCTTGGAGCCTTGGCAGCCATACAGGACGGTCCCTTCGGGGTTGAACTCCAAGCCGCTGACCGATTCTTGGGCGATTTCGGTTTGCGAGCCATCGGCGGCGCTGATGCGGACGATCGAAGGCGCCTTCATGTCGCAGTAGTAAAGGTTTCCTTCTTTGTCGGCGCACAGGGCGTCGGCAAAGCCCAGGTTCTCGGCGACCAGTTCCCAGCCTTCGCCGGGGACCAGCAGGTTGAGAAGGGTGAAATCGCTACCAAGGTCATCCTTGGTGTTGATTTCCGGCGTGTACGCTTCCTTGCGCCAGAGCCATTTCATGGCGTCGGGGAAGTGAGCGCCGCCGAAGTCGCTGTTGTGGGCGTACCCTTCGGCCCAGTCGAAGCGATGGTCGTAACCCATGTACTTCAGCGCCGACGACATCCGCTGGTTGGCCCAGGGCCAGCTGCCGAAGGCGTTGTCGACGTCGCCGCTGGTGTCGGCCATGTAAACGCGAATCGGCTTTTGCTCGGTCTTGCGAACGAGGGACGGGTAAACGTTGCCGCCGCGGAGATTGGTGAAGCTGCCGACGCTGGAGTAAACCTTGCGGAAGACGTCGTCACGTTCCCATGCCGCGGTAAACGCACAGATCGCGCCGGAGCTGGAACCGCCGATCGCGTGCAGGTTGGGATCGTCGGTGATATTGTACTGCTTGCGGACTTCAGGAAGGATTTCTTCGGTCAGGAAGGTGACGTAACGATCGCCGAGGCTATCGTATTCGTAGCCGCGGTTCGAGAACTTGCCGTTCTTCGCCTCTTTCGTTTTGTCCTGACCCGGATTGATGAAGACCGCAATGGTCGGCGGCATGTCGCCGCGAGCGATCAGATTGTCAAAGACGGTCGGCACGCGCCAGCGACCCTTCACGTCGCGCATCTTTTCGCCATCCTGGAAGACCATGAGCGCGGCAGGCTCGTCCGCTTTGTACTGCGCCGGAACGTAGATCGACCAGTCGCGCACCGTACCGGGGAAAATCTTCGACTCCCACGGCTTCATCTGGTGGACCGTTCCTTGCGGAACTCCTTCCTGGAGGATGGCGTCAGGATGCGGTTCCCATTGCGGCTTCGTATTGACGATCGGCACGTTGGTCGACTCGGCGTTGTCGTCCCAGAGCCACTTCAGCGCTTCGGGCAACACTTCGCCGGCCCATTTGCCGCTATGTCCACCGTCGGTGAAGACCAGCTTGTAGGGATAGCCGGCGAACTGCAAAGCGGCCGCCATGTCATGGTTCCCCAGCGGCCAGCTGCCATGCAGATTGCTGAGGTCGTTGACGCCGTCCTGGAGATAAACCTTCAAACCCTTCGGGTTGTCCTTGGTTTTGCGGATAAGACCGGGATAGGCCCACCCGCCGCGGATGTTGGTGTAGCTGCCGATGTTGCTCAGGACTTTGCCGAACTGGTCGGGACGTTCCCACGCGACGGTGAAGGCGCAGATGCCGCCTGACGAGCCGCCGCTGACGGCGCGCTGCGCCGGATCGGTCGAAACGTTCAACCCTTTCAAAGCGACCGGCAGGAATTCGTCGATCAGGAAGGTGGCGTATCGGTCGCCCATAGAGTCGTATTCGTACGAGCGATTGCTGAGAGGCTTGCCGCCGGGGATGGTCGGCGGAATCGTGCCGGGATTGACGAAGACGGCAATCGTGACCGGCATCGCCTTCTGATGAATCAAGTTGTCGAAGACGACCGGAACGCGGTAAGCCCCTTTCGGATTGGCGAAGCCGCCGCCGTCCATGAAGACCATCAGCGCGGCGGGCTGATTCGGATCGTACTGCGCCGGGACGTAGACGCTGTAATCGCGCACGGTACCGGGGAAGATTTTGCTCTCTTCAAACTTGCCAGAGGTGATTTTCCCTTGCGGCACGCCGGGCTGAACGACGCGATCGGGACTCTCTTCGGCCTGCGCTGGAACGGCCAGCGGCGCCAAGGCCAGGCAAGCGAACAGGAAACGTTGAAACGGGCGGTGCATGAGGCGACTCCGAACTCGGTATTCGTTCACGGGACAATGCATTCGCACTGCGGCAGGCGGGGGAGCGGGACTGCTCGAAAGGAATGCGGGGGGAAAGGAAATGGGGTGCGTGGGGTTTTAGTCTAACTGAGCGGAAGCGGCGTGGCGACTGCCGGGGGACCAACGGGACCTATTTTCGGCAGACATCCCGAAAAAGAAATGCCAATTTTGCCCCCATAATGCCGCGGAAACTGTCTACCATCGGTCCCTGGTCCGGCACGAAAAATCGGGACGCTCAGCGTTTTGTCAGCGAACTATTGTGCGCTATAATTGAAGCCAGAATTGACAACTTGACGGGTCAGCAGGGAAAGCGGCTTACTATGTTGGAAATCTTCGAGGCGATTACCAGGCGTCTGGTCGAGTCATGGAAGTCGGACGAGCCTTCCGGGCGCCGCAACGTGTTCCGTTGCCGCTGTGAACGGCCGGTCTATTTCTACAACAGCTTTTGCTTGGGCTGTAAGACGCCGCTTGGCTATGAGCCGGAGATGCTTCAGGTGTTGGCGATGTCGCCGGCGCCTAAGGGGGACGCGTGGATTGTCGATGGTCAGAAAGATGACAGCGTCTTGTGGAAGCGGTGCGAGAACTTTCATTCTCCGGCCGGCTGCAATTGGTTAGTCCGGGCTGACGAAGAAGAGACGCTCTGTCGTTCTTGTCGACTGAACAATACGATTCCCGACCTCGACGTCGAGGAAAACGGGCTCTGGTGGCGCAAGATTGAAAATGCGAAACGTCGCCTGGTCGCGCAGCTGCTGCAGCTTGGTTTGCCGGTCGCCTCGAAGGTAAGCGAGGATAAGGAGAAAGGAGTCATGTTCGACTTTCTCCGTTCGCCGGAGAAGGGGCCGCGCGTCATGACGGGGCACGCCAGCGGCTTGATCACGCTGAACATCGAAGAAGCGGACGACTCGATTCGGGAGAAGACCCGGCACCAAATGCGCGAGCCGTATCGGACGCTGCTGGGACATTTTCGCCACGAGATTGGCCACTACTACTGGGATCGACTGGTCGACGAAACGCCGTGGCTGGAAAAGTTTCGCGAACTCTTCGGCGATGAACGGGAAAGCTACGCGGGCGCCCTTAAGCGAAACTATGAACATGGTCCGCCAGCCAACTGGGCCGACAAGCATATTAGCGCGTATGCTTCAGTCCATCCGTGGGAAGATTGGGCCGAGACCTGGGCCCATTACCTGCATGTAGTCGACAGTCTCGATACGGCGTTGCGTTTCGGCTTGCATGGCGACGAAGTGGAGCAGGCGGTCGAGCCGTTTACGGTCGATGATCTCTACGATCCGAAGGATCCCGACGCCAAGCGAGTGATTTTGCTCATCAACTCGTGGGTTCAGCTGACGACGGTGATTAACGAGCTGGCCCGCAGCATGGGCCAGCAAGACTTCTATCCGTTCGTCATGTCGCGTTCGGTGTTGCGGAAGATGCACTTCATTCAGATCGTCGTCAAAGAGGCTCGCGGCGGGACCTCGCTCCTCGATTGACGTGCGCTACGCGAACGCGATTAATACCACAACCGACCGGGCGTCGACTCGATAGGCGTTTCCTTCATGCGGCGGCGCTTCGTCTTGCGGGACGATATCGTGGGGCGACTCGAGCGAGGTGTCGATCCAGCGAACCCAAGGGGAGACTGGAATCTGCGGCAGCTCGAAGTCGAGCGGCTCCCAGTAGGCGTTTAACATGAGGTGAAAGTAGACCTTGTCTTTGGGGAGTAGCGCGTGCAAAGCAAGGCTGTGCGAATTGTCGCCCCAGTCAGGCTGGTTGATGCGTACCCCATGCCATGACTCGTCAACGTTCAGGAGAAGGTCGAGCAGGCTGACGCGGTTCACGATATGACGATCGGAACGCATCGACCGTTGGGCGCAGAGGAGGCTGAAGAAGCGGTAGACGTCGGCATGCTTCTCGACCTGCGACCAGTCGAACCAACTGATCTCGTTGTCTTGGCAGAAGCCGTTGTTGTTGCCGTTTTGCGTGCGGCGGACCTCATCACCCATGGTGATCATGGGAACCCCCAGCGACAGCATCGTCGCCGTGAGGAAATTCTTGACTTGCTTGTTGCGGAGCCGCTCGATATTCGGATCGTCGGTTGGACCTTCCCAGCCGCAGTTCCAGCTTCGATTGTCGTTGGCGCCGTCCCGGTTTCCTTCGCCGTTGGCCTCGTTGTGCTTGTAGTTGTACGAGACGAGGTCGTTCAGGGTGAACCCATCGTGGCAAGTGACGAAGTTAATGCTTTGCTCCATCTCGCGCCCCTTGTGCCCGTAGATTTCGGGGCTGCCGATCAGGCGATCGGCGACGCGCCGTACCGAGCCGGGCTCGCCGCGGAAGAAATCTCGGACGTCGTCGCGAAACCGCCCGTTCCATTCGCGCCAGGCGTCGCCGACGAAACTGCCGACCTGGTAAAGTCCGGCCGCGTCCCACGCTTCGGCGAAGAGCTTGGTTCCGGCTAGTTCCGGATCGGACTCGATGTCCCATAAGACCGGCGGGTTGGGAAGCGGATAGCCGTGCGGATCGCGGGAAAGAATCGACGCGAGATCAAAGCGAAAGCCGTCGACGTGCATCTCTCGCACCCAATATTTCAGGCTGTCGACGATCATCCGGCGAACGATCGGTTGATTGGCGTTCAGGGTGTTGCCGCAACCGGTATAGTTGCCGTACCATTCGCCCCGTTCCAGGATGTAGTAGACGGGGTTGTCGATGCCGCGGAAGGAGGTGGTGGGACCTCGTTCGTTGCCTTCCGACGTATGGTTGAAGACGACGTCGAGAATGACTTCGATGCCGGCGCGATGGAGCGCCTTGACCATATCGCGGAACTCGTTTAGCGGGCCGATCGGACTTCGATCGGAGCTGTACTGCGCATGAGGGGCGAAAAAGCCAATTGGCGCATAGCCCCAGTAATTCATCTTGCCGATGGGAGCGTCGTACGGATCAAACTGAAAGACCGGCAATAGTTCGACGGCGGTAACGCCAAGCGCTTGGAGGTACGGAATCTTTTCGATAACGCCGGCGTAGGTTCCGCGGATGTCGTCGCTGACGCCGGAGTTGGGATTGGCCGTGAATCCTTTGACGTGCATCTCGTAAATTATGGTCTGCGACGCGGGGCGACAGAGCGGAATATCCCCTTCCCAGTCGTAGCCGCTTTGGTCGACGACGGCGCTCTTCATTGCGGTCGCCGCATTGTCTCCAGGCCGACCGGCGGCGCTCCGGTCATAACCTTCAGGCACGACGACAGCTCTTCCATAAGGATCGAGCAAGACCTTTTCCGGATCAAAACGAAGTCCGCGCTGCGGCTCAAAAGGCCCAGAGACGCGGTAGCCGTAGATTTGTCCTGACTTAACGCCGGGAACGAATTGATGCCAATATTGATAGGTGCGATTCTTGCCCGGATCGATCGGAATCACGCGGGAAGGAACTGCGTCGTCTTCGCGATCGAAAAAGACGATGTCGACCCCGGTCGCCGTGCGGGAGAAGAGGCTGAAGTTGACTCCGCCATCAACGACCGTCGCTCCAAGGGGCGCGCTAAGTCCGAATTCTCGCAAGGCGTTCATATTCGCAACCTTCCAAGTGGGATTCGATGAGGGAAGAAACAACGTGGCTGCTCAACTTTACGTCGCATTCCGAGACGCGGTCTGCGCTCTGAGCGATACCAAAGGTCAAATCGCAACACGAAGAGAATCGCAAACGACTACCCCAAAGTAGTCGGCAAAGACGCGCTGCAAGACTTGTGACCAGCGCCGCAAGATAGAGGGTCGAACGACTCACCGCCTGACGCTCCAGGGAATCGATGGATGAGCAATCGTCCCTTCAGGATATGGCGGGGAAATGACCCGGCCAATCAAATTCCAGCGATCTTAACCTGATTTGCAAGCTTTCTTCCGCCGGTTATCGCATAAGCGAAAGCATATGCCATATATGCATCTATTAACCACCCTTCGCAACAAAACATTCATCGCCCAGGGAGATTACTGGGGGGACGCAACCAAGAAAAACGGCGGAATTGGCCATTGTTGCCGTCGATGGGGAATTGAGCGTCAATTACCTGCATCTATTATGCCGATCAGTCTAGTCGTAACGGGTGATTCTTTAGATGATCCGGTGGATGGACTTTTGCGTCGAAAGCGGCCAGCGATCGGCGGTGCGCTAAGCAAATCGTGCTCTCACGGAGGAGATCAGTACGATGGTTGTCGGTCAGGGATGGAATTTCGTATTCTCGCGAATCGTTTGTGGTTCGTTTGCGCTGTTCGTTCTGCTCGGGACGCTGGCGCCCGCGAAAGCGCAGTACGGCCAGACTCCTCTGGCCGAATCCGTAGAAATTCCCCGCGATCGTTTGCAGGCGATCGAAGACGAACTTCGTTATCTGCGGGCTCGCGACGTCGAGCGACAAGCGTGGGAAAGTTCGGTCGCCGAAAAGTTCCCCGCTAGCGGAACGGTCTTGGCGAGCAACTACGAGGCGATCCAGCCCTCGTCCTGCGGGTGCAACTCTTTGGAGTTTCCGGCGGAGAGCTACGGTTGTTCCTGTAATTGCAACTGCTGTCAGTGCTATCCGTGCCAGTGCCCATTGGATCCGGCGCCCTGTATTGAGTGCCCGCACGTTTCGACGCTCAGCCCTTACTTCAACGTCAGCTTCTTCGGAGCGCTGAAGCTCGACATGATTTTTGGGGGCGCTCGGGCCATTTCGCCGGGTACGCCGTTCTTCCTGTTTCCCGGACCGACTCCCGGTTTTGACGACAACTACGTCAGCGTTCACGCCCGACAAAGCACGCTGGGCGCCGCTTTCGCCGGTCCTCAGTTCGGCGGATTCCAATCAGGCGGTCAAGTCATCGTGATGTTCTTCAATGACAACGTCATCGCCGATCAATACGGCATCCTGCCGCTCCAGGCGTATGGCGATTTGCGAAATGAAGATTGGCGGTTTGCGGCTGGTTTGCAGTTTGACGTCTTCGCGCCGGGGACGCCGACCGTCTTGCCGTTCTCGTCGTTGGCCGGTTCCGGCAACTCGGGGAATGCGTTTCGCGGTCAGCTCCGTTTGGAACGCTTTATCACGGTGTCGGACGTGAAGCAGTGGACGATTCAGACGGCGCTTAGCGAACCGGTCGTTTCGACGATCAACCCTGACTTCCGCTTGCTGGAAGACAACGGCTGGCCCAACATCGAAGGGCGTATCGCGCTCGGCCTGGGCGCCATGGAAGGGCAAGGGCCTGCCGCGAAGCGCCCGTTTGAAGTGGGCGCGTCAGCCGTCGTCGGACAGCTGCGCGACACCGACCCCGGGGTAAGACAAGTGGTCGCGAACGTCTTTGGCATCTCGACCGACCTGCGCTGGAAGTTGACCGACTGCTACGGCATCGCCGGCGAGTTGTACGCGGGGCAAGGACTCGGTACTTACAACGGCGCCGTTTTGCAGAACGTCAACTCGACGACGCTGCAAGCGATTCGATCATCGGGCGGTTTTGGCGAGTTCTACTACTACTGGACTCCGTGCCTGCATAGCCATTTCGGTTACGGCGTCGACAATCCGATCAATCGCGACGTGAACGTCTTTGGGCGAACCTTCAACAGCACCTACTACGCGAACGCGTTGTGGGACGTGAATGCGACGTTCCGGATCGGTTTTGAGCTGACCTACCGCGAGACTCAATACCGCGGGCTCAACGACAATGAGGGGGCCGGTTTGCAGACCCAGTTCCAGTGGGCGTTCTAAAACGTCGCGGACTGCTCGCGAAAGAGGACTTAGATGAACGATCTCTGTTCCCGGCAGGGGGGCAACGATTCCCTGCCAGGAACAACAGACCGCCGAAGTGGATCAGCGCCTTGCCCTGCTGGCCAAGGTGAAGTTCTCAGGGGCTATTTCTCCTCTTTGTTGGCGTCGCTATTGTTGAAGTCTTTGGTACGACGGATGGTCTCGCAAATGCCCTTGACCGCTTCCTTGTAGTGATCTTCCAATTTGGCGTCGGCGGCGAAACCGGCGGCGACCAATTGTCCGTCCCCAGCGTCAAACACGCCGGCGGCGAATACGAGGTTTCCGCCTGCTTTCTTGCCGGTGCCGGTTCCGGTAACGACCAAAGCGTCGCCGGTTTTCTCTTCGGTCCGCTCGTCGAGCTTAATGTCCGACATGTAAGTTTGCAGTCCGTCTTCCACTTTCTTGAGCGCGGCTTGTTTGTCCGATTCCTTCATCGCGACGAACATCGACCAGGCATGTCCGTCAGGGCTAACGGCCGAGATGAAGTTGTCGCCGGTGCGTTGTTTCCAACCTTCCGGGAAGGTGACCCCGACGATCGGTTTGTCGTCTTGGCGAATCACCGCTTCGCCGGACGTCTTGGCTGGTTGCGACGCCGCTACGGTCGCTTCGCTGGCCATCATCGTTTCGGGTTGCGAAGTCGCCAGGTTGGCGCCTTGGTAGTTTTGATATTCCGGCGTTTGTTGATACTGCGTGCGAGCCTGCGTTTCGCGATTGACCGCCGAACGCGTTGCGCCTGTCACGACGCCAACTTTCGCGCCAGTCGCTGCGCCAGATTTTCCGCCGACCAATCCGCCGACTGCGGCTCCGCGCATCCCGCCGCCGATCGCTCCGCGCTGTGCCATGGCGTCATTCAGGATGAACGTTACGCCCAATACCGCAACTCCCAGAATCAGCAGCTTTCTCATGGCTAATACTCCTGTCGTAAAGAAAAGGATTTTCCGCCTCTATGCTTTTGCCTGGTAACATTCCGGGCTTGATTCCCCGTGATCGACTCCGTCGAAGCAGCTAGCGTTCGCTTGGCTGAAGAGTTAGGCCGTCTCCCTTGGCGCTCGAGAAGTTCAAATCGCGACCGTGTATGGAACGCATCAATGAACTTGGTTGATGATACTGTTCCGATTCATCTGTTATGATGTAGCGGCGCTTATGAGATGAGCATTGGTAGAGCGTTATTGGCGCCGCCTTGCTATTGATTTTCGAAGTTGCATCGCATGTGACAATCCACTTTCGGCAAAAACGTTTTTCGCATTTGTTAGGTTCCTGATGAAAATGCGTTAAACTCTCTCGCCTTGTCTGGCCAAGCGGCGCTGTTCCCGTTCCAATGAAAGCATCTTGGAAACCACAAGGACGCAAGGGCGACGCCAAGTGACAGTCCGCAAGTTTCGAGAATTCGAGGCCTATGCCGCTGCGGTTGGCGATGCAGATCTGCAAATGATGCTGCCGCGCTTGAAGCGCCCGCGCTGGGAGTTGAGCGCGTTCTACGTCAATCAACTCCATCTTCAGTTTGGCGTCGAAGGTGGCGGTGTCATCGCCGAAGGAACCGCGCTTTCGACGGGACGTTTTCTATACGTTCCCTTGAGTGGTCTGCATCACGCGAATGGAATCCCGCTGGGGACTCATTCCATCTTCGTGATCGATCCGGGCTGCGAGTTCACGATTAGCGTGTTGGAAGAACATCGTTGGTGTTCGATCTATATTCCTTCTGACGTAAGTAATGACGGGGTTATTGAAGGCGAACCTGACGATACGGCGCCGAAAGGAGCGCGTGTCGTTGAATTGGGTACGCACGAAATCGGGGCGCTCCGACGATTACTCCTCCGCTTGCGATATGCCGACGAAGATTGGCCGAATGGGGCCAATGCCGACGCCGCAAGGTCCTTGCGTGCGGAATTGGACGCGGTTTGCCGGCGGATATCGATCTCAACAGCCGACGAGGCGCCGGGCGCCGCGACGGGACGACCGCTACTGGTCCGTAGCGAACTGGCCCGGATCGTGCGCGACCGGATTGAATGCGGCGGCGACGAAGGGGTGACGATCGAAGAATTGGCGGTCGCTACGGACGTATCGCAGCGAACGCTGCGGTCGCTGTTTCTCGAATACTTTGGGGTGCCGCCGCGACGTTATCTGTTGATCCGCCGGCTGAATCAAGTACGTTCCGTCTTGCGAACGTCGGAGCCGGACGAGACGACCGTCACGTCGGTCGCCGCCCAGTTTGGCTTTTGGCATCTGGGACGCTTCGCCGGTACGTATAGCGAGCTCTTCGGCGAAACGCCCTCCGCGACGCTTCATCAAGCTCGACGGCGCCAACCGGCGCAGTGCATCTAACGTCGCTTGCCGACTACAGACCGGCCAACTGCGAATCGGCGTCGCCAAACTTGGTTTGCTCGACTCCCATTCGATTCATGATCCCCAGGTACAAGCTACAAAGCTTGCGATCGGCGTCCTCTTTGCCGAGATAGTCGAGGGAGCGACCCGTTTGGAGCGTATCTCCCAGACCGCCGGTCAGCAGCAGCGGAACCTTGGACGAATCGTGAGCGCTGCCCGACCACATGCTGTTGACGAACATCAAGCAGGAGTTGTCGAGCACGCTACGATCTCCTTCCCGCATCGCGTCGAGCTTCTCCGCCAGATAAGCGTATTGGCTGACGTAGAAGTGGGTGATCTTGTGGTACGCTTCCGAGCGATCGTCGTGCGACGCCCCATGATGCGCGGCCCGAACGCCGAGGAACGGATAGAAGAGCCCGGAAATGTCGCGGCACATCAGCAAAGTTGCGACGCGAGTCTTATCGGTCTGGAACCCGATTGCGAGGATGTCGCACATCAGTCGCATGTGATCGCGGATATCTTCCGGCAAACCGTCGTCGGGGCGCTTCATCGCGATCAGCGGCTTGTTTTTGTCTTTGGCGCGATCGTCCGCTTTTTCCTTTTGAGCGCGAGTCGCTTGCACCCGCTTCTCGACTTCGCGAACGCTCGAGAGATACTCGTCCAAGCGGCCGCGGTCATCGACGCTGATCTGACCGTTGAGCGATGCGACCTCTTCGCGGACGCGATCGAGCACGCTTTGGTTGCGGCGGTTTCCTTCATTGTTGAAGAGGTTGTCGAAGGCGAGGGAAGGGTAGGCCTCCATCGGAACCGGCGAGGTAGCGTTCTGCCACGAGATGTGCGAGCTGTAGGCCATCGAGAAGTTGGTCTCGTGATAGCCGGTAATCGGCTGTTCGCAGCCCAGGACCATGCTCGGCTGCTCGGTCGCTTCGCGGAAGTGATTGGCCAGCACCTGGTCCATGCTAATCCCGCCCCGCAGTTCGGCGCCTTTCTGTAGCGCCGCACCAGAGAGGATGTTGCCGGTTTGACCAGGGTGAATGCCGACGCCGGTCGCCGACTTGTTGAAGAGGCCGTTGATGACGTTCAGCTTCGTCTTGACGTTGTTCAATGGCTCCAAGCTCTTGCTCAGCTCCATCGACTCGCCTTCTCCCTTGGCCCACCATTGCTCGGGGTTGACGCCGCAGCCCATGAAGAGAGCCGCGAAACGCTTCGGAGAAGCGGCGCCGTCCGCCGCGCTCGGAGTCGTTTGATCTCCCCAGACCGGAACCGATTCGAGCCACGGCAGCGACATCGCGACGCCGGCGCCACGGAGAAACGTGCGCCGGGAAACTGCGGATTTGTTGTTGGCAGGCATGGTGGTACGTCCTTATTGGGTTACGGCGGCGCCGCGTTGATTCAGGAATTGCGGGCTGGTGACGATCGATTCCAGCAGTACCGAGAAACGATAGTCGTTGGAGGCGAGCTTCGATTGCATTTCGTGGAGCAGCTTTTCATCCGACAGCTGCAGCGTGCGACCGAGGGCGTACGCCAGCAACTTGCGATTGAGGTTGTCGAGGAAGTCTTCCTGTCGGCGCTCGCGGATATAGTTCGTGAGTCCGATCAGCCCGTCGCCGGCGCTGCCGTCGGGAAACTCGGCGCTCGTCTCGACCGGACGACCGCCCAGGTCTTCGCTGCGCTGTTCGCCGACCGGGCCGTAACCCTCGAAGACGACGCCGAGCGAATCAAACCGCTTGTGGCAGCCGGCGCAGCTCGGCAGCTCGCGATGTTTGGCGAGCGCTTCCCGCAGCGAAAGTTCGCTCTTCGATTCGTCGGCCGGCAGTTCGGGCACATCGGCCGGCGGGGCCGGGATATGTTCGCCCAGGACGCGCTTGGCGACCCAGTAGCCGCGCTTCACCGGGCTGGTTCGTAGCCCCGGGGCGTTCTTCGTCAAAAAGACCGACATCGGCAGCAAACCGCCGCGGCCATATTGGCTCGCTTCGTCCAAGCGAATCCACTCCTCCGGATCATTGCCGGAGAAAGGAATGCCGTAGTGATCGGCGAGCGGCTTGTTGACGAACGTGTAGTCGCCGTACAGGAAGTCGAGGACCGAACCGTCCCGCTCGGCGAGATCGGTAAAGAAGTGAATCGGCTCCTCGAACATCGCTTGCCGCAGATCGTTGTCGAACGTCGGGAAACGCTCGCGATCGACGGCGTTGTGTTCTTCAAAGCGGCGGAAGTCGAGCCAGTTGCCTCCGAATTCGACTGCCATCCCACGGATCTTCGGATCGGCCGACATCCGTTTCGCTTGAGCGATCAGGACTTCCGGCTGATGCAGATCGCCAGCGGCGGCATGCTGTAGCAACTCTGCGTCCGGCATGCTGCGCCACAGGAAATAGCTAAGGCGGTTAGCGAGCGCGTAGTCATCCAGCGGAACCGCCTTCGCCGAAGGTTGCGCCGGCGTGCCGAGATGGAAGAAGAACTTCGGGGACATCAGTACGCTCACCACGCAATCGCGGATCGCGTCTTCGTGGCTCAGCTGCTCCTCTGCACGCAAGTGCTGGTAAAAGTTGACGATGCCTGCCTGTTCGGCGGGAGTCACCGGACGTCGGAAGGCGCGGGCGGCGAACTCTTGCAGCGCGACCAAGTGAGCCGACTCGGACTCGGTCAGGGATTCTTCAATGGCGCGAAACTTCTGATTCATGCTGGCGAAGTAGTCGACGATCGCCTGGCGGGCCGTATCGCTGGCGCCTTCTCGCACCGCCTTTTCCAGGTATACCTTTTCGAGCGCCTGCATCTTGGCGTCGGTGATCGAATCCTTGTCTTCGGAACGGAAGGAGTCGAAGACTTCATCTCGCAGGAACTTCGACTCGGCACGTTCATACCAGATGAACGAACGGTATTGACGCTGCGGCGCTGTGCAGACGAGATCGAAGTCGTCCCACAGCTGATCGAGCGCCTGCTGACCCGCCTCATCGAGCAGCAAATCGCTCAGCGGCGTGTCGTCGCGAAAGTATCCCTGCTGATTGTGGAAGCCGGCGCTTAACAGGCGGCCGCGCGACGCTTCGTTCTGCCAGACTCGGCCCCGCTCCGACACATAAAACGCGTCGGGGAAGATCGCGCAAAATCGGCGGCAGTCGGCTTCGTATTTTTCCCGCTCTGCGGCGTCTTCTGGAACCTCCATCGCTTCGCGGGCCTGCGAGTCAGCGGGGAGCTTCCATTTCTCGAGCTTTAGCGCGCTCCCGTCGGCGTACTTCGTATGGTTGGCCGCCATCTGCTCGTTCTTCCAGATCACCAGCGGCTGTGAACCGGGCGAGATTTGGGGAGACGTCAGATTGTCGACCTTCGGAATCATGTGCGGTCGGAGATCCGCGACGAACGCTTCCATCTGATCGCAGATGGCGGTCGCCTTCTCGGGCGTCGCATCCGCGGGAATGGAATTCCACAGCGACCGGAGCGCGGCGATCGGTCCGATTGGTTCGTCCTGTCCGTTCAGGGTTTCCCAAATGGTTTGAAGGTACTTGCCGCTGATCCCAGCTTCGGCAGCCAAGTCGTCGAGCGTCTCGCTCGGTTGGCGATTCTTGTACTTCCACGCAGCCAGGAAGTAATCGGAATAGTCAGTCGGCTGACGCTTGTAGAAGTCGACGATGCGGTTGACGCAGAACTTGTCGCGGTCGGTGTGGGAGATCACCTCATGCGGCGCGAAAACGAAGCCGGTCGGCGTCAGCGCCAGATGATTGGCTACATTGCGGGCCGAGTCGAGATACTTCTTCACCAGGGCCGGCGAGGTGCTGATCGATGCGGCCGAGTTGTCGAAGCCCGCCTCGTTCGCCGGATCGACGGGGAAGTCTTTAGTCGGCTGGATATCGACGCCGGTCAAGTCGCGGATCGTGTAGTTGTATTCGGCGTTGCTGAGGCGGCGAACCGGGATCGAGCCTGGGTCGCCGGCGTTCTTTTGTCCTTCATGGGCCCGAAGCGCTTTGATCCAGGCGATCACCTCGGCCCGCTGCTCCGCGGTCGGCTGCGCGTCGGCTTCTTCCGGGGGCATGTCGCCGGCAGTGAGTCGCTCAAGTACCAATTCCCACCGCGGGTGATCCGTCGCGACCGATTCGACGGTCGGAAACTGGCTCAAATCGAGATCGGCGTCAGGCTCTTGGTCGCCGTGGCATGCCAGACAATTCGCCGTGAGGAACGGTTTTACCTTCGCGGCGAACGATTGGTCGAGTTGTTCGGCAGTGGAGGGCGCACAAGAAGCGTCGCCTGGGAACGCAAACCCCAACAGGGCGAGCGCAATGGAGATCAAACCAAAGCGAAGCGTCGATCGCATGGAACCCCAATCATCAGGAACGGGAATGGCACAAATCGGCGGAAGTTCAGTTCCGGCGATTCGCGAAGGAGGCGGGGGGAGGGAGGCAGGAATCGTCAGCAGGTTGATCTTGCTCAACCTGGCAAGTGCGGGTCGAGATTTACTGTAATAAACTGCGGATCGTTTGGCCAGCGAAACTTTCCCTTCCAGCGGGGGAAGAAAAAGAGATTTTCGCCGATTTTGGTAAGCAGACGGGGCAGATCAACAGGAACGCGCAACCTCGGCGCAAAGGATCGTAGGGGATCCTGCTTGCGACGTCGTGCAGCTTGGTGAATTGTCAAAGAGCCAGCGGCGAAGCGGCGAGTGGACTGGACCGCTCGCCATTTTTTTTTTCAAACCGGGTGGCCCGTGCAGTCTCTCCGAGACTGGGCGGGTCGCGCAGCGACAAGATGCCGCGCCATCCGCTCGGACTCACCAACCAAACTCCAGCGAGTCACTGGACTGGACCGCGGACGAACTTTTTTTGCGTCAGCTTCTCCATTCGCCCCGAACGGCAGTTTGGGTAATCTGCCGGCATCGATTAAAGGGTGGACTGGACCGCTCGCGCATTTTTTTTACGCCGAGTGGACTGGACCGCGAGCGAACTTTTTTCTTGAGCCCCAACGGGGCGCAATAACGCAGCCCAGGGTGGAATCGCCGCAGGCGATGTAGCCCTGGGGCTCCTGACCCCAACCGATCGTTGACGTTGGACTGGACGTTTATCAACTTTAGTTCGCCCCGTTGGGGCTTTCGATCGAACCGCGCAAGCCAACCTAGGGCAGCGTCGCCGTTGGCGACTTACCCTAGGCTACTTTAGCGCCGCCCCGTTGGGGCGGAAGACGCAGACGCTGGACTGGACCGCGAGCAACCTTTTTTTATCCGCCGAGTGGACTGGACCGCCGTCTTTTTTTTCGCTCATGGCTTCGGCAGGCACGGCCTGCCCTACGCGCGCAGCGCTTCCCACATTCGGTTGCCGGTGGAGTTGCGCTGTCAGCGCATGGTGAACCGGGCCGCCGAATTGGCGGAGTTTTTGGGGATTACGACGGTCGGCGGTTTCTTGTGTCAATGTGATCAACACACAAGAGAAACGCCGCCACTCGAGGTGCTCTGATCGAGCAAGAAGTTCAGTGACTCGGGACTCAAAGCGAAGTCCTGTGCCTGAACAAAAATATACCAAAATCGAACCGGCGAGGCAAGAGAGAAACGTTCGCGTTGGGGGGACGCTCGGCGACTAAATCGGGTGCTCCGAAGTGAACGACGTCAGCGCTTTCAGATAGTTCGCTCGTTCGTAGGCGGACGGGTTTTCGCAATGGGCGCGACTCATGCAGCCCCGTAGTTGCTCGACCGATTTGTACTCATGCTCCACCATCCAGGCCTCCACTTCGCGGAGGCAAGTCTGGATATGTTGCGGACCTTTTTCGAGCAAGGCCGAAACCATCAGCGTGACGTCCGCGCCGACCAAGAGCGCCTTCAGGACGTCGCGGCCGGAATGGATCCCGCTGGTCGCCGCGAGCGAACCGGCGAAATGTTGCCGGAGGATCGCGATCCAGCGCATCGGCAGCCGCAGCTCGCCAGACCGGCTCAGTTCCAGATGAGGCTGAACCCGGAAGTTGTCGACGTCGAGTTCCGGTTCCAAGTAACGGTTGAAGAGGACCAGCCCGTCCGCGCCTGCTTCCGACAGTCGTTTGGCGAAGTTCGGCAGCGACGAGAAGTAGGGACCAATCTTTACGGCGATCGGCAGTTGGATGGCGGAACGAACTTCCATGACCAGGTCCAAGTAGCGCCGTTCGACGTCGGCGGCGTCATCTTCCGGATCGGTCGGGACCAGATAGATGTTCATTTCGAGGGCGTCGGCGCCCGATTCGGCGATCATCTTGGAGTAACGCGCCCAGCCGCGCGAAGAGTAGCCGTTCAAACTGGCGATCACCGGGATCGACGTCAGACGTTTCGCCGCTTCGATCAGGCGGGCGTATTGGCGAGTCCCGAGGTTGTAATGGTTCAGCGACGGGAGGAATCCGGTCGACTCGGCCGACGCGTCCGCCTCATAATCGTTGAGCCGATAGTACTGCATTTCTTCGTGCTCGATTTGCTCTTCAAAGAGGGAAGGCAAAATCAGGGCGGAGGCGCCGGCGTCGACGAGCGCCTTCAGTTGATCGACGTGTCCGGTCAATGGGCCGGCGCCAGCCACGATCGGGCCGCTAAGGTTGAGACCAAGGTACTTGGTCGTCATGTCAACGCTCATGATTCGTCCTCCGACGAGGTCATTTCTCGTTCGATATGTCCCATCTGCTCGTAGTAGTGCCACTGATCGTCGATATCACGCTGCGCGAGTTCGAGCAAACGTTGGGCGTGAGCCTGCGACGTTTGATTGAGCATCGCGAAGCGACCTTCCTTCGCGGCGAACTCCTTCAACGGGATAGTCGGCTTGCGGCTATCGAGCTTGAAGGGATGTCCGCCGTCGTGAGCGAGACGCGGGTCGTAGTGGTAAAGGGGCCAGAAGCCCGAATTGACCGCCTCCTTCTGGTGCGTCATGCCGGTCGTCATGTCGATGCCATGCGCGATGCATTGCGAATAGGCGAGGATCAGCGATGGACCGTGATACGAATCGGCGTCGACCAGCGTCCGAATCGTCTGGGCGGGGTTGGCGCCGATGGCGATCTGCGAGACGAAGACGTTGCCGTACGAGACGGCGAGCATGCCGAGGTCCTTCTTGCGGTTCGGTTTGCCTTGGGCGGCGAACTTCGCCATCGCGGCGCGGGGAGTCGCTTTCGACGCCTGACCGCCGGTGTTGGAATAGACCCCGGTATCGAGCACCAGCACATTGACGTCGGCGCCGGAGGCGAGCACATGATCGAGCCCGCCAAAGCCGATGTCGTAGGCCCAACCGTCGCCGCCGACGATCCAGACGCTCTTGCGAACCAGCGCGTCGAGCAGTTCCAGCAAGTGCGACATCGCAGGCTGATTGGTATTCTGCAGACGCTCGCGAAGTTCCGCGATCCGTTGCCGTTGGGCGTGGATCCCTTCGTCGTCATGCTGAATCGCCTGGATGACCTCCCGAGCCAGGTCGCCGCCGATCTCCGATTGATACTGGCGAAGCAGGTCGACCGCCGTCGCTCGCTTTTGATCGACGCCCAGCCGCATGCCGAGCCCGAACTCGGCGTTGTCCTCGAACAGCGAGTTCGACCAGGCTGGGCCACGGCCGGAACAGTCGTGCGCCCACGGAGTGGTCGGCAAGTTGCCGCCGTAAATGGAGGAGCAACCGGTCGCGTTGGCGACCAAGAGTCGATCGCCAAAAAGTTGCGTCAGCAGTTTCAGGTAGGGGGTTTCGCCGCAACCGGCGCACGCGCCGGAGAACTCGAAGAGCGGCTCGATCGCCTGCGAACCTTTGACCGTCGGCAGTTTGACCTCGCGGCGGTCGGTTGTGGGCAACTGTTTGTAAAACTCAAAGTTGGCCCGTTCGACTTCCAGATGCTCGTCCTTCGGGCTCATGTTGATCGCCTTGTGGCGAATCACTTCTTTGCTGTGAGCCGGGCAAACGTCAACGCAAACGCCGCAGCCGGTACAACCGTCCGGGGCGACCTGGATGACCATCAACTGGCCATCGGCGTCTTTGCCGGTGCGCGGTTTGGTGCGGAACTGAGAAGGAGCATCGCCGTTGAGTGACGTGGGATCGAAATTCTTCATACGAATGGCGGCATGCGGACAGACCAAGGCGCAGAGGCCGCATTCGATGCAGATATCCGGATCCCAAATCGGAATCTCGCGGGCGATGCTCCGGATTTCGAAGCGTGCGGTACCCGTCGGGAAGGTCCCATCGACCGGCATCGCGCTGACCGGAAGCAGATCCCCTTTCCCCGAAATCATCATCGCCGTCACCCGCTGCGCGAAATCGGTGGCGTCCGACGTCACGGCGGGGCGGCGATGATACGGGCTGTTGGCTTCCGTAGGAATTGTTATTTGATGTAGGTTCTCGATGGCGGCGTCGACCGCCGCAAAGTTACGCTCGACCACCGATTCCCCCATTTTCGAATAGGTTGTCGAGATCGAATGTTTGATATGGCCGATCGCCTCGTCGATCGGCATCAGTTTGGTCAACGCGAAGAAGCAGGTTTGCATCACCGTATTGATGCGACCTCCGAGGCCGGCTTCCTGGGCGACACGATAGCCGTCGATCGCGTAAAGCTTCAGCCGCTTCTCAATAATCTGCCGCTGGACTTCGTCCGGAAGTTGGTTCCAAACGTTTTCCGGAGGCTGAGAAGTGCATAGGAGGAACGTTCCGTCGTCGGCAGCACGTTCCAGCACATCCATGCGGAGGAGCAGTTCCTCCTGGTGACATGCGACGAACTGGGCGCGGTGGATCAGATAGTTTGAATCGATGGGCCGGGGACTGAAGCGAACGTGCGAGACCGTTACCGAGCCCGACTTCTTCGAGTCGTAGACGAAATAGCCTTGGGCGTACAGCGGCGTTTCTTTGCCGATGATCTTGACCGTGTTTTTGTTGGCGCCGACGGTGCCGTCGCTGCCGAGCCCGTAGAAGAGAGCGCGGTAGACGTCGTCCGGTTCTTTGTCAAAATCTTCGTCCCACTTCAGGCTGAGTCCGCTGACGTCGTCATGGATGCCGATCGTGAATTTTCGTTTTGGCGTTTCCTGTTGAAGTTCATCAAAGATCGCCATCACCATGGATGGGGTGAACTCTTTGGAGGAAAGGCCGTAACGTCCGCCGATGACGTGCGGCAAAGGAGCGCCGCTCCAGCATTCGCTGAGCGAGGTGATGACATCCTGGTAAAGCGGTTCGCCGGCGGCGCCGGGCTCTTTGGTCCGATCGAGTACGGCGATGCGCTGGACGGTCGCCGGCAGCGCCTGGATAAGGGACTCGGCGTCCCACGGCCGGAACAAGCGGACTTTCAAGAGACCAATCTTGGCGCCGGCGGCGACTTGCTTGGCGACCGCTTCCTCCGCGGCGCCGCAGCCAGAACCCATCAGCACGATAACCCGGTCGGCGTCGGCCGCGCCGACATAGTCGAACAGATGATAACGGCGGCCGGTCTCGGCGGCGAACTTGTCCATCGCACGCTGTACGATCGCAGGGGTCGCCGCATAGAACGGATTGACCGCTTCGCGAGCTTGGAAGAAGACGTCCGGGTTTTGGGCGGTGCCGCGCAGAGCAGGGCGTTCCGGATCGAGCGAACGTTGCCGGTGTTCGGCGATGCGTTGCTGATCGATCAGCGCCAGGATCGTATCGGGCGAAAGGCGCTCGATCTTGTTGATCTCGTGCGAAGTGCGGAAGCCGTCGAAGAAGTGGACGAAGGGGACGCGACTTTCCAGCGTCGCCGCTTCGGCGACGAGCGCAAAGTCGTGCGCTTCTTGCACCGAACTGGAGCAAAGCATCCCCCACCCGGTCGCGCGGACCGCCATGACGTCGCTATGATCGCCGAAGATCGAAAGGGCATGCGTCGCGATGGTCCGGGCGGCGACGTGGAAGACTGCCGGGGAAAGCTCGCCGGCGATCTTGTACATGTTCGGGATCATCAGCAGCAGGCCTTGCGACGCGGTGAACGTCGTCGCCAAGGCGCCGGTTTGCAACGCGCCATGAACGGCGCCGGCCGCGCCTCCTTCGCTTTGCATTTCGACAACGCGGGGGACCGAGCCGTAGACGTTCGGGCGATCGTCGCCGGCCCAGACGTCGGCGAGTTCCCCCATCGGCGAGGCCGGCGTAATCGGATAGATCGCGATCACTTCGCTGGTGAGATAGGCGACCTCGGCCGCCGCTTGGTTGCCGTCCCAGGTGACGAACTGAGCGGGAGGGCGAGCTTCGGTAATCATGACCAGATTTCCTTCAATTCACGGACGAATGATTGCTGCGGCGCTACGAGCTCGGCGGATCATCTCCACGCAGGTTCCGGCTTTTGGATTTCTCCCTCCAAACGCAAAATGTCGAGCGTCGTTTTGAGCACCGCGTCTGGGTTGAGCGAGATGCTGTCGATTCCTTGTTCGACCAGGAACTGGGCGAAATCGGGATAGTCGCTCGGCGCCTGACCGCAGATACCGATCTTGCGCCCCGTTTCTTTGGCGGTCTGAATGGCGCTGGCGATCGCTCGCGTCACGGCCGGGTTCCGCTCATCAAAAACGTGGGCGACGATTTCGGAATCGCGATCGACGCCAAGGGTCAACTGCGTCAGGTCGTTCGAGCCGATCGAGAAGCCGTCGAAGATCTCGGCGAATTCCGCGGCGCACCAGACGTTGCTTGGAAGTTCGCACATTACGTAGACTTCCAACCCTTTTTTGCCCCGTTCCAGGCCGTGCTGTTTCATCACTTCGAAGACCTTGCGTCCTTCGTCTACCGTACGGCAGAACGGAATCATCAGCTTGACGTTGGTCAGCCCCATCACCTCGCGGACTTTACGCATCGCCTGGCATTCGAGACCGAACGCGTCTCGATAGCGAGGATCGTAATAACGCGACGCCCCGCGGAAGCCGATCATGGGGTTTTCCTCACGTGGCTCAAACGGGGCGCCGCCGACAAGATTGGCGTATTCGTTGGTTTTGAAGTCGCTCATCCGGACGATGACGTCGCGCGGATAAAACGCGGCGGCGATTTGTCCGACTCCGGCGGCCAGCATGTCGACGAAGAATTGGGGCTTATCGACATAGCCGGTCGTCATCTGGGCGATGCGGGCTTTGGCCGCCGGATCGGAAAGCTGATCGAACTCAAGCAGCGCCTGCGGGTGGATCGAAATCGAGTTGTTGATGATGAATTCCATCCGCGCGAGGCCGACGCCGTCGTTGGGGATTTGGGCCAGCCGGAACGCTTCGTCCGGATTGGCGACGTTCATCATGATGTGGACGTTGGGGCGAGCCAGGTCGCCGATTTGAACTTGCTCGACCTCGAACTTCAGCTCGCCGTCGTAGACGTAGCCGGCGTCTCCTTCGGCGCAACTGACGGTGACCGGCATCCCGGTTTGCAGCAAGTCAGTCGCATTGGCGGCGCCGACGACCGCCGGCAAACCGAGTTCGCGGCTGACGATCGCCGCGTGACAAGTTCGGCCGCCCCGATTGGTGACGATCGCGGCCGCCTTCTTCATGATCGGTTCCCAGTCGGGGTCGGTTTTATCAGTGACCAGGACTTCGCCATCCTGGAAAAGTTGAAGATGGCTCGCGTCCTTGATCACGCGGACCTTGCCGACAGCGATCCGCTCGCCGACGCTCCGGCCGGTTACCAGGCGTTTTCCCTTTTCGACCAGGCGGAAGGTCTCGAGCGTTTCGCCGGTACGCTGCGACTGCACCGTTTCGGGACGTGCCTGCACGATGAACAGCTCGCCGGTCTTGCCATCTTTGGCCCATTCCATATCCATCGGGGTGAAGCGTCCCCGCTTGTTGCTGTAGTGGTCTTCGATGATGACCGCCCAGCGGGCTAACTGCAGAATGTCGTCATCGTTGATTGCAAAGCGCGATCGGTCATCGGGAGGGACCGGGATGTTTTTGGTCATCCGGCTCCCTCCCACGTCGTAGACGAGTTTGAATTCCTTGGTTCCCAAGTGCTTTTTGAGAATTGGCCGGAATCCATCCTTCAAGGTGGGCTTGAAGACATAGAACTCGTCCGGACTGACCGAACCCTGGACGACGTTTTCTCCCAGTCCGTACGACGCATTGATCAGCACCGCATCTTTAAACCCGGTTTCGGTGTCGATCGAGAACATCACGCCGGAGCTGGACAGGTCGGAACGGACCATCCGCTGAACGCCGATCGAGAGGGCGATCTTCGAGTGATCGAACCCCTTGTCCGCGCGGTAGGAAATCGCACGGTCGGTAAAGAGAGACGCAAAGCATTTGCGGCACGACTCCAGTAATTGGGCGTGGCCGCGCACGTTCAGATAGGTTTCCTGCTGACCGGCGAAGCTGGCGTCCGGAAGATCTTCGGCCGTCGCGCTGGAACGAACGGCGACGTCGGGCGATCCGTCCACTTGCAGCTGGTCGTAGGCGGCGCAGATCGCTTGTTCCAGCTCTGGCGGAAACGTAGCGGACTGAATCGCGTGACGAATGCGGCTCCCACGGTCACGCAGGTTTTCGATATCGCGCGTGTTGAGATCGCGGAGGATCTGGGGAATTTTTTCGTCGAGTCCGGCGTCATGCAGAAAGCTGCGATAGGCGTCGGCCGTGATGGCGAACCCGTTGGGAATCGAAATTCCCTTCTCCTGCAATTCCCCATACATTTCCCCGAGCGAAGCGTTTTTGCCGCCGACTCTTGGGATGTCGTCGATACCGACTTCGTTAAACCACAAGATCAGGTCGGCCTGGGTTAGCGTGTTCATCGTAGGCTCCTTGCGGTTTCGGGGTTACCAATATTTTTCGACGTGAATGTTGCCGGCGAGCAGCGGCTGGTCGAGCCGGAACCCTTGCCGCTGCAAGAGTTCCACCATGCCGGTCTTCTCCGGGTAAATAGGCTCCGCATGACCAATCGATTGCGGCATGCCGATCATGTCGGGATTGCCGCACAAATAGACTTGGGTCGTTTTGGGATCGAGCGGGCGGTCGTCCCCCAGGTTCGCCGACCAGTGCACAACGACGTCCTGGACGTACCGCTTGCCGACGAAGTCGTGGCGCTGCGGATTGACGTTTTCCGGTTCCCGCGTCGTCAACGGAACATAGCGGTAATTGGGGTATCTTCGTTCCAGTTCGCGATGTTGATGCAGGTACCCCAGGTCGCAGCGATAGCGGACGCACGCCAGGTTGGTGATCGGGCCGGTATGTCCCTTGGACAGCAGTTGGGCGATCATCGCGTTGTGGGGCGCTTCGCCGGTTCCAGTCGCGACGAAGACGAAATGATCGGTTGGATTGGCGCGCCGCAGCGTGTAGCTCCCACGAGCTCGCGAGCCGATCCACAGCCGATCGCCCACCTTCAGGTGGAATAGCCGGGGAGTCAACGATTGCGGATGAGGCTGCGTATGCGTCACCAACGTGACGTAGAACTCCAGCGGCAACATTTCGCCGGGCCGCAGCAGATGATTCTGGTCATCCAGGATCGGCCAACTAATGGAATAGGCACGCTGGATGATGCGTTTTTTCTGATCGGCGGGAGGCGTTTCGTACTCGTCTCCCGCCTCCCAGTTGCCTAGTCCAAGTCCGATATATTGCCCGGGGATAAACTCCAGCGGGCTGCGATCGGCCAACACGCGGAAGATTCGCAAGGTGTCGTGGACCGGCTTGATGTCGACGACCGCCGCGTTGTAGAGGAGCGGGGCTGCAGGCTCACGCTTGCTCATCGACTTGATCGGTGTTGTGGTCGGCGTCGTCATTTTCGAAGTCTCCGGCAACTTACCTACTTTGGGACTTCAATAACGCAAAGAAAGGGCCAGTTCGGTCTGATTTCTGCACTAACAGGCAAAGGCCGACAAATGCCGAAGAAATGCGGTGGGCGAAGCGATCGTTCGGACGTGTAGTGACGATCGGCGCCAGGGCGGAATCGCACAGGTGTGCGGATCCGCACACCCAGCGCCGCCCATCGAGAAACGTGAAGTATGCCGATAGCGGTTTCCGCTTGACGCTAGGTAAGGGGGTGATCTAATGGCGATGGAAGTCGCACCTATCCCTCTGACGTTTGACGCTACCATGAGTTCCCTTGTGCGAATCCTGGCCATTGGCAGTCTCCATGGCGACGACCAAGCCGCCTGGCGGATCGCCGATGCGCTTCGTGGGCGAGGTTTTGAGTCGGCGCTTGCGATTCAAAACGTCGACCAATTGCTGGAACATCTTGCGGGCGACGAGCGCGTGGTGCTGATTGACGCCTGCTCCAGCGGCGCGGCGACGGGAACTCTGTTTCGATTTGAGTGGCCTGATCCGCGCATCACCGACCGAACTGGTCTTTCTTCGCATGGAATTGATCTTCCGTATGTTCTGCGGCTAGCGGAGGCGCTGGGAAGGTTGCCCCAAGACGTTGTCGTCTACGCGATCGAAATTCATTCGGCGCAAGCGGGGGAGGGGATGTCGCCGGAGGTCGCAGCTGCGGTGCAGCTAGCGGCGGAGAGCATTGCCGAAGAACTATTGGGGGAGGGAGCGACCCAGCGATGCACGAACGATCTTTAGCCGGTGCGCTGTTAACGCAAGTCGCCGAAGTGGCGAAATCGCATGGCGGCGTGCGCGTGGCGACGATTCGGATAAGCGTCGGCCAGTTTGCCGGCGTCGAGCCTGATCTGTTTCAGTCGGCGCTGGAAGAGCTATTGGTAGAATCGCCGTTTTGCGGCGCGTCCGTCGAGATGAAAGTGGTCGACATCGAGGCGCTTTGTCCCGAATGTCGGCAGCCGTTTGCGGTGAAGTCGTTTTCCTTTACCTGTCCGGCTTGCGGATGCCAACGGACGCAGGTGATCCGGGGAGAGGGGTTGATTTTGGAGAGCGTGGTTTTGAAGGAGATGACGCCATGTCCGACTCCGAACTGATTGAAGTGATACGCCGCGTCGACTGCTTTCAAGGAATCAGCGAAGAAGACCTGCAGACCGTCGCCGCCATGGGGCATGTCGTCGAATATGACAAAAGCGCGACGATCTTCCGCGAAGGAGACGCGGCGGTGACGTCGTATGTGGTGATCTCGGGAACCGTCTCGCTGGAGATTTGCGCGCCAGGGTTCGGTTGCCGCCGGATCTCGACGGTGCGGGAAGGGGAGTTTCTCGGCTGGTCGCCGGTGCTCGATAATCTGCATCTCACGGTGACCGGACGAACGGTCGAGCCGACCCGCCTGGTTGAGCTCCCCAAACAAGAGTTGCTCGCACTTTGCGAGCGGAGCCCGCGGTTTGGCTATTCGTTCATGCGCGGCATTGCGCAAACTTTGGCCCGCCGTTTGAACGCGGCGCGGATGCAACTGTTGAACCTGTTTGGGGACGAGGCGGAATCGTCTTTGGGAAGTGACTAGCACGCCGCATGAATCCGAAACCGCAGCACAATTCGGCGCCGCAGCTGGGGCAAATGGTTCGAATCGCCAAGGAGGAGCTTGGCGCGATCGTCCAAGAGCTGCGCGAGCGGGGTTACCGGACGATCCTGCCCAAAGTGGCGGATGGCGCGGTCATTTATGATGAAGCGGAAGACGCCAGCGCTTTGCCGATCGGCGTCATCGACGAGCAGGACGCGGCCCGCTATCGATTGCGAGAGAGCGGACAGAGCGGCTATTTCGACTACGTCGTCGGTCCGCATGCGGTGAAACAATATCTCTTTCCGCCGGTTGAAACGCTGCTGCGTGCGGATCGCGTCGATGGAGCTTGGAGTTTTGAGACGCCAAAGCCGGAATGCGAACCGACGGCGATCATCGGCGTGCGGGCATGCGACCTGCATGCCATTGCGATTCAAGACCGCGTCTTTCTGGAAGGCGCCTATGTCGACGAAGGTTATCGGGCACGACGCGAGAAGCTGGTCCTGATCGCCGTCAACTGTCGTCGCGCGGCGATAACCTGTTTTTGCCATTCGATGGGGACGGGACCTGCCGTCAAACGTGGATTTGATCTTTCCCTGACGGAACTGGAGGAGGAATTTGCGGTAGAGGTCGGTTCCTCTCTTGGAAGTGAGGTGATGGCCGCATGTCGCTGGTCTCCATGCACGGATTCAGAAACGGGTGAAGTGCGTGCGATTCCTGAACGGCTTGAGCGGAAGATGGTGGAAGGGGGAAGAGGGTTCGTCGATGGAGAGGATGAAGCCGGGAACGCCCGCGAACTGGATATCCGCGGGATTCGCGATCTGCTGGTCAATAACCTGGATCATAAACATTGGGACGCAGTAGCGGAGCGCTGTTTGTCGTGCGCGAATTGCACCATGGTTTGTCCGACTTGCTTTTGCGCGTCGGTGGACGAAGTCTCCGATCTCACGGGAGACCATGTCTCGCGTGAACGAACCTGGGGGTCCTGTTTCAACGCTGAGCACTCGTACATGAACTCCGGCGTCGTTCGCCACACCATTCGTTCGCGTTATCGGCAATGGTTGGTCCATAAGCTGGCGACCTGGATCGATCAGTTCGATACGTCAGGCTGCGTCGGTTGCGGGCGATGCATTACCTGGTGCCCGGTCGGAATCGATCTGACCGAAGAGGTCGCGGCGATTCGGGAGACGCAAACATGAATGCGACCCCCGCTCCCATGCCGGCAGTGAATCCGTGGTTGCCGCGAATGTTTCGGATCGCGGAAATCATCGCCGAGATCCCCAGCGTGCGCACGTTCCGCCTGGCGCCGGAATCGGATGAAACGCCTGACTTTTTGCCGGGGCAGTTCAACATGGTTTACCTGCCGGGGTACGGAGAAGCGGCGATCTCGATCAGTTCCGGTTCGCACGAACTTCGGCAGATGGATCATACAATTCGGGCGGTAGGAGACGTGACCAAAGCGATCATGCGACTAGGACCGGGGGATCAAGTTGGAATACGCGGTCCCTTTGGCAATCCCTGGCCAGTGGCCCGATTGCGAGGGAAAGATGTGCTGCTGGTCGCCGGGGGAATAGGCCTGGCGCCATTGCGGCCGGTGATCGAATACCTACTGCAGAATCGGCGCGAGTTCGGCGAACTGAAATTGATCTATGGCGCGAAGACTCCGGAAGAGTTGCTCTATCAGCGCCAGTTCCCCGCATGGGCGATCGCGGGGCTGGAGATGGAGGTGACGGTCGACCGGGGAACCTCTGCCTGGAAAGGGCACATTGGGGTGGTCACCGAGCTGATGCGGCCGCTACATGGCGCGAAGGGGAAGACCACGATCCTGACCTGCGGGCCGGAGATCATGATGCGGTTCGTCGCTCGTGAAGCGATCAACCTGGGGTATGACGCCGGGGAGATTTACGTCTCGCTGGAACGGAACATGAAGTGCGCGATGGGAATGTGCGGCGTCTGCCAATTTGGCCGCGAATTCATCTGCAAAGATGGACCGATCTTTCCCTTTCCGCGCGTGGCGTCGCTCATGCAATTGGAGGACCTGTGATGGCCGAAAAGTTAAGACTGGCCGTCTTCAAGTTCGCCTCATGCGACGGCTGTCAATTGTCGCTGCTTGACTGCGAGGACGAACTGCTGGCGATCGCCGATGCGGTAGAGATCGCCTTCTTCCTGGAGGCTCGTTCTCAGCAACTTGCAGGGCCGTACGACGTGGGTTTGGTCGAAGGATCGATCACTACCGAGCACGACCTGGCGCGAATCCAGGAAGTGCGGAAGTCGTGCAAAACGTTGGTGACGATCGGCGCGTGTGCGACGACTGGGGGCATTCAGGCGCTGCGCAATTGGGCCAACGTCGACGAGTTCATTCAGCAGGTCTACGCGCATCCTGAGTACATCGCCACGCTGAAAACAAGTACGCCGGCGTCGCAGCACGTCAAAGTCGACTTCGAGCTGCATGGCTGCCCGATCAGCAAGCTTCAATTGGTCGAGACCCTATCGGCGCTCGTTCGCGGCAAGAAGCCGCAGACGCCGTCGCATAGCGTCTGCGTCGAGTGCAAGAAGCGGGGAACGGTTTGCGTGGCGGTCGCGCAAGGGATTCCCTGTCTTGGTCCGCTAACGCAAGCAGGCTGCGGCGACTTGCATATGAATCGTGGCGCCATCTGCCCGGCTTGCAATCGAGAATGCTTCGGCTGCTTTGGTCCGCAGGAGCAAGTCAACGGACAAAGCTTGATGAACCATTATCAAGAGCAAGGCGCCAAGCCGCTGCATCTGGTTCAGCTCTCGCGCAGCTTCACTGGCTACGCTCCCCCGTTTCGCGCGACGAGCGAGGCGCTGGAAAGTGGGGAGGAGGCTCCATGAACGCCGATTCGCAGCCAGAAGAACGAACGATCGAAGTCAAAGCGATCTCTCGCGTCGAAGGTGAGGGGAAGCTCTATGTAAAGCTGCAAGGCGAGTCGATCGAGCAGGTTCAACTGAGCATTTACGAACCTCCCCGCTTCTTCGAGAGCTTTTTGCGGGGACGTCAGGTACACGAAGTTCCGGACATTACCGCCCGGATCTGCGGCATCTGTCCGGTCGCCTACCAGATGAGCAGCTGCCATGCGCTGGAGAAGGCGCTGGGGATCGCGATTTCGCCCGAGATTCGCCTGCTGCGGCGGCTACTCTATTGCGGCGAATGGATCGAGAGTCACTGTCTGCACATTTACCTGCTGCACGCGCCCGACTTTCTCGGCTACGAAAGCGGCATCTCAATGGCGGTCGATCATCGCGAAGCAGTCGAGCGGGGACTGGCGATGAAGAAGATCGGCAATCAGCTGGTCGAAATCCTCGGCGGACGGGCCGTTCATCCGATCAATGTGACGGTCGGAGGCTTTTATCGGGCGCCAAGCGTACGCGATCTGAAAGCGTTGCTGCCGCGGCTTGAGTGGGGACTGGAAGCGGCGCTCGAGACGGTTCGTTGGGTGAGCCGGTTTGAGTTTCCCGATTTTCCGGTTCCTTATGAACTTGTTTCGCTGAAGCACCCGGACGAATACCCGCTGAGTGACGGAAACGTTTTTTCCTCTGCTGGACTCGACGTGCCGGTGGAAGAATACGAAACGCATTTTCAAGAGACGCAACTGCCGCATAGCACGGCGCTCTATAGTGCCCGAACCCCGGGAGATGCGTTCTATCTGGCGGGTCCGCTCGCGCGGCTGAACAACTGTTACGAGCAACTGTTACCGACAAGCAAACGCGCGCTGGAGGAAAGCGGCCTCCGTTTTCCGCTCACCAATAACTTCCACAGCATTGTTGCTCGCGCGGTGGAAGTCGTCTTCGCCTTTGAAGAGGCGATCCGGATCGTGCACAGCTATCAGGCGGAACTGACCCCTTCCCGAATTCCCTACGAAATTCGACAAGGCGAAGGTTGTCACGCTACCGAGGCGCCGCGCGGGTTGCTTTACCATCGCTATCGAATCGGCGAAGACCCGCTGATTGCGGAGGCGAAGATCGTTCCCCCGACCGCGCAAAACCAAGGACAGATCGAGGCCGATCTGCGCGAGTATCTGCGGCAACTGTTGTCGCTCGACGATGCGGCGATCGCGCAGAAGTCGGAGCATATGATCCGCAATTATGACCCCTGCATCAGTTGCGCGACCCACTTTTTGCAGTTAACCGTCGATCGCGGCCAAGATCCCGCTTCGCCAAAATCGGAATGAAGGCGCTGAACGATGTCGACCGAAATCATCCTCGAAAAAGATATCCGCACCCTTCGCCGGGAATCGGCCGCCGCGTTCCAGCAGCGGATGGAGCGGCAGGGAACGTTCGTCGTGCGGTTGCTCTCTTCGCCCGGTTCGGGCAAGACGACTCTCTTAGAGCAAACGGCGCGGCGTCTTGGCGACGAGTATCGCGTCGGCGTGCTGGTAGGCGATATCGCGACGGAGCGCGACGCCGAGCGTCTCGCGCCCCTGGCCGCGACGGCCCAGATCACTACCGGCGGCGCATGCCATCTGGAGCTGCCGCTGGTCGAAAAGATTTTGCCGCAGTTGGGGGAGGAAGCGTTCGACTTTCTGTTTATCGAGGACGTCGGCAATCTGGTCTGCCCCGCTTCGCATGACCTGGGAGAACATTTTCGGGTGCTGGTCCTCAGCACGACCGAAGGGGACGATAAGCCGGGGAAATATCCGAAGGCGTTTCGTACCAGCCAGGCGGTCGTGATCAACAAGATCGACTTGTTGCCCTACGTTCCGTTTTCGGTCGAGCAGGCCATCGCCGACGCGAAGGACGTGCAAGGAGAGCTCGTCTTCTTTCCGGTCTGCGCGCTGCGTGGTGAAGGTGTCGACGCATGGTGCGACTCGCTCGTCGAACGACGGAGACAGATGCTGACGAAAAACGGTGGGAAGGAGTAACCCGGTTTGTCTGCGATCACCGACAATGCGAAGGTGGAGACGGCAGCGCAGGTCGCGCTCCGCATTTCGCTGGCGGGACGCTTGCAAGGGATTGGCGTCCGGCCGGCAATTTATCGCTTGGCGATGGAACTTGGAGTTGGGGGTCAGGTGCGGAATTGCCCGCACGGCGTGGAGCTGGATGTCGCAGGAAGTCAGGCGCAAGTCGCCGAGTTTCGACGTAGACTGCGTTCTTGCTTGCCAGGGGAAGCCAACGTTACCAGAGAATCTTACGCAGACGCTCCCCTCGCTCGCTTTTCGGAGTTCTCGATCCTTCAAGACGACTCCTCTGCTGCGATCGTCACGTCGGTTCCGGTCGACGTCGCGGTCTGTGCAGACTGTCTGGCGGAAGTGCGACGTCCGGGCGATCGCCGTTACCGTTACCTGTTCAACAGCTGCGTGAAATGTGGGCCGCGCTATTCGATCATTCGGCGGATGCCGTTCGAGCGAGACTCGACGGCGATGGCGGAGTTTCCCCTTTGCGACGAGTGCCGACAGGAATATAGCGACGTAGAAGATCGCCGCTTTCATGCGCAGACGATCTCTTGTCCGAAATGCGGTCCGCGGATCTGGAGCGTATCGCAGGCAGGCGAGATCGAGCGTGACCAGGAGGCAGCGCTGGAAGCAGCGGCCGCGGCGCTGCTCGGCGGTGAGATTGTCGCCTTGAAGGGGCTCGGCGGGTATCAGTTGCTTGTCGATGCGACCAGTGACCCAGCGGTCGAGCGATTGCGGCAAAGGAAAGGTCGCGCCAGCAAACCGCTGGCCGTCATGGTACGAACCGAAGCGGACGCCGCGCGAATGGCGGTGATGAACTCGGTCGAGCGTCACGCTTTGACTTCCTCGGCTAACCCGATTGTGTTGCTGGTGGCGAAGCGGGGAGCTACCGTCGCTCGGTCGGTGTTTCCGGGGCTCAATACGATCGGCCTGTTCCTTCCGACCACGCCGCTGCATGATTT
This sequence comes from Blastopirellula sediminis, assembly GCF_020966755.1. Lineage (NCBI taxonomy): Bacteria > Pseudomonadati > Planctomycetota > Planctomycetia > Pirellulales > Pirellulaceae > Blastopirellula > Blastopirellula sediminis. The sequence continues at coordinate 1,742,297 of NZ_JAJKFT010000004.1, forward strand.
GCTATTAGAACGAGTCGGCCGCCCGCTGGTTTGTACCAGCGGAAATCGGGAAGGAGAGCCGCTCGCCTACAGCATTGAAGAGGCCGAGTCGCAACTTGCGGAGATCTGTGATCTGTGGATCCATCACAACCGCGAGATCGTTCGCCCGATCGACGATAGCGTGGTCCGCGTGTTTCAGGAGCAGCAGGTGACGCTTCGCCTGGCCCGCGGGTTGGCGCCGCTGCGACTTGAGGTATCTTCGGACGAGAGCGCAGTCGCCTTGGGTGGGCAGATGAAGTCGGCCGTCGCGTTTTGCCATGGCGGCAGCGGCGTCTTGGGCCCGCATATCGGTGATCTGAGCAACCTGGCGACGCAAGAACGTTATCGACAGCAGTTCGCGGACTTGCAGTCGCTCTATCGCTTTTCGGCTGCGCACGGCGTATGCGATCAGCATCCTGGCTATTTCACGACCCAGGAAACTGCCGATCGATTCGGCGAGATCGACTCAGTGCAACATCATTACGCCCACGTGTTGGCGGCGATGCTGGAGCATGGGTTGCTCGATCAACCGATCATGGGAGTCGCTTGGGATGGAACCGGTTATGGCGCCGACGGAACCGTTTGGGGAGGAGAGTTCCTGGTGGCTCAGGGGAAATCATTCGAGCGGTTCGCCCACTTGCGCCCGTTCGCGCTGGCCGGAGGCGAAGCGTCGATTCGCGAACCGTGGAGGATTGCCGCCGCGCTACTGGGTGAGGCGGACGCTCACGACCACGTTCACTATCTTGAGACGCTGGAAGGCAAACGTCTGCCGGTGGAGATGATTCGGCAGATTCTTGGTAACGCACAATTCTCTCCGGTGACGACGAGCGCCGGCCGGCTTCTGGATGGCGTCGCGTCGTTGATCTTGCGACGGGAGCGGTGCGAGTACGAAGGGGAGCTGCCGATGATGTTGGAGGCGATCGCGGATCGCAGGGAAGCGGGAAGCTACGAGCTCGCCATTTGTGACGGAAAGGTTTTACAATTGGATTGGCGTCCGTTGGTGAGGCAAGTGCTCGAAGATCTTCGGGCGGAAGTGCCTCCCCAGCGCATCGCGATGCGAGTCCATCGCGGACTGGCGGCTGCGATCGTGGCGATCGGCCGGCGTCGACCGCAGCTTCCGCTGCTACTGACCGGGGGCGTTTTTCAGAATCGGATTCTCTGCGAATTGGTCGCTGACATGGCTAAGAACGAGAAGCTGGCGGTCTATCTTCCCGGCGCAATTCCGCCGGGCGATGGCGGTTTGGCGGCGGGGCAATTGGTTTCGGCGATTGGTAGGTGAGCTGGCGTCATGTGTTTGGCCGTACCGGGAAAAATTGTGCGCTGGATCGAACGAACGTCGCCGTTCGAGAGCGCCGCCGTCGAATTCGGAGGAGTGAGTCGCGAGGTGAGCATGGCCTGCGTTCCGGGGGCGAGCGTCGGGGACTATGTGCTGGTTCACGCCGGGATTGCGATTAGCGTCGTCAGTGCAAACGAAGCGGAGCGGCTGCTGCGCACGTTCGCTGAACTCGACGGAGAGGAGCCGGCGCCGTGAAGTATGTCGATGAGTTTCGCGACGCCGACGCTTGTCAGCAAATGGTAGAGGCGGTCCGCCGCCAGGCGACGCGCTGCTGGACGGTCATGGAAGTCTGCGGCGGGCAAACGCATGGGCTGTTGCGATGGGGAATCGATCAACAGCTGGATGGGGTCGTCAAACTGCTGCATGGCCCAGGCTGCCCGGTCTGCGTAACCGCGACATCCTTTATCGATAGGGCGGTAGCGCTATCGAAACGCCCCGGCGTCATTGTGACCAGCTTTGGCGACATGTTGCGCGTTCCCGGCTCGGACGAAAGTTTGTTACAGGCTCGCTGCGGCGGCGGCAACGTCAAGCTGGTTTACTCGCCGCTCGACGCAGTCCAGCTTGCCCGTGAGCAACCGGAGACCGAAGTCGTTTTCTTCGCCGTTGGTTTTGAGACGACGACGCCAGCGACCGCTTTGGCCGTGAAACAGGCGGCGGCCTGGAACCTGACGAACTTTTCGCTGCTCGTTGCCCATGTCCGCGTTCAGCCGGCGATGGAAATGATCGCGGCCGAAGAGCCGCGGCTCGTCGACGGATTCTTGGCGGCAGGGCATGTTTGTGCGGTGGCGGGGTATCGCAGCTATGAGTCGCTTGTTGCGCAGTATCAACTGCCGGTGGTGGTTACCGGATTTGAGCCGCTCGATTTGCTAATCGGCATTCGCGAGTGCGTGGAGCAACTGGAACGCCAGGCGCCGGCCCTCACGAATTGTTATTCCCGCTGCGTCGCGGAAGCGGGGAATCCGTACGCCCAGAATCATGTGGCCGACGTCTTTGAGGCGGTCGATCGTGAGTGGCGCGGGCTCGGCGTCATCGAGCAGGGAGGACTGGGCCTGAGACCGGAGTGGCGTCACTTTGATGCGACGCAGAAGTTTTCCGTGGAGCCGATGGTTGCGGACCAGTTGCCGATCTGTCCTGGCGGAGAGATCATGACGGGACGGCTGAAGCCGGTCGAATGTCCCTTCTTTGGCCGCGAGTGTACGCCGGAAACGCCGCTCGGGGCGCCGATGGTGAGTAGCGAAGGGGCGTGCGCCGCTTACTATCGTTATGCGTCGCCGCAGCGAAGCGTCCGCAGTCCGATTTAGAGTTCCCTTATGTCCGCGTTTCCGAACGACTGTCCGATTCCGCTCGCGTCTGATGAGTTCGTGACTCTTGCACATGGCGAGGGAGGGCGGGCCGCGCGACGTTTGATCGAAGAGCGAATCATCCCCAGACTCGGCAGCCCGCTGGCGCTGCAGATGGGAGATTCGGTCGAACTGCCGCCGCTTTCCGGCCCGCCGATGATGACGACCGATAGCTACGTCGTTTCCCCGCTCTTCTTTCCCGGCGGCGATATCGGCAAGCTGGCGATCTTTGGCACGATCAATGATTTGGCGGTTGCCGGAGCTCGCCCTCGTTGGATTTCGCTGGCGATGATCATCGAAGAAGGATTTGCGTTGATTGCGCTGGAGCAGATTCTGCAGTCAATCTCCGCTGCGGCGAACCTGGCCGACGTGCAGGTCGTGACCGGCGATACGAAGGTGGTTCCTCGAGGCGCCGCGGATGGGATCTTTCTAACGACGACGGGTCTGGGGGAACAGATTGATCCGGCGCCGCTGGGCCCGCAGCGGCTGAAGGTGGGCGACGTGATTATCGCCAGCGGGCCCATCGGCAAGCATGGCGTGGCGATCCTCGCCGCGCGGGAAAATCTTCGCTTCGACCCAATGCCGAAAAGCGATTGCGGATCGCTCTGGCCGGCGGTCGAGGCGCTGCGGCTTAGCGGCAGTCAAATCTGCGCAATGCGGGATGCGACGCGCGGCGGCGCTGCGGCGGTGCTGCAGGAATGGGGGGCCGCGAGTCAATTGACGATGGAGATTGAGGAGGCGGCGATTCCTGTCTCGCCGGAAGTTCGCGGCGTTTGCGAACTACTGGGGTTAGATCCTCTTCATCTGCCGAACGAAGGAACGATGCTCGTCGCGGTTCCGGAAGTTGGCGTCGATCAGGCGCTAGCGGCGCTACGCGGCTCGGGGAGGTCTCCTGATGCGGCGGTGATCGGCAGGGTGGCGGCGCGTCGCTCGGCGGCGGTCGTCATTCGGCGGGGACGTGGAATGGAGATTCCGCTCGACGATCCCCAAGGGGCGCCGCTGCCACGAATCTGCTAGGCGCCAACGGAGAAGCGGCGCAAAAAAACGCCCGGCTTGCACCGGGCGGGAGAACCCAAGAAAAAAAATTGGTGGATCCGAACCGTTATCACGATTAGTCGCCACTTGGGCGAGCGTCGAGTCCTAACAGGACTGCGAATGAATCGGATCCACCTTTCATCACTTGACTGGTCAACTTTTCGTCGACCAGCAAAGTCGGGCAATGTCCGTTCCGCTTTCGGCATTTTTTAAGCAGTCTTGGCTGCTCTGCCGGCGTCCGCCCATCCATCGCGATTTTCGCTCGCTACAACGTTCGGACGGCTTCGCGTCCATTGCTTGCCTTTCTACTGTTATTACGTGTGGGGTCAGAGGGCGGTTCGCGACAATCGATTTTTTTTTGAGGCGAATTCAGTATTATTTTTGGGCGGTTCGCCGTCGCCAGAGCCATTTGTCAATTTCGATGACCGGCACAATGGTAAAGGACAAAGCGATCACCACGACCCAAGTGGTCAGTGATACTGGAGAGGTATCCAGCAACGCTTGCATGAAGGGAACGTGCATCGCAGCCAGATGGACGAAAAACGCGCCCAAAGCGCCGGACAACAAAATCGGGCTGCGCAGTGGGCTCAAAGAAAAGGCGGACTTCGTTTCCGAACGGCAATTGCCAATATGGAAGTTTTCAAACAGCACCATCATCAATAGCAGCGTATTGCGGGCGTCGGCGATGGTATGGCCGTTGGAGATCATCCAATAAAACGTCCCAAAGCCGATGAGCCCGATGACGGCGGCGGCGACGATCGTCCGTTCGATCATTAAGAAGTCGAAGATCGGCTCTTGCGGCGACCTTGGTTTGCGATCCAGCACGTCACCTTCGCTCGGTTCAAACGCCAAAGCGACGTCCTGAATGCCGTTGGTGATCAAGTTCATCCAGAGGACCTGAACCGCAAGTAGCGGTAGCGGCATACCGGTGATCACCGCTAGCCCCATCACCACCAACTCGGCCGCACCTTGAGAGATTAGCAGATAAATCACTTTACGAATGTTTTCGTAGGCGACCCGTCCCTCTTCGATTCCGGCGACGATGGTGGCGAAGTTGTCGTCGCTGATGACCAGCTCCGAAGCTTCCCGCGCGACGTCGGTTCCCGATCGTCCCATGGCGACGCCGATGTTAGCGGCTCGCAGCGCCGGAGCGTCGTTGACGCCGTCTCCGGTAACGGCGACGAACTGGCCCGACGCCTGAGCGGCGTTGACGATTTGGAGTTTTTGTCGGGGAGCGACGCGGGCGAAGACCCGGATTTCCTGTACGTACCTGGCCAACTCTTCGGGAGTTTTGTCGGCCAATTCCGGGCCGGTCATCACTTGCGACTCGTCTTCGGCGAGCCCCAGATCGCGCGCAATGGCAAGCGCCGTGATCGAGTGATCGCCGGTGATCATCGAGACATTAACGCCGCAGCGGCGGCAGGTGTCGACCGCGTCGCGAACGCCGGAACGTAGGGGATCGATCATGCCGACGAAACCGAGGAGCGTCAGTTCGGTTGGTTCGGCCGGAGCGATGGTCGGATCGATCTCTTCCTCGGCAGGACCTTCGGCCACGGCCAACACGCGCAGGCCGCGAGCCGCCATTTCTTTCGCCACTTCCTCCATGGCCGAGCGATCGAGGCCAATCTGGCACATCCCGAATACGCGTTCCGGGGCGCCTTTGACGAAGACGCGAACTTCGTCGTCAACCTGGTTGAAGGACGCGGCGAATTGGCGTTCCGATTCGTAGGGAATGTCGTTGACCTGCGGGTGGATCGCTTGCGTCGCCGCTTGCGTGGTTCCCAGCTTATGTGCAAACGCCAACAGCGCGATGTCGACGGCGTCTCCGCGCCAATGCCAACCGCCATCGTGTTGATACAGGTCGGCTTCATTGCAAAGGACAGCCGAGCGAACGAGCGCTTGCAACCGGTTCGTGTCAGCATCTGTCGCGAGCGGAACGACTTGTCCCTCCGGCGCAAAACCTTCGCCGGTGACGCGAAACGCCTCGCCGGTCGCCAGGCGCGCTTCGCTGACCGTCAGTTCGTTGACGGTCAGCGTGCCGGTTTTGTCGGTTGCGACCAGCGTGCAACTTCCGAGCCCTTCCACCGCGGTAAGTCGCCGCACAATCACGCCGCGGCGGGCCATTCGCGTCGTGGCGATCGCCAAAGCGACGGTCATCGCTACCGGCAAGCCTTCGGGAATCGCCGCCACGGCCAAGACGACGGTGAAGAGGAACAACTCGGTCGGCGCATAGCGACCTAAGAAGACGCCGACGACGCCGATCACCGCTGCGGTCGCCAACGTCGTGATCGCGATTACATTTGTGAATCGTTCCATCCGCTCCAACAGCGGCGGCTTGCCTCCGGTGGCGCGACTGACGTCGAGCGCCAACTGTCCGACGGCGGTCGACGTGCCGGTCGCGACGACCACGCCTTTGGCGCGGCCGTGCGCTACGATCGAGCCGGCGAACGCCATGTTTAATTGATCGGCCTGGGGGGCGTCTCGATCGCCGATCCAGCGGGGATTCTTGGAGACGGGAAGCGATTCGCCGGTAAGCAGCGATTCGTCAATTTTCAGTCCGCGATCCCAGACCAGGCGCAGATCGGCAGGGACGCGATTGCCTGACTCGAGCCAGACGATGTCGCCCGGAACGACTCTTTCGGCGGGTATCTCTTTAACATCATCGCCGCGCTGGACCGAAGCGTGGATACGGAGCAGCTTTCGCAGCGCCTGGCTGCTCTTTTCCGCCTTCCATTCCTGGTAACCGCCGACCGTGGCGTTCAGCATCAACACGCCAATGATAAAAGCGGCGTCACGCATGTCGCCGGTAAAGGCGGAGATTACCGCGGCAATCAGCAGGATGTAGATCAACGGGCTGAGAAACTGCCGCAACAGAATCATCCACCAGGTCGGCGGCGGTTGTTCCGGCAGGGCGTTTGCGCCGAATTGGAGCAGACGTTTCTCCGCCTCGGGCTCAGAGAGACCTTTTTCGGAAGTCGACAGGTCTTGGTAGACCTTCGCCAGGTCCGCGGCGTGCCATTTTAGTTCGTGGATCAACGTTGTGCTCTTCGCTGCGGTTGGATGTAACGGCGGCCGCGAAAAGGTCTGCGGCAATTGTCATATTAGCGGTTCATTTTTGCATCATGTTTATTCTCGTTCGTTGGCTTCCGATTGGGGATCGGGGAATCCGCCATGTGGGAAAGGGGAATCTAGCGATTCAACAGATTCCCAAAATATGACCCAATAGAGAAGTGGAAAAGAAGTTGAGTCGCGAAAGCCTTGCGTCAGGAACAACACTCCATCTAGCCCCATCGTGTGTCGCCATGATCAGTACCAACCGCTTTTGTCACCTGCATGCGAGTCGCGTGCTCGTTGTTGACGGAGATCCGAACGTTCGGCACGCCGTCAAACAGCTGCTGGCCGAAAACCAAGCCGAGGTCGACGAGGTCGCATCGGTAGAGGAGGCCGTAAGCAAGTTAGAGCTGTGCGAATATGACGTGATTTTATTGGATGTTGGCGACGGAGATGAAGCCAGTCTCGACTTGTTTCTGCAACTGAAAGGGAAAGGGGGTTGCGAAGTCGTCTGCGTCTCTGGCGATGCGACGATCGAATCGGCGGTCGCCTTGATCAAGCTGGGAGCGTTCGAGTTTCTCACGAAACCGCTGAAAATGGTCCGTCTGCAACAAGTGCTTAATGACGCCGTGTTGGCGACCGGACGGAGGAGGAGTCCGTTGAGCTTTCCCTTTCGTCACGATCGACCCCAGCCGCTGATGGTCGGGCAATCCCCTTCAATGCAGGAGGTCTTTCGTTTGATCAAGCTGGCCGGTCCGACCGATCGGCCGATCTTGATCCAGGGAGAAAGTGGAACGGGCAAGGAGCTGGTCGCTCGCGCACTGCATAACGTTAGCGGCCGAGCCGGACGCAACATGGTGGTCGTCAACTGCGCCGCATTGCCGGAGTCGCTGCTGGAAAGCGAATTGTTCGGCCATGAGAAGGGCGCTTTTACCGGGGCGAGCGCGGCCAAGCCGGGGCTGTTTGAAACGGCGGACGGCGGGACGTTGTTCATTGACGAGATCGGCGAGATGACCGGCGGGGTGCAAGCGAAGCTGCTGCGGGTGCTCGAGGATGGGACGTACCGCCGCGTTGGCGCCACCAAGGAGCGCCACGCGAACGTTCGCCTGGTAACGGCGACCAATCGCGACTTGAAACGCGAGGTCCGAGAAGGGCGTTTTCGCGAAGACCTTTACTATCGAATTGACGTGATGCGGCTTGAACTGCCGCCGCTGCGTCAACGCGGCGACGACGTGACGCTGCTGACGCATCACTTTATGGGAAACGATTGGCAAATCGAATCGGATGCGCTGCAAGCGATCGAGCGGTTCGACTGGCCCGGAAATATTCGCCAACTGATCAACGCGATTGAACGAGCGAAGATCTTAGCGGATCGCCAAACGATTCAACTGCAAAATCTGCCGGCCGAAGTCGCTGGCGGCAAACCGGAGGCGCCAGTGCGATTGCCGACGAAGAATTTCGATCTGGAGTCGCTTCGCAAGCAGTGCGTCCAAGAGGTAATGTCGCGGGAAAATGGAAACAAAGTGCGTGCGGCGCGAGCGCTGGGTATCTCACGCCGGTGCCTTTATCGGCTATTGGAGAAATACGACATGGCGTAACGCGAAAGCGGCGCCTTTCCGGGAGAATTGAGATGGTATTTTACGATCGAGAGGATGCCGGACAGAAACTGGGAAGAGAATTGAGACGTCTCTCGCTGAGAGACCCTCTCGTCCTGGGGATTCCCCGCGGTGGAGTCGTGACCGGCGCAGAATTGGCCAAGACGATCGGTGCAGATTTCGACGTCGTCCTGGCCCACAAGCTGCGATGTCCGTGGAACCCGGAATTCGCCATCGGCGCAGTCGGTGAAGATGGCCAGCCGATGGTCGACCGCGCAGTTGTTCGCCGGCTGAACGTCAGCGACGAAGATTTGCAGCGGGAATGCCAACAGCAAGTTGAGGAAATCAACCGGCGGAAGCGGCTCTTCCGCGGCGTCCGACCGCCGGCCGAAATCGCCGGACGTTCGGTCATCGTTACCGACGACGGCGTTGCGACCGGATCGACGATGTTGGCGGCGCTGCAAGTCGTTCGTCAGCGCGGGCCGGCCGAATTGATCGTGGCCGTGCCGGTCGCTCCGCAAGATTGCTTGCCGGCGATCCGCGGCAAGTGCGACCGGTTGGTTTGTCTGCAGGCCGCGACCGAGTTTTACGCGGTGGGAGAGTTCTACCGCTGGTTCGAGCCGACGACCGACGAGGAAGTGGTGGAAATACTGCGGGAGTTCGCCCCTGCGGCGTGATAGAGAGGACATGGCAAGAGGCGGAATGGAACTTGGTCTTTTACGAGGAGAAGTCAGATGAGCGTTGGACGAATTTGCGTCCGCGAGGTCGATGTCATCTCGCCGGACGAATCAGCCCAAGCGGCGGCGCAACGGATGAACTCGCGAAAGGTGGGAACGCTCGTCGTCGTCGATTCTCGCGGCCTGCCGATCGGTATCGTCACGGACCGCGACTTGACCGTACGTGTGCTAGCCGCCGGAAAGGATGGCGCAACGACTCCGATCTCGGAAGTTTTTCGCGGACCTCTGAAGACCGTGCATGAAGATACGTCGGTCGAAGAGACGATTCGCGCCATGAGAGCGGGGCCTTATCGCCGTCTTCCGGTGGTGGGTGATCGTGGAGAGTTGGTTGGGCTCGTCAGCCTGGACGACGTCCTGGAACTGGTGAGCGAGGAACTCGCATCGATCGGTTGGCTGCTTGAAGATGAAGAGCCGACCGTGTTGGGACGAAGTTCGTAACCAATCTCCCTGCGAATTCCGAAGATCACGACACTTTCGGGAGAGTAGGAGAAATGTGTAGTCGAATGGTAGCGCAAGTAGCGGAAGTGCTGGTTGGATCGGACTACTTGCCCGGGATTCTCACCGTTCCCAATGCAGCCAAGGGAGTTGTCCTGTTCGCGCACGGCAGCGGCAGCAGCCGCTTTAGCACTCGCAATCAAATGGTTGCCGAGGAGCTGCAGGACTTTGGATTTGCGACCTTGCTGTTCGATTTGTTGGGAGAAGACGAGGCCCGGGATAGGCGGCTGGTCTTCGACATTCCGCTACTGGCGCTGCGCTTGCGCGAAGCGGAAGCGTGGGCGAAAGAGCAACCGGGGGTGGGTGATCTTCCGCTCGGGTTCTTTGGCGCCAGTACCGGAGCGGCGGCCGCGCTAGTCGCCGCCGCGCTCGATGGGTCGACTGTGAAAGCGGTCGTTTCCCGCGGTGGAAGGCCCGATCTGGCGCGAGGGCACCTGCGAAACGTCAAAGCGCCGACGCTCCTGATTGTCGGCGGCGACGATGAACCGGTGCTCACGCTGAATCGCCAGGCTTTCGCAGACCTCCAGTGCGCCAAGCATTTGGAGGTCGTTCCTCACGCGACGCATCTGTTTGAAGAGCCTGGAGCGCTCGAAAAGGTGGCGCTACTGGCCGAGGAATGGTTTTCCCGATATCTCCAACCGGAGAACCGGATATAGCAAACATAAGGAAGGGAAGACTGCCCTGGAAGCAGGGGAGATCGCTGGCAGATGGTGGATTCCACCATGCGGAAATCAAGTCGGAACTGATCCCGCAACCCCTGTCGGTGAGGCAGAATTAAACATGGAAGCGGTGGCGCATAAACAGCGATGAGAAACGAAGTTGCCGCCGCAAAATCCTCTATAAGGAGACTGCCATGAACGCTTTTACGCAACGCGATCTGAATCGTTTGATGGCGGCGCAGCAGGGGCCCTATGTGAGTATCCTGATGCCGACGCACGTTGCGGGTGAAGATGGGCAGCAAGACCCGATTCGCCTGAAGAACCTCCTGAATGACGCGGAAAGTCAGCTGGCCGAACGGTACAGCGTCGACGCGCAGGCGTTCTTCAAGCCGATCCGCAAGTTGACGGAGCGAGCGGACTTTTGGGAAGGTCGAAGCTGCGGCTTGGCGCTGTTTGCGACGACGGACGAGTGCGAAGTCTATCGACTGCCGGTTCCGTTTGACGCGACGGCGGTCGTCGGCAAGCGATTCTATGTGAAACCGATGTTGCCGGCTCTGGCGGCGAACGCGCGGTTCTACGTGTTGAGCTTGAGCCAGAATGGTTCGCAGTTGTACCGAGCGACGTCGCGCACGATTGAAAAGGTCGCTGTGCCCGACATGCCGCAAGACATGGAGTCGGCGCTGGGATCCGCAACGCCGGAACGTGGGCTGCAGTTCCACTCGCCGGTCCGCGCTTCGCAGGGCAAGCATACGGCTCTGTTCCATGGCCATGGCGGCGAATCGGATACCGAGAAAGAGAACCTGCTCGAGTACTTCCGAATGATCGACAAGGCGCTGCGTCCGGTCTTTGAACAGGAAGCGGCCCCGCTGCTGTTGGCAGGCGTCGAGTATCTGCTGCCGATCTATCGTCAGGCGAACTCGTATAACGGTCTGTTGCCGCAGCAATTGACCGGTAACTGGGATAACGAGCAGATGACGCGGCTGCGCGAAGAAGCGTATCCGATGGTGAAGCCGGCGCTGGAAGAACGCCAACACAAGGCGGCCAAAAAGTATGCGGACTCCACGGGCAACGGACGCTCCTCGGCAGATATCCACAAGATTCTGGTCGCTGCGGAGCAGGGGCAGGTCGAGTCGCTGTTCGTTGACCGTGGAATGACCGTCTGGGGAAGCTATCATCCCGAGACCGGCGATGTGTACGTTCACGAGACGCCGGAAAACGGGGATGAAGATCTGCTGAACCTGGCGGTGATCGAAACCGCGCTGCATAACGGCGAGGTTTACGTGATGCCGGGCGAAGAGATGCCGAGTGAGGACTTTGTCGCGGCGACGTTGCGGTATTGAGGTCTCAAGCACTAGGAGAAGCGGAGCGCAGAGGAGGATCGGATGAAGGCCTTGGCGCTGCGGCGAATCGTTTCGCTTCGCGACACTACGACGCCGCTGGAGTTGATCGAATTGCCCAAGCCAAGGCCAGGCGCTGAGGAAGTGCTGATTCGAGTGAGTGCGTGCGGCGTCTGCCATACGGAACTGGACGAGATCGAAGGAAGAACGGCGCCGCCGCATTTGCCGGTGGTGCCGGGACATGAGGTCGTCGGCTACGTCGAAGAGGTAGGCGAAGGAGTGACGCGGCATCGAATCGGCGACCGCGTCGGTGTTGGCTGGATCCACTCGTCGAGTGGAGACGAGCGGGAGAACGTCAGCCCCGAATTTCGCGCGACTGGGCGAGACGTAAACGGCGGTTATGCAGAGTACATGACCGCCGTCGCCGATTACGCCTATCCGATTCCTGCTTGCTTCTCTGACGCCGAGGCGGCTCCTCTCTTGTGTGCTGGGGCGATTGGTTATCGGGCGCTGCGGCTGACCGGAATCTCCGACGGACGAAATCTGGGACTGACCGGCTTCGGAGGTTCAGCCCATCTGGTGCTGCAAATGGTCCGTCACCAATTTCCCCACACGCAAGTTTTTGTTTTTGCCCGCGATCCGAACGCGCAGGCGTTTGCCCGCGAGCTGGGAGCGGTGTGGGCAGGACATACGACCGATCGGGCGCCGGAAAAGCTCGACGCGATCATCGACACGACGCCGGCTTGGCGACCGGTGGTCGAAGCGCTGGCGAATCTTGCCCCGGGTGGGCGTCTCGTCATCAATGCGATTCGCAAAGAAGCGAACGACAAAGAAGCCCTGCTGCTATTGAGTTATCACGAGCATCTGTGGATGGAGCGGGAGATCAAAACGGTGGCCAACATCACCCATTTTGATATCGAAGAGTTCTTGCCGCTCGCAGGCAAGATCCCGCTCCGTTCGACGACTACTCCCTATCCCCTGGAAGAAGCGAATCGGGCGCTCGTGGAATTGAAGCGGGGAAACGTCAAGGGCGCCAAGGTGTTGGTGATTGGTCGCTGAAACGATCCGGCCGCTATTCCTTCTTCTTGAAGAGATCGAGGAAGCGATCTTCGTACTTGAAGAAGAGACCGAGTCGATCAAGCTCTTGTTTCAATTCAAAAGCTTTGGAGGAGTCATTGGCCGCCGCGGCGAACAGCTGTTCGATTCTCGCTGCCAACTCGGGATCAGGACCCTCCGGTTCCGGGGCTTCACTCGCGAAACCTTCCTCTTCTTCCTCCTGCTCCTCCGTCTCTTGATCACCCTCCACTTTGGCGAGGATTTCCTGCAACTGCTCTTCCATGGCGCGGCCTTGTTCGGCCAACTCCGACAAGTCGAGTTGGATGTCGGTCAGTTTCGAGAACGCCCTTAGGATCTCCAGCGACGCCTTGGGGTAGGGGAGTTGGGCGAAAACTTGCGGCATTTCTCCCAAGAGGCAAGCTCCTTGCAGGCCGGCTTCGGCGGCGGCGCCCAAGAGGATGCCGTTCAGGCCGCCGATGTTCCCGTTTTCGAGAACGACCATCTCATGGTGTTCGAGCTCGTGCAAAAGCGCCTCATCGGTCGCGGCGACAAAGACGTGCGAACCATGCTTGGGACGCATGCCGGTCGCCATCGCGGCGAAGGTGAAGATTCGCTCGACCCCGAACTGCCGCGCATTGCGAATCAGCTGACGGCAAAAGTTGAACTTGCCGGCCGGAGGCTGCGCTTCTCCCAGGAAGACCAGCAAGTCGCGCTTTTTCGCCGGATCTTGCCAGAGGAACAAGCGATGCCGCGGACGTCGTCCGATGTGAATGATGCCGCTCGTCACTTCGACCTGATCGACGTCGAAGAGATCGCCGACTTCAAACTCGGCCGCCAGCGTCATCTCCAGCTTCGAGAGCAAATAGATGCCGGCGTTTACGCCGACGTTTCCCATGCCGGGCCAAACGGCTACCAACCAAGGTCGATGCAGTTGTAAGTCATCGGCTAACATCGCTCCACTTCCTTTCCGGGAGACGGAGGTTGAGTTTCTCGCCGGCGCGATGGCGCGCTTCACGGAACCTCCAGGTAATTATTCCCCAAAGGCTCCTACAAACCCATCCGCGAAATCGCCGCGTGGGCATGGCGAAAGCCGCCATCCGTTGGATCGATGCGACGAGAGCCGGATTAGCCGTTTTCCAGAACCCACTGGACAGCCAGCTTCATGAGCTCCGCGCTGTTTTTCACGCCGAGCTTATGACGCAGCTTTTCGCGATGCGTGTCGATCGTGTGGACGCTCAATTGCAGTTGGCTGGCGATCGCAGCGGTCGTCTTGCCGTGGCCGATCAACTGGAAGACTTCCAGTTCTCGATCGCTGAGCCGCTGGACCGGGTCTTCTTCGGTCGAGTCTTTCTGGGTAATCGCCTGACTGACCAGCTGTTGGGTCATCTTGGGGCTCAGGTAGCGTTCCCCATTCAGAACGGTCCGAATCGCGGAGATGACGTTGGTTTGCAGCTCCCGCTTGTTCACGTATCCCAGCGCACCGGCGCGGAGCGCTCGTTCGGCGAACAATGACTCGTCGTACGCCGAGATCACCAACATCTTCGCGGCTGAGTTACGGCCGTGAATCTCTTTGATCAGTTCGATTCCGTTCCCTTCCTCCAACTGAATGTCGACGATGATCAGATCGGGCGACAGAGTGCGATAGGCGGTCAGCGCGTCGGTGACGTTGCTCGCCGCGCCGCATACTTCCAAGTCGTCTTGGCTGTCGATTCGCGCAGTCAGTCCTTCGCAGACGATTGGATGATCGTCGACGATCAGAATTCGACTCTTATTAGATGGGCAGTTCATCTTCCCCAACGTCTCCGAAACTCCCTTGCCGCGATACTATACAGCTGACCAAAGTTCCGCCGCTCGGACCAGGGGCGATCTTAAAAACGCCCCCGATTAGCCCGGAGCGATACTGCATGATCTTTAAACCGGTCCCCAGGTTCGAAACCTCCAGGGGGTCGATTCCCCGGCCATCGTCCAAAATTTCCATGGTGATCGCCTGGTCGGAGCCGCGGAGCGAAATATCAATCCGTTTAGCCTCGCCATGTTTGATGGCGTTGGTGACCGCTTCCTGGATGATCCGGAAAAGATGGGTCGCGACGAAGTTATTGGTGACCGCGGTATCTCCCTGAAAACGGCACTCGCAGAGGACCCCAAATTGTTCACGAATTCGGGCCGCCAGTTCGCGCAATGCGGAGCGTAGCCCTTCAGCGTCGATTTCCACGGGGACCAGACCGCGGGAGAGATTATGCACTTCCCGAGCGACGTCGTTAATCCCAGCAGCGACGCGGCCGGCCAAGTGGGCGACTTTGTCAGCGAACGTCTGGCATTCCGACTTTTCGACTTCCACGGTCAACATCATTTCGTAGACGGTCTGGGACAATAGTCCTAGTCCGGTCAACTGCTGCTGAACGCTGTCGTGCAACTCCTGGCCAATCCGCCGATCTTCTTCCGTGGCGATCTCCAGAACTTGTTTTTGCAGCTCCTTAAGGGCGGAGATATCGCGAATGATGCCGGTGAACAACGGCGGGTTTTCGATCCTGCTGACCGCCAGGTGAACGGGAAACGTCGTCCCATCTTTTCGGCGCGCTACGACTTCCCGCCCTGTTCCAATAATGTGCGCTTCGCCGGTCTCCATGTAGCGCGCGAGATAGCCATGATGTTCGGAGCGATACGGTTCCGGCATCAGGATCATGACGTTCCGGCCGATCATCTCCTGGTCTGCGTAGCCAAACATCCGGGAGGTCGCGGGATTCGTCGCATGGATGATTCCTTGGCAGTCAATGGTGACGATTGCGTCGGTCGCCGTATCCAGGATCGCGCGCAAGCGAGCTTCTCGATCGCGCAGTTCCCTGGCCGCTCGATTTTTCTCCGTGATGTCGCGCTGAACGATGACGTAGTTGGTGCAGCTCCCCTCGGCGTCGAACATTGGCGTGACGACGATCTCCGCATCGTACGCCGTTCGATCTTTGCGGTAGTAGACGAACTCGCCCTGGAAAGGTCGCTCGGCGCGAACGGCGGCCTGGCAGTCAAGCATTAAGGCGATATCGGTCCGCTTGCCTTGAAAGATTTTGGGAGTCTTCCCGATCAGTTCCTCGGCGGCGTAGCCGGTAATCCGGCAGATTGCGTCGTTGACGAAAACGATCCGAGGACAGGGGCCGTCGAATTCATCGCTCGTGATGATGACCCCTTCGCCAAGATGGGCGATCGCTTCGGCGAGCAGTCGATGTTGCTGTTCCGCAAGCTCGCGCGCGTCCGCTTCTCGCTTCAGCGAATACTTCGTCTCGTTCAGATGGGCGATCCGCTGCAAGCTGATTCGCAGCACGTCGGCGTTGATCGGCTTCAGCAAATAGTCGTAGGCGCCTTCGCTCATCAGTTTGTCGACGATGTGATCGAACTCGCTCTGGTGTTCGGTGATCACGATGGTTCGCGCCGCAGGCGCCGCTTCGCGAATGATTCGCGAAAACTCTTCTCCTCCGTAATCCTGCAAGCGGAAATCGACAAGCGCCAACTTAAAGTCGTCTCCTTCGGTAAAGATCGCTTGCAATTCGGCCAGCGAATGAACGGCGCGGACCGGGTACCCCCGCCGTTCAAACTGATAGCGAAGGCTTTCGCACAAGTCGGGATCGTCGTCGATCACGACCAGCAGCGGTTGTTCCAGCGCTTCATCCACCAGATGGATCAGACGGGGGAAATTGGGGGGCTTCGGCAGAACTGCCATGGCGCCGGCGCCAATTGCCGTTTCGGCCGTATCGCTGGCTGCGTAAGAGGTGACGATAACGGCGGTATCGGAACGCAGGCTCTTGATGCGGCGAAACAACTCTATGCCGTCCATGTCAGGGATCTTTAGATCCAGGAGTGCGACGTCATAGGGGGTACGCTGCAGGAGTTGGAGGGCGGTAGGGCAATCGTGCGCAACATCAACCTGATAACGGAGTTTGGCTAGGAAAGTCCGCAGTCTCGCGCAATGGGTATCGTCGTTATCGATAAGGAGGATGGATAGTTTCATCGTCATTTGGCAATTTCATCCCGCTCGATCGAGTCCTTACGCGGCTGAGTCGTGCGATCGCTCTGGCGCTTACCGAGTGGAACGGATTGGGGAGAAGATGTCCGGTGCACGCTCGGCCAGAAGTCTTCCTCTGTGGTCTGGAAGGGACGGATTAGCGTCATCTTAGCCAGATCGCCAATATCCTTCCCCTTCGCGGAATTGTCTAGCGTTTCCTGGAATTGTCGGGAACTGCCGATGGCGGAATTCACTATCCCAAAATGGAGCGATACTCGATTCCGGATTTTTCGGCAATTCGGGATAGTGACTTCATACCAAGAATGACGCAAGCGTGCTTGATTAACACCTCGCCCCATCTTCCGCCACGCAAAACGCCGTATCTCACACCTTTGGCTGCGCAACTTGTCGGCGTTCCGTCGCGAAAGCGGATGGAAGTTTCCGTATGGATCGGACGTTCGCCGGACAGGATTGGGACCTGCCGGAAAAATGGCTCGCGGCGGAGAAGACGCCCTTTGGGCTCTAGCCGATCCCGAGCGAGCTTCATTCCTGGATGCAGCAGGAAACGAATCAAGATGATTCGCCTGCGTTCCCTATGTTACGCCCCAACCTATCTCCGAAAAACTTGACTCGTTTGTCGATTTTCGGGGATTGGGCATTACATCTCAACCGAAAGAGTCGCCATATGTTCGTCGATCACAAATCTGGCCGCAAACTGCACCGCACCCTTCATGACGAGGTGTTGCAGAACGTTCAGCAGAAACTCGATAGATGCCGGCACGGGTTCATTTTTCGCAATGTCGAACTTGAATTCGTCGACGGAACGCTCACGTTGAACGGCTGCGTCCCCAGCTTTTATCTCAAACAGAATCTGCAAGAGCTCCTCCGCAACACTCCGCACGTCGAGCAGATCGTCTGCAACGTCGACGTCGTCAGTTCGTGCGGAATGAGCAGCGTTCGCAAGGCGAAGTAACTGTCGGCGGGCTGGATTGGCGTTTTCCACCAGGGGGAAATCAGGGGCTTGCTGATACGACACGTCGTTAAAGAGGGTAAAATTAGGTTAGAAACTCGAGAGGAGAAAACTAGACTCGGCGCGCCGGTGCGCCGAGATGAGACTCATCCACACGTACTCAAAGGAGAAGACGATGAACGGACAAGTCGCGACACGTCCTGGTCGCTCTATTTTCCCTTGGGCGCAACGCGCATCTTTCCCCACGTTACGCGAAGAAATGGAAAATATGTTCCAGCGTTTCTGGGATGAGCGAAACGACGTCTGGGGAGGTCAGGTGATGTCCCCGGCGCTCGACCTGAAGGAATCGGACACCGACGTTACCGTCAGCATGGATCTGCCGGGCGTCGACGCCAAAGAGGTCGACATCCAAATCAACGGGAATCAGCTCGTGATTAGCGGCGAGCGGAAAGAAGAAAAGGAAGAGAAGGGACAGACCTTCCACCGGATCGAACGCCGCAGCGGACGGTTCTCACGCACGACGACGCTGCCGTGTGCCGTTGAAGAGGACAAGATTGACGCCAGAATGAAGGACGGCATTCTGACCGTCATGCTTCCGAAATCTCCGGAAGCTCAATCGCGCCATATCGAGGTCAAGACCACCTAGACCTTGATATCGATGCCGCCGATCGGGCAGCGGTCGGCGGCGTTGTTATTTCTTGGCGAAAACGAAAAATGGGCGCCGCTGGTTCGGCGCCCATTCGCTTCCTGTATTCAGGAGGGAAGCGGGCTCCCGATCGATACTCGCTCTTCATTTCGCCGTGGCCGAACGAAGATTGTCGACTACCAATCTTGCATCATTTTCGCGTACTGCCGCTCTTTGTCTTCCTCGAATTGGACCAGGTCGTTGAAGAGTTCCTTCAACTGCGAGGAGGAGGTCGAATCGGCCAGATCGCGATAGATCGCCACTAGCTTGGTGTCGAAGGCCAGCACATTCTCAACGATCTCTTCGGCGGACATCTCGGAGGTGAGCTCCAACTCTTTGAAATCTTCGTCGATGAATTCGTCCGAGGTGAACTGCAGCCATGTTTCGAGCAAGCCGTGGCCGCCGGCGTCCTTTTCAAATCGCCGAACGGAGGTGTTGAACGCCTCTTCATGCCGTTCGATATACTCGAACAACAGTTTCATGCGCGGATCGGTCTCCTGAGATCCGAGCTGATGGCAAACCTTCTTCAGCTTTTGGTGAACGGAACGGACGTGATCCAGGATCTCTTTCACTTGTTTCGAGGGCATTTGAACATCTCCCTTTCTCGGCTCGGAGCGTCGCAATCAGCGGATCGGCGTTGCTAAATTCATTGGAAATTACCGCTCGATCGATTGCAATCGTGAACCGATTCTCTAAGAAACAATGCAAACGTAATGCCAACAACGGCGACAACTTCTACGCGTGATCTTCGCTGTTTTGTGCGATCTGCCGCCGATGGAAGTGAGCGAACTCGCACACTGGAGAGGACCAGTGGGCAGTTTCGCACATACTGCCCTCCCTAATTCTGATTTCACCACAATCCGCAGTCGGGAGCATCTGGATTGCGGATGAAGTTTCCTTAAGCCCCCGCTTTCATTCGGAGCAACCGAGATAGTTCGCACAGCAAGCGTTGCCCCGATAGAGTAGGTTTGGCGGCGCCCCTGCTTCATAGCTAGAATGGAGGGAACCCATCGCTGGTCGCCCCTTCGCGGAGAGAACGCCCTTGTCTTGTCGAATCATTACCGCAGTTCTGGCAATTCTCGTCTGGACTGCGTCGAGCCGCGCTGAGAATTTCGACGTACGGCAGTTCCTCACGGCCAATTGCACCAGCTGTCACGGCGAAGATGCGCAGGAGGGGAACGTCCGACTCGATACGCTCCAGCTCGGCAGCGCATCTCCCAATGAACTGGAGATCTGGAAGCGAGTTGTTACTGCACTCGAAAACGGAGAGATGCCTCCACCGGAGGAGACGCAGCCGAGCGCCGCATCGGTGAAGTCAGCGGTCGATCCGATCATCGCCAGCGTCGCGCGTCCGGCCGCTTCGCTTGGCCCGGCCACGCGTCGGCTCAATCGGAAAGAGTACCAGCACACCGTCTGCGACCTGCTGGGGATCGACGTGCCGCTCGCCGATCTGTTGCCCGAAGATGGAGACGCCCAAGGATTCGACAAAGCGGCTGCCGGCCTGAGCATTTCTTCCGTCCTGCTGGAGCAGTACCTGGAAGCGGCGAACGTCGCCTTCGACGCAACCATTCGTCGTATCAAGCCATTGCCGGCCGAGACGCGTCGCATCGAATTGATGGAGGTGAAGGAGAACATCGATTCGGCCGACAAGAGCAAAGGGGGAACCCTCGCGGCGGAAGGCTCCTTTGTGAAGTTTACCCCTGGTTGGCCCCCGGCCCGGATTGATCCGGCCCATCCGATTGAGAACGGGCACTATCGCTGCCGCGTCGCTCTCTGGCCTTACCAGGCGGGGGAACGGACGTTGTCGGTATCGCTTTACGTCGGCAGCCTGTTTGGCGCGACGACGCACAAATTCATCGGCGTGTATGACGTTACCGGAACCGCCGACAAGCCGCGGATCATTGAATTCACCACCGCCATGGAGGCGGGCGATACGATTCACATCCTACCGCAGATCTGGCCGGAGCATGTCACGTGGCGCGACAAGCATGAACTCCGCCCCGGCATCGCGATCGCGTGGGCCGAAACGTACGGTCCGCTCGATCAGAGCTTTCCGTCCGAGGCGCAGAAAGGCCTCTTTGGCGACGGGAAAGGAATCAACCTGGTCGAGCACGAGTCGATCTACATGCGTCATCGTCGCGGCGTGAAGTCGTGCAAGGTCGAATCGGACAACCCGGAAGCGGACATCGAGCGGATCGTCGCCGACTTCGTCCCACGGGCGTTTCGGCGGCCTGTCGATGCGGCGACTGTTCAGGCATATGTCGATTTGGCGCTGAATTGCCATCGCAGCGGCCAGTCTTTCGAGGACTCGGTTCGCACCGGCGTGACTGCCGTGTTGTGCTCTCCGCAGTTTTTATTGGTTGAACGTTCGGAGCAGGTGGACGACTACGACATCGCGTCGAAGCTCTCCTACTTTCTTTGGTCGACGGCGCCGGATCAGGAGTTGCTCGATCTGGCGGCTCAGGGAAAGTTGCATGATCATGCCCTCCTTCGCGCTCAGGTTGAGCGGATGATCGCCGATCCGCGCATCGAGCGGTTCGTCGCCGACTTTACTGGGCAATGGCTCGACTTGGATGACATCGAGTTCACCACGCCGGACGCGAAACTCTATCCCGAGTTTGATTTCCTGTTGCAGCAAGGGATGGTCGAAGAGACGCGCCGCTTCTTCCGCGAGGTGCTGGAACAGGACTTGAGCGTCACCAACTTTGTCGACGCCGACTGGACGATCTTGAACGAACGGCTGGCGCGGCACTACGGCATCGAAGGAGTTCGCGGCAACGAAGAGTATCGGAAGGTCAGCCTGCCGAACGATTGCATTCGCGGCGGCGTGTTGACGCAGGCCAGCGTTTTGAAGGTGACCGCCAACGGCACGTCGACCTCTCCGGTGACGCGTGGCGTTTGGGTGCTGGAAAACCTGTTGGGAACGCCATCGCCGCCTCCTCCGCCTGGGGTTCCGGCGGTAGAGCCAGATATTCGGGGAGCGACGAACATTCATGATCAGCTGGCGCTTCATCGCAAAGATGCCGCGTGCGCCAGCTGCCACCGACGAATCGATCCAATCGGCTTCGCGCTGGAGAAGTTCGACGTGATCGGCGGAGAACGCCAGTGGTATCGTTCGCTGGGAGAAGGAACGAAATTGCCGGGCAAGGTTTCGTACAAGATGGGACAAGACCTGCAAACCGCCGGGACGATGCCGGATGGTCAGGAGTTCGCCGACTTCGTCCAGTTCCGCGAACTGCTTTCCGACAAGCGACCGCAGATCGCTCGCGCGATCGCGGCCAAACTGCTGGTCTATTCCAGCGGCCGCCCGGTGACGTTCGCCGATCGCGAGCAAGTTGAGAAAATCGTCCAAAAGACGGAGCAGAAAGACTATGGGCTGAAGTCGATGATCGAAGCGATCGTCGAAAGCGACCTGTTCCTCTCCGCTCCCAAGCCCAAGTCGTAACGCCAGCGTATTTCCGTCGTTCGTTAAGCCACCCCAGTTCCATCGCAAGAGAATCGAGATGAAGTCAATCAACCGCAGGCGTTTTCTGCAAGCGTCCGGAGTCGCGATCGGACTGCCGCTGTTGGAAGGGCAGCGCGTGCGTGGCGCCGAGGCGAACAACCGACCAGGCCAAGAGGGCGATATTCGGCGGATGCTGTCGATCTGTTCGCCGCTTGGCTATTACGGACCTTACTTCTTTCCGGAAGGGGAGGGCGCCGACTACAAGGCTTCACCCTACTTGGAACCGCTCCAGCCGCTTCGCGATAAATTCACCGTCATCTCCGGTTTGAATCATCCCGACGTCAACGGCGGGCACAGCGCCGAGAAGTCATTTTTAACCGGCGCCGCGCATCCGGGACGTCCCGGCTTTCAAAACACCATCTCGGTTGATCAGTACGCCGCCGAGTTTATCGGCAAGGCGACGCGGTTTTCGTCGTTGTCGTTGGGACTGAATGGGACGAGCATGTCGTGGACGCGAGCCGGCGTCGCGATTCCGACCGAGAGTCGTCCTTCCAAGCTCTTCGCAAAGCTGTTCTTGGCCGGGACCGCGGCCGAACGGGCGACGCAACTGCAGCGGGTGCAAAACGGCCAAAGCATCATGGACCTGGTCCTCGACCAGACCAAGAGCGTCGCACGGGACCTGGGGAAACACGATGGGCAGACGCTCGATCAGTACCTCAGCAGCATTCGTGATCTGGAAGAGGGGCTGCGAAGCGCCGAGGAGTGGATCGAGAAGCCAAAGCCGACTGTTGATCGCAAACCTCCGCAGGACGTCGCCGACCGATCCGATCTGACGGCGCGGATGCAGCTGATGTACGACATGATCTTCCTGGCGTTCCAAACCGATTCGACGCGGCTGATTACGCTCTCCGGCGCCGGCGACAACGGCGTCGTTTCGCTGGATGGAGTCGAAGATGGCTGGCATAACCTCAGTCACCATGGCCGGGACGAGGACAAAATCAAAATGCTGGCGATCATTGAACGGGAAGAAATGCGGCTGTTCGCCGAACTCATGCAGAAGCTGAACGACGTCCAGGAAGGAGACCATACCTTGCTCGATCAGACTTCGATCGTGCTTGGTTCGAACCTGGGGAATGCGTCGAGCCACGATAACTCGAACTTGCCGATTATCGCGGCCGGCGGACGCTTCCAACATGGGCGCCATCTCGCCTTCGACCCGAACAGCCCGCCGCCGCTCTGTAATCTGTTCGTCAGCCAGCTGCAGCATCTGAACATTGAAGTTGATCGATTTTCGACCGGCAGCGGAACCCTGACGGGATTGGCGCCGTTGCGTGGGTAAGGTTTTTCGTCATCGTGCGGGAGATTTCCGTTTACTTTCCTTTCACGCTTGACGACGCCGATTTCAGCTCTTCCCGATAGGTTTTTTTCGCCTGGTAGAGCTGGAGTCGGGCACGCAGTTCGGCCTTGGTCTTTTCCAGGGTGGCCTTGTCAATCGCTTTCTGAACCCACTTCTGGGCCTGGTCAAAGCTGTTGTTTTCCGCATACGCGGCGGCAAGCGTGTCGTAAATTCCCCAATCCTTGATTTCGCTTAGGTCATAAGCGCGTTTGGCCAGGTCGAACGCTTGTTTCCTGTCACGGTACTTTTCGACGGGACAGGTCGATCTCAGCCAGGCAAGACGGACCAGCGCCGTCGTATGATTCGGGTCTAAGCGAAGCGCCTCGTTGAAGTCGGCGAGCGCTTTGTCATATTCCCCCATGCGCCTCCAGGCTCCGCCGCGATTCGCAATCGTAGTGGCGTCTTTCGGATTTAGCGCGATCGCCTGATCATAGTCGGCTATCGCCCGTTTGTAGTCTCCCTTATCGAGCCACGCATTGCCGCGATTGTTAAAGGCGGATTCATATTTTGGATTGACCTCAAGCGCCTTATCGGCCATCGCGATCGCCTGATCGAAGTCTCCTTTGGCTTTCCAGGCCCAGCTCAAGATGGAATAGGCGAACGCGTCTTGGGGAGAAAGTCGGAGGTCTTCGTTGGCGTCGGCAATCGCCTTGTCATATTCTCCCATTTTGTTCCACACAAGGCTGCGCTGGCGGTACGCGTAGGCGCTTTGCGGATCGAGCTGAAGTGAGCGATTCAAATCGGCGAGGGCGTTGTCGAGCTTTCCCTGGTAGCACCACGCCGCTCCGCGATGTCGCAGTGCGTAGGCGTCCTTCGGGGCAAGCTGAAGGGCGCGGTTGAAATCATCGATCGCTTTCCCATACTCCTCCTTGTCAGCCCAAATCTCGCCACGCAGTCGATAGGTAAGAAAGTCGTTGGGATCTAATTCCAGGGCGGCGGCGATATCGGCGAGCGACTTATCGTCTACCCCCTGGTTGTGCAACAACATTGCGCGGTTCCGATAGACGCTGACGTCCGGTTCGATCCGCAGCGCTTCGGCGAAGTCGGCGAGGGCCTTATCAGATTCTCCTTTGTCGTCGAATGCGATCCCGCGCGTGTTGTACGCATAAGGGTCGTTGGCGTCGTATTTCAAAGCTTGAGTGCAATCTTCGATCGCTTTGTCGTTTTCACCTTTGTCGAGCCAGACGGAGGCGCGGCTGGAATAGGCGGAAGCGTATTTGGGGTCGACGCGAATCGCTTCGTTGTAGTCGCTTAGCGCTTTGTCGAGGTCTCCCTTTACTCGCCAGGTTTTAGCGCGGTTGTAGTATGCCGTCGGATTATTTGGATCGAGTTTGATGGCGACGCCGTAGTCGGTAAGCGCCTTGTCGAGATCTCCCAGGTCGTGCCAACTCAGTCCGCGATTCGAATAGGGGCTTGAATTCGTAGGATTGAGGCGGATCGCCTGATTGTAGTCGGCGATCGCCTTCTCGCTTTCGTCTTTATCCGACCAGGCGAGCCCACGCACGTTGTAGGCGCCGCTGTTTTTCGGGTCTAGTTTGATCACCTGGCTTAGATCGAGGATCGCCTTGTCGGCGTTCCGCAGCATTCGATAACTCATGCCGCGGCCCAGGTAGGCTGGGATGTTGTTTGGATCGAGTTTGATCGATTGGGTGAAATCGGCGATCGCTTCGGAGGTTTCTCCCTTGTCGGACAAGGTCATCCCGCGCTGTTGATAGATGGCGGCGTTTTGCGGATCGATTTGTAAAGCGCGATTGTAGTCGGCGATTGCCCGGTCGAAGTCCCCCTGGTCTGACCAGCAACTGCCGCGGTTCGTCAGGGCGACAACCTGTTTGGGATCCAGTTTGAGGGCCTGGTCGAAATCGGCCATCGCTTTTTCAAAGTTTCCCTTGTCGCTCCAGACTGATCCGCGATAGGCGTAAGCCAAGGCGTCTTCGGGCTCTAGCTTGAGAACTTGGTCGAAGTCGGCCAGCGCCTTATCGTATTCTTCCTTGGCCTGCAGGGCGCAGCCGCGATTACTCAAGGCGTCTACATAGTTGGGGTCCAATTGGATCGCCGCATTCGCATCGGCGAGAGCTTTGTCAAAATCGTACGTTTCGAGCCAATACGTCGAGCGATTGCAGTAGGCGCTTTTGATGGTCTTGTCGAGTTCAATCGCCTTGTCGTAATCGGCCAGCGCCTTCGCTTTATCCCCCATTCGATAGAGGGTGAGACCGCGATTGCTGTAGGCGGTCGCGTACATCGGATCGAGCTTTAGGGATTGGTTGTAGTCGAGCAGCGCCTGTTCCTCTTCCCCTTTGTGAGAAAGGGCGACGCCCCGATTGCTGTAGGCGTTGGGATTCTTGGGGTTAAGTTGAATCGATTTTGCGTAGTCGGCGATCGCCTTGTCGTACTCTCCTTTATTGTCCCACGCGAAGCCTCGGTATTGGTAGACTACCCAGTCGTTGGGCCTAAGTCGCAGCAGTTCCGTAAAGTCGGCGATCGCCGCGTCGTAGTCTCCTTTGTTGGATCGCGCTTCGCCCCGATTGGAATAGGCTTGGATCTCCTTGGGGTTGGCGGCGAGCGCCTTGTCGGCGTACTCGATCGCTTTGTCGGGGTTGTTCTTCAGGCCCCACGCCCAGCTTAAATCGCAGAGAATAACGCTGTTGTCGGGGGCGAGCTGCTCCGCTCGCTCCAGATCGGCGAGACCTTCGTCGAGTTTGCCTTTATCGATGAGCGCCGTGCCGCGATTGCTGTAGGCCATCACCCACTGCGGATCGATTTTCAGGGCCGCGTCGGCGTCGGCGATCGCTTTGTCGAACTCCTTTTTCTCATTCCATGCGTTGCTGCGAACGACATAGGCGTATGCGTTTTGCGGATCCAACTCGAGAGCTTTACTCGCGTCAGCGATCGCCTTATCGAACTCCATTTTTTCATTCCACGCCGCACCCCGGCCGAGATAGGCGTCGGCATATTTCGGGGCCAATCGTATCGCTACGTCGAAGTCGGCGATCGCCTTGTCGTACTCCTCTTTGTCTTCCAGGGCCCAGCCGCGGTCGTTGTAAGCGTCGGCATAGTTCGGATCGAGACGTATCGCCGCCGTATAGTCGACGATCGCTTTGTCGTTTTCCCCCTTTTTGCTCCGCGCGACGCCGGCATAGTAATAGCCGTCGGCATAATTGGGATCTAGTTGCAGCGCGGCGTTGCAATCGGCGAGCGCCTTGTCGTATTCCTCTTTCTCAATCCAGGCCCAGCCGCGCTCGCCGTAGGTGACGGCTAGCGGAGCAATCGCTATCGCCTGATCAAAGTCGGCGATCGCCTTGTCGTACTCTCCTTTGCTGCTCCAAGCGAGGCCGCGATGGTGATATCCGTTTACGTAGTTGCGATCGATTTGCAAGGCGACGTTCAAATCGGCGATCGCTTTGTCATACTCTCCCAAATGGATCAGGGCCAGGCCGCGACCGTTAAGAGCGTATTTGAGGTTTGGATTAAGTTTTAAGGCGCTGTCGAAGTCGGCTTTCGCCTTGTCGTACTCCTGTTTGTCTTGCAGGGTCCAGCCACGGTCGCTGTAAGCGGCTGCGTAGTTCGGATCAAGACGTATCGCCGCCGTAAAGTCGACGATCGCCTTGTCGACTTCTCCCTTCCTTCTCCGGGCGACGCCGGCATAGTAATAGCCGTCGGCGTAATTGGGATCGAGCCGCAGCGCGGCGTTGCAATCGGCGATCGCCTTGTCGTATTCCTTTTTCTCAATCCAGGCCCAGCCGCGCTCGCCGTAGGTGAAAGCATCCGGATCGAGCGCTATTGCGTGGTCGAAATCGGCGATCGCCTTGTCGTATTCCCCCTTGTTGTTCCAAACGAGGCCGCGATTGTGATATCCGATCGCAGAGTTGGGATCGATTTTCACGGCGAGGTTCAAGTCGGCGATCGCCTGCTCATATTCCCCTAAATGGCGTAGGACCAGGCCGCGCCCATTACGCGCGAGCTTGCAGTTGGGATTAAGTTTTATGGCTCTGTCGAAGTCGGCTTTCGCTTTCGCGTACTCTCCCTTTATTTCCCAAACCCAACCTCGATTGCAATATTGGGGCTCGGAGTTGGGGTCGAGTCGGATCGCTTCGTTGAACTCGGCGAGCGCCTTGTCGTATTCCCCCTTGTCCATCCATTGGTTGCCGAGATTGTTGTGCTCAGTTGCAGTTTGTGCCAACAAACAGGTGGGGAGCAGTAGCACAATTAGCACGGCGAAAGAGATGATGCCGGCCAGAGTTCTCTTCATCGTTCGTTCCTATCAAGAATGGAACTGGAACAAAACGCCTCCCGGCGACTCGTTTTGTTAGCGAACAATTCGAGCGTATGGTAGCGGCAGTCGTCGATTTGCCGACGATCTACGAAAGGCTAGCCTATCTTGCGCGGGTAAGTGTGCGAATCGAGCGATACTCGAATTGCGCCTAGTGGAAACCACCAGGGGAGACGCAATTCGCAGAAAGACCGTGGCAGTTCTTGCGGAGCAGCATCAGGCAGCGGTTGCTCGTCTTCGCCCAACACGCGGTTCGCTACTGCGGCAGGTTCGGATCGTAAACAAGCAACTGCGGCTGAGAGCAAAACGGCGCAGCTGGTAGCCCATCTCGGTTGTAGAGATTGCAGTTCTCCGGCGTGACGGCGTAGGCGTAACGCACGGCGATTGGCGCCGCAACGTCAGGGCTATGGACCACAACCGTTTCTCCTTCGATCTTCGCGTGGGCGGGGCGCCACTGGCCGGCCTTGTCGGTCACTTCAAAGTGCGACAGCTTGGCTTCAGGAGTTTCCTGCGGCTGGGCAAGTCCTTCCTTGTCGGCCGTCATCAGACCGCTCTCGGCGTAGCGGAAGTGGAGTACGATGTCGTTTCCTTGAATCTCCTGGCGATCGAAGAGGGGCCCGCTGAAGGCGATCTGCTTGCCGTAGTCTTTGGCCAGCGCCCACCGCGCCAGACGTTGTCCTACGTCGACCTTGTTCGCCGGGTGGATGCCTGGCCCGTCGAGATCGATGGTCACGACCAGGCCGCTGTTCGGAAAGTCGGCGGCCAGACGCTGTTGTTCGCGCAAGTAAGGCCAACCGGCGCCGGCGCCGCTGCCGGGGAGCTGGGCGAAGTAGACCGGCAGCGTCTCGTTTTCCAAGGCCGCGCGCCAACCACTGATCAGTGCCTGCATCTTGAACTGATAGTCGCGGGGATCTTCCTGCACGCCGCTGTTCGACTCTCCCTGATACCAGATCGCCCCGCGGGCGGCCAGTCGCGTGATCGGCGCCATGCGAGAGTTGAAGAGCCGGCCCGGCAGCCAATTGGCGTCGCGAGCTTGCACGCCCCCTTTCAATCTCCAAATCGCGGCGAGATCCTCCGCGTCGCCGAGCTCCAACTCGCGCTGGAGCGTCGGGTGCGAGGTAAACGCGGCACGCGGAATGAACGGCTCAATTGGCGTTCCGCCGCGTGACGAATCGATGATCCCGATCGGAACGCCCAGTTCATGGTTTAACCGGCGGGCAAAGTAGAACGCGGCGCCGGAGAATCCGGGAACCGTCGTCGGCGTACAGACGGTCCAGCTGGCCGGTCGAGACAAGTCGCTCTGCGGCGCTTTGCTCTCCCCTTCATTGATGCGGCAGAAGCGGAGCGCCGGCAGGTCGGCCGCCGCGATGTCGACTTTGACCGATTCGAGCTCCGCCGTCATCGCGCCGACGTTCATCGCCATGTTCGACTGCCCGCTCGCATGCCAGACTTCCCCGACCAACACGTCGTTGACGACGATTGTCTTGTCACCACTCGCGACGCGCAAAGGACGACCTTCCGCACTCGCGGCAAGCGGCTGGAGCGTCACTTCCCAGGCGCCATTTTGGTCGGCCGTCGCTGTCGCAACTTGCCCAGCAAACTCGATCTGCACCTGGTCTCCGGGATCGGCCCAACCCCAGATTCGGAGCGGCTTGTCCCGCTGCAGCACCATGTGATCGGCAAAGATGTTGGCGATCCGTACTTCGGCGACCGCTTGACTGGTGATGCTGAACAGGCAAACGATCAGGGCTAAGACGCGAGCGAGGCTTTTGCTCATGGCGTCACCTTCGAAAAGTCCAAGGCCTTCGCGTCCCCTTGAGGATTCGCGTAGCGAATGGAGCTAATTTCGACCGGCGATTTTTCTGCCGGGAGGTAGAGCCGCACGATCTGCGATTGCCCTTCAACCGGAAGGTCGACCGTCACCTCTCGCCACGCATCGCCGGCGGGGATTTCGAAGCTGACGTTCTGACCCGACGCAGGGAAGTTTTCCTGGCCGGTGGTCTTCCACTGGACGCGACCTGTTCCGCCTTCTTTGCAGCGAGCGGTCAGCGTCAGCTTCAGCGGACCATTCAGCTTGACGCGGGCCGTGCCGAGGAACGGTTGCTTTCCTTCCCCCACCACGCGGATCGCCCCTTCCGCTTTGACGACCTGGCAGTTGCGTGCGACAAAGTCGTCGGCCTTGGCGCTATTTGGGGGCGTCGCTTTGTAGGCTGGGTTCGGCTTGGGATAGAGGGCGCCGGTCTCTTTCACGAACTGGTCGATAAGAGCGTCGAGCTCTTTGACTTTGTCTGGCATTTGCTGGACGAGATTGTTCGTTTCGCCAATGTCGTCCGTCAGATTGTAAAGCTCGAAGAGATCGGGATAGCTCGGGTGCGATTCAAAACGCCGGATCAGTTTCCAGTCGCCTTGCCGAACGGAGACGGCCGGAATCAAGTGCGGAAACCAGGTGAAGTACGCTTTCCGCTCGAGGTTGCCGGTCTGCTTCAGAATTGGTAGCAGCGACTCGCCGTCGATAATATGCCCCGCCGGCTTTTGTGATCCGGTAGCGCTCAGAATCGTGGGATACATATCGATCGGCCCGACGATCGCATCGCTGGTCGAGCCGGCTTGGATGTGCCGTGGCCAACGGACCATCAGCGGCACGCGCTGGCCCCCTTCGTAGATGCGACCTTTACCTTCGCGGAGCGGCGCGTTGTTGGTCGGCGGCTCTCCGCCGGCCCATTTGCGCCAGTCCTGAATCGCTGCGTACTGCGGGTGACCCGGTTTTACGTTCGCCAGCTTGACGTCTTCGTAGGTGCGACTGTGAGTGTTGCCGCCGTTATCGGAATAGAAGATGAAGAGCGTGTTGTCGGCGAGTCCCAATTCATCCAGCCGGTCGAGCAAACGGCCCAGGCTCTCGTCGACGCTCTTCAGCATCGACGCCATGATCGGATTCTTCTGCTCGCCGCGCGGATCGGTCTTCTTGGAGAACTCGGCGGTGTACGCTTCTTTGTGACCCCAAGGTCCGTGGACCCCATAGTGCCAGAAATTGAGGAAGAACGGGCGGTCTTGGTTCGCTTCGACAAACTTGATCGCTTCGTCGGTCAAACGATCGGTGATGTATTCGCCCTCCGGGCCATCGGTGATCGTGCCGACATGATGACGCGGGGTCGGTTTGCCGTCGGGCGAAACGCCATACGGCGAAAAGTAGCTCGGCGGACCGGGACTCGGTTGCGCATGAAAGGCGACGTCGAACCCTTGTTTGTCCGGCCAATGTTCCTGGCTCAACCCGAGATGCCATTTGCCAAAGTGCCCGGTCCGGTAGCCGGCCTGCTGCAACACTTCGGCCAGGGTCGGGATTTCCAGGTCGAGATAGTTTTTGCTGTCGGCATAGATGAACTGTTTGTTGGCCGGCGCTTTCGCTGGATAGGGGGAGGCGTCCTCCGCCGCTGCTGGTTGATGTCCCGAGGCGGAGGTCACGCGATGCCGCGAAGAATATTGCCCGCTCAGAATCGACGCCCGGGTTGGCGAGCAAAGGGGGAGGGCGTAAGCGTCGGTAAATCGCATCGACTGCTTGGCTAGTCGCTGTATGTTGGGCGTCTCGTAGTACTGCGACCCGTACGGCGTGCTATCGATCCAGCCCATGTCGTCGACCAGGAAGAGGACGATATTGGGAGGTCGTTTCGCATCGGCCGCGGCGGCGAAACTTGTCAGCAGCGGCGCGATCAACAGCGCCGCCAAAGCAAGGCGAGTAAGGACGGGAAAGCGGGGCGTTTGCATGAGGTGTTTCCGATTGGAAAAGTTGGTGGGGCGATCGCCTGCGTGGGAGTTCCCCAGTATCGACCGAATCCCGTAGCGGGTCAACGTTTACGCATCAGCCGCCGCCGGTCCAAAAATGGGACCGGACCGCCAACGAATTTTTTTCACTCCGGGTGGCCCGACCAGTCTTCCGAGACTGGTTGGGTCGCGCAGTGACAAGATGCAGCGCCATCCGGCCGGACTGGACCGCAGCACTCACTTTTTTCGTCGAACCGATCCCCCAATTCATTAGCACTCAAACGGACAGTGGACTGGACCACGCATTTTTTTTGCGGCGCCGTCCACGCAGGTCGGAAACCGTTCTCCCAGCAAATTCCGCTTTCCCATCTCTTTCCCAAACCGCCTATCATGTGGACCGCAGCGCTCCATTTTTTTTGCCAACGGAGTGGACTGGACCACACGAAAAAAACTAGCCCGCAGCGCAAGCAAGGGAATGCGGCCGGCAGGGAAATGACGAATGCCGAAGCTCAAACGACGAACCCCCAGTCCCAAAATGAGACCCCAAAAATAGGACCGGACCCTGCCGGATTTTTTGAACCAGACTGGACTGGACCGCATTCCAGTTTCCTGTCGAGCGTCGTACGGCACGAATCGCCAAAACCAAAAGTCGGTCGGTCCTGCGCACATGGTGCAGTAAACGGACTCGCGCGAAAACCACCCCGCAATCGATCACGAATCCGTGCGCTTTGTCAATAGACAACGTTGGCTGCTAACAGGGACGAAATCGTAAGCCGGGACCAACTGGGATAGAATGGGCGCCGGCGTCGCCCGATCGGCGTACCATGGCGACTCTGAAGTGAAGGCAGTACTTCGGCCGGAGCGATCCCCCAGCCGATCCGAGCATCGCTACGGTCATCGTACCCGGTAAAAGAAAAATTCCCCGTCCCCTTTTCTTTCCCTCTTCTTTAGATGACATCGTTGGATTAAGTTCGCAAGCTTCACGGAACGCAGTACGACCCGAGACCGGGTTTGCCGTAACTTCAGAAGATGCGAGAAATCATGTCAAGACTCTTTCCAAGGCAGGACAGAGATTGTGTTCCTCTTGTCATCGGCGACGGTGACAGTGAATCAGGATCAAGACTCGGTGGCTTGCCACCGGCAGGCGTCACTCCGAATCGGTTAACGTCGCTAACAAAGTATTTTTGCACAATTCGCGTTGCCGAAGATCCGGTGCTAGAAATATCAGTGTTTCTCTCCTTCGACTTCGCGGGAATGGCTGACGGAGCTGGTGTTGTCCATACTTCAGGCGATCTATTTGAAGTAGTTACTCATGGTGACAGTACTCGTAGTATCAAATCCGCGTTGGCGTCGGAACTAACCCCGCATCCGATACTGCACGGACAGGAATGCGCTGACAAGCTCGTCGACGATGATGGAAATGAAATTGTCATCTCTCATCACAAACTTGGTGGGAGACCGTTCATTCAGGACAGCGGCGAAGGACTACCAGCGTTGGTTCGCTCGCTGCGGGAAGAAGGCTATTTTCAAATTGTTCAAATCGCCTTCCCAGACGCCCATGATGGCGACGTTGATGGAGACTGGCCCTTCGCCGTGGGCATGTTTCACCTGTTTGGTGAAGAACCAATAGATAAATGTTCCTGGCGTTGCTTCTGGGAGTATTGACGGTCGATCGCCGGGGCCATTGCCAGAGCCATTCGTGGCAATGGCGAAGAAAAGTGGACTGGGGCAAAACTGTGCGCCTCGGCCAGCAACAAACATCTACGTTCATCTGCGGTGCATGAAACTACCACTGGAGACGAAGAAGAGGGAACGGCTTTCTTAGTTCGGTCGGGCGGAGGTCCGCTTTCTCTTCCAATCGCAGAATAGAATCGGTTTTCTAATGTCTAACTCATTTAGCAACGTCGCCCAGGTATTGAATCTGCTCACTATTCAGGACGGGGCGGAAATTCGTTACGACATGTTGTCAGATGCGCTTTACTGGTCTGATGAAATCCCAAGAGATTCTGGGGACAATTTCGACTTTGCGTGCCTGCAACCGGTGTTTAGATATCGAATGACGCTCATGCTTGGCGATCCAGATGTTGAATTTCAAACAGCTTGGGAAATCGCGCGGGGAATGTTTCCTAAGTGGCCGGGGTTCTGCACTGGCCGCTGTTCACAAAATGCTGATCTGACCGCTCTGTATCGGGAGTATCACAAGAAGGCGGTTGACGCATTGAGACTTCTTCCTGACTGATGGAGAAATCGCCTGTGACGCCCCACCGCAGACGGCGGAGGATGGGTTAGGCAATGATTGCGGCAGGAAAGGATTAAATTGAGTCCGACCTGGATGATAGAATAAGCGGATCGTGCTTGGATCGACTCTTCCTCGAAGGCGAGTGGAAACTTCCTCGTTCTCAACGACCATGAAAACCATACTCACGATTTTTGCTTTGCTAATGACCACTCTGGCGACTGCGGCGGAACCTTCTTTGGAAGAACTACAAGTCCAGGCTCAGCAGGGGAGTCCCGATGCCCAGCTGTCATTGGCAATCCGTTACCGCGATGGAAACGGCGTCGCCAAAGATGATGCGGCGGCGATGAGTTGGGGTCACCGCGCCGCAGACCAAGGTCACGCCGAGGCGTTGGACTTCGTCGGCTTCGCCTACCTTCGCGGCGCCGTGGTGCGTCGTAATCCTGAGGTCGCTTTCGGCTATTTCAAAGCGGCGGCCGACGAATCGGCGCAAGGGGCCTTCAACCTCGGCCAGTGCTACTTCGGCGCCCAGGGTACCGAGCAAGACTGCGGCAAGGCGGTCGACTGGTGGAAAAAGGCTGCCGCCAAAGGGCACGGACGCGCGGCGTCGACGGCGGCAATGGCGCTTCTTTCCGGCGAAGGGGTACCGGCCGATCCCGCCGAGGCGCGTCGGCTCGCCGAGCGAGCGGCGGCGCTGAATGACCCGTCCGGACTCGTCGTGCTCGGTGAGTTGCAGTTTCGGGCCGGTGAACTCGACGCGGCGAAATCCAATTGGGAGAAGGCGGCGAAACTTTTCCCGACCAGTGAGACGGGGCATCCTGCTCAGCCGTCCGGCAATGCGTCCGCGCAGCAGGGCGCCGATCTCCTCAAGCTGATCGAATACCGGCAGCGCAAGTCCGAGCCGGGCGAATTCGCGTTCGTGCAGATGCCGCACATTCACCAGGGCTATAACAATTGCGGCTCCACCGCCTGCGCCACCTTCGCCCGTTTTCAGGGGGGAGAAATCAGCGGTTGGGACTTCAAAAAACTTTGCCCATCGCCGCTCGGTACTGGTACCGACTGGTGGCACCTGCTGGATGCGTCGGCGAAGATCGGACAACAATGGAAGCTCGTCACGTTCACGCCGGACGACGCCGGCTTTGAGGAAGCGACCGCGATGCTGAAACGCGAGCTCGATGCGGGACGACCGGTTGTGGTGGACTTCAAGTATGTTGGCCCGCAATACCCTGGCGGCTTTGCCGGGCACACGCTAAGCGTTTGCGGCTATATCGTGGCGGAAGATCTCTACATCCTTTGCAACCCGGCGGTCGCTACGCCGGGCCTGCAACTCATTACGTCCGACGACTTGAAGAACTTCTGGCGCTCGAACTACTATGGCTCTCTCGCCAAAGGAGTCCTTTCGCGCCCGGCGTTTGTTATCGAGAGATAAAGATAGGACTGGGGCAATACTGTTCGGCACGACAATTGCGCCACGCCGCCGCCGTCAACGACCATCTGCGCTCATCTGCGTAAATCTGCGGTTCACAAGACAACCGCCGGAGTTGTTGGAACCGCAGATGTACGCAGATTGACGCAGATGAAGAGCCGGGGTGCCGTTGCCACGTCTTCGTGGCAATGAATGTGTTATCCAACCTGTTTTGGCAATGAGGTTGAGGTGATTCTGCCAGGAGGATCGGAAAGCTAGTGAAAATTAAACGTTCATTCCCAACACAATCATTGCCACGAAGACGTGGCAACGGCACCCACCAGGAACAATCCGCCCGCGTCTTTGCCCCCGTTTTCGTCGCTTAATCGGGCTCTGATTCCCTTACCGCCCTTGATTTTGCTATAACTTTGACAAATTCCTTTTATACGCCCGCCCGGTTACTTACCGCTAAGACGAAAATATCATTCGTCTCTCCAGAAATTTTGGGAACAGAGACGGTTTCTCTTCCTTTGAGGAAATAGGTTCATGGCTGCTTCACCCTCGATTCTCTCCGAAAAACTGCACGAGTACCCTCAGCAAGATGTGATCGACGGGACCGGCGACGGCGTCGCTGCGGTTCTGGACGACTGTCTCAGCCAGCACGGCGGCGTGTTTCAGCTGCTCCACCGCTATGCCGGCCGGACGTTTTGCTCGCCAGGGAAACGCCTTCGCCTGGAAGAGAAGTCGTACTATCCGGACTACATGGGGGGGACCGGTCTCGACGAAATCTGGATGTGCTGCACCGTGCCGATCGTGACCGGCGTTATCGACACTCGCACCGGCAAGGCGCCGTTTCGCGAAGGGGAAGCGCATGTCCTCACTTCGGACGGCAAGGTGATCTCGCTCCAGGATCTGATCACCGCCAATCCCGAAGCGGTGATGGGCGAAAAGGTGACTGCGTTTTCGAACGCGACCTTCGGCAAGCCGACCTGGCCGATCGTGTCGAAGAAGTTTGACAACCTGAATCCGATTCCGGACCATCTGCACTGGGCGAAGTGGGAAGTGTATGACATCAATTCGTACGACAACCCCGGCGTCAATCCTTCGCACTATCACACCACGGCGATGGGGCTCTATTCGTGGGTGACCAAGGACAAGTTCCTCACTTGCATGAAGAGCTACGGGACCGGCGAGTACAACGGCATTCGCCACCTGGCGCCGCACGTCATGATGAAACTGGATGACGGCTTCACGATGCCCAACGGCGTCCTCCATTCGCCGACCGATCTCTGCACGCACGAACTGCACGTCACGATGGACGAGCACTTCCTGGCCGAGGACGTCACGCTCGACGGGCGGATCAGCGCGGAAGCGGCGTTCTACGCCTGCCGAGAAGAAGACTATCCGAAGTCGCGACATGGCGACTGGGACTACCTGGTCGAACAGTTCGACTTTGCGGCCAACCAGGATCCGAACTTCGTCTTGAACAATGCCCGTCCGGCGATCACGGCGGAAGAGTTCAGCGCCGCCGGCGTCGACGCCAAGTGGATCGTCTACGGCGAACTGCTGGGCGAACAGAAGTGCTCGATCCTCCGGCTCACCTTAGCGCCCGGCGCCAAGACGAAGTTCTGCCCCGAATGCCCGACGATGTTCCATACCAATGGCGGCAGCGGTCGGGTCGGCAAGCTCGAAGTGCGCTACCACCAGGATATGGTTCTCGGCGAGATCTATCCCGAGATCGGATTCATCACGCAGACGGCGCTGAATAACGGCGGCGTGGAAATTGAGAACACGGGCGCCGAACCGCTGGTGCTGACGTTCGACTTCCCGCAAAACGCGCATAGCAAAACGCCGGGCGTTGCGTAGGTCGGATCGGAGCTTGGCTCACACAGTTCGCTAAGGACATCGAGGGATGTCATTCAGGATCTTGCTGGATGACATCCCTTCTTTTTTCAAGGAACGCGTCTGCCTGCGAAGCGGCGGTGTGGTGCTGTTCGTCAAACTTCTTTGGGCGCCACTGTCGTCTGCGACAGTGTCTTCATTTTGGGGAATACGGCATCCAAGCAACTTGATTGTTGAACAAGTCGACACAGTACGCTACTGAATGAGATAGCCAATTATGAGCACTGTCGCAGACGACAGTGGTGCCCGGCGATATAACTGAAAGGCGCCCTGTTCACTCTTCTTTGCCAACTGTTCCTGGACGGCGACCGGGTCTTGGACTAACTGAGCCTTGAGAACGTTAGAAAACCCAAAATGACCAATCGATGGAAAATCGGCGACGTATTCTTATTTCCAATTGACGATGAGCGAGTGGGAATGGGGCAGATCATTGATGTCTTGCCTTCGGAACTCTACGTCGTGATTTTTGAGAGTGCATGGGACGTAAACAGTCCACCTCAGTCGCATGCCGTGGTAGGTCGGACGCCATTGTTCGGATCTCTGACGCTCGATGCCCGATTACACCACGGCGACTGGAAGATTATTGGAAACGTCACTGGCAATTTGGCCGATATCGCGTTGCCGTTATCGAAAGTACGGATTTCCGGGCAAATGCATGTTGAGAGTCATGATGGGAAATGGTCACGACTTGCAACAGATGAAGAAGGTGAGCAACTAAGATTCCGAAAGACCGTCGCGCCGATAAGACTGGAAAAAGCATTGCAGGCCGAATTTGGATTGATAGACAAGAGCGAAGCCTATGATGAACTGCGCTATAATCTCGTGGTTGATTCCGCGAGAATTGGGAATCGACCGGGGTGGCGCGGTTAGTCGCTTTTCTTCGGGCGTCACGGAACATAGAGACAATCATTTTGAGGATTAGGTCGTATGACTCCGCAAGATTTTCCGAAAAGCTGCCTTGGGGCCCATTCCTCCGCCAATGAGATCGATGCCAATTTGGCCAAACTGTTTCGCCAAGGCTGAATTTCCGAGAAAATCATGGACTCTAGCGAGCAGCAAAACCATCCTGACCTTGGTCATAACTGGAAACAAGGACGAAACAACATCGTCATCGAGGCTGTCTGGGCCAATATCAACGAATGGATGCGGGAACTTGGCAAAACGTTCGAAGAAGTTTTGCCCATGATCCAAATAGCTATCGATTAAATCATCAATCGCCGGCTCGAGCATTTCGTACTCCCACCATTGATCGCCTTCTGCCTGCGAAGTTAGCCGCCCCCTTATTTCACAGTCGACTGATGAATAGCTCTGAATGTCAACAATTAGAGAGCCAGTCGCGTTCGGCAAAAAAGTTAAGTGGACGCCGAGGTTTACGCAACAAGCTTTGCTGTCGCTTCTACTTTGCACCTCGATGCAGTTGATTACGGGATCAACATTCCTAATCCATTTGAGATCATTTCCAACGAAGCCATCGTCGCTCAGAATTGGTGTGAGTCGCTCAAGTAAAAGTCGTTCGAACTGCTTCTTCTTGCTCGCCGACATGCTGTTTCATCCACTAGTTATGGCTAATACGACGCATCAGTAGTCTAGCTCTTCGGATTGGGCGTCTTCAGATCACCGCGATAGGAATGCTTATCGACGTGAACATCAAGCGTCGCTGGCTCCCGCAAGTTGCAGTGCCTCGGTGACGCCAAGCTGCGTCAGATCTTCCAGGCAACCTCGGACAAACTCTGCGATGGCGGCGGCTTGATCCTCCTCGGCCAAGATCCAAGCGAGCGGTTTGGATATGCCGATTACGTGCCAGGTTGAATCTTCGGGATCGATGTCGGTCCACGCGGGGTTTCTTGCTTGGAGCGGTTTCAGGTAATCGCCGGCGACGCTCTTCACCTGTTCTCGCAGGGGGAACTTCGGATGAACCGAGATCCAAAGCCGGGCCTGGTCTTTATGGACCCCTGCCCAGAGCGATAAGTTGGGATCCGACGTTCCGCTGCTGGGGATCAAAACGCCATTGATCGTGCTCCGGGCGCTCGTGCCGAACAGGACCCGTTGATGTTGCAGCGGGCCGTGGAATGAGATGCTGGACTCACCCACTACGTTTAACAAGGGCGCGACTAGGTTGTCGATCCGTTTCGCACACGCTTTCCCTTGCTGGGCGTACGCCCGGATTAGGGCGAGATCTTCGATTTCGATGCGGTGGTCGCTCATTTCGGTGGGATCCTGCAAGTATCTTAAGAGAAAGCCCAGCAGATGCTCGGCGAAGACTTTTTCGTCGAGAGGCAACGAACCGGCGTCGATCCGCTGCTCGATCCAATTCCCCAAATCGGTCCAACGCAAACAGTGCCAACGGGGCCGGAGTTTGCCAGCGTCGACCAGTTCGGC
Source organism: Blastopirellula sediminis (assembly GCF_020966755.1). NCBI lineage: Bacteria > Pseudomonadati > Planctomycetota > Planctomycetia > Pirellulales > Pirellulaceae > Blastopirellula > Blastopirellula sediminis. The sequence goes on from NZ_JAJKFT010000004.1 coordinate 1,781,388, forward strand.
AATGTGGCGGGCGTGCGAAGGAATGGCGAGAACGATGCCTGCCTTGCGATCGGCGGCGACGGTTTGGACCTCGAGCCAACGGTCGTAGTTTTCGAGCTGAGTCACCGACGCCGCGAAGTCGTCGCCCAGCTCTTCCTCTTCGTCGTACGACTCGCGGGAAGAATCGTGAATGCCGGCCTGCACTTTGATTTCGATGGTCCAGAGCAAAACCGGCGGACGCGTCTCATCCTGCCGGTCGAACCCAACGATCCGCAGGTCATCTCGTTTGCCGCCGACAGCTTGTTCGGTTTCGATCTCATAGTCAAGTTCCGCCAGCGGTAGATCTCGCCAACCGCATTGATCGGCGAACTGCTGGAAGAGGAAGGTGCGAAGCTGCGGGCAGTTCAACAGGACGACGCAGAGCATCTCGGCACAGCTGCGCTCGCGCATCGGCCGATTGGGATCGGTCGGATTGCGAATAATCCGCGCAAACAGGTTGGCCGACGGATCGGGAACGTGGACCCGCGCCGTAGTGGGCTGTGGCGATCGAAAGATGGGAATGAATGCTCTGGCGATGGCGCTGGTCCTTGGTCAAGTTGCGTCAAAACGACATGTCCGGCTCTATCGGTCCGCTACCCCGATGTTTTCAATCGCTCCGTTCTTCGAATCGGAGTCTTGCAACAACAAGCCAATAATCTTCACCACATCCGTTGGCATCGGTTCCAAAAAGTCAAACCGACGATTGGGCTCGTCTCCATCCGCGATCGAATCCTCAAACGGGATATACATGCAACAATCTTTTGCAGAGATCACACAGTCGACCGAATAATACCCACTCCCCATTTTAAATTGCATCGTGTACGGGACATACCTTCGCGACGGCAGTCCCGCATCGTAATCTTCAGCAAATGCCCTTCCTCCTCGAGTCGACCGCGCAACCCCACTGCTTAGATACTCAATCGCTTCCCTGCTGTCACAGGTTACGCGTCTTCCCTGGCCGAGGATCACGATGCTTTCAACCCTAGTCGACGAGCTGCCTGAAATCATTCGTTGAAACTCGAGTCTGGGCGCCCACATTCTCACGATGACTGCCACGGTAAGAATGAGGAACAGCAAGGAGAGTATTCCAAATTGAAATCTTCGTCTGCTCGCCACCATTTGCGTCAATGCTCACCAAAAGGAAGATACTTTTGCAAATCGGCGAAACAAGCCGCGATGATCAACGCACTCCAAAGTCCAATTCGGCGGTGTGGCATGGTTCGTTCCCGTAAGTCAGGGCGTGAAGTTTGCGTTGCCTCGTCATCTTCGGCATCGTACGTCAAGGCTTCGTCGGCGCAGGGTCTGACTTGCTTTGACTGGCGACCCGCAGCGTCGTCCAGGTTCCTTCGTTCACGTTGTAGTAGATCCGCTGCCCGTCGGCGCTGAAGGCGGGGTGGGGGTGATTGTGCCGCCAACTTTTGGCGCCTTTGGTGTTGCCAAAGATATCGATCAAGACGAAATCGTCGCGGGTCATCGATCCGACGGCGATGGCCCAATCGCCCGGCTCGCCATACTTGCGTTTCGTCACATCGGCGTCGGTAACGAAGAGGTCCCCTTGCGGCGAAATCGACGGATGGTCGGAGATGCAGGAGGGGGCGTTCCGCTTCGTTTTTCCGGTTGCGATGTCGACCGTGACGTTGCCTTTCTCAAAAATCTGCTGACTATCCGGGGACCATGAAGGGTGCCCCCAGGTTTTGAACAGTTGCACCAGCCGCTGCTGCGGAAGGTCGTAGACGACTTTTCCCTGGCGATAGCTCGCCTTGGAGCTGCGAAAATCATCGCCGCCGCTGGGGCGCGAGAGTTTGAAGAAGATGCGATTGCCGTCCGGGCTCATCACCGGAAAAAAGATCGAGATGTTGTCGCCGCCGAACTGCTCTTTGGTCCAATCGCCGTACGCGCCGATGACGTCGGCAGCGGTGACGATCGTCTTGATTTCGCCGGTAACGACATGAACCAGCTGCAGATCGCGATAGGGGCCAGGCTTCCAGTGGCAGCCATAGATCGGAACCCAGGGACTCGCGGGCGATCCAAAACCCACCTGGCGGTCTTCGGCAAGAACTTTTTCCTTGTTGGTCGCAATGTCGACGGCGATGACGAACCACCGGCCGTCGCGACAATCATGGTAAACGACCTGCTGGCCGCCATTGCTCCACTGTTGACACGCGACCCGATGCGCATCTTCGGTCGTGACGTTCTCCGCGAGGAGCGCTTCCTGGCCAGTGCGACGCTCCAGGATGCGGATCTCGCCTGATTCTCCGCTCGCCGCCGTGGAGGTGAAATAGAGAACGTATTTGCCGTCGGGACTTTCGGGCGAGGTGTTGAAGTAGGAGTGAATCACATGCCGATCGGCGTGCGGGGCGACGTTTTCGACGCGAACTCCGTCGCGCCACGATGCAAGATCATCGTTCTCCTCCGCCCGTAGGCCGCCGATTGGCAAAGCCAGCAGGATCGCTATTGCGACGTAACGTTTTCCATTTCTCATTGCGGCACTCGTTTCTCAGGTGGATTGACGCGGCCTCACCGTTACTTCAGCTTCCAGACCTTAACGTCATCCACCGCCGCGGACTTGTTTACGGCGAGCGTGATCATTCGCTTGGTCGGATGGGCGATCCCTTCGGACTGGAACTCGCCGACCGGCTTGCCGTCGAGGGTCGCTTTCATAACGTCGCCGGCGACGACTACCTTCAGCGTGTACCACTTGTCGGCTTCCAGCTTCAGCGGGAAGTTGGCCCGCTTGGTTTGGAGGAGCTTGTTCAGTTCTGGCGACTTTTCGCCAGAGAGGCGCCGTTCGCGAATCTTGAGGTCCATCTGCCCGGTCTTCGAGTCGGTGAGGGTGATCCCCTTGAGCATGATGCGAGCGACGCAGAGATGGCCGGCATGCACCGTCTTCAGCTCGCGGTCGACAAAGTCGATCCCCAGATCGTCGCCGGGACCGAGCTTGAACTTCAGCTCGACCGCTCCATCCTGAAACGCCACGTCATGAAAGATGGCGACCCCGTGATCGGCTTCGGGATGGCGAGTGACCTGCATCGCTCCGTCGACCAGGTCGACTTGCTGGTGACCCTTGGCGCGCCAGGCGCTGTTGCTGGTCCAGCCATTGCCGATCTCCTCCTTGCCGGGCGTCGTTTCGTCGCGGTTGAAGTCGTCTTCGAAGAGGAGGACGCCAGCTTCGTCGCTTTGACTCTCCTGGGCGCTAGCGATCGAGATACTAAAGCCGATAGACAAACAGGCAAAGAGGAGCAGGGGGGAACGTTTCAGCATTGGGTTTCGCCTTGTGATGGAATAGCGGCAACGTTCGTCTCGTGGGTAGCGAACGACTGGGGGCTTCTGGGAAAGGTCTCATTCTACCAACGCGAGAGGGTAGTTCCCAATCGTGCGAAAAAGCCGGTCGAGACGAGCGTTGGGGAATGTCACGTCGCTAATCGTTCGTTGATTTGCGTCCGCCTACGACTCTGGACCACCGATCGCTGTCCGCTAAAGACCGATGCGCGCACTTCTTTCGCGCTCTTGGAAAGGCCATGGTCGATTCCGCCACGACAGAATGGTTAACTTTGTCGATTTTCGGGAATCTCCTGATGCCCCATATTCGGGATCGAGGCTCACGCTTCCAGGTTGTCGAGACAGTAGCCCCGTTCATGCACAAAGTTACTGCCTCATCGATCATTTTAGGGCAAACAAATGAGGCCAGCTTACGATGTCCACTACACCCCGCCGACGAACTCGTGCGCCAAGTGCGCTTCGGTCGAAATGTGAACGAGCAAGAAAGGAGCTGCAACGACGATCGCGCCGCACGCTTCTGTTTGAAACGATTGAACCGCGGTTGGCGTTGACGACGGCGCCGCTCGGCGATCAGTTTGTCGTCGCCGAAACCTTGGGGTTCACGGCAACTCCCGCCGCGGTCGCCGTTCAGGCGGATGGATCCATTATCACGGCCTGGGAAAGCTATGAAGAAGACGGAAGCGGTTTTGGCGTATTCGCTCAACGTTTCGATGCGAATGGAAACGAGATCGACGCTACGCCGTTTCTCGTAAACACGACCACGGATCGCGAACAATCGGCTCCCGCGATTGCGACCGATGCGGCCGGCAACGTACTGATCGTCTGGCAAAGCAAGGGGCAAGACGAAGCGGACACGTTTGGCGTCTACGGCCAGTGGTACGACAGCTTGGGCGCGAAGTTGGGAGGAGAATTTCGGATCAACAGTACGACGGCTGGAGATCAGAAGGCCCCGGATGTGGCGATCGACGGCTCGGGCGACGCGATCGTCACATGGCAAAGCTTCGGCCAGGATGGGAGCGACTGGGGCGTCTATTACACGCGGCTTGATGCGGTAGCTGGCGGCGTCGCCGACACGACTCCGGCGGGAGACATGCTCGTCAATGACGCCGTCGCGGGTCCGCAGCAGAATCCCACCGTGGCCGCTGCGACCAACGGCAATTTTGTGATCGCGTGGGAAGCGATCGATCCGATCGGAGGCGACGACGCGAGTCTCGACATCTACGCGAAGGTATTCGATTCGACCGGGACCGAAATCACGCTGGGCGAACAATTGGCGAATACCGACCAATTGCGAGATCAAGTAACGCCGGACGCCGCCATCGACGCGGACGGCGACTTTGTGGTCGTCTGGACGGCCGGGGGCATTCCCGGGAGCGGGTCCGACGTTTTCGGTCAGCGGTTCGATGAAATGGGAGTCCGCGCGGGGCAGCAGTTTCGGGTCAACGACACGACGCTGGCCGAACAGGTCGGGGGTGTCGTCGCGATGGACCAAGATGGCAATTTCTTCGTCACCTGGCAAAGCGTCCATCAGGATGGATTTAGCGAAGGGGTATATGGCCGCGCGTATGCGGCGGCGGGAACCGAGCTCACGGGAGAAACATTGATCAACACGACGATCGAAGGTCCGCAGAGCCTTCCCTCGATCGGCATGAATGCGAACGGCCGAGCCGCCGTCATTTGGCACAGCAAAAACGAAGAGCATGATTCGGCGCTGTTCGCTCAGCGATTCGACCTGAGCGGCGCTTCCTTGACGAAAGTGGGCGGCGAACTGGAATTGGCCTCGTTGGTCGAACTGGAAGGGAGCAAATCGGCTGCAGCGATCGACCAGCAAGGTCGCACGGTCGTCGCCTTTGAATCGTATGACGAAGATGGCGACGCGATGGGGGTCTACGCCCAATTGCTCGATGAGTTTGGCGATCCGATCGGAGACCGATTTCTCGTCAACACCGACTTTACCACCGGCGATCAAAGTGCGCCGGCAGTGGCCCGAGCCCTCGACGGACGTTTCGTCATCGTCTGGCAAAGCAAGAATCAAGATGGCGACGGAAACGGCATTTTCGCGCAGCGCTATTCGGCGACCGGCGTACCGATCGATAATGCGATCCAGGTCAACACGACGAGCGCCGGCAATCAAACGAAGCCGGCTGTGGCGATGGCCGAGGATGGCCGATTTGTCGTCGCCTGGCAGGGAGACGACGGTCTCGAAGACGGAGGCGTCGACGGCACGACCGATATCTTCGCCCAGCGGTTTGATGCGGATGGCAACGCGGTCGGCAGCGAGTTTCAGGTCAACCAATTTGAAGCCACCGATCAGACGACGCCTGCGATAACGATGAACGCGAGCGGCGAGTTTGCGATCGCTTGGGTCAGTAGCCATCCTTCGCTGGACGTCGTTGGTGCGGAAGAGGCGATTGACGCCGAAAAGAGCGTGTTCGTGCAATGGTACGACGCGAACGGCGTTTCGACGGGGCCCGAAGTGATCGCGCATGTCTATGTGAAGGACGCTCAGGAATCGCCTCAGATCGGTATGGATGCGGCCGGCAACTTTGTCGCCGCGTGGCAGAGCATTAACCAGGACGGCGACACTTGGGGCGTCTTCGGTCGTCAATTCAACCGACAAAAAGTTCCGCTCACGGCCGCCGAGTTTCAGATCAACGAACAGACGGAAGGGCTCCAGCGGTTGGTCGGATTGGGAGTCGACGCCGCCGGAAACTTCGTCGTCGCTTACGAGAGCACCGCGGCAGGTACCGACGACGGGATCAGCACCGACATCTATCGCCGCGAGTACTTTGCGGATGGGAGCCCCAACGGCGGCGAGAACGTCGTCAACACTTGGACCGGCGGTCCTCAAACGCTGCCGGTAGTCGCCCGGACCGCAACCGGTAACTACGGCGTCTTCTGGTCCGGCCAGGGCTTCAGTCACATCGACGGCGTCCATGGTCGGCTGTATGACGTCAATTTGATCGATGACCCCGGCCAGCCGAGTCGAGTTCCGATCGGCGATCAATTCCTGGTCAGCCCCACGCTCGGCTTTGAGTTCAGCTCGCCGGCGATCGCCGTAAACGACAATGGCTCGCTCACCATTGCGTTTGAAACTTTCGAGGAGGATGGGAGCGGCTTTGGCATCTTCACAGAGCGGCTCGACGCTAGCGGCAATGCGATTGTCGGCTCGCGCCAGCAGGTGAATACCACGACGCTCGACGATCAATCGGCTCCAGCGATCGCTACCGACGGCAACGGAAACGTGTTGATCGTCTGGCAAAGCAAAGACGCCAACGGCCTGGGCGTCTTCGGCCAATGGCTGGATGGGGCGGGACAAAAAATCGGCGCCGAGTTCCAACTGAATTCGCAGGTCATCGGCGATCAGTTCCATCCCGATCTCGCCATCGATGACCAGGGACGCGCACTCGTCGCGTGGCAAAGTGCCGGCCAAGATGGGGATGGTCTGGGCGTTTTCTACGTAACGCTCGATTCGATCGGCGATACGACCCCCAGCGCCGAGCAACAAGCGAACGTCGCCGTTGTCGGCGATCAATTCTCTCCCCGAGTCGCCGCCGCAGCGCATGACGCCAGCGCCGCGAACAATCAATTCGTAATCGCCTGGCAAGGTCCTGCCCCAATTGTTCCGGGGGAAGAGGAGGTCGAAGCGAGCGTCGACGTTTACGCACGCCGCATTGACAGTCTTGGAATGCCCGTAGGAGGCGAAATCGTCGTTAACTCTATCGCGGAAAAGGACCAGATTCTTCCCGATTTGGGAATGGACGCTGCTGGCAACGTCGTCTTTGTATGGCAGTCGGAAGGACAAACCGGCAGCGGCTCCGACGTGTACGCCCGCCGCATGACGGCCGATGGAACCCTGTTAGAATTCGACCAACTCGTCAACACGACGACCACGAGACCTCAGCGTCTTCCATCGGTCGCCGTCGACGCTGCAGGCAACTATCTGGTGACGTGGCAAAGCCAGCATCAGGATGGCTACAGTTGGGGAATTTATCGACAAGCGTTCGATTCGTCCGGCGCGGAAGTCGGCGAGGAAGTCATCGTCAATCACCGAGTGGAAGGACCGCAAACCGCCCCCACGGCGGCTAGTAACGCAAATGGCGACGGGATTGTCGCTTGGCTGGGGAATAGCGCCACGCACGAGCCTTCAATCTTCGGTCATTTGTTTGATCTCCCCGCGACCGAGGTGGCTGGAGAGTTTCTGCTGACCAGTTATGTGGGGCTTGAAGCGAACGCTCCTGCCGCTGCGATGAACGCGCAGCGCGAATCGATCGTCGTTTGGGAGAGCTACGCCGAAGCGGAAGATGACGGCAGCGGCCTGGGAATATTCGGTCAGTTGCTCGACTCGCAAGGGGCGCCAATCGGCGATCGCTTCCTGATCAACGAGAACATCAAGCTCGGTAATCAAAGTTCTCCGGCGGTCGCACGTGCTCCCAGCGGTCAATTTGTCGTCGCTTGGGAGAGTGAAGTCGCCGATGGAACCTACGACATCTTCGCCAGACGCTTTTTCGCCAACGGCACGACGAATGGCGATATCTTTCAAGTCAATCCGGTCGCGATCTCTGGCGATCAAAAGGCGCCTGCAGTGGCGATCGGCGCAGACGGACGGTTCGTCATCGCCTGGCAAACGGACAGCGGCGACGGCTCGACGGACATTATGGCCCAGCGCTACCTCCCCAACGGAGATGCTGATGGGAGCGCCTTCCAGGTGAACAACGAAACCGCGCTCGACCAGTACGATCCGGCAATTTCGATGAACGCGAGCGGGCAATTCGTGATCGTTTGGGTGAGCGATCACCCAGCGGCCGATCCGGAAACGATGGACGTCGATTCTGAGAAAAGCGTCTTTGCCCAGTGGTATGGATCGGATGGACAGGCGATGGGGGACGAAGTGCTGGTCCACAACTACGTGAAGGATGCACAGGAAGCGCCGGCCGTGGGAATCGATGCGCTGGGTCGATTTGTCGTCGCCTGGCAAAGCATCAATCAGGACGGCAACTCGTGGGGGGTTTTCGCACGACGGTTCAACGCCGACAAGACGGCGATCGACAACCGCGAGTTCGTCGTCAACGAGACGAGAATGGGACCGCAGCGATTCGCTGGAATCGGCGTCGACCAGTATGGTCGATTCGTGATCGCCTGGCAGTCGAACGAACGGGCGGAATTAACGGACACTGGCAGCGGCGGTGGCGGAGGGGGCGGCGAGGCGGAAACTCCCGAAGGTAGCAGTTGGGATCTCTACAGTCGGCAATACAGCTGGGACGGCAGTCCCGAAGGAGGCGAATTGCCGGTTAACGTTTGGCAGATGGGACCACAGATCCTACCCGTTGTCGCGCAAGCGCCCGGCGGCGACTTTGGCGTCTTCTGGCTTGGACAAGGCCCAGATCACGTGGAAGGAGTACATGGTCGCCTTTATCAAAGCTTGTTCGAATTCGGTGATGCGCCCGACGCCAATTACAAGACTTTGTTGGCGAGCAATGGTGCGCGGCACCTGCCGTTTTCCCAGCTCTATTTGGGCGCCGGCATGGATGGGGAGTTCGATGGACAACCTTCTTCGGACGCCAAAGGGGACGACAACGACGCCAATGGCGACGATGAAGACGGCGTAGTGATGCCCAGGGTACTGTTGTCCGGGACGTCGGCGAACTTCACCGTGACGGCGTCAGCGGCCGGCAAACTTGACGCGTGGATTGACTTTAACCACAACGGCGTCTTTGAACCAAGTGAGAAGATCGCGAATAGCATTGACGTGTCGGCCGGAGCGAATTTGATCTCCGTCGCCGTTCCTCAATTCTCCCCCACGAGCCTCACGTTCGCCCGCTTCCGAATTAGCAGTACCGGCGGACTGGCGCCGACCGGCGTCGCTCTGGATGGCGAAGTCGAAGATTACGCGATCCAAATCATCGCTTCGCCGGTGACTTTGACGAACGACGGCACGCTGTATGTCGTCGGCGCTCAAACCGGTGACGCCGTCATCGTCTCGAAGTATTTCAATCGGATCGACGTCTTTACTAACATTGGCGCGAGTCGCTGGTGGCCGACCCGCACCTACAACTTCAACGCCATCTCCGTCAACCAATTGGTGATTCTGACTCTCGGGGGAAATGACTACGTGCAGGTCCGGGACTGGTGGGGACTTGCGCTGCCGACTTACATTGACGGTGGCGACGGCATTGATGAGCTCCGCGGTGGCGCCGGGCCCGATGTAATCCTCGGCGGTCGAGGAAATGATCGGATCTATGGCGGCAATGGAAACGACATCCTCTCTGGAGGCGACGGAGATGACCTCCTCGTGGGGAACGGCGGGAGCAACTTGCTGATTGGCGGTGCAGGGCGTGATGAGTTGTACGCGCAAGACGCGTCACTGCTTGGTTCGCTCATTCCGCAACCGACGAAAGGAAGCATTCTGATCGGCGGCCAGTCGACGCTCGAAACGCAACTTCAGACCGATCCTCAAGCTGTTGCTGCGCAGTTTCAGGTCCGCTGGGTCGATCGGCTCGCCGCCGGCGACAACTATGACGACATTGTTGACGATATCGTCGCCAACTGGCTAATCCCGGGACGTGACGTCTTCAACGATAAGAGCGAAGACTTGCTTCACGGCGGCTACTTCTCAAGAGACCTGTTCTTCGCCGATCTCGATCAACTCGGCCATCGTGCCGATCGTACTAGCGGAGACGGCAATGACACGGTCATTGAGATTAACTACGAAGACGCCTGGCCATGAGTACGTCTTCGTAGATCGATCGACGCGGACCTGGCAGCGTAGGCAAATGCCGTGTATCCCGAATCGTAAGAATCGACCCGGCGTTTCAGGCGTGAAGTTGTGGTTCCTGATTCCTCCGTGAGCGTAAGCGACAAGTATTCCTCACGTCATTTTACCCATTGCAGCTCTGTCTTCAGCATGTCCGCACAGGCCGTCGTCTGATCCGGTCTATCGGCAGCTTGTGTGAACTGCTGACCGATCAAAGGATTTGGCGACTTGATCATTGGGCTGGCTTGATTTACCGACCATCGTTCGACCTAGTCGCCAGGCTCCAGCTTTTCGTGCAGCAGAAAGAGAGCGGATCTCCAATATCGTCTTATCGATCGTACCGATTTGCCAATGACTTGCGCCGCCTCTTCCTGCGTCAAGTTGTGGAACATCAGCAGGTCTACGACCTCTCGTTCGTCGGCGGGCAGCGAATCTACAGCTTCGAACAGATCCATGCGAAGTTCGTCCATATCGCGTGGATCGTCGATCGCCGCTTGATCGTCGGCAAGATTGGCATGGGCGCCTTCGGAATCTTGCAGGCGCCTCGCTGCGGATTGATGTTTACGTCCCATTCCTTCGGGACCGTAAAACTTCCGCATCAGGTCGATCAATTCAAAGCGAATCTTCTGGGCCGCCAGACGAAAGAAGTGACGAGCGTCATTGAGTTCAACCGCGTCGAGCGACCGAAGCAGGCGGATGGCCGCCTGTTGAAAGACGTCGTTCGTATCGATCCAGCGCCCTAAGTCCGGAAAGTCGCGTTTGATCTTTCGCGTCATGGCGACAAGCCGGTCCTCAGCGAGTTGCAGCAGTTCATTGCGAGCTTCAGAATCGCCCCGTTTCAATTTTTGGATGCGATTCTCAATCAATTCCGTACGTTCGGACATCGGGCGCTCAATTCCAGGGAGGAAGCGTCAACGGATCATCAAGTCATGCGGAGTTGTCGAGAGCTATTTCGCTCTCGACGGCGGTCGGGGCTGTAGCGCTGACGATAAGGCAAGATCGCACCGAACGGATAGGAAGTCAAGCGACGATTTATACATTAAGGCCGCGTTTAAAATCCGGAGCGAATTGAGCTGGGGACTGGTTAATTTTCTGGGTTATAGGGTAATCCCAAGGGCCTCCAGAAGCTCGGCGGAAAATTGCCGAGTTGAAGTTTCAAAGATGGCGATTGCGCCCGACTTATAATTAAGTGATCGATCAGTTCCGAATGGACCCTGATGGGCCGATTACTTTGGCCAGATGACGTTTCTCGATTGCGAGAAACGTGCACGCAGGTAATCGGCGCTAAGGGGTAGTTTCTTTTGCAGCAGCAGGGAAGGGGGAGCTTCTCGCGAGTCGAAATCCGTGAGCGCAGGTGCACGAATCTGACGGAACGAACCCTCGGTTTGCGGCTCGGACAACCACCGGCGGGAGATTAAAGCCGCCCCCTCGAGTGATGCGCTGATCTGGATTGTGGTACGAAGCAGGATCAATGGCGTGCAAGTCACGATAGGTGACGATACTATCTTTGCAAAACTCCCAAACGCAGCCTTGCATATCAAATATCCCAAAAGCATTGGGGAGTTTCTCACCAACTTTTGGCGGATTAAAGATGCTTTGAGAAAAGTGGGCGTATTTCGCGAGATCTGCCTCATCCTTGGCCGCTCCGTAAAGTCCTAGTTGCCCTGCACGACAAGCGAACTCCCACTCCGCTTCCGTAGGGAGACGGTACGTCACTCCCTCCTTTTCGCTTAGCCACACGGCAAAGGCGGTTGCGTCATTCCATGTTACATTCACAACAGGATGATCATCGGAAAGCTCGATTTCCAAGCCTAAATTGGAGTTCCAGACGAAATCTGGATCGCGGGCCCACGCGCCGTTCTTGATCCCTAGGCCCCCTATACCATCCTTTTCGGCGTCGGTTATGTAGCCGGTGGCTTCAACAAATTTGCGAAACTGGCCGCGAGTTACCTCATGGATGGAGAGTCCGAACGGTTTGGTCAGCGTTACCCAATGCTGCGGCCCTTCATTCGGAATCATGTCAATACGCCAACTCGGAGCGCGCTGTCGCTTCGCCAAATCGAGCAGATGGGAGATTTCCGCATTGGTACTTCCCATGAGGAATTGTCCGTTCGGAATGACGCGGAATTTCATACCGATCGAGTTTTCCGTTTCGACGACTACGCCGAGATAGTCAGCCCAATTCTTTTGGCAATCAGCCGCTTGTTCGGCCGTAAACGGCGTGATCGCAGGCTTAGGTTGACCCTGGGGCCAATCGAAAGGCGGGGGGGCCGGGGCTTGTTTTTGATTGTCGTCAGCAGGCTTTTCATAGACCCTTACAACACGAAAGCCATGAAACCAAACGCGGTAGTCAGGCGCATTCGCCCCCCGTTTCGCTGAGCGGGCCATTGCCGGTGGAAAATTATAGGCGCCTCCGCGGTGGCTACGACTGCTTTGATTTGCGGTCTCTAAGGGATCAATCGCGTGGGCTTCGGTGAAGTTGATATATCCATCTTGGCACCACTCTCGAATGTTTCCGCGCATGTCGTAAATGCCGAACGCGTCCGGCAGTTTTTGACCGACGGGTGGCGGATTGGCGTTCTTTTGGGAATGCCATGCATAGTTCGAAAGTTCGTTTTCCCCACCTTTCAAGCCATAGATACCGGGGTTGCCGGCGCGGCAGGCAAATTCCCATTCCGCCTCTGTGGGGAGGCGGTAGACGACCCCTTCTTTCGCACTTAACCAATCGCAGAAGGCGATCGCATCGTTCCACGACACATTAACGACGGGGTGGTTATCGGTCGGCGCCACCGGCAAGTTTAGGTCCGAACTCCAGATGAATTCCGGGGCTTTAGCCATCCAGTCGTCGACTTTTAAACCGTGCCCCCCTTTGCCGTCCTGTTCGGCGTCGGTCTTGTATCCGGTCGCTTCGACGAACTGACGAAATTGGCCACGCGTAACTTCGTGAATAGCGAGCCCAAACGGTTTGGTGAGCGTGACTTTATGTTGAGGCCCTTCGTTGCTTAATTCGTTAGTGGACCAATTCGGAAGATTCTGTTCCACTGACATCTTAATAATCTGGCGTAGTTCCTCGTCAGTACTTCCCATCAGAAATTCCCCAGCGGGAATGATGCGGAATTTCATGCCAATCGAGTTTTCCGTTTCGACGGCCACGCCGAGATAGTCGGCCCAATTCTGTTGGTATTCAGCGGCTTGATCAGCGGTAAAGGGAGAGATTGCAGGTTTGGGGCTACCTTGGGGCCAAGTGTAGTTTGGGAGCGTCTTATCGGAAGTTTGAAGGTCGCTAGAGGCGATGGGATCAGCAGGGACAAGTCGCACGGGAATCGCCTGCTCAATTCCGGTCGTTGCGGTGAAATCAGTGGAGAATGGTTGGAACCCCGTTTTTACGAGCCTCAGCGTATGCGACTTGTCGTCTCCAGCGACTTCAATATGCTCTTGTCCGTCCTGACTCTTCGCAGCGACGACCGGTGCTCCGTCAATAAAGATTTCTGCGCCGGCCCATTCGGCGGGATCACCTTCGAAATAAAGCGTACTTGGTTTCGAATTCTTCGGAATTAAAAGCGTTGCAAACCAAATTGCAGCCGCAATCGCAATTGGGAATGCCGCCATGAATTGCCAAGTGCGAAGAAATGGTCTCGTCGAAGAAGACTGGCCGCTTCTGGAGTTGGATCTCCAAGTTGATGTTGCATAAGCTTCCAACCCTCGCGCCGCACTAGCGTCGAGACCTTCCAAATCGGCCAAGAGTTCGCGGGCACTTTGATAGCGATCTTCGGGAAGCTTGGCGACCATTTTGTGAAAGATGGCGTCAAGTTGAGGCGGTACGTCTCCCCGTTCGCAATGAAGGGAAGGTATCGCATGATGCTGATGGGCGAGAATTGTTTTCATCGCCGACGCTTCGTTGTACGGCGGCTTGCCGGTAAGGAGATAGTAGAGCGTGCAACCCAAAGAATAGATATCGCTACGCGCATCCGCATCCCGCGTGTCAAGAGCTTGCTCCGGCGAGATAAAGGCGATCGTTCCCATGATCATGCCGGTCTGCGTTAACGCTGACGATTCGTCACGCCGAACGTCGTCATCCAGGCTTCGGATTTGCGCCAAACCCATGTCGAGGATCTTCACCGTCCCCATTTCGTCCAGCAAAAGGTTCGAGGGCTTGATGTCGCGATGGACCACTCCCATTTCATGCGCGTGGGCAAGTCCGTTGGCGGCCTGGCTGACGTAATCGATCGCTTGGGACGTCGTAAGCGGCCCATTGTCGCGGATCAACTTGCCGAGGTCTTGTCCATCAATGAACGTCATGGCAAGGAAGTAGACTCCCTTGTCCTCGTGAGCATCGAACGCGGTAACGATGTTGGGGTGTTCGAGCTTTGCCGCTGCCTTCACCTCTCGTCGAAAACGCTGGACTTTTGCGGGAGAATCGACGTCGGAACGTGGCAGGATCTTCAAGGCGACGAGTCGGTCCATTTTTCGATGCCGAGCCTTGTACACGACCCCCATGCCTCCCTTGCCAACGAGGTCGAGAATCACGTAGCGATTGAGAGTCAGATAGTCGCCTTCATCTTGCAGCAGCGCGTTGGCTTGGAACGGGGTCAAAAGATTCGTGTTAACGAGTCGCTCGGAAAGCGTCGCAGAATTGTCGGCAAGGCCCGCATATTGTTCTAGAGTCGCTTCTTTACCGGCCAGTACGCCTGAATCGAGGACTCGCTTCAGAAAAACTTCCGCCGGGATCTGCGCTGAAATGATTCGAGTCTCGCCGTTGTCCGTGCTGTGTTCCGCAAGGTGGGAGGCTTGAGGATCGGCAATGCTCGGTTCGTTAAATCCGTTTAGGATTCCAGACATTCTCCGCAGAGCGTTGATCTGCCGGCGAACTGCTTCCAGGTGTTCGGGCGCATCACGGCAAAGCTCCTCCGGAGAAAGATCGTTTCCCGAATCGCGGGCATCTTGCCAGGCGTCGAGCAATTCCTCGATTCGATCGTCGCTCTCCATTGTTTCTAACTTCCGGCAATCAACGCAGTGACCATCTAATTCAAGAGACGCTGCACAGTTCCCGCACCTTTTTTAGCGACCGATGGGAGCCCCAAGACGCGAGAGACGACGTCTTCAAAAGTAGCCCCTATTGAAGACCCTAAGATAAGCTGCCGCCCATTAGAAAGTAAAAGATTTTTCCATTAGGAACAGAGGAAATCTTGCTAAAAGAAGCGACTATCAGCGGTGGGCAAGCGGCCGCTGCCCGTCGAGCGAAGTGTTCGGCATCTCTCAGGCGCCGGCCAGCCGCACGTCGCGGCGATCGCTGAACCGCGATGTCAGTTCAAGCTGACCCATACCTGCTACTCTTCTACGGAGAAAAACTATGGCCGCAATGCTGTCGGAACCTTCGGAACAGGCGATAAGACGTGCGGAACAAATTCGTGCGACAATGATCGCAACTCGTATCAGGCTCGCTTCGACGAAGCGGTTTAGATGGCGGAGCAGGCGTTCGTCGAAGAGTTGGATCGACTCGTCTTTCACCTGACGGAACGATTGACCGGCGAAGCCGATGGACAACCGAAAGTCTTTCGCGATTCGGCAAACGGCAACTTGCAAGAGTTCTTCACGCGTTTTCAGTCGCTCAAGCTGCGATCGAACGAGCAGCCGGATTCTCTCTTCGAGCAATGCCAACAGATTGTCCAAGGCGTGCGTCCGCAAACGCTTCGCAACGATGCAATTCTGCGGCGACGAGTGGGCTACGCAATGTTGAAGACGCAGACACGGATGAGAGAAAAATGGAGCCGAGTTTTCGACCGCCGCTATTTTGATGGTCGATGTATCGCCGGAGATACGGCTAGAGGATTCGCACCTTCCTCGCTTGCATTCCAGGGGACGTTCGTCAGGTCAAAGCCTCGTCGACCCGCGCTTTATGCCCCCTCTGACGGAACTATTTTCCGGCCGGTTATCCCCTGAGGACGCTTTTTTTGCGCGGGCTGCCGTCGCAAAAAACTAATGTTGGCGAAGTCATGAAGAACGTGTTAAACCCATTTAGCTTGCGGTCATTACGCCTGGGATATTAGCCCACCGAGAATTAGACTTGCCCGCAACAAAACGATGATGATTTGTATTCGACGGGATTCATTATTCGCCCGTCCCAATGCCAAGAACGTTCTTAGGATTATTAACATGCGAACGAATCGAACTCTCGGTTTCACATTGGTTGAGCTGTTGGTAGTGATCGCCATCATCGGCGTCTTGATCGGACTGTTGTTGCCGGCTGTGCAGCAAGCTCGCGAAGCGGCTCGCCGCATGAGCTGCACCAATCATCTCAAGCAGTTGGCTCTGGGCTTGCACAACTATCACGTTACGCACGGCGCCTTCCCGATCGGCGAAACCGACCTGGTCGCCGGCTACAGCGCACAAAACCAAGGGGGCTGGAGCTGGGCGTCGATGATCTTGCCGATGATCGAACAAAGCGCAATGTACAATTCGCTCGACTTTCGGGTCCACCCGATTGGCAATTACTCGACGGCGGCCAACATCGCCGCGACCGGAACTCCCCTCGAAGCGTTCAACTGCCCCAGCGACATCAAGCCCGAAACCTATGTCGTCAACGGCGCAACCTACGCGACCAGCAGCTACATGGCTTCCTGGTCGGCCTTCGACGGGACTCCCTGCACTGAAAGCGGCGGCGCCGTGACCGTCGATCTGAATCGAAACAACGGGATGTTCGTCGTCAACAAGTCCCGTTCGTTCCGCGACCTGCTCGATGGGACTAGCAACACCTTCGCCATCGGCGAAGTTACCTACATCGAAATCGTCGCCCCGGCCGGCGGATCGGAGCGTCACTTCATCCTGGGTAACGTCGCGAACAACCAAGGACCGCAGTGCTACAACGTCAACAACGACTATCAAAGTCCGATCAACCACATGCGTTCGACCCGCCGCAAGCTGAATGGCCCGGCGGTCGGCGGCTATTTGCATCGGGCCTTCCATAGCCAACACCCCGGCGGCGCCAACTTCGCCTATGCTGACGGCAGCGTCCACTTTATCGCCGACACCATCTATCACACCGGCCACGATTACAGCTCGTCCCTCGACTGGAGCCAGGTCGGCATCTACCAGCGTCTCTCGGCGATCGCCGATGGCGAGCCGGTGGGTCAGTACTAAATCCACTCGATTCTTATTACCTTCGAGCCGAACTAGGAGCTTGTTATGAAATTCCCCTTGCTAAGCATGACGCTTTGCTTGTTGGCGATCGGTTGCGGACCGACCGGTCCCAAACTGGCCGAAGTGTCGGGAGTCATCACCATCGACGGTAAGCCGCTGCATGGCGCCGTCGTTTCCTTCTCGCCGGCAGAGCCCGGCGGAAGTCCTTCGTACGGACTAACCGACGTCGAGGGGCGGTACAGCCTTTTCTTCAGCCGCGATCGAACCGGCGCCATGCCGGGCAAGCACAATGTCACGATCGAGACCGAAAAGCTCGGCCGCGAGGATCAGCAGGCGCTACGCGACGCTGGTCAGCCGGTTCCCGAGTATGTCGCAATTCCCTATCGCTATCGCCAGATGGGAACGCTCACCGCCGACGTCGAGTCGGGCCGCAACGAAGTGAATCTCGAACTCACTTCCGCCAAAAAGTAGGCGAACGCGACGATCGCTAAAGTCGAACGGGGCGGCGCAATCGGACAGCAGGCGTTGCGCCGCTCCGTCGACTTACTCTTTGGCAGGCTTAGCGACGGCAAGTCAGGATCCGCCTCGGACTCCGGTCCGACTTTTGCCGGTCATTCACCCCTCTGTCGGAACTATTTTTCCGCGGGTTATCTCCCAGGGACGGTTTTGTTGCGCGGTCTGCCGTCACCAAAAACAATTGTTGGCGTAAGTGCGAACAAGATGATAAACCGCTATTGTTGCGGGAAAACGATGCAAGCGACTTCGCGCCGAAGAAGAGACTTTCCCGCGACGCAATGGCACTGTCTTCCTATTCGACGGGGTACTTTATTCAACCGTCCAATCGCCAAACATATCACTAGGACATGTAAGATGCGAACGAATCATTTTCGAGGTTTTACGTTGGTTGAATTGCTGGTTGTGATCGCCATCATCGGCGTCTTGATCGGCCTGTTGTTGCCGGCGGTTCAGCAAGCTCGTGAAGCGGCTCGCCGCATGAGCTGCACCAATCATCTCAAGCAGTTGGCTCTGGGCTTGCACAACTATCACGATACGCACGGCGCCTTCCCGATCGGCGAAACCGACCTGGTCGCCGGCTACAGCGCACAAAACCAAGGGGGCTGGAGCTGGGCGTCGATGATCTTGCCGATGATCGAACAAAGCGCAATGTACAATTCGCTCGACTTTCGGGTCCACCCGATTGGCAATTACTCGACGGCGGCCAACATCGCCGCGACCGGAACTCCCCTCGACGCGTTCAACTGCCCCAGCGACATCAAGCCGGAAACTTACGACGTCAACGGCGAAACCTACGCCACGAGCAGCTATATGGCTTCGTGGTCCGCTTTTGACGGCAGTCCCTGCACCGAGAGCGGAACGGACGTCGTCGTCGACCTGAATCGAAACAATGGGATGTTCGTCATTAACAAGTCTCGTTCGTTCCGCGATCTGATCGATGGGACCAGCAACACCTTCGCCATCGGCGAAGTTACCTACATTGAGATCGTCGCCCCGGCCGGCGGATCGGAACGCCAATTTATCCTCGGAAACGTTTCGTACAGCCAAGGGCCGCAGTGCATTAGGGTCGACAACTCGTGGCAAAGCCCGACCAGTCACATGCGTTCGACCCGCCGTAAATTGAACGGTCCCGCGGTCGGCGGTTATTTGCATCGCGCCTTCCATAGCCAACATCCCGGCGGCGGCAACTTCGCCTACGCCGACGGCAGCGTTCACTTTATCGCCGACACCATCTATCACACCGGCCACGACTTTAGCTCGACGTTAAATTGGGCGAACGTCGGCATCTATCAAAAACTGAGCGCCATTGCCGACGGTGAGCCGCTGGGCGAGTACTAGTTTCAGGCGATTCTTTCGATCCTTCGAGCCGAACAGGAGCGTATGATGAAATTCCACTGGCTAAGCCTATTGCTTTGCTTGTTGGCGATCGGCTGCGGGCAAGACGGCCCCGACCTGGCGGAAGTCTCCGGCGTCATCACCATCGACGGTAAGCCGCTGCAAGGCGCCGTCGTTTCCTTTTCGCCGGCCCAGCCCGGCGGAAGTCCTTCGTACGGACAAACCGACGTCGAGGGGAAGTACCTTCTCTTCTTTAGTCGCGATCGAACCGGCGCCATGCCGGGGACGCACAACGTCACGATCGAAACGCAAAAGCTCGGTCAGGAGGATCAACAGGCGCTCCGCGACGCAGGGCTGCCGGTTCCGGAATATGTCGCCATCTCCAGCCGCTATGGCCAAATCGGAGCTCTCACCGCCAACGTCGCCCCTGGCGAAAACGAAGTGAACCTAGAGCTGACTTCCGACAAAAAGTAGGGCGCCCCTCTCCTTTCACTTGTAAACTACGAAATGCGTCATGAAAACGAATTGGATTGTCGGCGTCGTCGCCATCTGCGTTCTGTCAACAATTCAGGCGGCCTCCGGCGACGATTCGACAACTCCCTGGCGAGACCTGTTCAACGGTAAAGACTTGACCGGCTGGGAGGCGAACCTCCACCCAGACTCGTTCAGCGTCGTCGACGGCCTTCTGAAAGTGCACGCCGACGGCGGCATGGCTCATCTGTTTTACGTCGGCGATACCGGCCAGGATGTCACGCTAAAGGACTTTGAGCTTACGGCAATCGTCCGCGCAGAACCGAATTCCAACTCCGGCATCTTCTTTCATACCGATCGAGAGCTGCGCGGCGGCAGAAACCTGGCCAAAGGTTACGAGGTTCAGCTCAACAGCTCTCCCAAAGACAAGCACAAGACCGGCAGTCTCTACTCGGTGGTGGTGATTGACCAGCCGGCGGTGGATGAGACGAAGTGGTTTGAGATTCGCGTTAAGGTCCAAGGGAAGCGAATTGAAGTCTTCGTCGAGGGCCACAACGTCGTCGACTACACCGAACCGGAGAATCCCGTCCGCGAAGCGATCCGCGCGAAACGTCTGATCGACGACCAGGGAGGCGCCATCGCGATTCAGGCCCACGGTCCCAAGAGCGTCTTCTATTTCAAACAGATTCGCGTGCGGGAATTGAAATAGCCGTAACGACGGTCTTTTTCCTCAGGCGGCTCTTATCTTCCGCCCGCACGCGGTTGGTCCGGGTCATGACGTTGCGGATGGTCAGGAGCTGCCGCATGCCGGCGATAATCGAACTGCTGGCCGCCGGAGAGTTCTTTGCGATCAGCGCGTTGACTGGCTGAGAACCGATTTGGCCGAGCGTCTTGAGCTTGTTGATTCGCCGCAAGAAAAAAAAGAGGCGCTGGTCTAGGACCAGCGCCCTGCACGCCAACTGGTAACGGTCGAGATTTCCGTTACGCGTTGACCAGCCTCATTAGTTCTTGCGTGTAACGCGTTCCGGAGAATGCCGTCTGCGGAGCGACTGCCTCGATCTGCTCCATCTCGTCCTGGGTAAGCGTATAGTCGAGCGCCCGCAGATTCTCTTGCAGGTACTTCACTTTCTTCGTTCCGAAGGTCGGAATGACATGGTTTTCTTTGGTCATTAGCCACGCCAGAGCGAACTGCGACGGCGTCATTTCGCGCCGTTGGGCGATTTCTCGCAGGCGATCCAGCACTTCCAGATTCTTCTGGAAGTTTTCGCCCTGGAAACGAGGCGAATGGCGGCGATAGTCGTCGGCCGGCAAGTCGTCAAACGAAGTGACCTGACCTGTCAAAAAGCCGCGGCCGAGCGGGCTATAGGCGACGAACAAGATGCCGCTTTCGCGACAGTATTCGACCACGCCGACATCTTCGACGTCCCGGCTCCAAATCGAGTATTCCGACTGAATCGCGGCGATTGGGTGAACCGACTGCGCTCGCTTGATCGTCTCCACGGACGCTTCGGAAAGACCGAGAAGTCGGACCTTCCCCGCTTCGACCAGTTCCTTCATAGCGCCGATCGTCTCTTCGACCGGAACGGTCGCATCGATGCGATGTTGGTAGTAGAGGTCGATCACGTCGATCCCCAATCGTTTCAGCGAGGCGTCGCAGCACGCTTTGACGTACTCGGGACGGCCGCAAATGCCGCGCTTTTGCGGATCGTTCGGGTCGCGGACGATGCCGAACTTGGTGGCGATGAACGCGTCGTCGCGACGATCTCGGATCGCTTCGCCGATCAAAATCTCGTTGGTGTGGGGGCCATACATGTCGGCCGTATCGAGAAAGTTCACGCCGGCGTCGAGTGCGGCGTGAATCGTGGCGATCGATTCTTTGTCGTCACGCACGCCATAAAGATCGCTCATTCCCATGCAGCCGAGCGCCAACGCCGACACGGCGGCGCCGTCCGAACCAATTTGTTTCAACTTCATCGTTTCTCCTATTTTTTACAGGCGAAGGTCGCCGGTGATTGCCAATTACAGTTGCGAAATCGTGCGCTTGATGATGTCGACCATCTGCTCGAGGTCGGAAACCTCGGCGACGAACGGCGGCGCCAAAATGACGGTGTCGTTGGTGACGCGCACCAGCAGGCCCGCTTCAAAGAGGGCTTTCAGCATGGCGTAGCCGCGCTGGCCGAACTTGGCGGTCGGCTCCAAGTCGATACCGGCGAGCAAACCGTAGCCCCGAATGTCGGTGACCATCGACAGTTCGCGGAGCTGCGCGACCGCCGCTTGGAACGGCCCCGCCAGATCGGCGGCTCGCTGGTAGAGTCCGTCTTCCTCGTAGATGCGAAGCGTGGCGAGTCCCGCCGCCGTCGCAACTGGATGAGCCGAGTAGGTGTAGCCGTGAAAGAATTCAATGACGTCGTCCGGCGCCGCGCTGGTGATCGTGTCATAGATCTTGGTCGACGCGGCGACCGCTCCCATCGGGATCGAACCGTTGGTGAGCGCTTTGGCCATGGTGATGAGATCGGGCTGAACGTCGAACGTCTGTGCTGCGAACGGAGCCCCGGTTCGTCCAAAGCCGGTGATCACTTCGTCGAAGATCAGCAAGATGCCGTGTTTGTCGGCGATTTGACGCAGTCGTTGGAGATAACCTTTCGGCGGAACGAGAATCCCGACCGACCCGACGACCGGTTCGACCACGACGGCGGCGATCGTATCGGCGCCATAGAAATCGACGGCGCGTTGCAAGTCGTCCGCCAGGTCGGCGCCGGTTTCGGCCTGACCTTGGGTGAAGCTGTTTTTGACCGTTTGCGTATGCCGCATGTGAACCACGCCCGGCAAGAGCGGCCCGTATCCTTCGCGGTTCTTGATCATGCCGCCGACCGAGATCCCACCGAAGTTGACGCCGTGGTAGGCCAATTCGCGCGAAACGAATCGATAGCGCTGCGGTTGTCCATTGGCGCGATGGTAAGCGATCGCCATCTTCATGGCGGTTTCGACCGATTCCGAACCAGAGTTCGCAAAGAAGATCCGATCGAGTCCCGGCGGCGTCAGTTCCGCGATCTTCCGGGCCAGTTCAAATCCGCCGGGGTGCGAAAACTGAAACGGGGAGGTGTAATCCAGCTTGCGGAGTTGTTCGCCAACCGCTTTGGCGATCTCCGGTCGGCAGTGACCTGCGGGAACGCAAAACAAGCCGGACGAGCCGTCGAGAATGCGACGACCGGAAGGATCGAACAGGTGAATTCCCTCCGCCGACGTGATTAACCGCGGATTCTTTTTGAACGCTCGATTCGCCGTAAACGGCATCCAGTAGTTCTGCAATTCTGTTTCCAGCGACATATTTCAGCCTCACATTTTCTAACTTGCTTTTGATCCCGATTGCGCGGGTGGCGGTACCGCCGCGAACCGCGATTCAGGATAGATTCAATCGATTGTCCCCTCTTGAACGAGATTGACACTTTTGTGCCTAACGGTGACGACGGGCGGGAACTCGCAAAATAGTGACGAACGGTTCGCGGGGGTAGCGACCGAAACGCACATCGATTCATCGCCGTCATGCCTAGTTCTTAGGCATTTTCGACGCTACAGCAGTGCCCGTGAGGGGGCTGTGCTATCCCGTGTTGGTTGATCAGAGCGAAAGCCAGCCGGTGGTGCGGGTACGGTTGTCCGCTTGATGGCGATTGCACTGGCTTTTGCGGCTTTTCCTCTCAGCAACGACAAGTCACATGAACGACAAATATCCGTCTCTGTGGGGCAAGCCAAGCTCGTCCCCGCTGGGTAAGCTGGGAACACACCCATCAGCCTCGTGTGCCTATACTGTCCCTTCTCCTGAAATTCCTCGTCGCACTTGCCCCAGAGCGAGCGGGAATTGATAGCTAGCCAAGTAGGTGAAACGATCGCTACATCGGCCAAAGAGATCGTGTCGCGGGTAGCTCGTGCATTACGACTGAGTCCGCGTTCCGAATCGACCACGAGTGGGGCTTCGCAGCCTCAAGTCGAACCAGCGACCTGCAATGCCAACGGCGTTCTTATCGACCGTTGCAACAAGTCGTTTTCAGTCGACAAAAAGGAGGTGACCGTCCTCCGTGATATCTGTTTGAGCATTGAGCCCGGCGAGTTCTTTTGTTTTGTCGGCGGAAGCGGGTGCGGCAAAAGCACGTTGCTGAAAATGATCGCCGGTCTCGAGCGACCAACGAGCGGTAAGATCACGGTCGGCGGTCGCACGATCACCGGTCCGGGACTCGATCGCGGCATGGTGTTTCAGGAACATCGCTTGCTGCCTTGGCTGACCGTTGAGCAGAACATTGACTTTGGTCTGCGTGAATCGGTCGTCAAGGATCGCGCCGCCATTGTGGCGGAACATATTCGCCTGGTCGGCTTGGTGGGGTTTGAGAAAGCGTATCCGCGACAACTTTCGGGTGGTATGGCGCAGCGCGTCGGCTTGGCCAGAGCGCTCGTCAATCGTCCGGAAGTGTTGCTGCTGGACGAACCACTGGGAGCGCTCGACGCGCTCACGCGGCAGCAGATGCAGCACGAAATCTTGCGGATCTGGCGAGCCGAAAATACCACCATGATCCTGGTGACGCACGATATCGACGAAGCCATTTTTCTAGCGGATCGAATCGCCGTGATCGGCAGTCGGCCCGGTGAGGTGCGCGACTTGTTCACGGTCGACTTGCCTCGTCCGCGCGATCGAGGAGATCAGAAGTTCGACCAACTGCGGCATGATCTTTGGAATTCGATCTTTCGCCCCGCCGGTACCTCTGCGTCGAGCGTGGACGATCAAGCGTCCGCCGACAAGGATCAGGCGGAAGTCTCGGAATACGTTGGAAAATAGAATCAGGCGAATCTTATGTACGACATTTTCAATTCCGTCAGTCGGAACTTGCTGTTAGCCGTTTGTTGCGGTCTTGTACTTTCCCTCAGCACTGCTGGTTGTTCCTCCTCGACCAGCACGACTCCTGAAGAGCGCGTCGTGCGCGTCAGTTTGCAACCGATTCCGACCTACGCTCCGCTCTGGATCGCGAAGCGGAAGGGGTGGCTGCAAGAGGCGCTGCAAGAGGCGGGTCAGGGGAGCGTTCAATGGTCGACGATGCGGGATGGACCATTGCAAAACGAGGCGTTCGCCGCCGGATTGATTGACGTCGCTTTGACGGCCGATACTCCGGCGATCATCGGGCGCGCCGCCGGGCTTGATATCGAAGTTGTCGCTCTTGCGGCGACCAGTCCGGCAAGCCTGGCGATTTTGGTGCCGAGCGATTCTCCGGCGAAGTCCATGGCCGATCTAAAGGGAAAAAAGATCGCCGCCACCAAGGGATCGTTTTGCCATCACTTGTTGGCTTTGGCCTTGCAGCGAGATGGACTCTCGTTGAGCGACGTGCAGTTCATCAATATGTCAGGTCCCGAGATTAATGTGAGCCTGCAGACGGGGCAAATTGACGCCGGCGTCACCTGGGAACCATATATCTCGCAGATTTTGTCGAGCGGGAAAATGAGAGTTTTGATGGACGGCGCCGGTTTGAAATCGGGCAACGAAGTCATTGCGGTGAACAAAACGCTGGTTGAGCAATCGCCGGAAGTTGTGCAGACGATCTTGGCTGCGTTTCAGCGTGGACATCAATTCCTGCAAGAGCACCCGAACGAAGCGGCGAAGCTCATCGCGGAAGACGTCAATTTGGAACCGGCCCAGGTTGAAGAGGCGTTTAACAAGATCATCTTTTTTCCCAAAATCGACGAAGGGACGATGTCCGAGTTCGAGGCGACGCAGAAATTTCTGCACGAACTTGGGGTCAATCGCAAGACGGTCGATATCGCACAGTTCGTCGATTTGCAGTTTCAGTCCGCTACGGCGCCTTAATAGGAGTGATGATCATGTCGAGTCTCGTTTGGAGAATCTGGCTGCCGTTGGCGGTTATCTTGGTTTGGCAGGGACTGTCGAGCGTCGGGCTAATTACTCCGCTCCTGTTGCCGTCGCCTTTGGCTGTCGGCGAAAGTGCGGTGAATTTGATTGAATCGGGAGAAATTTTCGGCCACATTGCCGTTAGTTTGCTGCGGGTTTTTGAGGGGTTCCTGCTGGCCGCCATCGTTGGCGTCCTGCTTGGTTCGGCGATCGGCCTTTGGTCGACTTTCGATCAAACTTTCGATTGGCTGTTGCAGACCCTGAAGCCGATTCCGCCGATCGGCTGGTTCCCGTTGGCCGTCTTGTGGTTTGGAATTGGTGAAGTTTCCAAGGTTTTCATTATTTTTCTGGGCGCTTTTTTCCCGATTCTTGTCAATGTCGTGGCCGGTATCCGCCAGACCGACAAGCACTACATCGAACTTGCTCGGGTTCACGAAATTCGCTTTCGGAAGTTCTTCTTTCAGGTCATTGTTCCCGGCGCTTTACCGTCGATTTTGACCGGACTCCGTATTGGTATCGGATTTGCATGGACTTGCGTCGTCGCTGCAGAGCTGCTCGCCGCCGAATCGGGGGTTGGATACCTGATCGTCGACGCTCGTCAGACGTTCCATGCCGACGTCGTGATCGTCGGGATGTTGACGATCGGCCTGTTAGGAACTTTGATGGATTTGGGCCTACGGCAAATTGAATCGCGACTTGTTCGGTGGAAGCAGCCATTCCCGGGAGTGGCAGGTTAATGTACTCGCCGACACGATCATGCCGCGACGATCGATTCATTCTATTCGCGGAGTTGCCTCGGTTGGTCGATTCTCATTACGTCAGGGGAGGGGGGCTCGGAAAGTCGGAGGCCGGTTCGGATCTTCGCTTTACGCTTCCTTCTCCCATCACCTTTCTCTTGCTTCCCGAATTCACTTCGATCGCGTTTTTCTCGGTCATCGAGGCGCTGCGGGTAGCGAACCGCTATGCGCCGAAGAAGTACGCGTGGAATTTGACGTCGCTCGAAGGGGGATCGGCGAAAGACTCAAACGGGATCGAAATCTGCGTCTCCAACAGCATCTTCGACCTGACCGAACCGCCGGGGACCGTCATGGTCGTCGGTGGAACCGCGCCTGATCGGTTTGCCATGCCGACCCTTTTCTCAAAGCTCCGCTGGTTTTCCAGCCAGGGGTGTTTATTGGGGGCGGTTGATACGGCGCAACAACTGTTGGCGATGGGAGGGTTTCTGGACGGTTATCGGGTCACGGTTCACTGGGAAAACGCGTCCGCGTTTCGCGAGCGATTTCCGATGTGCCGCCTGACGGTTAACCTGTTCGAATTCGATCGAAATCGGGTGACTTGCGCCGGCGGAACGGCCGGGATCGACATGGTGTTGCATGCCGTGGAAGCGGAGCATGGGCGAGACGTCGCGATTCGTGCGTCGGAGCATTTCATGCACGAACGGATCCGTTCCGGCTCAGAGGCCCAGCGTCTGAAGGCGACCGACCGCTGGGACATTCACCATATCAAACTGGTGAAGTCGATCGAACTGATGGAGGCCGAGATCGAAGAGCCTCTTACCACGGCCGAACTGGCCGCCGCCGTGTCTCTCTCTTCCCGACAATTGTCGCGACTCTTCAAGGAACATTTGAACGTCAGTCCGGGACAGTTTTATCTCGAACTGCGTCTTGATCGCGCTCATCAGATGATCTTGCATAGCGAGTTGAGCGTGAATGCCATTGCGTTTGCCTGCGGCTTTCAATCGCAATCGCATTTCTCGCGGGTCTATCGAGAAAAATTCGACGTATCTCCGCGGCAAACGCGTCGTCGAGAAGTCGAACGTCAGTTTCCGGTGATGCAAGCGCCGAACTAGATCGGCGGACTAGGACCAAGGGGCGCCATATCGGCAACACGAAGTTCGCGGCGATGTAGTGACGAGACTCGCCCTGGACCCGCCGCCTGAATTCCTGGGAAGAGCGGGCGTTCGTTGGGAAGGACGCCAACTTGAGCGAACTCTCAAATCGCCAGGTTGCCCAGGACCCTGGGAGGTCGATGGTCGTTGTCGTCAACACGCCAAGCTTCAATCTTCTCCTTGGACTGATTAACGCTGCGGCCGTCGCCGTGGACCCAGTCAAACTGGGGAGGAATCTTCGGGCTATTGTCCCAGCGTTTGTCTCAGTAAGGGGGACGACCCATTTGCCATCGGCGCAAAGAAAAAGCCGGCAACGACTTACGTTGACGGCTTTCGACTAAAGCGGAGAGAGCGGGATTCTGAAAAAGGGACGTCGTAAGTTCGTGCAAAGCGACGACTTGCGGTCGTAAGTCCTGATCTCGGAATTGTTTTAAGGCGATCATTCGTTATCGCCTGTGATCATGGTTTCTCGCGATTGATCAAGGTTGTTGTCCCATTGGGCCAACGCGACTACGTTCTAGACGGACTCCTCTTTGGGAGTTTCGTGATGACGAATCATCAACAGGGTTTTTCGGGCAGCGTTAATGGAATTCGCGTCCTCATTGTCGCTCGGATCAGTACCGAGCACCAGGATCTTCGCTCCTTGGATGATCAGGTCGCGACCTGTCGTCGTTGGTGCGATCAGAATCTGCCTGACCGATTTAGGGTCGTCCAAGTCATCCAAAGTCGAGGGAGCGGCGAGCGACTGGATCGTGGTGAACTGCGTGAATTGGAAGACGCAATTGCGTTTAGAATGTGCGATTTGGTGATCGCGGAAGACCTCGGGCGCATCTGTCGGCGAAGCGCTGCGACTACGTTCTTGGAATTGGCGGAAGATCATGACGTTCGCGTCATCACCCTAAACGACAATCTGGATACGGACCAGGATGATTGGCGTTTCAAGGCGGGTTTCGCGACGATGCACCATGAATTCAGCAACGCCGATACGGCGAAGAGAATACGTCGTACCCTGCGGAATCGTTTCCAGCAGGGGATGATTAAAACGGTTCCCTTTGGCTACATCAAGCCGGCGGATGGTGCGACGGACGCTGAGGTCACGAAGGATCCGGACGCCGGGCCGATTATTTCGGAAATTATCGAGCGTCTGGAAAAGGGGGAGTCGTACTCCGTAGTCGTCGACTGGCTGAATCTTAGCGGCGTTCCGACGGGACGTTACGTTCGTTCGAACAAGTGGACCGTTTCCACTCTTTCGAATCTCCTGCACAACCCGATTCTCAAAGGGGAGCGGGAGGCGAATCGGAAGATGTCGAAACGGATTAACAAGACCGGGCGCCGGGTATCGGTAAAAGCGCCGCCGGAAGATTTGCTGGTGCGCAAGTGTCCGCATCTCGCCTATCTGGATCCCGATCGGTACGACCGTTTGATTAGGATGCTGGACGAAAGGAATGCTCCGTTTCGGCGAAAAAAGGTAAATGGACGCGATTCTCGGGCTAACGTACCGAAGAAGCGAACGCGGTTTCCGGGTCAGCAGACGTTTTGCGGGATCTGCGGCCATCCGTTCGTTTGGGGAGGACATGGCCAGCAAGATCACATGATGTGTAAAGGGGCGAAGGAATACGCCTGCTGGCAGAGCGCTTCGTTTGATGGGACGTTGGCCGCGAAAAAGATTCTGGCGGCCGTCTATAGTGAAATCGAAGCGTTACCGGAGTTTCCCGAAACGCTTTACCAGGCGGTTCAGGCTGAGTTTTTGACGTTGACGAGCGCACGCAAGACCGAAACCGGAAATCTCGAACGCGAAATAGCCAGCTTGGAGCGGGAGATGAACAATCTCGTTGAGTTTATCGCGAGCGGGAATGCATCTGCGTCGATTGCTGCGAAAATCTCAGAGCGCGAAGTGCAAATTATCGACGCGAAGTTGCGGTTAAAGGAGCTGACGGCACGTCCTGACACTCCTCCCAACCTACCGTCGGCCCCCGAGGTGCGCGAGATCGCGCGGAACTCGCTGCAGGAGATGGCATCGGACCCGTATGCCCTCAGTCGGGTGATGCGACAGCTGATCCGCCGGATCGACGCGTTCCCGATTCGCTTGTGCGACGGCGGGGCCGTGTTCATCCGGGCCAAATTTGAGCTGCGACTAGCGCAGCTTTTCCCGGCCTTGGACGAGATTCCGGCGGCCAGCGAATTGTTGACGCGGACGTTGGAAGTCGATTTGTTCGACCCGGTTCAGCGTGAGCAACATCGCGAAGAAATCGTTGCCCGGCGAGCCGCCGGCAAATTCCAGCGGCATATCGCGGCCGAACTTAGGATTACGCAACCGGCAGTCCAGAATGCGCTGCGATTGCAGGCGCGAATGAACGAATTGGGACTCGAAAAGCCGTACGTACCGGTCGACGCACCTCCCGCTGATTTGCTGAAGATGCGCCGACACAAACATCCTCGCTACAAGTTTCAACCGAAAACGAACGAGATTGAACAATGATCCGCTAAGCGAAAATTGAAT